>CAUUIW010000023.1:0-6036 GCA_963545355.1 uncultured Oribacterium sp. | reverse complement strand
CAACCGGACGGAAGCCCGCCTGAAGGAACCCCTCGGACAGGCCTCCCGCCCCTGCAAATAGATCTATGAAATTATAATTGCTATATTCATTCACCTGTGGCATACATATTCCTCACAATCCTTTGTTCTTCATATATTCTGTTTGAAGCAGGACTATTCTGTCTCGACTGCGTTATTTTCAATTTGATATATTTCCCACTCTTGATTCTTGCGTCGCGAGGTTTTTCTGCATCCGCTGGGATCGCCCAGTAGAAACCGATCTTCGTAGCACCTGGAATTCTCTTTTCTGAGCAAAGGATGTTTACTCTCCGGACAGAAATGCCCCATTTTTCCGAGGTTTGCTTAACAGATAAATACTTCATAGGTTTAATTCCCTTAAGCATGCGGGTTCTTTATAATTTCGATATAAATCCGGGGATTATAGTTCCATTTTAATCATATCCTGGAATATTATCAATCAATTTGCCGTTTTCTTTTGCTCAAAATATTGGTCACCTCACTAACTGGCAAGCAATGTTCCCTTGGCCAACTCTGGCCCTGGGAACGCATTTTCGCTTCCGCGGAAATGGCTTGTTGGGATATTCCCAAGCCCTTACAGATCATCACTTTGTGATGGCTGCGCGTTTCTGCGAAACGCTGAAAAGCGGGACCCGGACGGTACAGGAAATCCTGCCGTCCGGGTCCCGATAGTTCTTACTACTTTAGTGACTTTGTTCCTGCTGCTTCTTCCTTTGCGCTTCTTCCTTCCGCTCTGCATCATACAGAGACGCGACATTCTTTTGCGCGATGAGCAGCTCCTGCACTTCATCTTTTACTTTCCGGTATTCATGATAAAGCTGTTTTTTCTCCGCCAATACTGCTGCATATTCCGTGCTCAGTTCCTTAATCCTCGGGATCTTCTGCAGCTCCAGAGTATCAAAGGCCTGCTTTGCTGCCTTGTGCAGTGTGATTTCTTCCCGGTGTTCCTCCAGGAATTTTTTGCTGTAGCCCGCCTTGCGATACGCTTCATATACTGATCTGGTTTTGGAATAGTTGATGATATGCGTTCGCAGAGCCGAGATTTCCGTGAGCCGCTTTTCTGCTGTCTGCATCTGCGAGAGAATCTCGTTTCGTTTTTCCGTCCGGGTATGAACCATCATCTCCAGCTGATCCATGCTTTCGATCTGGTGGTCTCGGAGAAAAAGAAGCGTCTTCGACATCTGCTTCAGATTGTAAACCGTGGCCCACCTGCGATAACCTGCGCCTTTGGACTGAAGCTTTGTCTGAATATCAATGATGAGATTGAACGGACGATCCGCCGGAGAATGCTTTTTCGGTTTTGCTGGTAGTCGTTTGCGCGTTCCTTCCGATTCCAGATATGCGCGAAGATCTGCTTCTGTATAACCTTCCCGGAGAAAGGAGAGACGGGTGAAACGCTTCTGCCTCTTTCCCTTCACGGCGATCTGCCTGCCGCGCTTGATTTCATAGCCGGACTTCTCCAGGTTCTGCAGAAACTCTTCAAAGTTATTCGGACATGTACCCTGAAGGACCGCATCCATATCCCGGCAGATCTCATCACGAAGGTTCTCCCGCTTCGGGTATTCTGTCCGTTTCTGCCGGTCGCGATAGGGCTTTGGTTTGATGACGGACAGGCCATGTTCGAGGCAGATCAGATCGCTGACATACTGCAGCGCAATACTCGACAGCCAGAAGTTTTTGAATTTGCGGGTGACATCCAGAGATGTGGAATTAAAAATGATGTGGTTATGAATATGCGCCCGGTCCGTGTGCGTTGCGACGATGAATGCGTATTTCCCTTTGGTGAAACGAAGTGCAAGTTCCCTCCCCAGTGCATTCGCGTCTTCCGGCGTGATCTCGCCGGGTTTGAAGGACTGGCGGATCTGATAGGCAATCACATCATGCCTGGATTCGCGGCCTGTGATCTGCTGATACTGTCGTTTGGACAGAAGGAATTCCTCATCGACAGTCATCGGGTCACACATATAGCCGGAGACCAGTTCGCCCTTCCCGGTCTTCTCCGGATTACTCGCATAATCTGTCCGGTCGCCAAGACTCTGCGCAATTGTTTTTCCCTTATTCACATGCAGTGGAATCAGCCTTGTCGCTGCCATTTGCCGCCTCCTTCCTCCGGACATAAAAAAGCCGGGGAACTATCTGCTCCATCCCCGGCCACATCAGACTCCCATATGCTTCATTTTTATCTTGAGAAAATAAATCCGGACAATAGCCCCGAAAGCGCCTCCAGTCCCATCAGAACAAGTTCGGCGGTCATGATGATCAGAAATACGACGCAGGCGGCGGCAAAGACGATACCGACACTCACCCAGTGCCCCTGAAGCAGTGCAATCACAATGCAGACGCCGAAGACAAGATAGATGATGCCGGCAGCAAGACCAGACACCCCAAGGGCGAGTTTATAGAAGATGGTAAAGACGCATACAACCAGAAGGACCGGAAGTGCCAGAAGTTTAAACGGTAATTTGATCAGCCACATAATACGTACCTCCTTGTCTGATTTGCTTTCAGTTTATCGGAGGCCCCAATTGCCATCAAGGATGTCACGTAATTGTAGCAAGCCTTGCCAGAATTTCTTTTGTGGCCTCCCAGATTTTCTGCTGCCTTTGCTTCAGATCCTGAATGTCCTCCGCATAAACAGATCCTGTTTCATTTGCCCGCTTCGCATACTGGTTCAGGTTATTGCTGCAGTAACGAAGCAGAGAAACCATTTCCTTCACATCGCCCAGATCAAGGTTCACGCAATAACCATCCAGTGCCATTTTTCTAAGATACGAACTTTGATTCCTGATCCCGATTTCCTCCATTTTGCGCCGCATCCGTTCGTATTCATCGCCGGTCATCACAAAGTGCACCCATTTATCTCTTGTCTGCATGGGCACCTCCTGTCGGACCTGTTTCAGAAAACAGATCCAGCCTGCTATATTCCTCATCCGTCATACAGAGGAGCTTACTGATCAGGGATTCCGTCATCAGCCAGAGTTCTGCTTCATCCGGCATGAGGCAGTCCCGCATCTCTTTAAAAGTTTGTATTGTTTCCGATCGCCCGGAAGAATAGTAGAGCATCAGCAGGGTGCGCTCGTCTCTAGTCAGATTCATTCGAGGCTCCTTTCTTTCGGTCTGCGGAACACTCTCGTCCATTCATGTTTGGCCGGAGGGTCCTGCGTCTGCTGTTCTCTGAGCTTTTCCAGTACGGATTCCCTCGCTTTTTCATCGGCGCATCTGCAGGCGCGTTCTGTCGGATCCGGCTCCGGAAGATTATTGATGATTCCGTCAAAGCTGTTATCGTTCTGCTCAACAAAATCCTCCACGGAGCGGAGCGCCGCTCTGCCCGGATCCATCTCAGGAAAACGCTCCGGATGGAGAATCAGCTCCACCCGGTCAGATACCTGCGGATCATCAAAGACAACACCATTCAGCCATTCCTCACACTCGTGCCAGCCTCCCATCGTGATCGTCTGCCCGTTGTTCCCGAAAAAACGAAGATGATCATTTGTGCTCTGCAGGCCGTCATAGGTATATCCCGCAGCTTCCATCGCGGCTACAAGGGAATCCTTTTCCGCCGGCGTATCGTGCATCGGTTCTGCGAATTCATCATGCCAGTCACTCATTCGCCATGCCCTCCTTTGTTTCTTCCTCATGGAATGTCACCTTGCGTCCTCTTTTGCTTTCGCGGCCGTCTTTCGTTTTGCCTTCCCGGTTTCGGGAGAAACTGTCCCGTCCTTCTTTTCTCCCTGTGCTTTCAGCTCTGACAAAGATTTCCGGACGGATTTTCCAAGTTTCATTTCCTTCCGGTAGCCATACTTTTCCGCCTCTTTCTCCGCGATCTTCAGATTGATGTCCGCAAGATCCGTGGAATACGGCATGCTGTCCATCCGCAGGATATCCTTTTCCCGAAATGAGTAGTAATACTGGTCTTTTCCGAGAATGATATGATCCAGCACCGGTATCCCGGCCAGTGTGCAGAGCTGCTGCATCCTGTTCGTAAGTGCAATATCTTCCTTTGACGGTTCCAGCCTTCCGCTCGGATGATTGTGAAACAGAATGATGGCTGCCGCATTGGACAGGAACGCCGCTTTCATAATCTCTCTGGGGTGAGCCAGTGAGGAATTGAGCGTTCCGATACTGGCGATTGTCATATTGATTGGCACGTTGTCATTTCTGAGATGAACCACACCGACGACCTCCCGGTCATAATCTCGGAATGTATCCCCCAGGATCCGTACTGCAGATTCCGGGCTGGTAATATCCTCTTTGCTAAGCAGCGGTGGTTCTTTCACCAAGCGAACAGAAACCTGGTCGAGGCCGTATTTCCTATTCATGATCTTTCACCTCACTTTCCACGGCGGCATTCAGCGGGATCTGCAGAATAAATTCTCCCTCTTGAAATTGTTCAAGCTGCCCGCGGATCTGCTCTGCCGCACTTTTTTCTGTTCTCTCATCGCTTTTTCTGTTTGAATCCATTGCCGGACCTCCTCCTGTTTGTGTTTCGGCAGCCTTGCCGCCGGTTTCTGTTCCTTGTTCTCCGGAGATTATGTTTTCTCTCCGGTAGTATCCCCGGGATTTCCGGAAAACCGAGCTCTGTAATTTTCCTGCAGCGCCTGTTCCCGCTGTCTTTTCCGGCGCTCCTCGCTGTAGGGATTGCGAATGGCGATGAGCTTCTTGGGAACCCGGTAAAATCTGGACTTTCCAGCGCCATTTTCCTCGAAAATAAAATCATCCGGATACTTCTCTGAAAGCTCCGCAAGGCGGCGGAGCATCCTGGGATCATGAGTATAAACGCTTGCTGTATCCAGCTCGTTGTCCCAGAGAATGATGGTTTCCTGTTCGGCAAGTGACAGCTTACTGCTCATAACGATTCCTCCGATCTTCCGACCTGTATTTGTTCCCGGATACTGTTCCCTTTACTGATCTCTGCTTTCTGTTTTCTTTCCCGCCGTTGCTCCTGTTATTTGGCGTATCAAATTCCAGCTGGAAGCTGGTCCTTCCGTCCGGATCTGCTGAGAGCAGAAGAGTGGCATCAAAATGCCTTCCTGTCTTCCGGCTTGTGCAGTCTTTCAGCCGGACCCTTCCATCCGAGAGCAGCCGCTCAACCATGCTTACAGACAAGCGCTTTCCAATACTTTTGAAAAATGCATTATCCTTCCAGAGCGCAAACCGGCATCCGCGGTTACTGCAAAACCAGCCCTTGGGCTTTTCCAGCACATCAGACTGGCAGCATGGGCAGCTCCCGACTTTCCGGTAATGATTCATTTCCAACCCTGTTCCTTTCGCCGCGTCATAATTCCTGACAAGTCCCGCAATCATCCCGGTAATTTCCTGCATGAAATTCTTCGCGGCGTAAGCTCCCCGCTCAATTTCAAGAAGCTTCTGTTCCCAGTCGGCAGTCATGGCTGCCGAACGAATCTGTTCCGGCATTACGGTAATCAGAGAATTTCCTCTCGCCGTGGATACCAGATACCGTGTCTTCTTATCGCCTTTTCGCTCGATAAAGCCCTTCTGTACCAGCTTTTCAATAATGCCGGCACGGGTTGCCGGTGTCCCGAGGCCTTTGCGCTCTGCATCCTCCGGCATGTCCTCCGCACCGGCTGTCTCCATGGCACTGAGCAGCGTATCCTCTGATAGCTTTTGTCAAGGGTATTTAAGAAATTTCTTCGTCTTTTTTGTAACTCATATCTTCACATTCTTTCTGAATGAGTCTATTTATTTTATCTGTAATTGTTTCATTACTGGTTTCACTGAAATGCACTGTAACTTTATAGTTTGTTTTTCCTATTTTTTTACTGAATGTGTTTTCAGCTTTGTTTTTTTCATCTGTCATCTGCACCCTCCTTTCATCGCAATAAAAAAAGCGATTAGATTTTTTACTTTTCTAATCGCTCTAACTGTTTTGTTGTATTAAGTGATGGAATGCGTTTTAAGACTTGCTTTTATCTTAGGCATACTCTGAATGCCTCTTTTAGCTGCAATGCTCTAAAAACACCTCTCCGTTGTCTTGTATCATACTTATAAATACTTTCC
>CAUUIW010000022.1:0-7625 GCA_963545355.1 uncultured Oribacterium sp. | reverse complement strand
GAATCTTCAGGGTCTGTGTATTATTCGATCTTTGATTGTCAAGGTTCCGTTGTCTCAAGCTTTCTGATAAAAATCCTCTGCTCGAAACAGCCTGCTTAGTATATATCGGGTTTATAAGTCTTGTCAACGAAAAAATTACAATTTTTTGACTGTTTTTATAGCAGTGCGGAAAATACTCTGGTAAGAAGGTTTGCCTCCTTTAAAAGATAGAGCCAGCTTCCCTCTCTGTTGATTTGATGGAGAATCTCCTCGGAAAAAGGAAAGGAGGGAAGGATACCGATAATCAAAAAAAGGATCCAGAGGTAGGCAACTCCTTCCAGAAGTCCCAGTGCTCCCCCCATGAGTCTGTTCAGCAGGCTGATCCCCGGAAGTTTTGCCACACCCTCCAGCACATGATAAAGAAGCTTAGATCCCAGATGGATCAGTATCACCAGCACAATAAAAATCAAAATCGAGAGAATCAGATTTGTGATACGGTCTGCAAGATAATTCGTGAACTTATCCAAGCCTGCCCAACGATAAAAACTGTCTGTGATAGTATTGCCGATGGAACCGGCTGCTCCCTGTGCTGCATTGCCCGAAGCAGCAGTGCCGGGATCCGTCGAAGCGCCGGGTACTAATGTCTGTACCGGTATCCTGGCGCGAATCAATCCAACGATAACTGGATTTGACAATGCCCACGGCTTTACTACCGGCAGCAGTATCTTACTTAAAATGACAGAAAATAACAATGATACAAAAGAAAATGCCATCTTAACAAGCCCTTTTTTCCAGCCCATATAGAAAAGCGCCGCAAAAAGGACAAATACCAGAGCAGAGAGCCAATGCTCTCTCAGATACAAAATATAGGAAGCACCAAAATTCATTTTTCTCCTGTTCCTCCTAAGGGAGGATGTCTTCTTCTCTAAGAATCAGACGATCCTTCTTATCATACTGCGGATGCAGAAAAGCGGTCAGTTTCTTTCCTAAAGAAGGATTTTCCGCTCGGTCCGCGGACTCTTCCACCAGCTTCTTTGCCGCATCCTCCGTGAGTGTCTGTCCATCCTCTTCCATTTCAGAAGCTGCATCATACAGTGCCAGCTCACCGTCCTTTGTGAGAATGCAGTCAATGCTTTCCGCATACCTTGCTGCATAATCCGCAAAATCTTCCCTGCTCATCCCCTCCTTCTCCGGTTTTTCGTTTTTCGGCCTATCATCCTCCCGGAAATCCCCCTCGTCGTCCTCGTAATCTTCTTCTGTAACCATTTCCTTTGCCTCGATTCCATCTTCCTCGAGCTCCGGCGCCGCCATCGAAGTCTCCGCTGTTTCCGCTTCCCCTTCTGCTTCGTTATTCTCTGCCGCGTTACCCGGCACTTCCTCCGCTGTTGCTTCCTCTGATATAAAGCTTTCCTCAGCAGCATCCGGCTGCTCCGGTTCCTCTTCTCCCGCCTCCGTTTTTTCTGATTTCATCGGAGCCGCATCTTCTCTCTCATCAATTTCTTTCTGATCGTTTTCAGGGAGAGAGCTCTCCTGTTTTATATCCTGCTTTTCTTCTGTATCCGACAGCTTCTCTTCTGTATCTTTCTCATGAACCGCTTCCTCTGATGGCTCTTGCCTGCTCTCCTCTTTTTCTGTCCGCCCGGAAGAGAGATCAGAGAGATCCAGGTCCTCCATTTCCTCTTCCTCGCGATCCGACACGATATCAAAGCGGTCAATGAACTCCGGATGTCTCTCTGCCATTGGATCAAAATGATCTATGGCATCAATCAGAATAATGGAGGCACTGTGGTCTTCCTCCATAAACTTCTCGAGCTCCTCCAAAATTTTGTCTGAAAGCTCTCCCGCCTCTGTAATAACAAGATCACGCCCCTCCAGCCTGTTCTGAATCGAAGCAAAGCCGCGCTGATTCAGTTTCTCTGCGCTGATCTTTGCCACCTTATAGTTGACATGATATTTCTCGTGGAAAAATTTAATCTCATCCACTGCGATGGACATTGCATCGTCCACCGTCTTCCCTTCGATAATCATATGATACTTTTCCGGTTCTGCCATGATTTCTTCGGGCTTTTCTGCTTCCTTCTCAGCGGCGGTATCCTTGTCCTCCGCTGAAAGCTCCTTCATAGAGTCTAGAATCCCCGCGTTCTGAAGGAGAAGATTTTTCGTATACTGCTCCAGATTCACCTTCGGACGAGGTTCCGTCGACTCTTCCTTCACTTCTTTTCCGCTTTCGCTTTCCTCTTCCGTACGAGGCATAACCGCCGTATGCTCTTCTTCCCGCCTTCCCTCACTGGTAAAGATTTCCGGAATATTCGCATCTATCAGTCGCTGCTCACTCTCCCCGCTGATCGCATCCCGGGCAGAGCTCTCCCTGGCTTCTCCCTCTTCCTTCTCCCGGTAGGTCTTTTCCACTTCCCTCAAACGTTCTTCGTATTTTTCATGATTAATCAGAAGGTCTTCCTGCTCCTGTGTGAGAGCTGCAAAATGCTGCTTTAAGGCAAGTGCATCATTCACGTACTCTCCGAGACCGAATAGAAGAGAGATTCTGTCACAGGTTTCCACGCACTTCTCTATCTGATCCGAAGCCGCATAAAGCTTTGCCAGTTCATAAAGATTCTTTTCATCAATCTCCACAGAGGTATACTGCTCCAGAACTCTGGCAAGCTGCGCAGGACCTGCCCCCTTCTTCTCAAGTATCATATACTGTATCAGATACTGCCTCGAGTCATCCGGACTCATTTCCCGAAACTCGTGATAAAACTCTGTCGCTTCCTTCAGATCTCCGGCTCTCACGGAAATCTCTGCCAGCTTATAAAGAAAACGCTTTCCTACCGGAGCCCGCCCAAACGCCAGAAGCAGGATGTCCTTAGCTTCATCATATTCCCCGTTGGTTTCATAGATATCGGCAATGGAGGCAAGCAGATTTGCATTTCTTACACGGCGCCAGTCGATGGTATCCGCGATCTTCATTGCAGTCTGGAAATCCTTCTGCTCAACTTTCTTTTTTATCTGTTCTACCTTTAAATTAAATTCATACTTGTCCATTTGCTTCTCCCAGATTGATCGTCAACGATGAAACACATTTCTTACAGGCTGACTCTGCCTTCCAGCGCACGAAGAAGAGTCACTTCATCGATATTCTCGATATCTCCGCCGACAGGTACGCCGGAAGCGATACGAGTCAGCTTGATTCCCAGAGGCTTGATAAGCTTTGTGAGATAGGCTGCCGTGGTTTCTCCTTCCAGAGAGGAATTGGTTGCGAGGATTACCTCCTCGATATCCCCCTGCAGCCGCTGCATCAGCTCCTTCAGCCGGATATCCTCCGGACCGATTCCCAGCATCGGCGATATCGCTCCATGAAGCACATGATAAACTCCCTGATACTTTCCGGTATGCTCATAGGCACCCATATCCCTCGGGGTCTCCACCACCATAATCTGCCGATGGTTTCTCTCCGGAGAACGGCAGATCGGGCACAGCTCCTCATCTGTCAGGGTATAGCAGATCTTGCAATAATGAACATTGCTCCGTGCCTTCACTATTGCCTCTGCCAGTGCCTCTGCCTGCTCCATCGGTGCATGAACGATATGAAACGCCAGTCTTTGAGCGCTCTTCTGTCCGATGCCCGGCAAATGAGAAAGCTCTCCCACCAGATGCGAAATATCCTTAGAAAAATATTCCATTACAGTCCCAGTCCGCCGGTAAGTTTTCCCATCTGATTTTCGCTGTCCGCTTCCATCTCTGAAAATGCCTGATTTACCGCTGTCAGAATCATATCTTCAAGTGTCTCCACATCCTCCGGATCCACTGCCTCTTTATCTATCGAAACAGCAGTAAGTTTTTTTTCTCCGGAAACCGTCACTCTGACAGCACCACCGCCGGCCTGTGCATGATACTCCTTCCGTTTCAGCTCCTCCTGAGTTTCTTCCAGTTTTTTCTGCATCTTCTGATACTGCTTCATGATATTATTCATATTCATGCCGCCCATACCACCCGGGTATCCACCAAACTTAGCCATAAATTCTCCTTAGCACGAAGTAAATTTTTATTAAACTATATTATTTTACACGATAATCTAAAAATCATCCAGTCCCTCCAATTCATCCACAGACTCAACGGCAAAATCTATTTTTGACTGAAGATCCTGATCCGACACATAACTCGTAAAACGTCTGGAATCATTCAAATCCTGATATTCCACCTGAAGCTGCACGCTTCTCTGAAACTGTTTTTCTAAAAGCTCCTTAATGATCTGAAGTTTAGGTCTGCCCCCCAGAGTATCCTCGATAAGCCCCTTATGAATCGAAGAAGTCGTGACTATTTTCAGAATACCGTTCCCATTGTTCTGAATCATGGAGCCCTGCAAAGCAGAGCGAAGAGGATCATCACTGATCTTCTGTACAAAACTGCTCCAGTTTTTTTGAATTCTCATGAAATCTTCATATTCTGCCCTAGGCAGCGTGACAACTCTGGCCTTATCAGCCTCTCTCTCTGAAATCCTCTTTTCTTCCGCTCCGCCCATCGCCGATGCGGAGCTTCGCTTTGTTCTCTCTTCCCCGAAAGGCACTGTTCCGTTTTTTCGAAGCTCTTCGAGCTCCCTCTCCAACTCTGCCAGGCGTGCACCCACACCCTCTTTTGTCACATCCGTCTCTGGATACGCAAACTTCATGAGCGCCACTTCCAGAAGCACTCTCCTCTGATGTGCGAAGCGCAGCTGATTCTGACATTCTGACAGAAGACGAATCCCCCGAAGAAGCTCTTCCTGCGAAAGCCTTTCCTTATCCTCCTGAAGCCGCTGCATATTCTCCCTGGAGAGATCCACCAGATTTTTTAAATTTTCCACATTTTTCGCCAGAAGTAGATTTCTGAGGTACAGGAGAAAATCACTCAGAAACTGGCCGAGTTCCCGTCCCTGCTCCATTATCTCCTCAACAAGGCGCAGAATCTCTTCCACGCGATGCGCAGCAATTGCCCGAAAGATATCGGAAAACACGGAAGTATCCACCGCCCCCAGAATCTCCAGGGCAGCTTCATAATCAATGCTTCTGTCAAAGCAATACTGTGCACACTGGTCAAAGAGGCTCACGGAATCCCGCATGGAACCATCTCCAACCCTCGCGATATAATGAAGGGCCTCCTCTGTTACATCGATCTTCTCCTCTGATGCAATTTCCCGAAGGCGTTCCGCGATCACGCTGCTCTCGATTCTTTTAAAATCATATCTCTGACAGCGGGAAAGTATCGTCACTGGCAATTTGTTCGGTTCTGTCGTTGCCAGAATAAAAATCACATACTCCGGCGGTTCCTCCAGTGTTTTCAGAAAAGCATTGAATGCCGCCTGACTCAGCATATGCACCTCGTCAATGATGTACACCTTGTATTTTGCATCTACCGGCGGATACTGGACCTTGTCCCGAATATCCCGTATATCATCAACTCCGTTGTTGGAAGCGGCATCCATTTCAATGACATTCATATTGGAATCCTTCAGAATGCTCCGACAGCTGGCACATTCATTGCAGGGATTACCATTAACCGGGTGTTCACAGTTGACAGCTCTTGCTAAAATTTTGGCAACAGAGGTTTTTCCGGTACCTCTGGTTCCGCAAAAAAGATAGGCATGCCCGATACGCCCTGCCTTGATCTGATTTTTGAAGGATTCCGTAATCGCCTTCTGTCCCTTCACTTCATCAAAGGTCTGTGATCGCCATTTTCGATATAATGCTGTATACGCCAAGCTAATCTCCTACTATTGTATAATGTTCCCGCCTCATTAGTCCCCAAAAGAAATTCCCAGCATTTTGGCTTCCGTTACAATTCCGGATTCCGGATCCACTGTTTTCAGCTTCCCGGCGATATCCCGGAGAGGAATTGAGGTGATTTCCGATCCCCTGGATGCCACCATTTTCCCAAAATCACGATCTACCGCAAGTTTTGCTGCCCTGACGCCGACACGGGAGGCAAAGATACGATCATAAGCCGTGGGCTTTCCTCCTCTCTGCGTATGCCCCGGTACGGTGACACGTACCTCTGCGCCTGTTTTTTCCTGGATCTGTGCTGCCAGTTTATAGGCGACAGAAGGATATATTTTCTTATCGTCCAGAAGCTTCTTCTTCAGCTCCTTTTTTCCCAGTCTGCTCTCTTCCAAAGAGATTGCGCCTTCTGCAATGGCAATAATCGAAAAGCGGGAACCGGAGTTATGACGTTCCTTCAGCTTTTCACAAATGGCATCCAGAGAATAGTGGATTTCCGGAATCAGGATAATGTCCGCACCGCCTGCCAGACCTGCATAAAGTGTCAGCATCCCAACCTTATGCCCCATAACTTCTACAATAAAGACTCTGCCATGAGAAGCTGCCGTTGTATGAATCCCGTCGATTGCATTGGTTGCGACCGTCACGGCGGAATCAAAGCCAAAGGTCATATCTGTCCCGTAAAGATCATTGTCAATGGTCTTGGGGCAGGCGATGACATTCAGCCCCTCCTCAGAAAGAAGATTTGCCGTTTTAAGTGAGCCATTGCCGCCCAACACCATCAGACAATCCAGACGATGCTTGCGATAGCTGTGCTTCATTGCCTCAACCTTATCCAGTCCATTCTCATCCAACTCACGTATTTTTTTAAAGGGAGTACGGCTTGTTCCGAGAATCGTCCCTCCCAGGGTTAAAATCCCGGAGAAATCCTGCCGCGACAGCCTGCGATACTCGTCATAGATCAGTCCGCGATAGCCATCCAAAAATCCGATGATCTCTACCGTGGGATCCATCCCAAAAAGGGATTTTCCGACACCTCGCATCGTTGCATTCAATGCCTGGCAGTCGCCGCCACTGGTTAAAATTCCAACTCTCATCCCCCATCCTCACTTTCTTATATATCACCTCTACTCGTTATCCTAGGTCTCCGCTTAATCCATATACAGACAGACAAAGAAGTTTCCGGTACTGCAATCACAGTATAACTTTCCCGAAAAGATGTCGCAAGACAGTAAGCTGTTTCCGCTTTCTTCATAAAATAGAACCACAAAAAAACCTTCTAAAATATTAGAAGGCTTCTGAGTTGCGGGAGAAGGATTTGAACCAACGACCTTCGGGTTATGAGCCCGACGAGCTACCAGACTGCTCCATCCCGCGATATAGATGAAAAGTGGGGCCTATAGGGCTCGAACCTATGACCCTCTGCTTGTAAGGCAGATGCTCTCCCAGCTGAGCTAAGACCCCATATTTCAAATGGATGGGGGTGGATTCGAACCACCGAAGTCAGTGACAACAGATTTACAGTCTGCCCCCTTTGGCCACTCGGGAACCCATCCCTATATGCTTTTTTCTTATTTCTCTTATAGCTCACTGGGTTCAACTATAAGACAGCGACCCGGATCGGGATCGAACCGACGACCTCCGCCGTGACAGGGCGGCGCTCTAACCAGCTGAGCCACCGGGCCATGAACACTCATAAAGCCATAAACATCCTATGAAAACACTTTATGAGCTTTTACCTCAGTAAAACCGCATACCACATCTCGTAAGGAAGCCGTATGTCACAGCCCTTTACGGAAATCATCTCTTCCTCAGAATAAGTTTTCTATGTTCACGGAACCCCATCAACCACATGGCCTCCCGTGACATGCTCCGACGACAAAAGAACGATTGGAT
>CAUUIW010000021.1:0-9749 GCA_963545355.1 uncultured Oribacterium sp. | reverse complement strand
CGATAGCCATATATAGCATGGTTTGATGTATGATGTCCTCCTTCCAATCCTCTTGCCTTTAATACGCTCTTTATCTTTTTACTGGCATCTCTGATGTACCATTCATTCATAATATTTAGAAATGGTGCAAATTCGGCACTTTCTGTTTTATTGCTATCAACACTATTTGCGACAGCTATAAAGTGTACTCCCTTTTCTCTAAACATCACTTCGGTATAAAAGCCTACCTGAAGATAATCACGCCCGACACGACTCATATCCTTAACTATCACAGTATCTATGATGTTATTTTCTACTCCCTCAATGAGTTTCTTCCAAGCCGGTCTTTCAAATGAGCCTCCTGAATATCCGTCATCGGTAAAATGCAAGATATTGGTATAGCCATTTTTATTAGCATAATCTTCAAGCATTTTCTTTTGGTTTATAATTGAATTACTGTCCCCTACCATTTCATCATCACGAGAAAGTCTTTCGTAGAGGGCAGTTATCTTTTTGTTTGTAGCCATTGACTTTTCCCCCTTTTTATTTTTCTAATCTACACTTCATAGAATATAACCTCGGTGAACCGCCTGGGCGGTGTTGTGGTGCCTTCCTTTAAGACCGCTTTTGAAAAAGGAATCACGTCGCCGGATGAAAAAGCGGCCGCATCACCGGTATCTTTCTCCCGGTTCTTCGCCGGATAAAACATAAGCCACAGTTCCTTCCAGCCAATTTGCAGAACCGTCCTGCCTTTTCTCGTAAATTCCTCTCCGGCACAGGTCAGAACTGCCGTTTCCTCGGAAGTACGATAATCTTTCGCTGCTGCGCAGAGAAGCCTTACGGCGATCAGCTGCAGGACAGCCTGTTCGCCGGTGGGAAGTGCTGTGAGATCTGCCCCGGACATGGTTCTGGTCGGAAGAATGGCATGATGATCGCTGACCTTTTGGTTATTGAAAAGTCTTGTAACATTTCCGCTGGCCTGTATTTCCGGGGATAGCGTTCCGGAAGGTACAGCGTATTTTGTCCCGACATCGGCGATCAGCTGCGGCAGCATTTCCTGCATGTCCTCAGTCAGATAACGGCTGTCCGTCCGCGGGTAAGTGACCAGCTTCTTCTCATAAAGCGCCTGCGTATAATCCAGCGTCTGCTGGGCAGTGAAACCGAGAATGCGGTTGGCATCCCTCTGCAGACTGGTCAGATCATAGAGAAGCGGAGGGTGTTCTGTTTTCTCCGTATGGTCCACGGATTTGACCGCCGCCCGCATACTTCCGCAGCATGATGTCTGCAGCTTTTCTGCCTCTGCTTTATCATCAAACCGGCGGCTCATCGCGCTCATGCCATCCGAACAAAGCTCAACCGTGTAGAACGGTTTCGCCTTAAATGCCGCAATCTCGGCATCCCGTATGATCACCATAGAAAGTGTCGGCGTCATGACCCGCCCGACATTCAGCGTGGATCCGTACAAACATGAAAAAAGCCGGGTGGCGTTCATTCCGACGATCCAGTCAGCGCGCTCCCGGCAAAGGGCTGCTTCATATAAAACATCGTATTTTCCTGACGGTTCCAAATGGGCGAATCCCTCCCTGATCGCTGCATCCTCCATGCTGGAAATCCAAAGCCTCTCAAAAGGCTTACGGCATCCTGCCTGATGATAGACAAGACGGAAGATGAGTTCTCCCTCCCGCCCGGCATCGGTAGCACAGACAAGACTTTCGACATCCTCCCGGTTCATCAGCCCCTTCACAATCCGGAACTGCTTTCTCGTGGAATCCGAAACCTGATATTGCCAGTGTTCCGGAAGGATCGGGAGATCCTCCAGCTTCCATTTTGCGTATGCCTCATCGTAGGCTTCCGGCGGCGACAGCTCCACCAGATGGCCGACACACCAGCTGACGATGTATTCTCCGCCCTCAAGATATCCATCACATCGTCTGGACACACCCAGTACCCTGGAAATGGACTGGGCAACCGAGGGCTTCTCGGCAAGTACAAGTTCCATTATGACCTCCTCCTGTTCTTCCTGTTTACAAAAGCCCCGGAATAATCTCCGCGGGCTATGCATCTGTTCCTTCCTTTTCGGAAAGACTCTGTCCATTTTTTTATGTAAGGGCGCATTCCCGCGCCCCGGGCTGTGCCCTGCCCCTGCTTTACTCGCCCTGATCCATCTCTTCCGACTCTGATTCTTCCGATTCTTCGACAGGATCATCGGCAGATCCACTCTCTTCGTCATCGTCTTCATCGGGGATCTCATATTCCTCTTCGGATTCGTCCTCTTCATAATCTGCATCGGGATCCGGCTTCTGTGCTGTCTTCTTTTTCTTTTTGGCCTGGAAATGGAGATATCCACCGCCCGCCGCTGCCAGCAGGATGATCACTGCAGCCAGTGGAAGCACATTGACAGATTTTCCTGCCGGCTTATGGTCCTCCGGTTTGATTTCCTCCACTTCCGAAGTAGTGGTCTCCGCAGCCGGTTCTTCCGCTGTTTTCTCCTTTTCTGTCTCCTTGCTCTCTTTTTCTTTCTGAAGCGCTGCAGCTTCATCATCATCCATCAGGGCAAAAAGGTCAGCTTCATCTACCTGATTCAGGAAATGGACATTCTCATTGCCATCCTCATCGCGGTCGATAATCAGATAGAAATAATTGCCGTTTTTGGTTACCAGCGTGATAAACTGCTTGCCGGCCCTGGTGGAAGATCCGATGTCATCCACCAGCGTCATGTTGCCATCGGGCGTGAGAGGAGCAGACGATTTCTCATCCTCCATGCTTTCCATCATGAGACCCAGCATCGTCTCTATAAATTCCTGATCGATGTTTCCGTCATTCTTTTCCTGTTCCAGTACCTTCAGGTAATCCTTGCTGACATACCCGGTCTTTTCCGGAACAACGACCTGATACCATTCGCCGTCTTCCCCGACTACCTGCACCTCCTCGCCGGGAAGCAGATGTCCGATGATGTCATATTCCATTCCGCTTCCGGAGCGCAGATGAAGATAGCTGCTGACCTTATCGTTTACGATGCCGGAAGATGAATTCTCATCCGGTTCTTCGCTACTCCATTTCCAGTCCCCGATGAAATAAACCGTATTTCCTTCTTCATCTACTGTGACTGTGTAAGGCTTTTTCTCATCTCCGGCCTTCTCTGCGTTCCCCTCAGCACTGTCTGTGGCAGGATTTCCTGTTGTCTCCGCAGCACTACTTTCTTCTCCCTCTGGGGATACCGCAGGAGTTTCCCTTGCTGCAACGCTGTCCTTCGTCTCTTCCGCAGATGCCGCATTCACAGAAACAGCATCAGCTTCACTGCTGCCAGCGGCATAACAGGTCATTGCTCCTAGACCTGCAAGCATAACAACAGCCAGCATCCCTGCAATCAGGCTTTTAATCTTCATGTTCCGTATCCTCCTCTGTAATCACATTCTCTGTTTTGGTTTTCTCCGGCTGCGGATAAATCCCGACGATGCCTTTCTCTGCCATGGCGATGATTTGTGCCAGCCGCTCCGGTGAGAGATTTGCCGCATGAACCATGTCGTGGATCACGGCATTTTCCTCCTCACGGTATCGTTCTTCGAGATTTTTAACCCGCGTTGTCCATTCCTTCTGTCTGACGCGGGCCTTTTCCAGATCCGCGCCGATTTTCTCAAGTCTTGTCATGTTCTAAACCTCCGTAATTTCAGTTCGGCAGACGCCCGAAACAGTAGAAGTGCTGCCTCCAGTAAGACGTGTCGATGGACGCATACTGGATGAGATTGCCACAATGAATCATCATGTTGTTGCCAACATAAATGCCGACGTGCGATGCACCTGCGGTTTCATACGTTCCCTGGAAGAAAATCAGATCGCCGGGCTGCGCCGCGCTTGCCGGGATAATGGAGCAGGAGTTTCTCAGGCCTTCCGCTGTCTGCCTGCCTACGTTCCAGCCGTTGCCGCAGTGATTGATGACATAACTGACAAAGCCGGAGCAGTCAAAGCTCGTCGACGGTGATGATCCGCCCCATACATACGGATACCCCAGATATTTCTCTGCTTCATGGATCATATTGGCAAACTTCGTATCGGTAAGCGCCTCACCCGGAATGTCATAATCCAGATACGCATCCGAAGTTGCTACATAAGGATCATCCGCGAAGAGATAGGCCTTGTTGCCTTTCGTCTCCAACAGAACCGCATACCGCTCGGCCTGGTCCTCGGACATCCCGCCCGATTCCGTGATGATATGACCGAGATTCTTGTTTCTGAGCGCGACATTCAGGATGTGATACTCATACTCCACTTCCACCTCGTACGTATATTCCTCGCTGTCTGTTGTCCCGTCGGGATTGTGCACAGTGCGGTGTCCGGTTCTTGTCTCCGTCCGTGTGCGGATCTCCGTCACCGGCTTCAGCTCCAGCTCATACTGCTGATCAAACAGACGCTTCAGCGCTGCCTGAACCTCATCCCGCGTATAGTCTTCAAAGAAGACAGTCAGATACGCCGTCAGCTGAAAAGGATCATGTCCGATCTCGTCGAGATTAAAGTTGTATTCGTCATATCCCGGATAATCCGATTTGATGTGGTCAATTTTCTCCGACAGATCAGCTTCCATCGCCTTGTAATCGTCATTTGCCACGATGATGTCCTCATCTTCAGCCGTGAATGTCGTAGCCACAACGCTGCCGGAGCCTCCCGGCAGGAAGGCGAAACAGGAAGACATCGAAGAGCAGACCAGCAGGAGCAGGAGAGCCAGTCCTCCGGTGATCAGGAGCACATGCGGATGCTCCGCTGCATACTCAAATGCATGATCTTTCAGTTCCGAGAGCTTCCGGCCGATTCCCCGGACTGTCTGTGTGCTCTTTCCCGCGGCACTTCCAGCCTCTGCCGCGTGTTCCTCCGCACGGCGGGCCGCGGCATATTCCCTGCGGATGGCTCTTTTCTGCTGCCAGCGGGAGATGGGATTGGAAAACTGTTCCGGGTTCTCTGCCATCCGCTGCTGATACAGTGCTTCCACATTTACACTGTCAGATTTATCCATCAGCTTCTCTGCCTTGTCGTAGGCCTTCAGCTTTTTGCTGTAAGCTGCATGTTCCACGGCATGCACTCCGCCTTCCGCCATACCGGTTCCGGTGTTTGCCGCCTCCACGGCGGCATTGTCATCCTGATTCTCCACGGCAACAATTCCATGCACCGCACCGGATACGACCCCCATAGTCCTTCTGAAACGATTGCCCCCGTCGGCAGTTTTGCAGGCAGGGGCAGTCTCGTTTTCAAAGGTTAGGCGCGCCTTGCGCTGTGTCCTCTGGTCCATATTGGATTTCGGCCTGCGCTTTTTCTTGATTTTCTCTGCAGCGCGATCTGCCCGGTCAGCAGCCCGGTCCGCTTTCTCTGCAGCACGCCGCAGCTTCGGATTTTCAAGCTCATCCTCCGTAAACCGGAGGCGCGTTGCTTTCCCTGCCATCATGCCTCCTTTCCGCGAGGCTCTTTTCTGCTGTTCTCATCTTTTCCCTTATCCTTTACCGTTTCTGCCTCTTCACACTTCCATTCCGGTGCCTTTACCTCGCTGAGCTTGGTCGTCATGATCCTGTAGAGCTTCAGATCTGTCGGGAAATGATCCACAAAAGGAAGAATGACACTGCCATAGAACAGAAGCCCCTCACCTTCCCCGGAATGCGTCACATAGGAGAGTTGATGAGGGGAAATATTCAGCTGCTGCGCCAGAATCTGCCGGTCACCCGCTGCCTGGTTCAGCATGTACACGAAGTCCGAGTTTTCAAAAATGTTCTCAACCTCCCGGCTGGACAGCAGATCCTTCACATTCTGCGTGATTCCTGTCGGAATGCCGCCCCATTTCCGGAAGCGCTTCCAGATTTCCACCGAATACGCAGCCGTCTGCTCTTCCTTGAGGAGCAGGTGGAACTCATCCATGTAGTAACGGGTAGCACGGCCGGCGCTGCGGTTGGCAGTCACCCTGCCCCAGACCTGATCCTGCACAACCAGCATGCCGAGCTTCTTCAGCTGTTTGCCAAGCTCCTTAATGTCATAGCAGACGAGCCGGTTTTCAATGTCCACATTGGTGTGGTGATTGAAAAGATTCAGCGAACCCTTCACATAGATTTCCAGTGCCGTTGCCACACGGTGCGCTTCCTTCTCCTCCTGCAGAAGGAGCGCGTTGTACAGATCCTCAAGAAGCGGCATGTTCTCCGGTTTCGGATCCTCAAAATACTTCTGATAGATCCGGTGCACACAGCGGTCGATGACTGTCTTCTCAATCGGCTGCAGGCCTTCCTTGCCGCCGACGATCAGCTCGCACAGCGAAAGAATAAAGTCCGCTTTCAGCGCCAGCGGGTTATCCTCCTCCGAGTAGGACTCATTGATATCCATCGGATTAATATACTGTGTGCTGGTCGGGCTGATTTTAATCACCTGTCCTTCAAAGCAATTGACCAGTGCCGTGTATTCCGCCTCCGGATCGCAGATGATCACATCGTCATCCGTCACCAGAAAAGCATTGGTGATTTCCCGCTTCGCCGCAAATGATTTTCCTGATCCCGGCGTGCCCAGGATCAGGCCGTTCGGATTCTTCAGTTTCTTGCGGTCCACCATGATCAGATTGTTGGAGAGTGCGTTCAGGCCGTAATACAGAGCCTCCTTCCCGGACTGGAAAAGCTCCTGCGTTGTAAAAGGGACAAAGATGGCTGTCGAGCTTGTCGTCAGTGCCCGCTGAATCTCGATCTGGTTATACGCAAGCGGAAGGGAACTCATCAGGCCCTGCTCCTGCTGGAAATCAAGCCTTCTGAGATTGCAGTTATGCTTCTGGGCGATGGAGGATGCCTGAAAAACATTGTTTTCCAATTCCTGCGCATCCCTTCCGTTGTTCATCAGAAGAAAAGTAACCAGAAACATGCGCTCGTTCTGCTGCTGCAGCTCTTTCAGCAATGCCTTTGCGTCCTTGCCGTAGGTCGCAAGATCCGAAGGAATGATATCCATGTCGTATCCGGACCGGACCGCCTTTTTCTGTTCCTCGATCTTGCTCCGGTCAAGCTCCGTGATGGTATGCTTCACCTGCTTGATCGCTTCCGTCTGGTCAACAGACTGAATGTGCATGGTGACAATTTCGCTCGATTCCATATCCAGAAAGTCCTTGAGCAGCTGGTCGGAAAGATCGGATGCCGTAATCTGGAGATAACTCATGGCTCCACAGAGGCTGCCCATGGTAAAGGTTCTGCCGCCGGGAAACGAGAAGGAAGTCGGCGCGATGAAGTCCTTTACGGACAGACCGCTTCCGGCAAGCCAGTCCCAGTCAAAATAAAAACGGTCATTGTCGCCCATGTGAAACATGTCATGCATCAGCTGCAGACGCTCTTTGCCATTCAGAAGCCTGGCCGAAACGCAAAGCCTTTTGAAGTTGTTCATGAGGTTCGTCTGTACATGATCCAGTCTCGGCTTTGCCTCCCGCATGGAATCCGCCTCAATACCGAAGGTGATGTATTTTGTCTTCGTGAGACCGTTATTTCCCTGCGCGAGCTGCGTCTTCAGCATCTGGCTGTATTCGTTTCTCACTTCGTTGAAGTGGTCGTTGCGGCCGGGAATACGGATCTTTTTCTCAAAACTCTCCGCATCCGTTGCCATATTCATGAAGGACAGCTCAAAGTGTATTGAACTGTCAAAAAAGTTGAGGAAGGAGCACCAGTCTTCAAAGATGGCGGTCTTGTCTTCCTGCTGGGCAAGCTGATAATTGATGTCCTGATACTGAATGGTTTTGGTGTAGTAGCGGTCTGTCACACGACAGATTCCGTCCGGAAACATGCGCTGAAATGGAATCGACTGCTGCGCGGTGCGTGGAATGCCATCATTCCTCCGGGCATGATCAATCACCTTCTGTATCTGCCGGATCTGGGATTTACTCAGATTTTTCGGAAGGGTTGGATTTCTTTGTTCTGTCTTTCGAAACGGATTTGTCAGAGAAAACAATGCGATTTACCTCCTTTTCTGCCTGCGCCTGACGAATCAGAACAGCGTAATAATTGTTGGTCTGATAGGGACGGATACAAGGCCTTACAAATTTGGCCTCGATGAACTGCTTTGCAATTTTCTCCAGCGGCTGCCCGTCCCGCTCATACATTCCAAGAAGAAAGAACGGCATCATGACCACGATCATGCAGACCGCTGCCATGCTGATGTTTCCGCTTCGCCGGATCAAAAAGAAAGACGGCACTCCGATCAGTGCCGCCAGTCCGAAGCAGAGAAGCTGCCGCTTCGTCAGGTTAAATAAAATCTTGCTTTTTACCCTCGTGAGATCACGGGGGACTGGAATATAGGCTGCCATTAACGAACCTCCTTCTGCCTGCCATCATCAATGCGCCGAGAATACACTCTTGGCGAGCGTTCCCGTTTTGAACAACGTGAAACAAAGCAGCACCGTGTATCCGAGGACACCCCAGATGGACGCGATAATGTCATCCGAAAAGGAAATGCTTTGAATCAGCACGGCATAAATGCCGACACAGATCATGATGAGAAATCCCTGGAAGCCCAGCGCGAGCAGGGAGCGGAGATAGTTCTGCCCGACCATGCTCTGTTCCCGATTTCCAAAGGTTGAAAACGGAATTGGCGCAAGACTCGTCATCAGATAAATCTCGATCATCCTTCCATAGACAATGACAAAAATCACGACACCAAGCACCTTTAAGGTTACTTGTACAATCATGGACTGGAGAAACAGGCCGAAGAGCGGGCCAAGTTCCATCGCTCCCAGAGTCTCCTTCATATTTTCCAGCCCTGCGGCATCCACGGCTGTGCTCCCTGCAATAATTCCTCCGGCGCTGCTGATCACATGCTGCGAGACATCAAACACCGCCATGACAATGGGAAATGTGTTGGTAATCAGCGTGACGGCAACAAAAGTCTTGAAAATCCACTTGAAAAAGATCCAGGTTTCGAAGTTCGCAAGGTTATTGTGATCAATAATCATCTGAATCAGCTCATGGCAGGCGATGAAGGTCAGGATCAGGCCTGCTATCGGAATGATGACTGACTCGGAAACATTCCGGATCATGGAAAAGACTCCGGGAGAAAAATCTGCCGGAGTCTGTCCCACCTGCGCTGCAATGTCGCCAACCTGAGTATTCACCGAGTCAAACAGTCCCGAAAGCTGGTCCATGATGGCCGAGATCAATAGTCCCTTGAGCCATTCCCCAATCTGTTCGAGTACACTGTCCAATAACTACGCTCCTTTCTGCAGTACCGGGACTGCAATGTTGATGAACGCCATAAATATTTCCTCCTGCGGATTATTTGTTTTATATGATCAGAATATTAACAGCTTAGCCTCACTTCCCGGCATGTGCACCTGCAGAGAAAAGGCAAAAAAATAGCCAAAGCTGATAATCGGTCAGCCTTGGCTATGTAATATTTATACTTACGTTTCGCTGGTTCTAATATTCTCAGGATTATTAGACTTAACCTTTTTTCAGTCTAATTATCTCCTTCTCTTTAGAACAAGCATTATCTTAGTTTAATATATTCGATATTTTTGAACTATAATATCACTTAGTCCAGCATTTTTCAATTTCTTATACTCGTTCCAATATGTATGTCAGGTGACATGAGTCACCTGACAGGGTTTTCTGCCCAAGAAATAAGTTCACTTGGAGATCAGCCAAATAGTCTGGAAAGCAGCGGTACGAGAGTGATACCGATCAGGGCGACACCGCCGCCGGCCATCAGCTGCTTCATGCCCTGTGATTTCGCGCCGGATAGTGATAGGTAATCCTTTGATATTATCTCCGGATTTTCCCCCA
>CAUUIW010000020.1:0-10112 GCA_963545355.1 uncultured Oribacterium sp. | reverse complement strand
GTTTCGCGATGCTCGTCAAATCCTTGTGCAAGCACAGCATTTTCCTCGCTATTCGCGAAAAATAAAAAAGGAATGGCAAAGCCATTCCCCGGGTACCTTAAAATTCCTTCCGATTTCCGTGCGCAATCCTCCCGTTCCAATCATAGCCCGGGATAGACTGAGACAGAGTCTTTGCGGAAATATTCGTCATTCTTTCCTGCATAAAAGAAGTCTTCGTTTTTCTTTTGCTCAGGAAGAACTTCTGCATCTCCCACCTCTTCTCTCAGAAAACGCTGCGACGCATTCATTATATAATAGAAGCACTCATTTCCGCAAGAGATATGCGGACGATCCATCACGATGAATAAGGCTTAAAGACTGCCGGCTCCATTCACAGCAAAACACGGACGGAACACGCAAGGGGGATTGACTGTGCCATCCTGCTTTATTATGATAAATTGAGCTTTTTTCATGAAACGAGGTTCTAAAATGTTAATTACCCGAGAAATAGATTATGCACTCAGGATCCTGCGCCGACTGTCCGATGACAAGCTGCATGTCATGCGGGATCTCTGTGAGAAAGAAATAATTCCCCAGAAATTCGCCTATAAAATCCTCAGAAAGCTGAAGAAGGCTGCCCTCATCAAAGCAACCCGGGGGGTCGGCGGCGGTGTCTGTCTCGCCACGGATCTTCGCGCTCTCAATCTCTATGACGTCATCCATGCCGTGGATGCCGAGACTAACATTTCCGCCTGTACCAGATACAATTATCACTGTGAATGGTGCGATGCCAAGCACAGCCACTGCAATATGCACATGCAGCTTCTCCATATCGAGGAGATCGTAAATCAGGAGCTTAGAAAAACAAATCTCTATGAATTTCTGATTCAGCCAGAACGCCCCTGCTCCATCGCCTAGCGGCGGGAGAATACCTTATGTCCTGTCCCGCATGAAGCTCGAAATGATGCATAAATGCCATGGGAGTGCTTCGACTTCGCTTTCCCTCAGGCTGATGCTCCGCCTTCGGCTTTTTCCTAGTTCTTCGCAAGCCTCAGCAGCAGCTCCTGTGAACGCTCCACAAACTTTGCCATCTCCTCTTCCGGCAGCGGTGCCTGCTGGATTCTTGCAAGGTCATAAAGCTGCTCTGTGACAAGCCTTGTATTCTCTCCCTCCGGATGCTCCCGAAGGAATTTCACAAGCGGATGCTCACTGTTCAGAAGCAGTGTCTCCTCTACCGGAAGCTCTCCCATCGACATCCCCTGCATGGCATACATCTTCATCATGTCGTTCATACGGCGGGATTCCTCGGAAAGAGAAAGGATCGCGGCAAGCTTCTCACTGGAGAGCTTCTGAAGCTTGACATGGAGCTTCTCCCTCCCGGTGACGATCCGGAAGCTCTTTTCCAGCTTTTCTCCCTGCTCCTTCGCCTCCTCCTGCTCTTCCGGAGACAAATCTTCGCAGAGACTTCCCTCCAGATCAGAATCAATTCTCTTGAAATGAACCCCCGGATTCTTTGCCTCCAGCTCCTGAATAAAGGGCTGATCGATTCTCTCCGGGAGCACCAGCGCTGTCCTGCCGACATCCTTAAACATCCGGACATACTGGCTCTGCTGAATCAGATCTGTCGCATAGTAGATGGTTTTTTCCTTCGACTCCCGTGCGGCTTCGCTTCCTGCCTCGGAGCCGTCTGTTTCCTGCATCGAAGCAGACTCATCTTCCTCCGGCTTCCTTTCCTCCGTGCCGGTCACAGTTTCCTGCTCCTCCTGCTTTGAAGCATCTGCCGCTTCGTCCTGCACCGAAGAATTCTCCTTATTCGCAGTATTCTTTTCTTCGGTTGTCAGATCCTTCTTCCCCGTCTCAAGGCACTCCGGCAGAGCCATATACTTCCCGTCCAGATCCTTAAACAGGATATAATCCGTCATCCTTTCACAGAACTTCGCATCACGGAGACAGCCATATTTGATGAAGGGAGCGATATCGTCCCAATACTTTTCATAGTTCTCCCGATCCGTCTTGCACATACCGGAAAGCTTGTCAGCCACCTTCTTCGTGATATAGTCGGAAATCTTCTTTACAAAACCGTCGTTCTGAAGCTGCGAACGTGAAACATTGAGCGGCAGATCAGGACAGTCAATCACACCCTTTAACAGAAGCAGATACTCCGGAATGACTTCCTTTATATTGTCGGCAATGAAGACCTGGTTGTTATAGAGCTTAATCTTCCCTTCAATCGACTCATACTCCATATTGATCTTCGGGAAATACAGGATACCCTTCAGATTATAGGGATAGTCCATATTCAGATGAATCCAGAAGAGCGGCTCCTTATAATCATGGAAAACCTTCTGATAAAAGCCGAGATACTCTTCCTTCTTGCATTCACTCGGACTCTTCGTCCAGAGCGGATGCGTCTCATTCATCAGTACCGGACGGCGCTCAATTCTGAGCTTCGCAGGCGTCTTTATCTCCTTTCCGTCCTTATCCGTCTCCGTTTTCTCCGGAATCTCCTCCAGGACAGTATCCGTCGGGAGCCGGTCGGTGCTCTCGATTGTCTCCTCTTCCTTCGGAAGCTTCTGAAGATAGATCTCTACCGGCATAAAAGAACAATATTTCTCAAGGATGGTCCGCATCTCCCACTCATTGGCATACTTCAGACAATCCTCATTCAGATGCAGGGTAATGCTGGTGTCGACTGTCGTTCTGCTTCCCTCTGTCATACGGTATTCGGTACCGCCGCCGCACTCCCAGTGCACCGGCTTCGCATCTTTTTGACAGCTCAGTGTATCAATCTCCACCAGAGATGCCACCATAAACGCGGAATAGAAGCCGAGACCGAAGTGTCCGATAATCTGCTCCTCATTGGCTTTATCCTTATATTTCTCGATAAAATCCGTCGCACCGGAAAAGGCGATCTGCGTAATATACTTCTCCACCTCCTCCTCCGTCATACCGAGTCCGTTGTCCGTAAAGCAAAGCGTCTTCTTCTCGGTATCCACGGTTACATCAATCCGTCCCTGATAGTCCTCCGGTTTCTCCCACTCTCCGATCAGAGACAGCTTCTGCAGCTTCGTCACCGCGTCGCTTGCATTGCTGACCAGCTCTCTCACAAAAATATCCTGATCACTGTACATCCACTTCTTAATGATCGGGAAAATGTTTTCACTATGAATCGATAAAGTTCCCTGTTTTGCCATGTTCCTCACCTCGTGTATAGATTATTTGATAAAACGCTCTTCGCTCCGTTGATGTCACGAAAATCTTATTTTATCAACAGGTTTAAGTATAACACGCCTGTTAGCACTCTTCAATAAAGATTGCTAGTAATTTTGTTCCTCTTTCCCTGCGTTTCTCTCTCACTGTATCCCCTCATGATCTCTCTGCTCCGGAACTCACCGGCTCCAGCGCCTACGGCTCATCGATGCAGGCATACAGCCTTTCAACAATATCCGCTTTTTCATAGTTCTTTCCAATAAAGACTACCTGATTGCATCTGTCTCCATACTGTGCGTCCCAGGCCTCCGCGATATCCGGATATTCTCCGCGTATTGCCTCCAGCTCCTCTTCCAGCCACGCCGAGACCCATTCCGACAGCTCTGTGATGGAGGCATTTCTCCCCGCCTGTTCAAACAGCTGGACATGCTTCCAATCATCTGAGAACCAGATATATCCCTTGCTGCGAATCAATTCCCCGGGATAATCCTTCACAAGGCAATGAAATCGCTCTCTGTTAAAGGGTTTCTTTTCTTCAAATACAAAGGAGGAAATCCCGTACTCATCCACGCATGCCTTTTCATCCTCATGCTCACAATGATTCAGGGCCTTATTTACACTGCTGCAGGCTTCCACCTCGTCAAAATCAAAATCCTCTCTGTTAAGAATCACGTCAAGATCAATCTCCCCATGAACGCAGGGGATCATCTCCGCCTCCTGTTGGATATCGCGAAGTCCCGCCTTCACTTCCTCCAGCTGCTGATCCGTCAGCAAATCTGTCTTGTTCAGTAAAATCACATTACAGAACTCAATCTGATCCATCACAAGATTGATGACGTCACCATCCTCCTGTTCACTCTCCGACATCAGGTCATGCAGAAATTCCCGATAGATGCGATCCACATCCACGACAGAAACCACGGTTTTCAGATAGACTCTTGTGTCCTCTGTCATTTCCTCATAATTGACAAACGCGCCTGCGATCGACGATGGCTCACTGATCCCCGAGGCTTCCACAAAAATGGCTTCAATGCTTTTATCCTGAGATAAACGTTCTATTTCAGCCATAAATTCGTCCTTCAGGGTACAGCAGATACAGCCGTTCTGCATCTCCACCATTTCCACCTGTACCACCTGGTTCCCCGTCCTATGCAGAAGCGAGGCGTCAATGTTGACACTTCCCATATCATTGACAATCAGCGCAATCCTTCTTTTTTCCTGCTTCAGTATATTCTGCATCAGGGTCGTTTTCCCTGAGCCTAAATATCCGGTAATCAATACTATCGGTACTTCTCTTCTCGACATGTCCTCACTCCGTTCTCGCCCGTTCAAAAATCACCGGCAGCGGATTTGGCGGTTCTCCTCTGTCTGCCCGTCATCCGACTCACAGCTCTCCATCCTTCCCTGCTGCTCCTGTAACCTCTTTCCCGGTTTACAGCAAAATCGCAATCGAATTTCAGAGTAATGCCATGCCTCTGCTTTGTCAATCCGATTTCACCGGCCGCTGCAGCCTTAAAAGCTTATGTGTTTCTGATTTGCAAGCCACCTTCCTGATCTTTGTCTCATCCTTCTTGTTCCTTTTCTCCTTTGGTAAAAGTTTCAACCGAATGGAATAAAAATGTTCAAACAGAATATAGAAATGCAAAATACTATGCTATTATATATGTTAGTAGCATCTAACCGGATAAAATCAGAGGAGGCCGGACTGGAAACTTTTTGTGACAGACATCCAATGTCACTTTCCGGAGGGCAAAAGCAGAAACTCGCTTTGGCGTGTGCCATCGCTTCAAGATTGCCAATTCTTCTTTTAGATGAGCCGACGAGCGGATTGGATTACCTACAGATGCATGCCGTTGCCAAAATTGGAATCGATTAAAGGAAGAAGGGAGAACCATCATCACAGTGACGCACGACAGCGAATTCATTGAGTACTGCTGTGATGATGTGATTCGGATTCAGGAGGCATAACATGAACTACAATACTCCGACCCCGGACAGGCAAGCGAAGGATTTCGGCAAAGTGCCGGGTATGCTATGGGATACCTTTCATAATTTCGGAGAGATCGGCGAATACCGCATAGTGGCACGGACCGAGGAATGCGTTGTCATCCGGTTGGAAAACGAGACCGGCGAAGGAGACATGATTCTTTATCAGGTCTTCGACGACATTTTTCTCATGTATAACGATTTTCACATGTCACAGTATCATTCCATGTATCAGGCTGTGGATACGGTGCTTGCAGTGGATTATTGCCGCGAGGGAAGCCTTACAATGGAGTGTGACAATGGAATGTATTATATAAAAAAAGCAGGCAGCATTTGTATTGATTCCCGCGTTCATCATAAGGGAATGAACTATTTTCCAACTAATCATTATCACGGCATTACAATTGGATTTGTAAATTCATTGGCAGAAAAAACACTCATCGAGAATGCGGCGGGTATCCCCATCGATCTTACAGGCATACGAAGAAAATTCTGCGGAAAAGACGGATATTTCATCCTACAGAAGGAAGAAACTCTCAAGCGCCTGTTTACTGATCTGTACAGGGTTCCGGACCGTGCGAAAATTCCATATTTCCGTGCAAAGGTACTGGAGTTGTTGGTTTGCCTGTCCGTAATCGAAGCAAAGAATACAGAAGAAGGAGGTTCCTATTTCTATAAGGACAAGGTGGAAAAAACACAAGTAGCGCAGAAACTGATTTCCGAAAACATAGATAAGGACTACACCATTAAGTGCCTGGCAGAGCGGTTTGATATTTCGCAGACGGCTCTTAAGGATTGCTTCAAGAACCTGTATGGAAAGCCCATCTACACTTGGCTGAAAGAATATCGCATCGGAAAAGCCAGGGAATATCTGACAGAAAAAAAGGAGATGCGCATATTGGATATTGCGATAGCCGTCGGCTATAAAAGTCAGGCAAAGTTCGGCGCCGCATTCAAAAAAATATGCGGCATGACTCCAAATGAATATCGGAATCAGCATCATTAGCTAAAGGAGAGATACATATATGAAGCAAGAAAAGAAAAAGGAAATTATGGATTACATCTTCCAATTCGCAGGAGAGTACAAGAACACCTATATTAAAAGCGTCATCTTTGCCATGATTGGAGTGGGCTTTTCTCTCGTCCCGTATATCCTGATGGGAGATATGGTAAAGAGGCTTTTTTCAGGAGAAAGAGATTTTTACGTCTATCTTCCGGAAGGGTTGGCGATGGCTGCACTTTGGATACTCAGAGTGGTTTTTCATACTCTTTCCACGAAGATATCTCATCGGACAACCTTTAAGCTAATCAGCAATGTACGAATTCAACTTATAGATAAACTATCACGCCTTCCCCTCGGTACAGTACAGGGAATACCAAGCGGAGGGTTGAAAAATATAATCTGTGAAAGAACAGACTCTATGGAACCGATTCTGGCGCATGTAGTACCGGAATTTACAGCCAATATCTGTGCACCGATTATGCTGTTTATATACATTCTGACGATTGACTGGCGGATGGCGCTCCTGTCACTTACTACCCTTCCGATTGCGGGAATTGCGATGGCCTGGATGTTTAAGGACAGCAATGTACGGTTTCAAAAAACACAAACCACAACAAAGGAATTAAACGACACTGCGGTGGAGTATATCGGTGGTATTGAGGTAATTAAAGCATTCGGAAAAGCGGAAAGCTCCTACCGTCGGCTTGCAGATGCCGCAAAAGAAAATGCGAACAGTTTCATTGAATGGATGAAGGCATGTATTATTCCCTTTTCGTTCGGCATGGTGATTACCCCGGCAACATTGCTCTCTGTTCTGCCTGTCGGTGCAGTCTTTACGATGAACGGATCTCTTTCTCTTACGAACTACATTATGATTGTGATACTATCCTGCGGACTGATTTCGCCGCTCATTACCGTGATGAGTTATAACGATGATGTTACAAAGGCAACTTCAATCTTCAAAGAAATCGATGATATTCTGAAACTTGCGGAATTAAAACGTCCGAAAACGAGCAGGGAATTACCTGTAAAGCATGATATCACACTGAATCATGTCCGTTTCGGATATGAGGAAAAGGAAGTTCTTCACGATTTCAGTTTGGATATCCCGGAGGGAAGCGTTACCGCACTTGTAGGACCTTCCGGCAGCGGGAAGTCAACCGTGGCACGCCTGATAACATCCTTGTGGGATGTGCAGGGCGGCAACATAAAAATCGGCGGAGTGGATATTCGGGATATGTCGCTCTCCGATTACAATACACAGATAGCATATGTTTCACAGGATAGTTTTCTGTTTGATAGCTCGGTAAGAGAGAATATTCGCATGGGAAAGCCTTCAGCATCAAACGAAGATGTCGAAAAGATTGCACAAAAAAGCGGCTGCTATGACTTCATCATGGAGTTGGAAAATGGTTTTGATACGCTTGTCGGAGGTAGTGGAGCTCATCTTAGCGGAGGAGAAAGGCAGCGTATTTCCATTGCAAGAGCAATGCTGAAGAACGCCCCGATTTTGATCCTTGATGAAGCAACCGCTTACACTGATCCTGAGAACGAAGCCCTTATCCAGAAATCAGTCTCCGCGCTTTCAAAAGGAAAGACCGTGATTGTGATCGCCCATAGGCTTTCCACGATAGTTGATGCCGACCAGATTGTTGTGATTAAAAACGGAAATATTGAAGCAAAAGGAAGCCATGCCGAGCTTCTTAATTCCAGTCCTCTTTACAAAAACATGTGGGAGGCTCACATTTATGCGAAGGATGTATATGAAGTGGAAGGAGGTGTGCCTGCATGATTGCCACACTGAAAAAGTTCTTTGATTTCTGTGCGGAGGAAAACCGGCGCCTGTTTTATCGCACGCTTGTAACTGGAGTACTGATTGCTGTTTGCGAAGCGGCCAAATTCCCTGCCATCTATCTTGTTCTGGATGGTTTTCTTTCAGAGAGTATCTCCGGCAGCAGAATTTTGACAGGATTTATGATACTGCTTGTTTCTGTACTCCTTGAATCATTCCTGCGAGGTATATCCACCATGCTGCAATGCAGGGCAGGATATCGAGAATGTGCCGGTAAGAGAATTGAAATTGCCGAGCATTTGAGATATCTGCCTATGGGATACTTTAATGAGAATAGCCTCGGCGAAATAACCACCATTACCACTAATGTTATGGAACAGCTTGGCGATGTGGCTACCCGTGTAGTAATGCTGACAACGCAGGGGATTCTTAACACGGCAATCATCGTTTTAATGATCCTCGCCTTCGATTGGAGGATAGGAATAATTTGTCTGGTGGGCATTGTGATATTTTCCGTAATCAACCATGCAATGCGAAAGGCAAATGCAGAAGCCTCCGCCCAAAAAGTAGAGGTTGATACAAAAGTAATATCCGGTGTGCTGGAATACATTCAAGGCATCTCCGAAGTAAAAGCCTACAATATGGTTTCCGATTCGAGAAAAAAGCTGGAGGATACGATCCGTATGGCGGGTGATACAAACACGGAATTGGAGATGATCTGCAACCGATATATTCCGCTTCAAAACATCGTGATAAAACTGACAGGTGTTGTTATCCTGACCGCCTCAATCGGATTTTATCTGAATGGCTCTATGGAACTGCTTGCGGCAATTATCATGATGATTATGTCATTCATCGTATTTTCCGGTCTTGAAACGATGGGCTCCTATTCCTCTCTGCTTAGGGTGGTTGATTTGTGTGTGGATCGTGGCAAAGAAGTGCTGTCTCTTGAGTTAATGGATATCTCGGGAGAGGCGTACACTCCTAAGACAAATAATATCGAAGTATCCGACATTGAATTTGCCTACGATAAGAAGAAAATTATTGACAAGGTATCTTTGGTTATACCGGAGAAAACATCGGCGGCTTTCGTGGGACCGTCCGGGGGAGGCAAGACCACCCTCTGCCATTTGATTGCCCGTTTTTGGGATGTAAATACGGGAATGGTGTCTCTCGATGGGAAGAATGTCAAAGAATATTCCATGGATGCCCTTATGGAAAATTTCAGCTTTGTATTCCAGAACGTATATCTTTTCCACGATACGGTTGCGAATAATATTCGGTTTGGACAACCGGACGCATCGATGGAGGATGTCATTGCCGCTGCGAAGAAAGCCTGCTGCCATGATTTTATCACGGCTCTGCCCGATGGATACAACACGGTTATTGGAGAAAAAGGTACATCACTGTCGGGAGGGGAAAAACAGCGCATCTCCATTGCCAGAGCAATTATGAAAGACGCAGCGATTATCATCCTCGACGAAGCGACGGCGAACGTAGATCCGGAAAATGAAAAAGATCTGATGGAAGCAATTCAAACTCTGACAAAGGAAAAAACGATTTTAATGATTGCACATCGCCTGAAGACAATCAGAAACGCAGATCAAATCTTTGTCATAGATAAAGGACAGATTGTACAGCATGGAAACCATGATGAGCTGATGAAGCAGGATGGAATCTATCGTCGATTCGTTGATTCCAGAATACAAGCCATCGGCTGGAAGATCGGCTAGAGGGAGTCATGGCCTGCAGCCTGTTGTCGGAACCGGCTTCGGAGTGAAACAGTATGACGGAGTAAGATATCAGGAGCTCTGCGTTGCTTTGGCTGGTGTCGGCTGTTTCAGCAGGGATGTTCCAGGAAGACTCTGCCGTATTGCCGCCGCCCGTGCTTATGCTCAGAGCAGCTCCGAGCAGCAGAGCCGCAAGGATGTATGCTGCTGCCGCAAGCCATCTGTTTTTCTGTTTTCTCTTATTCTTTTCCGTTTTGAGCAGAGTCATGATCTGTTGTATGCCGCCAAAAAGAATGGCAAAAAACGACATTAAAAATGGCAAAAGCAAAAAATGCATTGTAGCATCAATTTTTGAAGGAGAGTATGAAATTTTTTCTGTAAAAATGGAATGATGGATTTCCAGGAGGGTCTC
>CAUUIW010000019.1:0-11974 GCA_963545355.1 uncultured Oribacterium sp. | reverse complement strand
ATGCAGGATTTTTACTATTTCACTCTTTGTATCAACGCTATGCACTCCACATGCACCGTCTCCGGGAAATTGTCCACGGGACGGAGCTTCCGCACGGTATAGCCATGCTCCCGGAGGTAGGCAATATCTCTCGCAAGGGTCGCAGAATCACAGGAGACATAGACCAGCTTGGGGGCAGCAATCTCCACAATCGTATCAAGACAGCGCTGATCGCAGCCCTTTCTCGGAGGATCCACGCAGACCACATCGATCTTCTCCTTCTGATGCGCCCTGTACCACTTTGGCAGAACCTCTTCGGCTGCCCCTGCATGGAACTCGGTATTATGAAGCCCGTTCAGCTCGGCATTTCTTCTTGCATCCCGGATTGCATCATCGACAATCTCAATGCCATAGACCTTTTTCGCCTTTCTGGCAAGGAAAAGAGAAATCGTACCGATACCGCAGTAGAGATCGAGAACATTTTCCTCTCCGGACAACTCGGCAAATTCCAAGGCAAGGCGATACATCCGCTCCGTCTGCACCGGATTGACCTGATAAAAGGACCTCGGGGAAATCCGAAAACGAATACCGTCGATTGTGTCCTCAATAGTATCAGAGCCATAGATGGTTTCCGTGTGATTCCCCATGATCACATTGCTGCGCTCCCGGTTGATGTTATAGGAAATACTGGTGATCCGGCTGTTTTTGCTTCGCTTCTCTCCTCCTGGATATGTTTTATCCCCCATAGCAGGAAACGGCCAGCTGCCGGAAGTCCGCATGACAGCAAGCCTCGCCTCGCCCGGTTTCTCCTGCTTTGAAGGAATCTCTTTCCCCCTAACACCACCCGGCCGGTAACCGAAAGTTTCAGCACCGCTCCGGGAGCGTTTTTCTCCGGACGATGCCGAAAGGTCGAGATGACACAGCTCCTCCACCAGCTCCCCGCCATGCGGCAGCTTCGTCCCGTTGATGATGAGACAAACCATGATTTCCCCGGTATGAAAGCCCTTGCGGAGCAGGATATGGCGGAGCAATCCCTTCTCTTTATTTTCATCGTAGGCAGTAATGGAAAAGCGCTTTGCCCATCCAAGGATCGCCGCAAGAATCAGCCTGTTTTCCGGGACCCCCAGAAGGCAGTCCTCGCCGGAAACCAGAATATGGCTTCTGTTTCCATAAAAGCCCACCCTGAGCTCTCCATCCTTCGTCGCCTGTACCGGATACTGCGCCTTATTCCGATAGCGGAAAGGAGAGTCTGCGGGAACGATGGGTTGAAATATTTCCGACAGCTCTTCCTCTGTGAGGCCTCCGAGACGCAGCAGATGATTCCGCAGCTTTTCTTCCTTAAAACGAAGCTGTGCCTCATAGCTCATGCTCTGAAGCTGGCATCCGCCGCAGGGACGGCTCACCGGACATTCCGGCTCCACCCTGTCCTTTGACGGCTCCAGAATCTCCACCATCCTCGCAAAGCCATAATTTTTCTTCGTTTTCAGTACAGCGCAAAGGACACGATCGCCTATGACCGTGTCCTTGATAAACCATACAAAATTGTCTTTTCTGCCGATACCCAGACCCTCCTGAGAGTAATCTATAATATCAACAATAAAAGTTTCATTCTTTTTCATTTGATTTTCCCGCTATCAATGCCTGTTTCCCCCGGGAAGACACTGATTCCATGATCGTTTCCTCGGCTCCTTCTCGGATTTAGTCTCCGTGAAGCCTCATCCTACAGTTCGACGCATATTGGAATCAATTAGGTGGTTAAAGCCGATCCAGCCGTGGTTTTCCTTTGCTTTTCCGGATTTATCCGCGCTGTCCAGCGCTTCCCGCATGGTTTCGAGCTTTGCATCAAGATTGTCCGCGAAGGACAGTGCCATCGCCTCCATCAGTGCCGGCTTCTTCGGAGAACCGTACTCCAACTCTCCATGATGAGACAGGATACAGTGCCCAAGCTCCGCGGCAAGGGTTCTCGGAAAGTCCGGGATTTTCCGAACCACCATCATGATCTTTTCGTAACCGATGATGATATGCCCGAGCAGCTGCCCCTGATCCGAATAGTCGTTCCGCGGAAATCCGGTCAGCTCCCAGATCTTTCCGATATCATGACAGATCGCCGCAGTCACGAGAAGATCACGGTTCAAATCCGGGTAATGCCGGCAAAAGCCGTCACAAAGGGCGGCGACGGAGAGAGTATGCTCCAGCAGTCCCCCCACATAGCCGTGATGTACCGACTTCGCCGCAGAATGCTGGCAGAATTCCCTCATGAAATCCGCCTGCTGCAGGAAAATAATGTCCAAAAGCTTATGAAGATAGGGATTTTTGATGCTTTCAATGAGAGAGGTCAGCTCCTGCTTCATCTCCTCCGGATCACGGCCGGAAACCGGAAGAAAATCCTTCGGATCGTAGGAACCGTCGTGTGCAATATTCAGCCGCTGTATGCTTAACTGATTGCTTCCATTGTAGACGGTGACATTCCCCTCCACATAGACATAATCGAGGACATTAAATTCTCGAATCCCCGGGGAATTCGGATCCCAGACCTTCGCATCAATCGTACCGGTACGGTCCTGAAGCACGACATTAAAGTATTCCTTCCCATTCTTTGCTGTCGCCGCGTTCTTGCTCTTCACAAGGTATACATCCGCCACCCTCTGTCCGTCATGGAAGTTTTCAATATACTGCATTTTTGTCCTATCTAACCCGCTGCCGGGACTGTGGGCACATCAATCCGCCCAAATATCTTTTCTCTCCCTTTTTATCATAGTTTCCGGGAAATGTCGATGCTTCAGAAAACGGGACCCCTCCCTATGACATATCCTTATCTCTCGCCGACAGTGACAGTCAGCGTGTGCTCACGGTACTCACTTCCTCTCTGGCGCATCAGCTTGAGACTGACCTGCGTCCCGACCTCCGTCCGATCGAGGGCCATCCGATAGGCGCCGAGTCCCTGCAGTTGATTTCCGTTCAGCTCGGTTACGATATCTCCCGGCAGGATGCCTGCCGCATAGGCAGGGCTCCCCTCAACGGTGCCTTCGATAAAGACGCCGTCCGGAATCCCCTGCTTCTGCATCTCCTTCGTCACCTCCACTGTCCGGCAGCCGAGATAATGAATCGGCATGCCCTGACGCATCTGTTCCAGAAAACTGCTGAGATCCGAGATCCCGAGAATCCGCCGGAAATCAGAACCGCTGCTCTCTGACAAAATTCCCACAAAAGCAGCATTCGCATTGAAAAGAAAAGAACCTCCTGCAGTATCTGAAGAGATGCTCATCCGGATCTCCGCGCGTCCTCCGTCAATGCCGGAAGCCGCAGCGTGAAGCGACGAAAGCAATCCGTAGCATTCCGAGTACATCTCGACAGCGGGCGCTCCCAGCGCAAAGAGGATATCCCCCTTTTGCAGCATATGAGAATTGCCGAGCTTCACCATCTGAAGCTCTCTCTTGTCCTTTTCCATCAGAGCATTTCTGTCGATGGTAATCATCGCGAGATTGTCGAGCTGATCCACGGCAATCAGCTTCGCTTCATACGAATTTCCTCCCAGCAGCAAAACACTGAGGCTTTCCGCCTCCCTCAGCTTCTGAAAGGAAGTAAGGATGTATATGGCACTCTCGTCCTCCGCCGTAAGGAGTCCGGGAAAATCTTCTCTGTTCTGCGCACTGCCCAGAAAATCCGAATTGGCACCGGTCCGTATCGTGACAATGCTCTGCTCCGCCTCTCTCGGGATCTGCTTCATACTCTTTAAAAGAGACTGGAGGGACTCCATGGAAAGGCTGTAATTCTGGAGCTCTGACTGCACCACATCCTGAATCTGCGATTCCTCAAGCGCATCCAGTGCCTCACTGCTCTCCGCCTGCCCCTCCGGTACGGAGGCAGCTTCCGTGCTTTCCGCCTCTTCGAGTCTCTCCTTCTTTCTGAAATGGGACTGGCAGAATGGCTGTGCCATGCTGAAACTGCCTGCTGCGGCAAGCCCGAAGACAAGTCCGGAACACAGCACTCTGAGGTAGTGCTTTCCCCGTTTCCGAAAATTTTCTCTTTTTCCGACGATATGTTCCTGAATGAAATTTTTGTTCTCCTGCTGCTCCATACACTCTATCCATGCTTCTCTGTGAAAGAGAATTCTCTCGTCACAGAAATGATGTCTCTGAGGAAACGTATCATCCGTGTTTCCCTAGAGAAAATGCCGATGAAATCAGTATTTTACGGAGATCATTTTATCTCCAAGATGTTTCCAAACTATGACCGGAAAGATCTATCCCGTCTCCGCTTTCGCTGCCGGCAGAGTGAAGCGAAACTCTGTACCAGCACCCTCTGTGGAGATACAGTCGATGTTCTCTCCGTGGGCAGAAATCAGGGACTTGGCAATGGAGAGCCCTAAGCCTGTGCCGTGCTTGTCCTTTCCCCGCGACGAATCACTCTTATAGAAGCGATCCCATATTTTCTGAAGATCCTTTCTCGGAATCCCTATCCCGTTGTCCCGGACAGCAATGGAAACCTTCGTTCCCCTCACCTCTGTTTGAATCTCGATGAAGCTGTCGTCCGAAGAAAACTTGACGGCATTGTCCACAAGATTGTAAAGTACCTGCTGAATCTTCGAGAAATCGGCATATACCATCTCCTTCTTTTCGGAGAATACCAGATGAACGGCGATATGCCGCTTCTCACAGCTCATCTCAAAGCTTTCACAGACCTCCCGGATCATCCGGTTGATGTCGAAGTTGGATCTGTTCAGGAAGCCCTTCTGGTCCAGAGAATCAAGGGTCAGCATCGAACGGGTCAGCTTGGTGAGACGTTCCGTCTCGTTAATCAGCCGAAGCAGATATTTTTCCTCCATCTCTTTCGGAATCGTCCCATCCAGAATCGCCTCGAGATAGCCATGAATCGAGGTAAGCGGAGAGCGGAAGTCATGGCTTACATTGGCAATAAACTGCTTCTGATAATCATCCTGCTTCGCAATCTCCTCCGCCATAAAATTCAGTGTCTCTGCGAGGTATCCCATCTCATCACGGGAATCTTGACGGATTTTATAGTGATAATCTCCCTGCGCATACTTTGTCGCGCCCTCTGTGATATGCCGGAGAGGCCGAAGCACCGTAAGTGCCATAACCATCAGAAGAATGAGAGACAGCAGAAAAATCACCAGTCCGCTGAGATATACGACATTTAAAAACTGATTTTGCAGCATGACGATCTCCGAGAGCGGTTCGTGCAGAAGGAGATATCCTGCGGTGCGGTAATTCCGGACAATCGGAACCGTTACACTCAGGACCGGGGAGGAAAACATCCCGTGGAAGCTGCCCTCCGTATAGCGCCCGCTGCTGCGGTCCGGCTCCATAAAGTCCGGGATCATACTTCCTTTTCTACTGCCGTCTTTCGAATCGGAAAGGATTCTTCCCTCACTGTCTGTCACCCAGATTTCACTGTTTAATGCCCTGGCGACCGCCTTGATTTCGTTGCTGACTCTTTCCTCCGTGATACCGGTTTTCGCCTCGGAATACTCCTGTGACAGGAGGTTTGCCTCGCGGTAGAGACTGTTCACCTTTCGTTCCATCAGAAAGGAACGGCAGAATGCCGAGGATACCGTGGCGATAAACAGAAACGCAAGAGCAAAAAACAGAAGATAGGCCAGAAGAAATTTTCGAAGTAAAGATTGCTTCATCCCTTTGCCCTCCTTTCCTGCCCTCAGAGCTCCCGAACATCCGAAAAACAGATTCAGGATATCTTCGGCTGATCCGTCCGGAATTTATACCCGATTCCCCAGACGGTCGCGATCTCCCAGCTGTCCTTTTCCGAGAGTTTCTCCCGCAGCCTCTTGATATGGACATCGACAGTCCGTGAGTCACCGGCAAATTCGTAGCCCCAGATATGGTCCAGAAGCTGTTCCCTGGTGAACACATGGTTGGGATTGGAGGAGAGGAAGAAAAGAAGCTCCAGCTCCTTGGGCGGCATCTCGACATTTCTGCCGTGATACATAACTGCATAATTGGTGAGATTCACAATGAGATTCGGATACTCGATAAATTTCCCGGAGCGAAGAATCTCCCCTCCTGCCCTGTCATTCGGATTGCTTTCCCTTTCCGTCTCCGCTGCACTGCTCTGCTGCGCACGGCGAAGCACCGCCTTCGCCCGGGCAACCAGCTCCTTAGAGTCAAAGGGCTTGACCATATAGTCATCCGCACCAAGCTCAAGCCCCAAAACCTTATCAAAGGTTTCTCCCTTGGCGGAGAGCATAATCACCGGTATCTGAGAGCTCTGGCGCAGTCTCCGGCACACCTCATAGCCGTCGATTCCCGGCAGCATCAGATCCAGAATCACCAGATTCGGCGCATACTCACTGAACAGTTTCAGCGCCTCCTCGCCGTCCTCCGCAATTCTTGTATCATAGCATTCCTTCTCCAGATACAGAGAGATCAGCTCCGCGATGGAGCTGTCATCATCCACAATCAGAACCTTCTGTTTTTCTGCCATAGTTCTCTCCTGGCTCCCGCCGTTTTCTTTTCTGCGCTCTCCGGCACTCCTCTTTACTTTTTTAAAAAAGCAACCGTAACACCGTCGGAGCCCTCTCCATACTCTCCGAGACGGAAGGACTCCACATGTCTGTTCTTCTTAAGCTCTGTATGTACCATCTTCTTAAGTGCCCCCGTTCCTCTTCCGTGGACAATGCGTACCTGCGGCAGATGTGCAAGATAGGCATCATCCAGATACTTGACAAGCTCCGGCAGCGCCTCTGCGGTCATCTTTCCGATGATGTTCAGCTCCGGGGAAATCCCCATCGACTTGCTCATACCGATCCGCCCCGCGGCTCTTCGCCCGACTGCTCCTTCCTGCTTTTCCTCTTCCGCATGCTGGATAAACTCGATATCCCGGAGTCTCACCTTGGTTTTCAGGATTCCTGAGCTCACAAACAGGGTATCGTCTCTCTCCGGAAGACTCGTGACTCTCGCTGTGATCTGCATCGGAATCACCCGTACCACGTCACCGAGCTGCAGCTTTTTCGCGGAAACCGGCTGTGCCGGTCCCTTATGTCTTTCCTCAGAAAGGGACTCGAGATTATGCTTCCACTTTTGATTGAGCTCTGCCCTGGTCTGCTCCGCCTTTAAAGACCTGCCGCCGGATAATTGCTGCTGACGCAGCTCCTTCACGATTCTGTCCGCTGTTTCCTTGGCGTCATTCAGGATCTCCTGCGCTTCCTCCCGGGCACGGCGGAGAATCTTGTCCTTTCCCTTTTCCACACCGAGAGAGGATTCTCTTGCCCGACGTTTATATTCCGCAATCTCCGCCCTGTATTTCTCGATCTCCGCTCTTTCCCTCTCCACGGTCTGCCGGGATTCCTCAAGAGAACGAATGACATCCTCCAGCTTCACATCCTCCTTGTCGATACGCCGCCTCGCATCATCGATAATACGATCGGAGAGACCCAGCTTCCGGGAAATGGCAAACGCGTTCGATTTTCCGGGAATCCCGATCAGAAGCCGGTAGGTGGGACTCAATGATTCCACATCAAACTCACAGCTGGCATTTTCGATTCCCTCTGTCGACAGGGCATAGAGCTTTATCTCCGCGTAATGCGTCGTCGCCATCGTGCGTATCCCCTTTTCCTTCAGAGAGTGGAGAATCGCCATCGCAAGAGCAGCACCCTCTGTCGGATCCGTCCCGGCACCAAGCTCATCAAAAAGGCAGAGACTGTTTTTATCTGCCCTGCGCAGAATGGAAACCGTATTGGTCATATGGGAGGAAAAGGTCGACAGGCTCTGCTCGATCGACTGCTCGTCTCCGATATCGGCAAAAATCTCTGTAAATATCGAGATCTCTGATCCGGCGGCTGCCGGAAGAAACAGTCCCGACTGCCCCATCAGCTGGAACATCCCGACGGTCTTTAAGCATACTGTCTTACCGCCGGTATTGGGCCCCGTGATAATCAGGAGATGAAATTCCTTTCCCAGCATCACCGTGATGGGAACCACCTTCGCCGGATCAATGAGCGGATGTCGCGCCGCCCGCAGGCAGATATATTTTTCGGCATTCAGGCTCGGCTCCGTCGCCTTCATCTCCCCGGCAAGCTTCGCCTTGGCGAAAACAAAATCCAGATGAGAAAGCAGCGCTCCGTCACGGGCAAGCACCTCGATATGCGGCATCAGAAGCTCGGAAAGCGACCTCAGGACAAGCTCTATCTCCCGTTTCTCCTCGATCTCCAGTTCCCGAAGCTCATTGGAGAGCCGAAGAACCGCCATCGGCTCAATAAAAAGGGTCTGTCCGCTGGCACTCTGATCCAGCACTATCCCGGGAAAGCTCGCTTTATACTCCGCACGCACGGGAAGACAGTACCTGCCGTCTCTCATGGTAACGACGGCATCCTGCAGCATCGTCCTGGAACGGTTCAGAATCTGCGTCAGCTCTCCGTGAATCCGTCCCTCGATGCCATGGAGCTTCTTCCGGACGGAATACAGTGCAGGACTCGCGTCATCACTCAGCTCCTCTTCGGATATAATACAGCGCTGCAGCTCCCGGCACTCTGAGGCAAGCGCCTCCAGCTCCCGGAAATACTCCCGGAGACTGTCCTCTCTCTCCTCATCCTCCCCGACTCTTCCATACTTCCGGGCTTTCCCGGAAAGCTCCAGGAGATTGCGAAAAAGCAGCAGCTCCGGCAGAGAACAGCCTGCCCCGACGGAAAGGCGGGACAAGGTATTGTCCAGATTCCGAATACCGGAAAATCGCATGGAGCCGTAAGCCCGGATCCTCCCTTCTGCAGCTGCCGTCTCCGAGAGCTCCCGGGAGACTTCCTCTACTCTGGTAAAAGGGCGGAGTTCCCGCGCGAGCTTCTTTCCCGGCTCAGAATCCGCCAGTCCGGAAAGTCGTTCCAGAATCTTATCAAACTCCAGTGTATGATATACCTTTTTGTTCATTCTCCCGCTTTCTGTATGGATATTTCCGACACTGTCCAAGCTGCCGCACTCTGTTATTCTCTATCCAATACCATTCTGGCGCTGCCATAGATACCCGCGTCATTTCCGAGAGTCGCAAGCCGGATCTCCGGCCTTTTGGAAAGAATCGGAGTAAGCTCCCGAAAACGTCCGCTGATCTTCCGGAGAAGGATATCTCCGGCCCTCGACACGCCGCCGCCGATCAGGAAAAGCTCCGGATCCACCGTCATGGAGATCGCCGCCATCACCCAGGAGAGATAGTACATACAGTGATCGAGGATCTCATTGGCAAGAACATCCCCTGCTTTGGCTGCGTCACAGATATCCTTTGCGCTGAGCTCCTCTCCCTTCTCCCGAAGAAGCGACTCTCTCTTCTCCTTCTCCAGGATTTTCTTAGCTTCACTGACAATGCCGGTAGCGCTTGCCACCTGTTCGAGACAGCCGCGACCGCCGCAGTTGCAGACACGCTCCATACCCTCTACGATATGAATATGCCCGATCTCCGCGCCCGCCCCGTGCGCTCCCGGTACAATGCGTTCATGCAGGATGAGTCCGCCGCCGACTCCCGTGCCGAGCGTCACCATCATCAGACTCTGAAAGCCCTTTCCTCCTCCCTGCCAGAGCTCTCCCAGCGCCGCGACATTGGCATCGTTCCCCACCTCACAGCGTACCTTTCCGCCAAAGAGAGCGGAGAGCTCCCTGGCCGGATCATGCGGTCCCCAGCCGAGATTGACACAGACATGGACATGTCCGTTCGGCTCCACCGGTCCCGGCACGTCGAGGCCAACGCCCTCGAGATCGGAGACTTCCATGCTTCTCCCGGCAAGATGCTCCCGGAGGGAGGAGGCGATATCCGGAAGGATCTGTGCACCTCCCTGCTCCTTCCGTGTCGGAATCTCCCACTTTTCAAGGAGCACGCCGCTGACAGAAAAGATTCCCATCTTGACACTGGTTCCGCCCACATCAATTCCCGCACAATACTGTTTCATGTTTCTCCTCAACTTTTCCGCTGCCACTCCGGCAGGATACTGATTCCGAAAATTTCTTTATCACTTTACCGGTATTTCCCCCGGGTTTTCCGACAGGAGAAGCTCCCGGCAGAGGCCCGCCTTCGTCTTGTAAATCCCGCTGCTCTCTCCGCTCTTATTTCAGCTTTACCCTCTCCACTCTGCCGTTTCCCCCGGTCATGACATCCAGAGAAAAGAAGGACTGCATCCCCTCCGGTACAAGCGCCGTCTCCACCTGCTCTGTCAGCTCTCCGGTAAAACGGAGATGTCCGTAAAGGCTGTATACTACCAGCCTCTTTTCGCGATACAGCAGTACATACTTCCCGCTGAGGGAGACTCCGCTGTAGGAAAAGTCAAAGCTCCTGTCACAGAGCTTCCGCCCGTTGCTTTTAAATACCATGAGACGGTAGGGGTACTCTTCCTTTTTCTTTTTCCCGGCATTCTCCCCTTCCTCTGTCTCCGATTCGCTTGCCCGGAAGTCCCTGTTTCTCCTGCCCTCCGCACCCGTGTTATCCGTGATTACCATCACATAGTCTCCGTCATAGGCGACGGAACGGATCTGCTCCGGGATCTCCACCTTCTTTACCAGCTTAGGACTCGCCAGCACCCGGGTGGAAAAAAAGGCAATCCCGCCGTCATAAAACACTTCCGCCTCTGTATCACCGGAAAAATGCACACGTCCTATCAAAAAACCGTCAAAATCATCCTGGAAACTGCCGACCACCCGATTGGGATCCGCATTCTGCCCCACCTCCGAGAAATTATAAAAGACAAGCTTGTTCCGGATTCTGCCGCCCTTCACCGAAGCATAGCTCACCAAAAGCTCCGTCCCGTCCGGCGACAATGACAGGTCCATGGGATAGCCCTCTCCGCCAAGCACGGAACGAAGAGAAATATCGAGAGCTGCCCCTTCCTTGGAAAATACGGAAATGTAGCCGGTATCCGCATTATCCATCAGTGCATAGACAACACCCTTTCCGGAGACAACCGCCTTTCGAATCGGCTGTGTCGTCCTGGCGATGCCTGTCGTCTCTTTCGTATTCATGATATACACTTCATTCGAGCCCGGGTCATAGATACAGGCAAAATTTCCATTGACAGAAAGCTGCGGACGATTCATCTCGTAAGCCTGATTCCATACCGCCTTCCCCGAGGAATGGATAAAGCTCGCGCCGTCCTTGGATGCCCGAAGCAATCCTCCCGCAAAGCTTTCATACTTCTCCTGTCCCGTGGCAGCGGCGCTTTCGGCGCCGCTGAATACCAGACTCACATGATGATAGGTTCTGCGTAAGTATAGCTGAAACAGAACGACGAAAAGGAGCAAAAGAAATGCAAGAATGCCGATGGTCACCCACCGGCGTTTTTTATCCCTCAGCCCCAGCTGATAAGAAATATTTTCTGCTGTAATCATCCGTTTCCGGAATTGTCGTTTTCTGCTCTCTCGTTCCTGATCTGCCATATCCAACTTTCTAAGGGAACGCGGAATGACCCGCAAGTCCACGCCTGTCTCTCAGGATTTTTCTTCACTTCCGGGAAAAAGCTTTAACTCCGTCTTTCCTCAGAGCGGAAACAGTGTGCGCGGATAAACGCCCTCCTCCGTCAGCTTCTGAAGAGACTTCTTCACCATATCTGCATCCTCCTGATAGGTTACGCCGAACCAGCGATCCGGATCCTCCAGAAGCTTGACCTGAAGCTCTCCTGCCTGCATGAGACGATCCACTTCCTTCGGCAGAAGATACTCCGACTTCCTCTCCTGCCCGTGCTCCTTCAGCCAATGCGGGAACTCCTCAATCAGCACATCCAGATAGCTGAGCGGCAGCCCGAAAAGATTCATCGATACCAGCGCATTCTCCGGAATGGAAACCGGCCTGCCTTCGCTGTCCTCTCCGGCAATACCGGAAGCCGTCTTGCGGATCTCATAGGTTTCCTTTATCGAGGAAAGGAGATTGCCCTCCTTTACCTCACAGATTCCGCGGTTTACCGTGCCGTTGTCGGACAGGGTATTGTTGATGTGGTAGCCTGCCATACAGAGATCATAGACCTTACGCTTTTCGTCCATCTCCTCTGTCATATACT
>CAUUIW010000018.1:0-20834 GCA_963545355.1 uncultured Oribacterium sp. | reverse complement strand
TACGGCTTCCTTACGAGATGTGGTATGCGGTTTAATCAGGGGAAGGGAAGAAGAATCACTTCGGTGGTTCTTTTTTATTATATATTACCAAAAATATATCCGGAATTTTGTGCTATTTCACTCATGACATAGTTAGCTTAAACTAATATAATTCATTCGTTGGTTAGATGATACTAACCTGAAGCAAGGAGCTGCTATGAGTGTAGAAGACTTGATACCTTTGTCCAGGCTGGAGCAGATTATCTCTCTGAATATTCCGGTATTTCTGGGCTGGAAACCCTGTGCCGTCATTACCCTGGCAAAGGAGATTTCCGGAGAGTTGACAGAAACACTGAAAAGAATTCATCAGAATTCTTCGAGAGTACAGCTGCGAGTGCTCTTTGAGGGAGAAAAGACAGACACGATACTGCTTTGGCATGAGGATGCCCTGAGAACATTATTACGAAAAAAGGAGGTCAGAAGCTTTTTAGAGGAGCAGTCATTCTATGATCCTGCGTTTAGTCCGGAGGACTGCCTGAAGTATTTATCTCTTCGGTTTTATCTTTATAAAACGGGGGTTCTTCCGTTTCCGGATGAAATCGGTATTTTTCTCGGATATCCTCTTTCTGATGTCAGAGCCTATGTCGTAAATCAGGGAAATCATTCTCTTTTCTGTGGTTTATGGAAGGTTTACTCGGATCCTGTCTCTGCGAAGCTCTGCATGAGCCGTTATCAAAATGCTTGCCGCTCCTTTGCCTTAACTCTGCATCGATCAACAAATCTTTGCGCTCTCTTACGGCATATACTAAAAACTCCGTATCAGCCGGAAGAGTTTACCAACTGTACGAAATGCTTTTCCGTTCAGGAGGAGCAGTGAAAGGAGAAAGATATGTACGTAATTTACTGGAGTGGAACAGGAAACACGGAGATGATGGCCAATGCTGTCGGAGACGGGATCAAGGAGGCAGGCGGAAGCGCTACCGTGGCATCCGTTTCCTCTGTCAGTGCAGATCAGCTGAAGTCAGAGGAAGTGTTTGCTCTCGGATGTCCGGCAATGGGCGCAGAGGAGCTGGAGGAGGGAGAGATGGAGCCCTTCGTTGCTCAGGTGGAAGCCTTTGCTCAGGGAAAGAAGATCGCATTGTTTGGCTCCTATGACTGGGGAACGGGAGACTGGATGACCATCTGGAAGGCGAGAATGGAGCAGGCGGGAGCAACGATTGTTTCCGAGCCGGTGATCTGCAACAATACACCGGATGACGACGGAATTGCTTTATGCAAGGAGCTGGGGAAAGCCATGGTATCGGCGTAAATCATATTTCTTTCATTCTGTTTTGATAAAAAGCGGGCCATCCCGCTTTTTTTGCTGCATTTACAAACAAACAAAGTTTCGGTAAAATAATTCTGCTTCTTTCCCTTCGGATTTCCGCCGTTTGATGCCGGGCATCGTGCATCCGGCGGGGAATACACCGGGCTTCCCTGAGAAAAAGAAGGCATGGGGAGGGAAGATGAGGCTTCGGGACGGCAAAGCAGGCAGCACGGGAGAAAAGATTGAAGGTATTGTTTTTTGATATTGACGGGACCCTGATTGACAGACAGCATCGGCTTCCTGTATCCGCAGGGGAAGCGTTGAAGGAGACGAGAAGGAGAGGAAATCTGGTATTTATCAATTCCGGACGAACTCTTGCCATGCTCCATGGGATTCAGGAGATGGTGGAAGTGGACGGACTTCTCTGCGGCTGTGGAACGGAGATTCTGTACCGGGGGGAGCGGCTGTATTATGAAACCCTGCAGGAGGAAAGGATACAGCAGCTTTTGGAGACACAGAAGAAATTCGGTTTTGTGCTGGTGCTGGAAGGTTCACGATCCTCGCAGCTGGTCTGTCCCGAGGAGATTCTTTTGAAATATCCCTCTCTGCGCGTGTCGGCAGGACGTTTGAAAGAATTTCAGCTGCAGTCAAAGTCCTTTTTATATGATCATTATGTCGAGGAAGAGGAGGTCTCCAAGTTTTCCTTGATCTATGCTCCGGGATGCGATGTCGAGGCGCTGACGCGGGAACTCTCTTCCTCATTTCAGGTGATGAACCGGGGAAGTCGATTCATGGAATGTATCCCGCGGGGAACAGGGAAGGGCATTGCCGTGGAGATGCTTTCCGGGAAGCTTTCGTTTTCCATGGAGGACAGCTACTGCTTCGGTGACAGCAACAATGATCTCGATATGTTCCGGGTCTGCCGTCACTGCATTGCGATGGGAAAGCATGATGCCGAGCTTGAGCCCTACAGCGACTATTTGACGGATACGGTGGAGAATGACGGAATCCGGAAGGCAATGGAGCATTATCGGCTGATATAGAGGGAGAGGGACGTATGACCGAAAGCGGGAAACAAAAATATTATATCGCGATCGATCTCAAGTCCTTCTATGCTTCTGTGGAATGTATGGAGCGGGGGCTGGATCCCCTGAGCACGTATCTGGTTGTGGCGGATGAGAGCCGGACGGAGAAGACGATATGCCTCGCAGTGAGTCCTGCGCTGAAGGCGCTTCATATCTCTGGAAGGGCAAGGCTCTTTGAGGCGGTTCAGAGAGTGAAGGAGCTGAATCATCTTCCGCAGGAGTGGAAGTGCTACGGAGAGCTGGAGGAGCTGGAAAAACGAAGGGAAGAGCCGGGATGCCCCGCATTTTCCTATGATGATAAGGAGAGGAAGAGAGAGCCCCGAAGGAAGATCGCCTTTATTACCGCCCGTCCGCAGATGGCAAGATATATGGAGTATTCAAAGAAGATCTATCAGATCTATCTTTGCTATGTCTCGAAGGAGGATATCCATGTCTACTCCGTCGACGAGGTATTTATCGATGCGACGGAGTATCTGAATATGTATCATCTGGATGTGAAGGGATTTGCCGAACTGCTGGTGCACAGGGTGCTCCGGGAAACGGGCATTACCGCGACAGCAGGCATCGGTACAAATCTCTATCTTGCAAAGATTGCGATGGATATCATGGCAAAGCATGCGGAGGCGGACATGCATGGGATCCGTATGGCAATGCTGACAGAGCGAAGCTACCGGGAGCAGCTCTGGACCCATCAGCCCCTCACTGATTTCTGGCGTGTGGGCAGGGGAATTATGAAACGGCTGCAGGAGCAGGGGATTTTCACCATGGGGGATATTGCGAGATGTGCCCTCGGCGGAAGCCGTGACTATTATAACCCGGAGCTTCTTTACCGTCTGTTCGGCATCAATGCGGAGCTGCTCATCGATCATGCCTTTGGCTATGAGCCCTGTACCATCAAGGATATCAAAGGCTATCAGCCGGAGCAGAACAGTGTCTCTGTCGGACAGGTGCTGCAGCATGCGTATCCTGCGGAAATGGCACGCATTGTCGTGCAGGAGATGACGGACAGTCTGGTGCTGAAGCTGGTGGAAGAAAATCTGGAGACCGATCATATCAGCCTGACGGTAGGATATGATATTGAAAATACGGCGAAGGAAGCAGACAGGGAATCCGGCTTTCACGGGAGAACGGAGCTTGACCGCTACGGGCGGAAGCTGCCGAAGCCGGCGCACAGGTCCAAGCCGCTTCCTGTGAGAACCAGAAGCGAACGTATTATCCAGCGGGAAATGCTGTCTCTTTTTGATGAAATCGTGGATACGAGACTCAGCATCCGGCGGATGTATGTGGTCTTCGAGCATATTCTGCGCAAGCCGGAGTCCTTCGCGATGCCGGAAAGAGGCAGAGGAAAACAGGTATTTACAGGAGAGTGCGGAGAAGACAGAGCATTCCTGGAGCGGGAGGAACGCCTGCAAACTGCGGCAGTGCGGCTCAGGCAGAAGTTTGGGAAAAATGCGGTGCTCCGCGGCATGAGTCTTCAGGAGGGTGCGACGCAGATGAGCCGGAACCGGCAGATCGGAGGGCACAGGGCATGAGCAGGCAGTTTCCCTATCAGGATATTCTGGACACGGCAATGCCCATCGAGCTTCCCCGTCCCCGTATGAGCCGAAAAAACCGTGGCGCGCAGTTCGCCCCCTTTGCCGCGCTCACGGGCTATGAAGAGATGATGACGGAGGAGGGGAGAACAGTCACGGAGAGACCGGAGCTGGATGAAAATCAGAAGGAGCTCCTGGACAGGACTGTACAGGAGCTTCGAAGGAGAGAAAAGTTTCCGCTTTTGCTCCGGATCGAATATTTTGTGAAGGATGAAAGAAAAATCGGGGGCAGGGTGCAGCGGCAGCTGTTTCATTGTCTCGGAATCGAAAATAAGCGGAAGAGCCTCCTGGGCAGGGAAGGGGAGATCCCTCTTTCGGATATCCTGTCACTGGAGCTTTTCTAGGAGAAGCTGACAGGGGAAAGGACAACTCTTTGGAAAATACCATTATCTCGATAGAGCATTTATCCAAAAAATATCAGGAGACGGAAATCTTCACGGATACGGATTTTTATCTCAGGGAGGGTGAGAAGCTTGCACTGGTCGGCGGGAACGGCAGCGGCAAGTCCTCTCTTCTCCGCATCATCGCGGGAGAGGAGGAGATGGATGCGGGACAGCTCTCCGTGATGCGGAATCTGAAGATCGGGTATCTTCCGCAGCTGCCGGTATTTGCCGAGGGGGATACGGTTCTCGAAGCGGCACTCCGACGGGAGGGAGAGGTAAAGGAGAAGCTTCCGGAGGACCCGAAACGAAGCGCGATGATGCGGAGTATCCTGAATCATCTGGAGCTTTTCGAGGAAGAACTGCCGGTCGATGCTCTTTCCGGCGGGCAGAAGAAGAGACTGGCGCTGGCACGTCTGCTTCTTTCGGAAAGCGATGTCATCCTTCTGGATGAGCCGACCAATCATCTGGACAGTCGGATGACAGAGTGGCTCGAGGACTATATCTCCGGCTTTAAAGGCGCGGTTCTTCTGGTGACGCATGACAGATATTTTCTGGATCGGGTTTGTACACGCATCCTGGAGCTGTCTCATGAGAAGCTGCGGAGCTTTGACTGCGATTATGAGGGATATCTCGAGGAGAAGGCAGCGATGCTGGACAACGCGAAGGCAAGGGAAAGAGAGAGACAGAGTCTTCTGAGAAAGGAGCTTGCCTGGATACGCCGCGGCGCCAAGGCGAGAACAACCAAGCAGAAGGGAAGGATTCAGCGCTATGAGAAGCTTGCGGCGATGCACGGACCGAGGGAGGAAGAGGCGCTGAAGCTGAGCTCTGTCATGTCCCGTCTCGGAAAATCCACCATTGAGATACGGAATCTTCATAAGAGCTTCGAGGGTCGGCCTGTTATCAGGGATTTCAGCTATCATTTCAAGAGGAATGACCGTATCGGTATCGTCGGGCGAAACGGAATCGGAAAATCCACGCTTCTGAAGCTGATTGCCGGCTGGATGGAGCCGGATCTGGGAGAAATCGAGATCGGACAGACCGTGAAAATCGGATATTTTTCGCAGGAAAATGAAGGAATGGAGGGAGACAGAAGGGTTCTGGATTCCCTGAAGGATATTGCGGAGTATGTTTCTACGACAGAGGGACTGATCAGCGCGAGTGCCATGCTGGAGCGTTTCCTCTTTCCTCCGGAAAAGCAGTTTACGATGATTTCCAAACTGTCCGGCGGAGAGAAGCGCCGTCTCTATCTGCTCCGGGTGCTGATGACAGAACCCAATGTCCTTTTGATGGATGAGCCAAGCAACGATCTGGATCTCGAGACGCTCAGTGTCCTGGAGGATTATCTGGATCATTTTACGGGGATTCTGGTGACGGTTTCTCATGACAGATATTTTCTCGACCGTACCGTGAACCGCATTTTTGCCTTTCATGAAAATGGAGAAGTGCGGCAGTACGAAGGAGGATATACAGAGCTGCAGAGAAAGCTCCGGGAGGAGGAAGAAGGCGTGCTGCATTCCTCACGGCTTTCCGGAAAACGGGACGGTGCGGCATCAGACCGCAGCCCGGGAGCATCCGGCAGGGGACGGGACAGCAGATCGGGAGAGGAGAGCAGTACCGTGCTTCCCGGCACGGCATCAGCAGGAAGAAAGAGCTGGGACAGGGGAAAGCGAAGGAAAAAGATGTCCTATCAGGAAAGCAGGGAGTACGAAACGATTGAGAGGGATATCGCGGCATGGGAGGAAAAACTCGCCTCTCTCGAGCAGGAGATGCTGGAGAACGCCAATAATTTTACGGAACTGAATCGCCTGACGGAGGAGAAGAACGCTGTGGAAGAAGAGCTTCAGGGAAAGTATGAACGCTGGGAATATCTGAACCTGCTGCAGGAGGAGATACAGGGAGAATCAGCGGCACTTCGCTAAAAAAAGAGGAAGCTCACAGCTTCCTCCCACTCAGCGACGAGGATGGGACTTGAACCCACAATCCGCAAGGCGGACACCAACTTTCCAGGCTGGCCGACTACCAATTATCACACCTCGTCATAAACAGCTTTTGTATTGTAACAAAGCTATTTTGAAAAATCAAGTATAAATTTTTGCGTTCCTTCTGTATAATAAGGAGGAAATTTTGTGCGAATAAAGGAGATTATCTGTGATTATCTTAGTTGATTTTGAAAACGTGCATGCTGCCGGTATGGATGGATATGAGTACCTGAACAGCAATGACACATTGGTGGTTTATTACAGTGATGAAAATTCTGCCATTACCAGGGGCGTAGTGGATGACCTGACGCGGGAGAAGGTCAATGTCCGTATGGTGAAGCTCTTGAAGCAGCATTCGAATGCGCTGGATATGTATATCGCTTCCACGACGGGAATGTATCTGGATATCGGAGAGAAAATCTGTATCGTGTCCAAGGACAAGGGATATGCCGCCGTTCGTGATTTCTGGCACAGCCTCCGCGGGGCGGAAATCCTGCTCGGGGAGACCATCGAGGAGTGTTTTCTGCATTCGGTTTCCAATGATGAGGAGCGTATCCGGCTCTGCAAGGAGCGGCATCAGAAGGCACTTCTGGTGGAGGCCTTTGAGACCATGAACCGGGTGCCGACCAGACCCACTCTGAGTCAGAGAAATCCGCGCCGCGGCAGAAGAGAGAATCTGGATACCAGTAAAAATCTGGACCCGGTACAGATTTTGCCTGATCCGCTGAAGCCGCACACAGAGGGCGCAGAGGGTTCGGAGGAAAGAGAAGAAAATACCATCGAGCTGGTGGAGCAGTATCTGCAGCTGGAGAACAGAGAGGCAGAGAGCGGTGCTTCGGAAGAGATGGTGCCGGCAGCCGGAGAAGAAAGCGCGAAGCAACATCAGGGGACAAGAGACAGCCGGCATCCGGGAAGACGCAGTGGATACAGAGGACAGTGGAAGGAAACTGCGATTAAGGTGAATCCCAATGAGCAGAAATTCATCTATGATCCGGTATCCCGCACGATGCTGCCTGTCGGGGCGGACGGAAAGATTCTCCGGGAAAGCAGTGCAGCGGAAGCGGCTGTGAAAGCGGGAGAGCAGGAAAGCCCGAAGGAGGAAAGTCCGGAAAAGAAGAAGTGGACGAGACGCCGCAGAAGGACCCTGGTAAAGCCGGAGACCGCGGAGGAAAAGACAGAGGATATACCTTCGGAGGAAGTAAGGACAGAAGAAATGCCTTCTGTTTCTTCGGAAAATAAAAAAGAGGAGAAGCCGGAAAAGGAAAAGCGAGTGACACGCCGCAGAAGGACAGTCCCGAAAAAGACCGGAGAGAGCACAGAGAAGGAAAAGACGGCCGGGAATGTTGCTGCCGAAAAAAAGGAAGCAGAAAAGCTTTCCGATAAAACGGAGGAGAAGCCCAAGCGGCGTGTCGGCAGACCCAGGAAGACGGAAGTAAAGCCGGAGACAAAGGCTTCAGAAAAAATGAAGGAGAAGACATCTGCGGAGGCAAGCGTCGGGGAAGAGGGAAAGGATGCTCCGAAGAAGAGAACGACGCGCCGCCGCGGCTCCGGCAAGGCGCAAAAAGAATCGGATAAAAAGTGAAAAATGGATTGACAGGGCTTTTTCCCTAGTGTAGTATAAAGCCTGTCGCGCGGGAGTGCTGGAATTGGCAGACAGGCAAGACTAAGGATCTTGTGTCCGACAGGACGTGTGGGTTCAAGTCCCATCTCCCGCAGCAAGGGGCATCACAGAGGTGGTGCCCTTCTTTTATTACAGCTGTGATATCGGCTTTTGACCTCCGTGTCATACGATGTCTCAGTGAAGTTGAACTGAGAGGGAAGGCTTTTATGAGAGTAGCTGTCATTACCGGAGCCAGCTCCGGAATCGGAAGAGAACTTGCGTTAAAAATTGATGAAAAAATCCCCGGGATAGAAGAGTTCTGGCTTTTCGCAAGACGTGAGGAAAAGCTGAAGGACTGTGCCCGCCTCCTGACGAAGCCCTGCCGTATTTTCCCCTGGGATATGGAGGAACAGGGACTTTCCGGGAGACTTGAGGAGCTCTATCGGAGGGAAAAGCCGGAGATTGTTTTTCTGGTTCTGGCAGCAGGATTCGGAAAGCTTGGTTCGGTAGAGGCACTTCCGCTGGAGGAGCAGATTTCGATGATCGATGTCAATGTGAGAGCATTGACCATCTTTTCCGGGCTGTCGATTCCCTATATGGCAAAATGCTCTCGTATGATTCTTTTCGCGAGTGCGGCATCTTTCCTGCCGCAGCCGGAATTCAGTGTCTACGCGGCGACAAAGGCGTATGTCCTCTCCTTCTCGCGGGCACTGCACGAGGAGCTTGGGGACAGGGGTTGTTCTGTCCTTGCCGTGTGCCCGGGACCGGTGAAAACGGAATTCTTCCGTATCGCGGAGGAACATGGAACAACCATGAAATGGAAAAAGTTCTTCATGGCAGATGCCGGGAAGGTGGCGGAGCTTGCGCTTTTCGACAGTGTACTGAAAAAACAGCTTTCCGTTTATCATCCGCTGATGAAGCTGTTTCATGTGCTTGCGAAGCTCCTACCGCATTCCCTGCTTTTATCCGCGCTTTCCGGACTGCTTAAAAAAGCAGGTCCTGAGGAGGGATCCGTCTCCGGCGGAAAAAACATTCATAGCGCTGACAGTATCACGGGAATTGCTCTGCAGAATACGCAGGAGAAGAGAGATGAGAGCTCTGCAAATCGGAGAAAATGAACAGGGACAGCGGCTGGATAAGCTTCTTCACAAGTATCTGAAGGAAGCAAACAGCAGTTTTCTCTACAGGATGCTTCGAAAGAAAAATATCGTTCTGAATGAGAAAAAGGCAACAGGAAAGGAGATACTTGCCGCGGGAGATGAGGTGAAAATCTATTTCTCGGAGGAGACTTTTTTGAAGATGAGAGGAGAGCCTGCCCCCTCTTTGGATTCTTCCGAAGCGTTTTCTTCCGTGCCTCGGAAGAAGTGCGGAGCATCCGGAGAGGAGGAGAGGCTTTTATATAAGAAATCCGGATTTGATTCTGACTGGATTATCTATGAGGACCACCATCTTCTGATTGTCAATAAGCCTGCGGGGATTCTTTCTCAAAAGGAAGACAGAACGGGAGTATCCATGAATGAGCTCTGTCTTTCCTATCTGGCGGAAAACGGAGCGTGGGATCAGAAGCAGGGAGAGACCTTTACTCCGAGTATCGCGAACCGTCTGGACCGAAATACCTCGGGCCTGCTTCTCTTTGGAAAGACGCTGCCGGCGCTCCAGAGTCTTGCAAGGCTTTTGAAGAGCAGGGAACTGAAGAAAGAGTATCTGACCCTCGTTTCCGGAGAGCTTCAGGACGGTGAGTTTACGGGACAGCTTCAGAAGAATATCCGGACGAATCGGGTCAGAGTCCGCTCCGTAGAAGCCGGCAAGCTCATCCGGAGGGAGAGCCTCGAAGGAGTGCGCCGGGGGAAGAATGCGGAGGACAGGGCTTCCTCTGCCGCTATCGTGACGGCATGGCGGACACTTTCAGTGGGAGAGAGAAAGGGCGGAAAGGCAAGCCTTCTGCTGGTGGGCCTTCTGACGGGAAAGACACATCAGATTCGCGCACATCTTTCCGCGATGAAGCATCCGATTCTGGGAGACCCGAAATACGGCAGTCGAAAACAGAATGAAGAACTGAAAAAAATCGGAATAAAGCGTCAGATGCTGCATGCTTATCGTCTGACTTTCCCGGAGCTGTCGGAGAATGAAATCCTGGCGCCTCTATCCGGAGCTACTTTTTTGGCGCCGCTTCCGAAAGATATGGAGCAGTGTATGGCATGGTTTTTTCCGAATCCCGGGGAGGGAGCGCCCAAAGCCGGAGCTTATCCCGTTCAGTTGTGAAATACTGACAATGGGGCAGCTGCGAATTTATGCAAGTCTTTGCTTGACGGAGAGGATGAATTTACTATGATAATAAGTAGATGTGCTACCGGGATTCCTTTTACGGTTTCCATGCTGCGTTCTCTTCGTTAACAGTATCTTTTTTCGTCTTATCCTGTTTTGCTCTTCTCTGTTTTTCCGTCTTTTTCCCTTTTTTTCGTCTTTCTTTCTGCTACTTTCATTTTTTCTTGTTTATCCCTGCTTTTTCCTTACTTTCTTAATGCTTTCTTTTTTGTGCTTTTCTTTCTGTTTTTCTGTAAACAAGGAAGGGGTGTCTATGCTGGCAAGGGTGTATGCAGCCGGTCTCCATGGTCTCGGTGCCAATGTTATAACCGTCGAGGTGGATGAGAGCTTCGGGCTTCCCCGTTCCGTCATTGTCGGAAATGTTTCCGCCAGTGTCAGGGAGGCGCTGGAGCGCTGTACCGTCGCGATGAAGAATGTGGATCTGGAGCTTCCTCCGAGACGACTTACGGTAAATCTTCAACCGGCGGATCTCAGAAAAGACGGGACGGGCTTTGATCTTGCGATACTGGTCGGGATGCTGTCCGCTCTGGAGCTGTGTCAAAGCTTCTGGCAGCGGGATTATGCGTTTCTCGGAGAGCTGGGGCTGGACGGAAGAATCCTCCATGTACGGGGGATTTTGTCTCTGGTATCTGCCTGCAGGGAAGCCGGTCTGAAGGGGGCGATTGTCCCGGTCGACGATGTACAGGAAGCGCTGTCGGTAGAAGGGATGGATATCCTCGCGGTTCCGGATATCACGGCATTGCTTCCTCTGCTTCAATCCGAAAAGAACTTTCTGAATCATGAAAGAACGGTACAGAGCAGGGAGACCGCAGAGGAACAGAGAATTCCGGATTTTTCGGATGTCTGTGGGCAGGAGTTTGCGATTCGGGCGGCACTGATTGCGGCTGCAGGAGGACATCATCTGCTTCTGTCGGGAGTCGCCGGCGCCGGGAAGAGCATGATTGCAAAACGAGTGCCGGGAATATTGCCGGAGCTGAGTCATGAGGAAAAGATCGAGCTTACAAAGCTGTATTCTGTTGCAGGGCTTTTAAGAAAGGGACAGGGGCTGATTCATTCCCGTCCCTTCCGTTCCCCGCATCATACCATCACAAGCACAAGCTTAGTGGGCGGCGCTATGGGGGCGAGGATTCTGCCGGGGGAGCTGGCATTATCCTCGAAGGGCGTGCTTTTTCTGGATGAGCTGCCCCTGTTCTCAAAAAGCTCTCTGGAGGCTCTGCGGGAGCCTCTGGAAGAACGGCAGGTGCATATCCAGAGACTTTGCGGCAGCTTTTCCTATGTTTTCGACTGCCTTATGGTAGCTGCCATGAACCCCTGTCCCTGCGGGTATTTTCCGGACAGGACGAGGTGCCGTTGTACGCCGGGGCAGATCCGCTCCTATCAGAGAGGGATATCCAAACCGATTCTGGAGAGAATCGATCTCTGCGTCGAGCTGCGTCCCGTGGATTTTATGAGTGCGGTACAGGGAGACGGCAGGCACAGCACGAAGGAGCTGAGGAAAAAGGTGCTGAAGGCACGGGAACGGCAGAGGGAGCGCTTTAATTTCTGTTCGTCGATACATCTGAATCGGGATATGGATTATCGGGAGATGGGGAAATTTTGTGCCCTCGGAGCAGAGGAAGAGGAGTTTATGCGGAGGGTCTTTGAAAAGAAGCGGCTGTCCATGAGAAGCTATCATAAGATCCTGAAGGTCTCCCGGACGATCGCAGACCTGGAAGGGGCAGCAGAGCTCGGGATCCGTCATCTGACAGAGGCTGTCAATTATCGAAGCCTTGAGGACAGCCTGTTTCCCGTATAGGGGGGAAGGAAAAAACAGGAAAAGGCAGAAATGGAAAAAATGAGAAAAACAGGGAGGAGGGAGAAGATGGAAAGAAATACCGGGCTTCGTAACAGGCGGAGTTTTGCTCCGGAGTATCCGATACAGGAGCTGACGCCCCTTGACAGAGCGTTTCCGGATCGGCTTCGGGAGATCCCGCAGTCTCCGGGAATACTTTATATCAAGGGAAGCCTCCCGAGGGATGATATTCCGTCCGTCGCCATTATCGGCGCCAGAGACTGTACTCCGTACGGGAGGGAGGTGGCATTTGCTTTCGGAAAGGCTTTTTCAGAGGCAGGCGTGCAGGTTATCAGCGGCATGGCATACGGGATAGATACAGAAGGGCAGAAGGGTGCCATCCAGGGCGGCGGACATACCTTTTCCGTGTTCGGAAACGGAGTGGATGTCTGCTATCCGGTCAGCAACTTTCCCGTGTATGAAGCCATCCTTCAAAATCAGGGCGGACTGATCTCGGAGTTTCCCGAAAATACAGCGCCGCTCCCCAGACATTTTGCAGCAAGGAATCGAATCATTGCGGGGCTTTCTGATGCGGTCATTGTGATTGAGGCAAAGCAGCGCTCCGGCACCTTTATTACCGTAGGCCATGCGCTCAATCAGGGAAAGCCGGTGTTTGCGCTTCCGGGACGGATTTCTGACAGACTCAGCCAGGGCTGCCATCAGCTCATTAAAGAGGGTGCCTATATTCTGAGCTCCATTGAAGATGTCTTTGAGGTTCTGGAACTTTCTCATCACCACAAGCTGCGGCTGTGTCAGGAAGAGATGAAGGGCTTGAATGCCGCGCAGAAGCGGATTCTCTCCTGTATGGAGGTACAGAGCATGCATATGGAGGAGCTCCTTCAGAAAACCGGAATTTCCAGGGAGGAATTTCTTAAGGAGCTTCTGGCACTGGAGCTTTTATCCTACTGTGAATCTCCGAAGCACGGCTACTATCGAAGGAAGGTGTTTGTTTAAAAACTTTACGGAGAGGATGTTCCTGACTGTCCTGTGAAAGCAGATACTTGGCTGAGCCGGCAAGGGCAGGGTTGATCCTGGTCCGGCGCATCTTTCTTATTTCCTTGCAAATACAGAAGCCTTGGTTTATAGTGTCTCCGGATTAGCGCTTAATTTTGATTCGTAAAGGATGTTCTATGGCCAATAATCTGATTATCGTGGAGTCGCCTGCCAAGGTAAAGACAATCAGCAAATTTCTGGGGAAAAGCTATACGATCGATGCAACGATGGGGCATCTTATTGACATGCCGAAATCCTCTCTCGGGGTGGATGTGGAGCATGACTATGAGCCGAAGTATATTACCATCCGCGGCAAGGGGAAGCTCCTCAGTAAGCTGAAGAAGGAAGCGAAGGCGGCAAAGAAGATCTACCTCGCGACGGACCCGGACCGTGAGGGGGAAGCCATCAGCTGGCATCTTCAGAATGAGCTGATGAAGGACCCCGACAACGAGAAGAAAATTTCCCGCATCAGCTTTAACGAGATCACAAAAAACGCGGTACAGAGTGCCATTAAGAATCCGCGGAACATTGACATGGATCTTGTCAATGCGCAGCAGGCACGCCGGGTGATGGACCGGCTTGTGGGGTATACCATCAGCCCGCTTCTCTGGAAGAAGATCCGCAAGGGTCTTTCCGCCGGACGGGTGCAGTCGGTGGCACTCAAGATGATTTCCGACAGAGAAGAGGAGATCACAAAGTTTGTTCCGGAGGAATACTGGAATCTGGATGCGCGCCTTCTCATCAAAGGGAAGGAGCTTGTGGTTTCCTTCTATGGAAAGAAGCAGCGAATGACTCTTTCCCGGGAAGCGGAGCTTCAGGAGGTTCTGAAGGAAATTGAGGGAAAAGTATTTACTGTTTCCGAGATCCGGAGATCGGAGCGCCGCAAGAACCCGCCCCTTCCCTTTACCACCAGTACCCTGCAGCAGGAGGCTGCGAAGCTTCTGTCCCTTCCGACCAGCAAAACCATGCGGATTGCGCAGTCTCTCTATGAGGGTGTCAATGTTTCGGGACATGGGGTCGTCGGTCTGATCACCTACCTTCGTACCGACAGCACCCGTATCTCTGAGGAAGCGGATGCGGCGGCAAGAGAGTATATTCAGGAGAAGTACGGAGAGAAGTACCTGTCCAGAGGAGGACAGAAGAAGGCGAATCAGGAGCTCAAGATTCAGGATGCTCATGAGGCAATCCGTCCCTCCTATCTGGAGATTACGCCCGCGGAAGCGAAGGAAAGTCTCGGGAGAGATGAGTTCCGGCTGTACCGGCTCATTTACCGGAGGTTCCTTGCTTCCCGTATGGAAGCGGCTGTCTATGATACGGAAACCATCCGCTTTACGGTCGGCGATTATGTCTTCACGGTGAGCGGCAGCAAGCTCAGATTTGACGGCTTTCTCTCTGTCTATATGTCAGAGGAGGACAAAGAGGAGAAGAATGTGCGTCTTCCCGAACTGAAGGAGGGCGAGAGCTATCCGGTGCAGGATTTCGTCAAAAAGCAGAATTTCACAAAGCCGCCGGCACATTATACCGAGGCTTCACTGGTGAAGGCACTGGAGGAAGGGGGCATCGGCAGACCCTCTACCTATGCGCCGACGATCGGCACGCTTCTCATGAGACGCTATATCACGAAGGAAAAGAAAAATCTTTTTGTGACAGAGCTTGGGGTTGCGGTCAATGATATGATGCAGAAGAGCTTTCCTTCCATTGTGGATACCGGATTTACCGCCAATATGGAGTCACTTCTGGATTCTGTCGCAGAGGGAAAACTGCCGTGGAAAACCATTATTGAAAATTTCTATCCGGATCTTTCGGAAGCGGTGGAAAAGGCAAATCAGGAGGTGGAGAAAATCACCATCCGGGATGAGGAGACCGATGTGGCCTGTGATAAGTGCGGACGGAAGATGGTCATCAAATACGGTCCTCACGGAAAGTTCCTTGCCTGCCCGGGATTCCCGGAGTGCCGGAATACCAAGCCCTACATCGAGTATGCCGGCTTCCTCTGCCCGACCTGCGGTGCAGAATGCCTGAAACACAGAAGCAAAAAGGGCAGAATTTTCTACTCCTGCGAAAGAAGTCCGGAGTGCGATTTTATCAGCTGGCAGAAGCCGAAGGAAGCTCTGACGGGTACCCACAGGGAAGGGGAAATTAAAGCCTGAAGGGATCTGCCTCAAAAATCCCTTGGGGCGTCTCCGCCGGTGGGCGTAGGGATTTACGGAAGTGCGGATTTTTTCGGATTTTTCGCTTGACGGATTTTTTCTTTTTGCTATACTAAAATCTAGTTTGCACCCGAAGGGAGGTTTGGGGATCAGCATGTCTAATGTTATCGTTAAAGAAAACGAATCGCTGGACAGCGCTTTACGCAGATTCAAAAGGAACTGTGCCAAGGCCGGTATTCAGCAGGAAATTCGTAAGAGAGAGCATTATGAGAAGCCGTCAGTAAGACGTAAGAAGAAGTCCGAGGCTGCTCGCAAGAGAAAGTTCAACTAATCAATATTGATGGAATGATGAGCCCTGATTCAGAAATGAATTGGGGCTTTCTTCTTAAACGGAGGGATATGGCAGTCAGCGAGAAAATCATGGAGGTGGCGCTCAGGGACGAGCAGAATGTTGTCGGACAGATGGACAGCCACTTAAAAAAGATAGAGAGAGCCTTTCATGTGGCTATCGTGGACAGGGAAGGAAAGATTAAAATCGTCGGGGAGGACAGGGATGCGGAAAAGGCGATGCGGGTTTTCGAGGATCTGATTCGTCTTTCCTCCCGGGGCAACATCATCACGGATCAAAATGTGGATTATGCGATTTCACTGACGGTTTCCGAGAAGTCGACCGGGAATCTGATTGAAATCGATAAGGATGTCATCGCAAGAACGGCGCTCGGAAAACCGGTGAAGCCGAAAACACTGGGACAGAAGGAATACATCGACCATATCCGGGGCAACATGATTACCTTCGGTGTCGGACCCGCGGGAACCGGCAAGACCTATCTTGCGATGGCGATGGCAATCACCGCGTTCCGGAATCAGGAGGTGAGCCGTATTATCCTGACCCGTCCTGCGATCGAGGCGGGAGAAAAGCTTGGTTTTTTGCCGGGGGATCTTCAGTCCAAGGTCGACCCCTACCTCCGTCCTCTGTATGATGCGCTCTATCAGATCATGGGTGCGGAGCAGTATCTTTCCAATGCGGAAAAGGGACTGATTGAGGTAGCGCCTCTCGCCTATATGCGCGGGCGGACGCTAGACAATGCCTATATCATCCTGGATGAAGCACAGAATACGACACCGGCGCAGATGAAGATGTTCCTGACCCGTATCGGCTTTGGCTCCAAGGTGATCGTGACCGGTGACCTTACTCAGAAGGATCTGGAGGAAGGGAGAAAGTCCGGACTCGAGGATGCCGTGAGGATACTTCGAAATGTGGAGGGGATCGCTTTTTCTGAACTGACTTCGCAGGATGTGGTTCGTCATCCCCTGGTGCAGCGTATCGTCAATGCCTACGAGAGGGAAGAGGAGAAAAGAAGCGCTTTCCCGAAACACGGAGGCAGGAAAGAGAGGAAAAGGGGAGACAGAAGATGACAGTGAACATCGAGTATGATCGAACCCCGGGCCTTGCGCTCGATTATGAGAAAATCATTACGGAGATGATTGAGGCAAGCAGTGCCTGGGAGCACTGCCCCTATGCGCTGGAGCTTTCCGTTCTCCTGACGGATGATGCGGGGATTCGGGAGATTAACCGGGAGATGCGGAACATTGACAGTCCGACGGATGTGCTCTCCTTTCCGATGCTGAATTACGAGACGCCGTCGGATTTTTCCCATGTGGAAGAGGAGCAGAGTGAGTGCTTCAATCCGGACACCGGAGAGCTGATGCTCGGGGATATCGTGCTGAATGAGGACAGAATCCGGTCGCAGGCGAGGGAGTACGGGCATTCCGAGCTTCGGGAGCTTGCCTTTCTGACCGTTCACTCGATGCTGCATCTCTTTGGCTACGATCATATGGAGGAGGCGGAGCGCCTCCGCATGGAGGAGAGACAGCGTCGGATTTTGGAGAGTAAGGGAATCGTGAGATGACAGGAACAGGACGGAAAAGACAGGGCAGGGAAAGAGCCCCCGGGGCGGCTCGTAGGAGGCGTTCACAGAAGAGCAATTTCATCGTACAGGGATCGCTGCTGGCAGTCGCCGGGATTCTTGTGCGTGTCATCGGCATGCTCTATCGCGTACCGCTGACCGCCATTATCGGTACAGAGGGAAACGGCTACTATACCAGTGCCTTTTCCATCTACTCGATTCTTCTGATTCTCTCGAGCTACAGTCTCCCGACCTCCATTTCCAAGATCATGTCGGAGAAGCTTGCGAGAGGACGCTATAGGGACATCGACAGGGTCATGCGGGTGGCCTTTATTTACGCGAGTCTGATCGGTTTTGTCATGTTTTCCCTGCTTTACTTCGGTGCGGATGCCCTCGCAGCGGCTCTTCATAAGCCCTATGCGAGCTTTGCTCTGCAGGCTCTGGCACCGACCATCTGGGCCATGGCATATCTCGGTATTCTCCGCGGATATTTTCAGGGAAGCGGCAATATGATCCCGACGGCGCTTTCTCAGATTCTCGAGCAGATTGTCAATGCCCTTATCTCACTCATCATGGCGCTGCTTCTGTATCGGAGAGGGGAGCTTGCCAATCTGATCTATAACGAAAAGGAGTACAGCTATGCCTTCGGCGCCGCGGGGGGAACCATCGGTACCGGCTTCGGGGCGCTTTCCGCACTTTTGTTCTTTCTGCTGCTCTACCATGGGCAGAAAAGAGGCTTTGACCGTATGGTGCGCCACGACGAGCATAGTACGACGGACTATTCCGTGATTGCAGGGCTTCTGCTCTCCACGATGATTCCGATTCTGGTTTCCAGTACGGTCTACAATATCTCGACAGTGCTGGACGACTATCTCTTCGGGCTGCTGATGACAAGAACTGGAAAGGGAGAGAGCATCGTCTATCAATGGGGGGTGTTCGGGGAATACCGTATCCTCTTCAATATACCGGTAGCTCTTGCCAATTCCATCGCGACCTCTCTGATTCCGAGTCTGTCCAAAACGGTGGCAGAGGGCAGGAGAAGGCAGACAAAGGAAAAGATACGTTACAGTATGCGCTTTATTCTGCTGCTGGCAATCCCGTCCACGATCGGACTTATCACTCTCGCGACACCGATCTGTACCCTGCTGTTCCCGGGAAAATCGGTAGATATGCTCATCCATGTGACCCGCGCTGGTGCGATTGCGGTGCTGTTTTTCTCGATTTCCACGATTACCAATGCGACCCTTCAGGGTCTCGGGTATCTGAACATTCCCCTTCGGAATGCACTGCTGTCTCTCCTGATTCATGTCGCTGCCGTGTTCGGACTGCTCTATGCGGGTCTGCAGGTCGCCGGGATTGTCATTGCCAATGCCGTGTTCGGCCTTTCCATGTGTATACTCAACGAAATCGCAATCCGGCGTCGGATTCGGGTGAAACAGAATTTTGTGACAAGCTATCTGAAGCCTCTTCTCTCGGGACTGCTGATGGGCGGGGCTGCCTACGGGGTATGCAGATTTCTCAGCCGAAGCCTGATTCCGGAGGGGATGAAAATGACCCGGACAACAGCTCTTCTGGTGACGCTTCCGAGTATCACTGCCGCGATTCTGGTGTACTTCTTCTTTCTGCTTTTATTCCGCACCTTTACCAGAGAGGATCTGGACCGGATGCCGATGGGCGGCAGAATCAAGAGATTTTTGCGCTGAGGATGCCCTGCGGAGAGCGGCTGACACTCCGGACGAAGGTCTGCGGAGGGACTGAACCAATGCAGAGGAAGGCAGATCTCTCTTTATTCAGAGGAATAAAGAGAGAAGGCGGAAAGAAAGAGGGAAGCCCGACGGAAGAGGATGTACGGAAAAACAGAGGGAAGGGATTTTGCGGGAGAACTGTGATGAGAAGAGATGCTGTCCGGGATGTGATTGTGATCGGCGGAGGAGCCGCAGGACTCCTTGCTGCCTGTGAAGCGGGGAGGAGGGGACTGGATGTCCTCCTTCTTGAAAAAAATGCAAAGCCCGGGAAAAAACTGTCTCAGACAGGAAACGGAAAGTGCAACTATACGAATCTCGAGATGGACAGCAGCAGATATCGGGGAGAGAACCCTGCCTTTATCGAAGCGGTTCTGTCCTGCTTTTCCGCGGAGGATGCCCTGTCCTATTTTCGGGAGTTTGGAATTGAACCCAGGTACCGGGGCTCCTACGTCTATCCGAGATCCGAAGAAGCGCAGGCATTTACGGAGGCGCTTTGTCGGAAACTGAAGCGGTGTTCCGTGGAGATAAAGCTGAACTGCCGGGCAGAGCGGCTTCACCGTATGGGAGATGCGGGGAAGGGCAGCGGCGATACATTCGGGGGGGGGAAAGAGAGAGGGAAAAGGAAGGACCACGGAAATCCGGAGGAGCAGAGGGGGTTAAGGGGGGACAGAGAGCCTGCGGCACCGGAAAGTGCGAGATTTCTGGTGGAGAGCTCCGCCGGGGCATTCTATACCAGAAATCTGATTCTTGCCTCTGGTTCCAGGGCGATGCCGCAGAGCGGCTCGGAGGGAGACTCCTATGTCTTTCTGAAGAAACTGAAGCTCCCGATGGTGCCGGTAGTACCGGCACTGACCGGGGTGAGAGCGAAGGAAAGAATCTGCAGATACTGGGCAGGGGTGAGAACGGAGGGGAAAATCTCTGTATGGTCTGAAAATCAGCTTTTATCGGAGGATACAGGAGAATTGCAGCTGACCGACTACGGGGTCTCCGGGATTCCTGTCTTTCAGGTGAGCCGGTACATCTCCTATCAGTTGTTAAAGACGCCGGAAGTCAGGGTAGAGCTTGATTTTTTGCCGGGAGAGAGCGAGGAAGAAAGCAGAACCGCTTTTCGAAAACGAAAAGAGCATCTGAAAGAGGAGAGGCAGAAGGATTTTCTCCTGTCCTTCTTTCACAGGAGGCTTTCCGAGGTCGTGCTCCGGGACTGCCGGCTTTTTTCGGAGAAGCCTGTCGGAGTGCTGACAGAGGAGGAGCTGGAGAGACTGGTGCAGCGGCTTCGCCATTATCCGCTCCATATCACTGCTGCTAATGATTTTACCAGGGCGCAGTGCTGCGCTGGAGGGCTGGATACGAGAGCTGTCAGCGCGGAGACGATGGAGATTCAGGGGATTCCCGGGCTTTATGCGGTTGGAGAGCTTTTAGATGTGGACGGCATCTGCGGCGGCTATAATCTGCACTTTGCCTTTGGCTGCGGGATTCTCGCCGGGAGGGCAGTGAGATAAAAAGGGGCTGTCGCACTAAGCTGATCTTGCAAGGGATATTGTAGACGATGATCGCTTTCATCGATAATCCTTTGTGTGAATCTGATTTAGTGCGGCAGCCCCATGCAGAACGGTATCGTTCCTAGAGCTTTTTACGGAAGAGGATATTGATCAGATATAAAACGACGGTAATACTCCCGTACCAAAAGCAAAAAAAAACAGTTGTTTCTATGATTGATCCGGCAGATATCGTTTCTCCGTTCTGTTTATAGAAAAATGCCATAAGAAAGAAAAAATATGTCATGAAAAAATACGTCCGCTCTCCCCGCCGTGCAGCTTGGAAGATTTTATAGGACAGATTTTTCTTCGTGTAGAGGGGTACTTGATTTCTTTGTAAAGCTTCTCAAACATGGGGATTCTCCTATCGTACCAGAAGTGTGCCGCTTCTGTTGATCAATATACTCCCGTCATCTGCTGTGTA
>CAUUIW010000017.1:0-21691 GCA_963545355.1 uncultured Oribacterium sp. | reverse complement strand
GAAATTTTTCTACATCATACATGATTGGTAATTCAATATTTTCGCTATTCACTTTTACAGGTAGATATCGTCTTTCTCCGGAAAAGTCCCCTAAAAAAGTTGCATCATTTGTAGTCGCAATCAATATGCAGGTTCGTTTTACATCTGTTGAAAACCGTTCATATGGAAGTCTTACTGTGCTTGTCCTTGCCGATATAAACAGCTTCGCTTCATCGGCACTTTTTGCATTTCTAAGAGCAACAAATTCTTCAAGCTCTATTACAACTTTCCCGACAAGATTACTGACTGCATCCTTACCTTTGATATTGTTTAAGGAACAGTACCACTCAGGAAGTAATGCAAGTTTTTCTATGAAAGAAGTCTTACCCACACCTTGAATTCCCGTGAGAACCATCAGCTCATCAAACTTACAACCGGGATTAAAAACTCTCTTTACCATACCGACTAAAACATGCTTCATAATCCAAGAATTTAATAGCGTGTCATCTGCTCCAAGATATTTTGGTAGAAGCTTTTTAATATATTCTTTTCCGTCATAACTTAATGATTTCATATACATAGCCGGCAAATTAACGGTTCTCTTATGTGCAACAAAGGTAATGGCATCTTCCATTCTATTTTTAGCATATTTGATTCCGAATTCTCTTTCGATTTCAACTCCAAGAACATTAGTCATATGGTCATTCCATTTTCTTATCTCCAATTCAGAATGATTTTCTCCTTTTAGCTTCCCAAAAAATTGAATCGTCTTGCTGCATGAATCGAAGAATATATTCCCTGATATAATGGATTGTTCTTTGCAAAAAGAGGGATTAACTAACACAGTAATTAGATTGGTTGCTGTACTTTTGACTTGTCCTTTATCTGTGATTTCAAGCTCACGATTCAAATAATCGTTAAACTCCACATCATCAAATTTAAGCCAATTATTCAAGAGAATACCCTCCTTTATTTCTGTGATAGTTGTAATCCCAATAGCGTTTATTTCCTCCCTGTATCGCTTTTGAAATACTGTCTTCCAAGTATTTTAGATATCCTTTTCCCGTTCTTCTTTTGCTTCGATCGCCTATGCGATTAAGTGCAGATTTCAAAAATAATTCTTTCATCATTTCTGCATTTCCGTGAGTAAAACTGTTTAGAAAAAGAAGCAATGAAAAGTCATCTTTACTGGCATCTCCGCTGGTGTATGAGCCTTCAAACAATGCTCTTGCCCTTGCGTTATACCTGCACATCGTTTCTATAACCGTATTACTGTCAGGAACACATTCAGCTGCTTCCTGATACTTTCTAATAATTTCTCTAACACTTTTTTTTGGGGAAAATAGCTTGTAGTATTTATCCAACTCCTTTTGTTTCAAGAGAACTTTTTCTGCAACAAAATCATTAAATCATTAAGCTTATAGATATTACCAGTCATCGCAATGCACCTGTTTTCTTGATACATCTCCACTTTTTCAATTTGGTTATTAAAGTTCTTTTCAATTTTCCCTCGAACAAAAATGTGTACGCCTTTTCCTGACTGTGATATTTCTTTATAGGTATCCCTAAAGTCAACCTGAAACATTTTAAGTACTGTTTCCTCAACATCATCCAAGTCGATACAAACAAAAGGATCATCTTCAGATAAAACAAAGGACAATCCGTCGCAACCACTTTTTTCTAAATTCTTTAAGGCAGTTGCAAAGTCTGCCCAATTCTCTTTTTTATTCCATTCATTTGATTCAAAGGTAATAGGACTTATTGGGATTTTCACAGTCTTGATGTTCCCATATTTATCTTTGTTATGGTAAATCTTGAACCATAACCATTGACTTCTTTCTTTTAATTCCTGTGGAATATTGCTAATATATTTTTCCTTTTTTATCATCGTAACCTCCTGTCTTTTTATTGCTGATGTAAGTACAACCTGATAAAATGATCTTGTCAGGGATGAAATACCAAATTGTACTTTCATCTTGCCTTTGGTCTTATGGCTAAAGGCTTTTTTCTTGCATCGCCGCTTCTATTATTTCAACAATCATTCTAAGTTCATGTCTATAATCAGCGTCCAGTTCTCCATATTCCTTCACTCGTTTCAGTTCTGATAAAATTTCCTGTAGCTCACTTTTACAACTGTCTATGACATTTCTTGTAGCAAATATCTTTACCGGAGCATTAAGGATTGCATTGGTCATATAATCCTGTCTGCTAAGTCCGGACATAGCAATCTTTTTGAAAATTAGCTCTCTATCTTTTTGATTTGTTCTGAATGCTATGGTTACATCCTTTTTCCTGTGATTAGCAAATCTCTTACCTTTGTCTCGTTCCTTTTGTTTTCTTTCCTCTTCCAAAGCTTGCCATTCTTCTTTACTCAGAAAGTTTTGTGGCTTTTTCTTTTTACGATTAACCGCCTCATCATAGCTTGGAAATTTCGGTGCTTTCACTGTATTCGCCCTCCTTGTCCAATTTATCAGCCATGTCCACCTGTTTATTTGGGAACATATGGCTATAATCCATCAACACCTTTATGCTCTCATGTCCTGTTCTTGCTGCAATATCAACAGGTGTAAATCCCATTTCTATGAGCAGCGATATATGGCTGTGCCTCAGTGCATGAAGCTTGATTTTCTTAACTTTCGACTTTTTAATTCCTCGCTCCATTTCCTTATTGAAATAGGTTTTACATTTAGGGAAAATCTGCTCATTCTCTGAAAAGTATTCGATTTTAAGGAAGTAATCCTGAAGCTCTCTGATTAAGAAATCAGGAAGCATTATTGTTCTCTTGCTTTTAGGGGTTTTCGGGTCTGTTATAACTTCTTCTCCGTTAATTCTCTGTGCTGATTTACAGATTCGCATTGTCTTTTTATCAAAGTCAAAATCCCCTTTTGTCAATGCTCTGAGTTCTCCTAAACGAATCCCTGTCCAATAAAGAATTTCAAAAGCATAAAATGAAATATCCTTATCTTTAACAGCTTCAATAAACTGTAAATACTCCTCTTTTGTCCAAAATTCGACTTCCTCATCACTCTTTTGTTTCCCTATTCTCCCTGTTACTTTACAAGGGTTCTGTTTCAATCCGTAATACTTAACTGCATGATTGAACATACAACTAAGCTGTGCGTGAATGGATTTAAGATAGGTCGGCTTATAGGCTTCTCCTTCCGCATTTTCAATGTTTAAGAGTACGTTATGCCATTTCTTTACTACAATCGGCTTAATTTCACTCATTTTCATACCGCTGAAAAACGGTAAAATCTTTGTCCTTATCATATGTTCTTTTGTCATCCAAGTATTTAGCCTTATTGTTCCTATGACATCAGCCTTATAGAGTTCAAAATAATCTTCAAAGAGCATATTGAGTGAACCGGACATCTTTACCGTGAAATTTCTCTCATAAGTAATTGCCTCCTTCTTCGTTTCAAAACCTCTTTTCAGCTTCTTTCTGCTCTGTCCGTCCCAATCCTTGTAATAGAATGAAGCGAACCATTTCCCGCTTTTTTCGTCCTTATATGCAGGCATTAGTCTCCCTCCTTTGCTTTGTAGATTTGTTCCATAAAATATTTCTTATTGATTCTTCCCCTAAGGACAAGAAAGCCGTGTTCAGCAAGCTGCTTATTCATATCTCGGATAATTTTATAGGCTTGTTGCTGCGATACATTTAATAAATCGGCAACTTCATTTGAAGTAAGAAATAATTTCTCCATCGTACTTTCCTCCTTTCTTTTTAAGAAACTTATTTGTTTCTGTTTATATTTTAGATTATAAGTAGCTTTTTTGTTTCTGTCAATACTTTTTTCTAATTTTTATTTTTCTATTGTATTTTTTTCTGTTTTCGATTATATTATTAAAAAAGAAACAAATTTGTTCCTAAGGAGGTGTTAAAATTGAGTTTGGGTAAAATAATTAAAAAGTTCCGTGAATTACGGAGAATTACTCAAAAGGCATTAGGAGACAGAACACATTTAGATGATGTCAGAATCAGACAATATGAGCTTGATATTCGTACTCCTAAAGAGGATATCTTAGAAAATATTTCCGCTGCACTCCATGTAAATAAAGATTATCTGAAAGAACCCGTCTATCCATATACGGAACATGACTTAATGCGATTTTTATTTAAGCTTGATGACAGTATTGAAGTGAATATAAGACCTGTTATAGTAAATGATGAAGATCCTGAATATACTACCACAGGTATCTATTTTGGTAGTGAAGCCATTCTGAGAATTAGAGGTATGCTTGAACAATGGCAAAAAATGAAGGAAAAATATGAGAATAATGAAATTACAAAAGAAGCATTGGAAGATTGGAAAGCGAACTATCCGGAAAGCCTGAAAAAAGATTATGTTCCCTTTGAGGAAAGCAATGTCAAGTTCTATAAAAGTGGTATCAGAGCAAAGGTTCCACTGGATATAAAATAAGCACAGAAAAAGCACATAGCTAAAAGATTTATAATCTTAAAGTTATGTGCTTTGTTTTTACACTATTCGATGATTTAGACGAACTTGAATTTATTGCTGTAATACCATAGAAAGCTCAATTTCATCCTCGTCTTCCGCACCTGTTTCTGCAAATCCAACATTATGGTATAGTTTCAAAGCACCTTTGTTATCCTTATTGCAAGTAAGTGTAATTTTGTTTGAATCACCAAAGGGCTTCTCTCTAATATAAGCGATTATTTGTTCAAGTGCGACTCTTCCGTATCCTTTTCCCTGATTGGAATAATCAATCATCATATGCCAAATATCATATTCTGGAATATCGTAATCATATATGACCATAACGTAACCAACCATTTTGTCTTCATCATATATTCCAAAAGGCTGACACTGTTCACGGTAAACATAGGCTTGGGCTAAACTACGGATTGGATTGGAAACATATTTTTCCTGTCCATTCCCCAATTTCAGATTAAATGCATCAATAAAGTTTTCTTCTGTAATTTTTCTAAGATTAATCATAAATTCCTCCATAAACTCTTTTAATAATTTAAAAATGGTCTTGTATGAATATCTATGAATAACCAAAGATAAAAAAAGTGCCGTGGCTTATAAAACCACGGCAAACTACTTCTCAATTCAGAATAACCGAGGTATTCAAAAGATATTCAGATTTAAAATTGACTTTTCTATTCTTCATAATTGAACACCCCCTCTTTCATAATATATTAAGTAAAGGATACCACTCATAACTTCCATATGCAATAACAAATTCTAATTTTCTAATTCGTCACCCACTATTTCCACAAAAGCCTCCCACCAAAATGATGGAAGGCTTTAAAGAATTCACCTAAATTCAACAACTCCCTTTTGAACATACTATTTCAACTTTTTAGTATCAAAATAGTATCACTCAAGAGTGTTTTACACCATTTAATCGCTAAAATTCACTGTTTTCAACTGTTATACAACAGAAACATATTTGCTTCTGTCACTCGAGCTCAATCGTCCCCGGCGGCTTGCTGGTAAGATCATAAAGTACGCGATTGACTCCCTTAACCTCATTGACGATGCGGTTCATGACAGTCTGGAGGACGGAGAAGGGAATTTCCGTAACTTCTGCGGTCATGAAATCATCAGTTTCGACAGCACGGAGCGCTACGGCATAGTCATAAGTTCGGAAATCCCCCATGACGCCTACAGAACGCATATTTGTGAGAGCAGCAAAATACTGACTGATCTTACGATCGAGTCCTGCCTTATGGATTTCCTCACGATAGATTGCATCGGCATCCTGCACGATACATACCTTCTCCTCTGTAACCTCCCCGATGATACGGACACCAAGTCCCGGACCAGGGAAAGGCTGACGATAGACAAGATACTCCGGGAGTCCCAGCTGCAGTCCGACACGACGGACCTCATCCTTAAACAGCAGGCGAAGCGGCTCGATGATCTCTTTGAACTCAATGTTCCTTGGAAGTCCACCCACATTGTGATGAGACTTGATAACAGCGCCCCTGCCAAGTCCGGACTCCACAACATCCGCATAGATGGTGCCCTGGCAAAGGAAGTCTACCGCACCGATTCCCTTCGCAGCACGCTCAAAAACACGGATAAACTGTTCTCCGATGATCTTACGCTTCTGCTCCGGCTCCTCAATCCCCCGCAGCTTTTCAAAATACTCTGCTCCCGCATTAATACGAAGGAAATTAAGATCATACTGCCCTTTCGGTCCGAAGATTGCCTCTACCCCATCTCCCTCATTTTTACGAAGCAGACCGTGATCCACAAAAACACAATAAAGCTGTTTTCCGATCGCTTTTGCCATCAGTGTGGCTGCAACAGAAGAATCCACCCCGCCGGAGAGCGCAAGAAGCACTCTTCCTTTTCCGACTTTTTCACGAATCGCCCGGATCTGCTCCTCTACAAAACTCTCCATCTTCCAGTCACCGGTACAGCGGCATACCTGATAGAGAAAGTTACGGATCATCTTTTGTCCTTCGGCAGTATGCTGCACCTCCGGATGGAACTGTGTCGCATAAATCTGCTTTTCTGCATTTTCCATAGCGGCCACCGGACAGTGCGCTGTATATGCTGTGATATGGAATCCCTCGGGGATCTCGGAGATATAGTCTGTATGACTCATCCACACCTGTGTCGCGTCACACACTCCCTCAAGAATTACACTGTCTCCGTCACGGTAGGTCTCTGTTTTCCCATATTCACTGACAGGAGCTGTCTCTACCTTGCCACCAAGCATATACGCGATAAGCTGTGCTCCGTAGCAAAAACCAAGAATGGGGATGCCGAGAGTGAAAATTTTCGGATCAATATGCTGGCTGTCCTTCCGATACACCGACTGGGGTCCACCGGTGAATATAATGCCTTTAGGCTGCATTGCCACCAGTTTTTCTAGATCCAGTGTAGACGGATATACCTCCGCGTAAACGCCACAGTCCCGGACACGCCGTGCGATCAACTGGTTGTACTGACCGCCGAAGTCCATAACCACGACCAATTCTTTTGCCATGCTTTCCTCCAAATGATGCTGTCTTCCGTGACAATTCCCTGCTTATTATGGATGATTTCCCTATCTATCGCAAGCGCTTTCCGGATGCCGAGCCTTTCTTCCGACAGTATCCTTTCCGCTGCCGAACGGATTTGGGTGGTTCCGGACTGCACGCGAAAAAGAATCCTCTGAGAAGAAAGCTCTTTCCCATACCTCTAATTCCCGAAATCGGTCTCTAAGCAAAAATACTCAGGAAAACACTGTATTGGTGTTTCCCTGAGCAGATTTACACGATATTATACAAAAACAACCGGCTGATGCCTTCCTCCTGCAGAAGATACCGAACTATTGATCTTATCGGTATTTCCTGCTCTTATGCATTTCCCCGCGATGCCTCCATATATTCGCGGATCACATCATTGAGGTCTTCTGCCAAGGCGTCTGCATCAATTCCATGTACCATACAGGCCTCCTCCAGAGACTCCGACTGAGAGGAAGGGCAGTAGACACAACCCATACCATTCTGCATCAGAAATGGAGCAATCAGCTCATTAATCTGTAGAATGTCTCCGATTTTCATATTCTTATTTACTATTTCTTCCATAGTAATCTCCTTCTCCTATGCGACCCCGGGATCCCTCAGAGAAAACCTCTGTGGAAACAGCCTTCAGGCTCGTCAGATCTTACTCAGCTTCTGTACTGCCTTTTCCGGAATCATACATTCAAAATGCTCCCGGAAATATGCGATATTTGTCTCATCGCCGATGATCTTGTCTCCATATTCCGCCAGGATATTGGCAGCTCTCAGCAGGCTTTCTCTGTCATTTTCCTGCATAAGGCAAAGATAGAAGCGATTTTTCCTGCTGTCCTTGTAAAGTACATTATCTCCATGATAAACGGAAGCAACTGCCTGAGATGCGGCAATCAGCTGATCGAGATCATAAAAACGGAAGATACGGATATGATCCTCTGTCTCCCCCGTATTCTCGCTTCCCCTTTCCTCCTGCTGCTCCGTATTCTCTGCTTCTGTATTTTTATCACTGGTCTTCATCATCTCCTGGGCTCCCTCCAGAATCTGACTTACCAGCTGAGATAAAAATCCCTGCTGCGGGGTGATATTCTGAGAGAACTTTGAGAATCTGGTATCCAGCTCCTCGGGATCGTCAATCTTACTGATAATAAGTTGAATCGCGCCTCCCTGCAGTGGAATCGCCTCAATCATGAGCGGGGTGTTGTCTGAGCTGAAGCCCACCTCATCCTGCGCCTTCTGCATCATTTCCTGAAACAGCATCTTTGCGCCTTTGGAACCGTAGGTCATGTCCCGCAGATTCAGATTTCGGGAAGAGAGATCCAAACTGGTTAAAGTGCACTTGATGGAATTGTCATCAATTTTTTCAATCTTCATCTCCTCTCTCCTTTCTGTCGAGTCTAAATCATACCCTGAATAGGCGGGATTTGCAAACAAATCAAAATTTATTTTATAAAATGTTAATCTTATGATTACCATATCATAAAACTGTTCCAAAAGAGAAGCTGTTAGCTGTGAAAAAAACGCTGAGTCTTATCCCTTATTCACGAATCTCGTGTATTGTGCCTGCCACAGAAGCTCAATGGTGCCGATGGGACCGTTTCTCTGCTTGGCAATGATGACCTCGGCAACACCGGGACGCTCCGTATCCGGGTGATAATAGTCATCACGATACAGAAACATCACCACATCCGCATCCTGCTCTATCGCACCGGACTCTCGGAGGTCAGAAAGCATAGGTCTGTGATCCGGTCTCTGCTCCACTGCACGGGACAGCTGGGAAAGTGCCAGCACCGGGCACTCCGTCTCTCGTGCAATCGCTTTCAGGGATCTGGAAATTTCAGAAATTTCCTGCTGCCTGTTATCATTGCCCCTGGAGGAGCCCGTCATCAGCTGAAGATAGTCAATCATAATCAGAGAAAGTCCTCTCTCCAGCTTGACCTTGCGGCACTTGCTCCGAAGCTGTGAGACGGAAATCGCCGGTGTATCGTCGATCACGATATTGGCTCTCGAAATACGATCTGCACCATTCAGTGCTTCGTCCCAGTTTTCGGAGGACATGCTGCCCTTCCGCATTTGATCCGCATCCACCAGAGATTCCATGGAAAGCACACGCTGAACCAGCTGTTCTTTGGACATCTCGAGGGAGAATACCAGGCAGGGAAGTCCCTTCTTTACCCCGACATAATCCAAAATATTTAAAACGAATGCTGTCTTTCCCATGGAAGGGCGGGCGGCAATCAGTACAAGATCCGACTTCTGGAACCCGGCTGTCTTATAGTCGAGATCGGTAAAGCCGGAGGGAATCCCGGTGATCGGCTCCGAATTCCGTGAAGCTCTCTCGATGTTTCGGATCACATTCATGGTGATCTCTTCAATCGGAACAAATTCTCTGTTGTTCTGCTGCTGGAAAACATCGAACATCTTCTTCTCAGAGCTCGCCAGAATATCCTCCACCTCATCATTACCGTCAAACGCCATCTGTGCGACTTCCTCGCTGGCACGGATAAGGGAACGAAGCGTAGACTTATCCTTCACAATCCGGCAATACTGCTCGACATTGGCTGTCGTAACGACAGAGCTCATGGTATCCCGAAGAAAACGTATCTCTGTCATCTCTGCCGGAACGGACTTCAGCTGCTGAAGCTTTGCCTGTGTCGTCACGAGATCTACAGGCTTTCCTTTGTTAAAAAGCTCTCTCATGGTGCCAAAAAGGATACTGTACTGCTTGCTGTAAAAATCATCCTCTGTCAGCATCTCTGTCGCAACAGCTACGGCATTGTTGTCCCGGAGCATGGCGCCGATGACATTCTGCTCGGCATCATTGGCATGGGGTATTGTCCGGGAAACGATATTTTCATCATACTCTGCCATGGAGAGCTCTCCTTCTATCTACTGCTGCTCCTGTACGCTGACATGAAGAACCGCTGTCACATCCTTATGAAGCTTCACATTGATATCATATCCGCCGAAATTCTTCATCGGAACATCCAGCTCCATCTTTTTCTTGTCAATATCGAGAGCATACTTTTTCTTCAGCTCCTCATGCACCTCTTTGGTGGAAATGGATCCAAAGGCTCTGCCGTCCTTTCCCGCCTTCATATAGAGCACCAGCTTCACCTTCTCGATCTGTGCCTTCAATAGCTGCGCCTCCGCCAGCTTTTCCTCTGCGATTTTTTCTTCATTGGCTCTCTGAAGTTTCAGCGTGTTTAAGTTTCTGGCATCGGCCAATGCTCCTGTCTTTGAGGGAATAATAAAGTTTCTTCCGTATCCCTCGCTGACCTCTACAATATCCCCCTTCTTGCCGAGGGACTTGACATCCTTTAATAAAATCACCTTCATGATGCTACCTCTCCTTCCGAAATCATCTGGTCAATCGCCGTCTTAATCGTGGCAATCGCCTCTTCCATATTACTCTCCCTGAGCTGAGCACCGGCAATGGTTCTGTGCCCCCCGCCGCCAAGCTTCTCCATCAGAACCTGTACATTCATTTCGTCAATGGATCTCGCAGAAATATAAATGATATCCTGAACCTCTGTCAAGGCGATGCTCGCCTTGATGCCGCGGATATCCAGAAGCTCATTGGCGGTCTGTGCCGCGAGAACGGTCGCACTGGCACTTCCCCTCGCGGAAACTCTGGCAAATGCAAAGGCGTTGCGATACACCTCTGCACTGGAAATCGCAAGAGCCTTCGCCTGATAATCGGAAAAATTTTCCCGGAAGGTTTTCCGGATTCTCACGATATCCGCACCGCATCTTCTCAGATAAGCCGCTGCCTCAAAGGTCCTGACGCCCGTCTGATTGGTAAACTCCTGGGTATCGATGACAAGACCGCCGTAGAGGCAATCCGCCTCCAACGGTCGTGCCTTGATGCCGTCCATAAAATATTGCATCATTTCCGCGATCATCTCCGACGCTGAGGAGGCAAAGGGTTCACAGTAGCTGAGAGCCGCTCCCTCTACCTGTTCTGCCGCCTGTCGATGATGGTCAAAGACAACTGTCGTCTGGCTCATCCTCAGGAGTTCCGGCTCATCCAGGATTGACGGTCGGTTGGTATCCACAATGACAAGGACAGTATTTCCGTCCATCTTATCCCTGGCTTCCGGTCCGGTAATGAACATGTCCTTCGGATATTCCTCACTCGTCTGAAAACGATCCTTCAGGGGAAGGATCGTCGATGTCACTTTGGTCTGAACAATATGGGCTTTCTTCCCCAGGCTGCTCGCCATGCGATATACTCCCACAGAGGAACCGAGGCAATCCATGTCGGCATTGGTATGCCCCATGATAAGAACCGTTTCCTTGTTTTCCAGAAGCTCCTGAAACGCCTGTGCCTTGACTCTCGCCTTAACCCTCGTAGTCTTTTCGGTGCTCTTGGATTTTCCGCCGAAATAATTAAGGTTTTCCTGCGACTTTACCACTGCCTGATCGCCGCCGCGTCCCAGCGCCATATCAATGGAGGTCCGCGCGTAATCATAATTCTGTGAAAACTCTCTTGCGCCATAGCCGAGACCGATGCTCAAGGTTACCGACAGTTCGTTTCCGATGTTCACCTGACGAACCTCATCCAGAATTGAGAACCGATCCTCCAGCAGCTTGATAAGATCTCTCTGCTTTAAGAGGAAAAAATACCTGTCCTTCTCCAGCTTTTTGGTCATACCGTGAAAGGAGGAGATGTATCGGTTGATCTTTCGATCTACCAAAGCAACCAGAAGAGACTGTCTGACTTCCTCAATCTGTTCCAGTACCTCTTCATAATTGTCGATGTAGATAAGGCCCAGAACGCTGTGTTCATCCTCGAGATCCTTCTTCAGAGCAAGCTCCTCTGTCTCGTCCCTAAGATAGACCGCCGTCACCTTGGTGTCCTCCGAAAGCAGCGAAAGAATATTTTTTGCTGTCTCTGTCCTAGCCTTAGTTTCCCGGGAAATGCTGGTCCTCAGGAGGTCAAGACAGTATTTTCTGTCAGCAAACTCCGAATGAATCTCAAGAACCGCAGACTCATCCTGAAGCATTTCCTTTTTGACATTCGGAAACATCGTCAGCAATGTGGTGCTCTGACTCACATCCATCCGCTGAATCTCCAAAAATGCCCGGTTTCTCCAGAGGATATCTCCGTCCGCATCCACAAGACAGTAGGCACTCGGCATCTCCCGCAGAAGCTCACTCTGCATCTGTGCACTGTCGCTCGTATAGTCGAAAAGCGCTGCCAGAAGCCGCTTTTTTCTTGTCGTATAAAGATAGCCTGCCATAAGGACAAAGACAGCTGTAAAGAACATAGAAATGATTCCTGCCTTCGGAGAAATCATGAAAATGACCACAGTCCCGACAATCCACAGCGGCGTGAGATAAAGGGGCCATCTCAGATATATGTCCAGAAACCCATGCGGGGGGTTGATTTGATTCATGCAAGCCTCTTTCCCGGAATAAAAATATGGATAAAGATGAGGGTATATTTGGCTACTAAATATTTATTATATCATGATCCGACAGCTTCTGGTAGTGATGCAAAAAGAGCACCGCAGCCGCGGCGCTCTTTTATTCTGGAAGCACGGTTTAACCCAATATTTCCTTAATCTACCTGGTACGGAAGCAATGCGAGATGTCTTGCACGCTTGATTGCAGTGGTAATTGCTCTCTGATGAAGTGCACAGGTACCGGTAATTCTTCTCGGAAGGATCTTTCCTCTTTCGGAGATATACTTTCTCAGTGTCGCTACATCTTTAAAATCAATTGGCTTTGCCTTCTCACTGCAGAAGACGCAAACTTTTCTTCTGCTGCGAAAACCGCCGGCTCTTCTGGGTCTGCCAGAGCCACTTCTATCTGACTTCTGAAATGCCATGGTCTTTTCCTCCTTCATGGTTTACTTCCACCTTCTCCCCATACAGAGAGATGAGCAGTCATGCTGAGGAGTTCCTTGAAAACTAGGGTTTAGTTGAAAGGAAGTCCCTCATCTTCTACCCCATCAGGTATATTCATAAAACCATCGCCGATAGAGCTGCTGCCGGCATTTGAAGAGCTGCCGGAGAAACCGGAGCTGCGGAAGCTGTTGTTGGAACTGCTTCCCTGCCCCTTGCTATCCGCGAATTCCTGATCATCTACAATAATGTCCGTGGTATAAACGGTCTGTCCCTCTTTATTCTGGTAGCTTCCGGTCTGGATGCTTCCTGAAACGAGCATACGCATGCCCTGGTGCATATACTTCTCCGCAAACTCTGCTCTCTGTCCGAAAGCAACGCAGCGGATAAAGTCGGCTGTCGGCTGTCCATCATTCTGGTTTCTTCTGCCGCGGCGGTCTACCGCCAAAGTATAGCGGGCAATCGCCAGACTGTTTTCACCCTGGGAATATCGGATATCAGGATCTTTGGTCAATCTACCCATCAGGATAACTCTGTTCATGTTTTTCTCGCTTTCCGCTTGCTTATTCAGCAACTTCAGCTTCAGCTGAAACGGCCTTCTTTGCCTGAGCTTCTACTTCAGGATCCGGCTTAACTACCAGATAACGAATGACCGGCTCCATAATGCGAACATGGTTTTCCAGCTCATTTGGTGTATCAGCATCACCAGTGAACGGAATGAAGTAATAGTAGGCTTCCTTCATGTGCTGAATCTCGTAAGCCAGTCTCTTCTTTCCCCACTCTTCGATGTTCTCCGAAACCTGTCCATTGTAGCGGGTAATGTAACCCTTGATCTTTTCAATGGTCTCGGCTCTCTGATCATCGTCAAGCTTCGCACTCAGAACAACGCATAATTCGTACTTGTTCATTTGCTTTACCTCCTTTTGGTCTCTGGCCTCCACAAAATGTGAAAGCAAGGAATGAGTCATACGTTCGATACTCTAGCAAATCGGCTCTGATTTTGCAAGCTGTTTTTATGTGACGGGTCCTTTAAGAACCCAGTTACCATACTATAAATTCCAAGGAACCCCTGTAGATGGGAGGATGTCTCAGCTCGGATGCTCCACCTTCCGAATCATCGCTTCCACCTTGGACCGCTTCAGATAAAGCTCTCTCCGGCATCCCATGCAGTACATGCGGATGTCGGCACCGACTCTCTGAAGCTCCCAGCGATTCTCCCCGCAGGGATGTTTTTTCTTTACGGTAATGATATCTCCGGGATACAGTTCCATCAGATGTCCTCCGGTAAATAAATGCGATGGGTCTGAAACCAGTATTTCACCCTTTCTCCTGTTTTAATAATCCGACTTTTCTCCTCTTCCTGTCCCGTTTTCGGCGGGACTGTTTCCGGAGAATCCGCATGAAGCGATGCTTTCCCCTGCTCTGAAGGGAAAAAAAGTTCCTCACACTTCTTCGGGTCTATGACTCGAAGCATGATACAGGGATGCTCCGGAAGCCCTTCCTCCCCGGAGGTTTTTGCTTCCCCGCTTTGAATCTCAAGATAATTCCGATCCTCCACGCAGTAGAGGTCAAAGTGCTTCACAAGCTCCCCGTCTATCCTTTCCAGTTCTGCCTCTGTCAGAGCGGATTCGAAGCTCGTCCTGTCATCCCATATACCAGAAAGTCTCTCTGTCCGTTTACCGACCGTCACAAAGGAAAAGGGGGTATAAATCGCCTCCTCCACCGGGATCAGATAGCTGAAGGGAATCCCCTCTTTCTTCATCTCCCGAAAAGAAAGCTCCAGAAGCTCCCTCATGAGACCCTGCTTCCGAAACGCGGGGTCTGTGGCTACCGCATAGATGTAGCAGGCCTTGGTCTCCCTCCCCATAATCTTCATCCGGTAGGGATTACAGTGCACCATGGCGTGAATGCTGCCATCCAGCTCCGCTGCTGCGATAAAATTATCCCGACATCTTTTTTCATAATAGAAATCCAGAAACTCCTTCGAGTCCTCCGGAAAAATCCTTTCATACAGGGGACGCGTCTTTCGTTTTTCCTCATGTCCCCTGAGGATTCGAAGCATTTTCTTCATAATGCTCAATCTCCGCCTCGTAATGGTCTGCCAGTTCCTTTTCATATCCGACAAAATCCTTCTGCAGCAGCATGAATTTCCGCTCATAGGCAACAGGATTATAACTTTCCTTCGCCCTGCGAAGCCCCGGAATTCCCACATCATCCTCGCGGTTCACAAGCTCCGCCTCCGGAAACTCATGAAGAAGGAACTCCTGATTGATCATCTGATAGATGCCCGGTATCTCCGGATTTCCCTTCTCGATATCAATACAGGCCATCTTCTCTTTCGGATTATAGGCTCCCATGGAAAAAGCCTCCAGCTGTCCGTCGATAAAAATTCCGCCGGCTTTAAACGCGATAGAACTGCAATGGTTCAGTACCTCATGGATCCCGCGGATCTCATACATGAGGCTTTCCTCCCCCTCACTTTCCTCATCCTTCCGTTTTTCATACCAGCGATCCAGAAAATCCCAGATCAGGGTCTTCCCCTGACAATCAATGGAGCGATACTGCCATCTGCCTTCATATTCGCGCTTGAATTTATTCGTAAGATTTTTTTTCTTATGAAAACGCTTCCCCGGGAGATTTCGAAGCTCCTCTCCGGAGTAGAGATAATCCCGGAAGTCCTCTTCCTCCCTGACAATGTAGCAGGGGTCTTCCCGCAGCTTCAAATACTCCACTCCCTCCTGATCCGCCAGATAAATCTTCAGCGGCTTCTTCAGAACTTTATTGAAATACTCTTCCAGGATCCGAAAATACTTCGACAGATCCTCCTCCTTACAATAAGGGAGTGCCGCAAAATACTCCGTATCGTTCTGCATCACCGTAAGCAGCGCTTCTCCTTCGACAATGCAGATCCTGGTCTTGTAATAATCTGCCCAGAGATAAGTATCCAGCATGCCGCTGTCGCAGGTTTTATTAGGTCTCATCGAAAAATACGGTGCGATCTTTTCAGAATCTTCCGCCCTGGGCTTTTCAAACTGTAACTCCATGATTCCTCCTAAACTGGATTTCTGATGAATTATGGCAGGGATTCTGTAGGCTCCTTTTTGCATAAGCCCAGGGGGAAAGTCTCTTTCCAGAGTCTACCCTGCAACAAAATTCCTGTATAGATCCCATAATTCGATAATATCCTTAAAAAGATATGTCTGATATTCACAAGGTTTTATGAGATAACACAGCCGATTACATCTCCGCATTGGCAAGGGAGAGAAGCTCCTGAAAGCTCTCATGGTAGTTTCTGTCCCTTGCGGCAGCGCTCTCATACATATAGAGTGCCGGCTCCGCCCGCATCCCGGAATTTCCGTATTTCACTGCTTCCAGAAGAAAAAGATTCGCCTCTCCGCCGGGAAAGGGGTAAATCAGGCGAAGCTTTTTCGGCTCCAGCCTTTCCTCCACCAAACAATGCAGGATCTCCGCGAGCCGTTCCGTTCTGTGTACCAGAAAAAAACGGCCGGAGCTTTTCAGTACATATCTCGCCGCCCGCACCACATCCGAAAAGGTACAGAGCACCTCATGTCTTGCGATTTCCTTTGCGCTGTCCGGGCTGCGAAGCCCTGCTTTCATATACGGCGGATTTACCGTGACTGCATTCATGCTTTCTGCCGGAAAGAAGTTCTCAATTTCTCTGACATCACCCTCACGGATTTCAATATGACCGTCTTCACGATTAAGAGAAACAGAGCGGGCTGCCCTGTCAGCCACCTCCGGCTGTATCTCCAGTCCATAGATCTTCGCCGCCTTCTGTTTTGCCGCAAGAAGAAGCGGCACGATGCCGGAACCTGTACATAAGTCAAGCACCACATCCTTTTTCAGAAGACGCGGTGCCGCATAATTGGCAAGGAGAACCGCATCTGAGCCAAAACGAAATCCCATCTCGTCCTGAATGATGCGATAACCTCTAAGCTGTAAATCATCGATTTGCTCCGCCATATCAGTCGTTCATCTCCATACTAACAGAAAGACTTTCTACTCTCACAAGGGTAAGCTCCTCTTCCGGCACTTCCTTCGTTACTCTGCCGTTCCGGTGATGCTCCCTGTTGTTCCGGCGATTATTTTTTCCATTATTTTGACCATTCTGATTCTGGTTTCCGCGGTTCCGTCTCTCAGTTCCGCTCCCTTCCTGCCCTTTCTTTCGTCGCGGACGGAACTTCAATTCATTGACCGGATACTCCCGCAGCTCCTTTTCATCGCTGCCCTCCAGATTCACAATAACCTTCACCTTCTGGTTCAGAACGGAGACCGAGCTCACTTCCCCTCTCAGCCCATCCTGCGTGGTGACATAGTCACCGACAGCCGGAAGCTTGGAATTCAGAAACTCATAGACCTCTTCTTCGTTCTTGAGACAGCACATAAGTCTGCCGCAGACACCGGAAATATTGGTCGGGTTCAGAGACAGCCCCTGTTCCTTCGCCATACGGATGGATACAGGAGCAAAATCCGAAAGATAGCTGTGGCAGCACAAGGTTCGGCCGCAGATACCGATACCTCCGAGCAGCTTGGTCTCATCTCTGACCCCAATCTGCCGAAGCTCAATCCTTGTCCGGAAAATCACGGCAAGATCCTTGACCAGTGCCCGAAAGTCCACCCTTCCATCCGCGGTAAAGTAGAACAGCAGCTTTGTACGGTCAAAGGTGTATTCCGTGTCGATCAGCTTCATCTCCAGACCGTGCTCCCGGATCTTTTCTCGGCAGATCTTCAGTGCTTCTTTTTCCTTTTCCCGATTTTCTGCATTGCGAAGATCATCCTCTTCTGTCGCCCTGCGAATCACGGTTTTCATCGGAAGCAGGATCTTTTCCTCAGGCATCTCCTGATTCTCCATAGTCACCAGACCATACTCCATCCCTCTCTGGGTTTCCACGATGGCATGATCTCCCTGCTTAAAAATATAGCCTCCCGGTGAAAAAAAATAGACTTTCCCAGCGGTGCGAAAACGCACCCCGACAATCACAGACATAGCTAACCTCTCTATCTAATGTCTCACAACCAGCAGCCTCCAGAGAATCAGAAAATTCCCGATACTGAGATCCCGAATCGGATTTCTCTCCAACTGTTCCATGCTCCGGTTGACTTCTTCTGTAAGTCTGCCGAGAGCGGCTTGATTCAGCTGTTCCGAGAGCCGAAGAATCATCGAAAGCTCTGATTGCAAATATAACAAATCTTCCTTTTGACAGCTTTTATAGCATAACACATCCCGCAAAACGATTTCAATCAAGCGATAAAACCGTTCTGCCGTCAAACTGTCCTCATATTCCTTTTTCTGTACCAAGAGAAGTATGTCCGAATCCTGACGAAAAGGAAGATCCGGCAGGAATCGGAAAAGCTCCGGAACATAACTGTCAGAAAGTATCCCGGGGAGCTGTGTTCCGGGATGAATCTCAGCGCCGCGTATCTGCATTACCCGTGAAAGGATCGTTTCCAGAAAAGCGTCCTGGCGGGCTGCCAGAAGAACGAATACCGCATACTCCGGAGGTTCCTCCAGCGTCTTCAGAAAGGCGTTCTGTGCACTTACGTTCATGAGATCCGCGTGATAGATGAGATACGCCTTATAGCACGCCTCATAGGGGCGAATCATCACTGTATCGGAGATCTGTTCTCTGACCTGATTGACTGTAATATTCTTATAGCTGTTTGCTTTCTTTCCTTCCTCCGGGTGGATTTCTATGAGATCCGGGTGTGACTTTTCCCGAATACGGATACGGACGCTCTCCCGAAATCCTCTTTCCTCGACCCCCTTTGGTACGGCGCTGTCCCGGGCAAAGATATCCTCCAGAAAGCGCAACGCTGCCCTCTTCCTTTCTCCTTCATCCTCACTGAGTAAAAGATAGGCGTTATGAATTTGCTGTCTCGGTATCTCTAAGGATTTCATGAATACAGTCTTTCAAAATAAGGTTCTGATATCGGCGATGGATTCCGGCATGCCGCAAATTCTCTTCCGAAAAGTCCAGCTCGTCTGCACGAAAGCGACGTAGCATTTCCTTGATTTCCGGTGTTCTCTGCTGCATTTCCCTCTGAACTGCCCTCTCCCTTCGAAGCTTGTCCGGCACTTCGAGATATATTGGGGTAATACTCCCATTTCCAAAATAAGCTCTGGTTTTCTCATAACTTTCAAGAGTCCCGATCATCAGGTAATCATGGTCTTTGAGAGGCTCCGTAAACTGACCGTCCTTCACTGTCGCATAGTACCACGGTCCCTGAACCGTATCATAGCACCGACTTTCGATGACTTTTCCGGCAACTTCCAGCTGTTTCATCTCCTGCTCCGTCACAAAGTGATAGCTCTTCCCCGGCACTTCTCCCTCCCGCATGGGCCGGGTAGTATAGAGGACGATCTCTCTCCACTTCGGTCGTGCCTCTAAAAGAGCCCGGTAGATCGTATCCTTTCCGCTGGAGGACTTCCCCATCAGGTAATAAATCAAGATGAACCTCTTTTCTTTATCGCTGTTTTCCGAAGCCTCCCCCTTAATTTGACTTTACCGGGCTGTCTCCAATGACGTCGCTGGTGTTGGACTTTGCCGCCGTCGGCGCCTCTCCTATCACGGCATCGCTTTTTTTAGAGCCTTTATTTCCTGACGAGGCATCACTTTCCTGGGAAGCCTTGGAAGCTGACATTGTTTCTCCACCGCTCTCTTTACTGTCAGGGGTATCCTGAGACTTGGCGCTCGCTTTGATGTCGGCAGCCGGTCCCTCCACTGAAATTTCTTCCTCGGACTCAGGATCTTTCTTTTCTTCGATAATCTTAGATTCCGCAGTGCTTTCTGTCTCTGCCTCCGTCGCTTTTACACTTGCCTCTGTCTCCTTTTTCGTCTCCTTCGGCTTTGTAGGCTTGGTCAGCTGTGATGCCGCATCGCTCTCCGGAACACTGGCTTCCGTAATCCGAAGATCCGGAAAGCTGAAACCGCTCATATTCTTTAATACAAAAAAGGCAATCAATATCGCTACGATCAGCATGGATACCGCAAAGAGGATGCGAAACAGATCCCATACCAGATTGGCTTCATCATCCTTTCTTCTGCGATTACTTTTCCTGCGATTTGAGCTCATGAACAATCCTTTCTGAGGAAATTATCTGAAAACACGGAGTATTATAACATATTTAAGCCGGGAATCCCGCAGGGTAAGGATACTGTAAACTTTTCTGTGAAAATGCTGTGTCTGTCTGTATTTTGGCGGCTCACCGCCGTATGCCGGGTCTGAATCACAGGAAATCCGGATGTTCTTCCTCCCCTTGCAGTCGAATGGATACCTCCCCATAGACGAGAGGAGTTAAGCTTCCATCCTCTTCTCTGACTTCCAGACGTCCGTCCTCCAGGATACGGGTAGCAAAAGCAGGTCGGGACTCTGTCCCGGAAATCACGTTCACGGCATGCCCCGGAACCAGGTTCTTCTCCCGGTATTCCTCTGCCAGACCTGTCTCTTTCGAGAGAGCATAAAACTCCCGGATAATTTCCGCCGCCAGCCGATTCCGATCCGGCAGCTCCGGAGAACGGACATCAGAGGAAGCAGAATCCCCGCCATTACGCCTGCTTTCATACGCTTCATAGCTCATCGGATAGAGTGTCCCGGCACGATTCCGAATCTCCTCCGGAAAACCTCCCTGCGGCAGAAATATATTCAGACCGATTCCGACAATCACATACTCCAATATTCCGCTTTCAAAATTTGCCTGTCCCTCTGACAGAATCCCGCAGACCTTTTTCCCTTCAAGATAGAGATCATTGACCCACTTGATGCCAAGCTCCAGCTGACAGACCTTTTTTACCGCCCGATAAACTGCCACGGAAGCCTGTGCCGTGAGAATCAGGTTGTCCATGACGGAGCCCTCGGGACGAAGCAGCATCGAGAGATATAAGCCGCTTCCCTTCGGAGAATAAAAGGATCTTCCCATTCTTCCTCTCCCACCGGTCTGATAATCGGAAACCAGCGTCATTCCCTCCGGAGCCTGCATTTCATTTGCCAGCTGCTTCAGAACATCATTGGTGGAGCTGATTTCCGGATAAACCTGCAGCTGAATTTCAGGACCTTCCTTCTCTTTCCCTTCTCCCGCAGAAAGATATCGCTCAATTTCTATCTGTGAGAGCACATTCTTTTTTGCCGCGAGTGCATAGCCCTTGTTCGGCACTGCTTCAATTTCATAACCCTGGTCATTAAGACTTTTTACCGCCTTCCAGACTGCAGTCCGGGAACAATGCAGCCGCTTCGCAAGCTCCTCCCCGGAAAAAAAATTACCGTCACGTTCCAGCAGCTCTTTCAACAGCTCTTCTTTTACAGACATGCCCATCCTCCTATCAGATGAAATCTCCCATCTGTTTCTCCACCTATCTCAATTCCCAGGAAAACACTGATTTCATCATTGTTTCTACTACAGATTGAAATTGAAATCCAGATAATAAAAATGGACACCAGCTTTCTGATGTCCATATCCGAACTGACGCCAACGAGATTCGAACTCGTGATACCACCGTGAAAGGGTGGTGTCTTAACCACTTGACCATGGCGCCACATAAAGGCGAAGACCGGATTCGAACCGGTGATCAGGGTGTTGCAGACCCACGCCTTACCACTTGGCTACTTCGCCGTAAAACTCCGAAAAGTTTCCGCTCCTCCAGTTGGACTCGAACCAACGACACCGCGGTTAACAGCCGCGTGCTCTACCGACTGAGCTATAGAGGAATATAACATAAATATCTGAAAGTATATCATCATCCCTCCATCAAATCAATGATTCAATAAGAGATTAAGAAGAATAAGTTTTCTATGTTCACGGAAACTCCATCAACCACATGGCCTCCCGTGACATGCTCCGACGACAAAAGAACGATTGGAT
>CAUUIW010000016.1:0-28770 GCA_963545355.1 uncultured Oribacterium sp. | reverse complement strand
GCCATACAGAGATCATAGACCTTACGCTTTTCGTCCATCTCCTCTGTCATATACTGATGAAGCAGCCGGAAGCCGGCCGGTCCGTAATAGTCATCCGCGTTAATAACGGCAAAACTTGAATCCAGCACCGGACGCGCCATCATCAGAGCATGTGCGGTTCCCCACGGCTTGGTTCTGCCCTCCGGCACGGTGAAGCCCTCCGGAAGCTTGTCAAGCTCCTGAAACACATACCTGCACGGAATCACCCTTTCAATCCGGTTTCCGATGATCTCCCGGAAATCCGTCTCGATCTCCTTACGAAGAATAAACACCACCTCGTTAAATCCGGCACGAATCGCATCATAAATGGAATACTCCATGATAATCTCCCGATCCGGGCCCAGACGAGCCAGCTGCTTGATGCCGCCGCCAAAGCGGGAACCCAGTCCTGCCGCCATAATTACCAATGTTGTCTTCTTCATTTCTTCCCCCTTTGCTTACTCATCCCGGGAATTTTCGTTCCGGCAAAAATCTATGTGAAATTATACCCGAGTTCCCCTGAAATGTAAAATACAGCAGGATGAAATCAGAGTTCCCTTAAATACTTTTTCATGATAAAGTGAGAAATGCCAACATACAGTACAGCTCCAAAGGGGGAAAAAGAGAAAGGAAAACCAGATATGGAAAAACAGGAAAAACAAAAACGCGGCTCCATCAACGCATTTGTCATCGTCTTTATGGTGATTGTCGGATGCTATCTTCTCTCTCTGTTGATTCAGCCGGGAGCCTTTGACCGGGAAACCATCAACGGAAGGACTGTCGTCATTGCCAATTCCTTCCATGAAGTCGAAAAGGTCTATCTGATGCCGCAGGCAATCCTGCAGGCGATACCGAACGGGCTGGTATCCTCTTCCGGCATGATGTTTCTCGTCATGCTGGTTGCCGGCTGCATCGAGGTCTATAAACGAACCGGGACGCTGAACCGGGGCATTGCCCGCATCCTTGCAAACTCGCAGAAGATCGGACGTGAAAAGATTCTGGTGATCATCATGGTGATCTTCGGCTGTCTGGGAGGTTTCCTCGGCTGGAACGAGCAGATAGTCCCCTTCATTCCCATCATTCTTTCCATGTGTCTGGCACTGGGCTATGACCTGATGACAGGTCTTGCCTGCTCGGCAATGATTGATATGATCAGTTTTTCTTTTTCGCCAACCAGTGTCTACACGGTCGGTATCTCGGATGAAATCGCACAGCTTCCGATGTTCTCCGGCTTTGCCTTCCGTTTTGTACTGCTGGTGATTGCGGACCTCATCATCATTCTCTATGTACTTCGCTATGCCCGCGGCATCACAAGCGGAAGGATACGCTCGATTACCGAGGATATCGATGACAGCAGATTCCGTGTGGACTATGAAAAGGAGATACAGGACCCTCTGACACGCAGGCAGAGCCTGTCCCTGCTCTTTTTCCTCTTTGCCTTTATCTGTGCAATTGCCGGCGTGGCAAAATTCGGCTGGTCCATGAACGATCTTTCCGCCTGCTTCCTCTTCACGGGGATCGTGGCAGGCGTCATCAACCGTATGTCTCCCAATGAAATCGTTGATGCCGTCTGCTCCGGGGCGAAGGACGGCCTGACTCCCGCGCTGGTCATCGGTCTCGCTCGCGGCATCCAATGGATCCTGACGGAATCGGCAATCATTGATCCCATCATTAATGCCATCTCCAAGCCGCTGCTGCATCTGCCCGGCTCACTGACCGCCATCGCCGTCATGTTTGTCATTGCGATATTCAACGGTCTGATCGGCTCCGGTTCCGCGAAAGCCATGGCACTGATGCCGATTCTGATTCCGCTCGCAGACCTGGTCGGTATGACAAGGCAGACCATGATCCTCGCATTCCAGTTTGGAGACGGTCTGACCAACTCCCTCTGGTTTACCAGCGGCACCCTGCTGATCTTCCTGACCATCGCCGGGATTCCCCTGAAAAAGTGGTGGAAATTCGTCACTCCGCTTCTGTGCATCCTTTTTGTGGTATGTATCGCAGCTCTCATTGTCGCCACACAGATTCATTATGGTCCGTTCTAAAAAGTGCTGAGGAAACCAACGTATCCCTCAGAACCCTGTTTGGAAGCGGCACCACAAGAATTTTCCCGTCCGGGAGAGGTTCCTCCCCCGGGATTTTCATTGTCGCAGACGCCCGGTAATCCGTTAAGGGGAATACAGAATACGTATTTTTCCGTGAAAGGAGAAAAATGGAAATTCATCAAGCATCAGATCTTCAAGAGGAGCTAACAGCGCTTCGCCGTCATTTTCATGAGCACCCGGAAAAATCCTGGGAAGAATATCAGACACAGAAAAAAATCATGGAGTATCTCACAGGACTTGGGATTCCCTGTATCAAGACAGCCAGGTCCGGTGTCATCGCAAGCATCGGGGAAGACTCCTCTGCGCCGGTCATCGGACTTCGTGCCGATATCGACGCGCTCCCGATTCAAGAGCAGAACGATGTCCCCTACTGTTCCCAAAACGCGGGAGTCATGCATGCCTGCGGACATGACACACACATCGCCATGCTGCTCGGGGCAGCAAGGCTTCTGAAAGAAAGAGAGGCAGAGCTTAAACTGCGGGTTCGTCTGGTCTTCCAGCCGGCGGAGGAATACATCGCCGACAGCGGCGCCTTTTATATGAAAGACGAGCCGCTGATACAGGAATGCGAAAGACTCATTGCCATCCATATCTGGAGCAAAATTCCCTGCGGCTATGCTTCTCTGCGCTACGGCCCCGTCATGGCAGCGGCGGATACCTTTGATATCGAGATTCAGGGAAAGGGAGGACATGGCGCCCTGCCGCATCAGACCATCGACCCCATCACCGCCGGCGCGGAGCTGGTAAGTGCGATACAGCGTATGGTCGCGCGGGAGATCAGCCCGCTGGATCCCGCAGTGATCAGTGTGACGGCATTCCGGTCCGGTACGACCTCCAATGTCATTCCCGACAGTGCACATCTCATGGGAACCGCAAGAACCTTCAACAATGAACAGAGAGCGCGTTATCCGGAGATGCTTCGCCGCGTGGCAGAGGGTGTCGGTACCTCTACCGGAGCAAAAATAACTCTGGACTACCACTATGGTACCCCTGCGATGATCAACGAGGACGGATGCGTCGATACCGGACGGCGGGTATGTGAGCAGATATTCGGAAAAGAGCATCTGCTGGACTGGGAATTGCAGATGGGTGGAGAGGACTTTGCGAAATACCAGATGCCGAAATGCATCCTGCTTCTTGGCGGAGGTTTTCCGGAAGAGGAGAGACGCTATCCGCAGCACAGCCCCTTCTTCGATATCGATGAAAGGGCGCTGGTACTGGGGGCAGAGTATTTCCTGCGCTATGTCGAGGAGTATCAGAAGGAAAGAGGCCGAGCTTAGGACAGCTCCCAGTCGCCATCCATCATCACATACTGTCGGATCGGGTTCATCGCATCGATCCAGTGCTTTGTCAGCGAGATGGTATAGACACTCTCATCCTCCGGATACGGGAGAGAACTCTTGTCCCAGAGCTCCTTCGACGTTGGCCAAAGCACGTAGCTCGGGTGAATCGCCCGGTAAAGCTCCGGACAGCCGCCATGTTCACCGTGATGTGCTGTCGTGACGATGTCCGCCTTGAGATCCGCTGCACTGCGGTCTTTCACCAGCTGCAGGGAACCCTGATATCCGAGATCTCCCAGAGTAATGAGAGATTTTCCGTTGACAGTGATCTTGTAGCAGACACTTCCGTTATTTCCGGTGTCCACCGGGAAGGCATACGCCGGGTTCAGAATCTCCACATGCACGGATCCGATATCAAAGGCAGTGCCGGCAGGCGAGTTCGGATGAAGCCTGCTCTGATCAAACTGTGAAAAATCATCCAGAAGCTCCTTGATGACCGGCATCCGGTATGCCGGCTCATGCTCCCGATAATAGCTCTCATCCATCATGCCGTAGAAGATATTTTCAATATTGATATTCGCCCAGCCCTGCATTTCGTTCTTCTTCTGCTGCTGCTCGAGGATCACCTCCAGAGCGCCGACATGATCGATATGCGGATGTGTCAGAAGCCAGGCGGCAACGGTTCCGCCCCGCTGATTGATAAACTCACCGAGATAGGGCGCATTCGTCTTTAATCCGCCGTCCACCACGATCAGCTTTCCCTCCGGGGACTGAATCACGATACAGAGCTGCTGCCCTGTCTCTCTGCCGCGGATCATCGTAATTTTGGCACCGCCCAGCTGCAGGGAATTGTCCGTCAGTGTCTTCGCCGACTGAGATCCCGCAATCATCGGTGGATTGGCTTTTCCGTTGCCGGACACTGACCCGAGACTCTGCCCCTGCAGGGCATTGCCCTGAGAAGCATTCTCGGAGCTCTGCTCCTGCACCCTTGATGTTGTATCTGCAAATGCCGACAATGCCAGCCCTGCCATCATCCCTGCCACAAGTAAGCATGCCAAAAATTTCTTCATCATCGCCTCTCCTTAAAATCTATGGATTCTGTTTTATCCTGCTACTTTTGCCGTCAGACTCTCTGGGAAACCCGGATTCCGTATTCCTTCCTCCGACCCTATGCGGTGCCGCATCAAGCCCTCCCGGTAAATCTGTATTTTTTCTTCTGCTCAGGATGCCCCGGCAGCGGGATCCACCCATGCACCGCTCGCATCAAACTGGTAGGAAACACCGTCGATACTCTGCACGGTATTCTCCAGCATTTCCCCGGTCGGCACAAAATAGTACCATTTATCCGAGATCTGGCGCCATCCGGTACGCATCCCGCCGTCCTGCGCAAACCAATACCAGTGGTTGTTGTGCCTGAGCCAGCCGCTCAGCATATCTCCGTTCTCCGCCCGCATCCAGTACCAGACATCATTATCCTGTACCCAGCCGGTTGCCATGCGGCCGTCCTGATTCAGATAGTACCAGGCGCCGTTGACCTTCTGCCAGCCGATCTGCATCTTGCCGTTCTTATAATAATACCAGTGGTCTCCGGACTTGTTCCAGCCGTCCGACGGCGGCTGACCCGGACCGCCGCTCTGCTGCGAGGAAGGCATGGATGCCGCAGAACCCAGGCCCTTTTCCGAGATCGCGGTACTGCCGTTTTCTCTGCCTCCTGCCTCCGTACTGCTCTTTGTACTCTCTGTCTTTGAGAAAGAGCCGCTGCCGGAACCCGCACCGATGGAGCTCTTGGTTCCGCCGCTTGTCTTGGTATACGCCTTCGTCGAAAACTCTGTCGTTACCGCACCGCGGATCCCGTCAACCGTTCCCTTTTCGCTGGACTGCCACATTGTGGTGTTGGAGTTTTCCACCGGACGGTATACCTTATCACTGGTATAGTAGGCATACCAGATATCATAGGGAATCTTGGACAGATTCATGTGTTTGGTAAGCCAAGTGCGGTTTGCATATACACAGGGCGTATAGCCGTTATCTGTCATAATCCTGCAATAGCTGTTGATCATGTCGGTGACCTCATCCTTCCCGGCACCATCCTGGAACATGATATTGGACTCCACATCGAAGGCTACCGGATACTGAAGATTATAGGGCTTTAATTTCTTCAGGGTCAGATTTGCCTCTGCGATAGCCTGATCCGTATTCTTCGCGATGGAAAAGAGATAAACCCCCACCTTGATGCCCGCCTTCTGCGCGCCCTTTACATTCTCGTCGAAATACGCGTCCTCCGTAAGGCCATAGGCAAGGCGGATCATCACAAAGTCAAGCCCATCTGCCTTTGCTGCCTTCCAGTCGATCTTTCCGTTCTGATTCTGATATTTGGATACCTCGGTACCCCGCTCCACATATTTATACCTGGAGCCGTCGGTATTCTTGTAGCCGTCCCACCACTCAGAATCAGCCATCTTCGTTCCGATGGAGCCGGACGAGCCGGAGTCGCTGTTCCCGGAGGCTGAGGTTTCCGGTGCTTCAATGATATCGCCGGGGTCTCCCGGGCCGGAATTTGCAATCATCGGTGCAGCTCCTGCAGCAAACGGCGTCATTGCCATGGTCAATGCTGTCAGAACCGTAAGTAATCGAGTTCGTTTCATTCTTCAAGATCCTTTCCTTTGTTCCTTGCCTAATCTATCAGGCTTCCCGGAATCCATCAAGGCAAAGACACGAATCTTAAATAAATGTCGAAATTTTGTAAGCGGGAAGCGGACCGTCATGGGCTTTTCATCCCTCGGCGGCTTCGGAAAATCCCCCGAAAAAGGACGGAGAACCTCTTCCCCGTCCTCAGCGCAGCAGCTCTCTCAGTATTGAAAAACACGGCTGAACTTTTACAGTACCTTGGTCCCGGCGCTGACACCGAGGCGATCCGCGCCCGCCGCAATGAGAGCCTTCGCTTCCTCCGGCGTATGGATTCCGCCGCTTGCCTTCACCTTCAGTCTGTCGCCGACGGTCTGTTTCATCAGACGAACATCGGAAACCCTGGCACCACCGGTGGAGAAACCGGTGGAGGTCTTGACAAAGGCAGCTCCCCCTTCCTCCGAGAGACGGCAGGCTCTGACCTTCTCCTCCTCCGTAAGGAGACAGCACTCGATAATTACTTTAACCATCGCCGGCTTTGCCGCCTCTACGACAGCCCGGATATCCTCACGGACAGTATCGTCTTCCCCGTCCTTCAACGCAGCGATATTGATAACCATGTCGATCTCTCCGGCACCCGCCCGGACCGCGCACTTCGCTTCAAATGCCTTTGCCTCCGTCAGCATGGCTCCGAGAGGAAAGCCGACAACGCTGCAGATCGTGATGCCGCTGTTCTCCCCGAGCTGCTCCTTCACAAAGGGAACATTGACGGAATTGACGCAGATGCTGTGAAAACGATACTGCTTTGCTTCGTCACAATACTGCTTTACCATCGCCTTTGTGGCCTCCGGCTTTAAAATCGTGTGGTCAATATACCTTTCAATACTCATGGATACTCCTTCCGAAAACATCTTAATCCTATCTCCGTTCGTGCCCGCAACGGGCTGTCTCGCCAAGCCGCTCTCCCTCCGGAAAGCAGCTTGTAACACTGCAATCACATTATACCAGCATCATGACAGGAAACAATGTCTGTTATTCTCCCTGCGGCGGCATTCCCGGGAAGATATCGGAGCTGTCCGCGATTGAATTATCGCTTTTCCTACATTATAATAGCTAGCATTATGGTGCTACCAAAGTCAAATAGCTTTCCGCCCGAATCTGCAGATACAAAGGAGAAATTATGGACATCATCCAGCTGAGAACACTATTCAAACAAAAAGAGGCCTTCTATGACAAAGAGATTACCGTCGGCGGATGGGTACGTTCCAATCGTGACTCCAAGGCGTTCGGCTTTCTGGTGATTTCTGACGGGACCTGTTTCACCCCCCTGCAGGTGGTTTATCATGACGATATGGCAAACTTCCCCGTAATCGCCAGGCTCGGCGTCGGTGCTGCCGTCATTGTCAGAGGAACGCTTGTGGCAACCCCGGAGGCAAAGCAGCCTTTCGAGATCCAGGCGGCAGAGCTCACTGTCGAGGGAGAAACCAGCCCTGACTATCCGCTTCAGAAAAAGAGACATACTCTCGAGTATCTCCGTACCATGACGCATCTGCGTCCGAGAACCAATACTTTCCAGGCAGTATTCCGGGTCCGTTCCCTCATTGCCTATGCGATTCACGTGTTCTTCCAGGAGAGGGACTTCGTCTATGTGCATACACCTCTCATCACTGCCAGCGATGCCGAGGGCGCCGGTGAGATGTTCCAGGTTACTACAATGGATATCAATAATCCTCCAAGGACAGACGGAAGCATTGATTACAGCCGGGACTTCTTCCATAAAAAAACCAGTCTCACCGTATCCGGTCAGCTGAACGGCGAGAGCTTTGCACAGGCATTCCGAAATATCTATACCTTCGGGCCGACTTTCCGCGCAGAGAATTCCAATACCCAGAGACACGCGGCAGAGTTCTGGATGATAGAGCCGGAAATCGCCTTTGCAGAGCTCCCGGATATCATGAATCTGGCAGAAGATATGCTGAAATTCGTGATCCGGTATGTTCTCGACAATGCGCCGGAGGAGATGGCATTCTTTAACCGGTTTGTGGATAAGGGACTGCTGGAGCGGCTGCACCATATCGTCCACAGCGATTTCGCCCGCATCAGCTATACGGAGGCCTGCGAACTGCTCGCAAAGCATAATGAGGAGTTCGAGTACCCGGTATCCTGGGGTGTCGATCTCCAGACAGAGCACGAAAGATATCTGACGGAGCAGATCTACAAAAAACCGGTCTTTGTGACAGACTATCCGAAGGAAATCAAGGCGTTCTATATGAAGCTGAATCCGGACGGAAAGACGGTCGCCGCAGTGGACTGTCTTGTCCCGGGAATCGGAGAGATCATCGGCGGCTCTCAGCGTGAGGAGAACTATGACAAGCTGGCAGAGAGGATGAAGGAGCTCAACATGGAAAGCGAGGGCTATGACTTTTATCTTGACCTCCGCAAGTACGGCAGCACCCGCCACGGCGGGTTCGGTCTCGGCTTTGAGAGAGCCGTCATGTACATCACCGGAATGCAGAACATCCGGGACGTCCTTCCGTTCCCGAGAACCGTCGGCAACTGCGATATCTGAAGGAACGCTGATTTCCCCGGGACAGGCTCTGTCCGCCGGTCATTTGCTCTTTAAAGGAGTTCTATGCGATTTATTCACACATCCGATGTGCACTACGGTATGATCCCCGATGCGACCCTCCCCTATGGAAAGGATCGTGCCAGCGATATCGAAACGAGCTTTCAGCGTGTGGTTGAGGAGGCAAGAGGCTATCGAGCCGACTGCCTCTTTATTAGTGGCAATCTCTTTCATCACCTTCCGCTGGAAAGGGATCTGGAAGCGGTGAACCAGCTCTTTGCCACGATCCCTGCCTGCCATGTTGTTCTGATTTCCGGCACAAATGACAGGATTCAGAAAAACTCCGCCTTTTACAGCTTCCCATGGTCCGGGAACGTAAGCTGGCTCACGGCAGAAAATCCCAGTGTCTACTTTGAGGATATTCATACTGAGTTGCACGGCGCATATTTCAACGCGGATGCGCCGATTCTTTTCCCGCTGCCAGCCGGAGCGGAAGCGGACATTGCTGCCTCCGAAGAAGACAAGGGAACTACGGAACACGACAGCTCTGTTTCACTAAGCCCGATCCGAATTCTTCTGATGTCCATCCCGAGAATGCCGACAAAGCCGGAGCTTTCAGAGCTTCAGCAGCAAGGTTATGACTACATCGCATTGGGAGGACTGCATCAGCCGCAGGAGCTCTCCGAGCACATCCTTTTTTCCGGAAGCCCGGAGCCTCTCAGCAGGGAAGATCTGGGACCGCACGGCGTCTATGAGGGAGATATCCATCCCATCACAAGGAAGCTCAGTTCCCTTCGCTTTCATCCCATGGCGGAGCTCTCCTATCTTCCTCTGGAGGCAGAAGTCAGTCCGCAGAGCACAGAAGAAATGGCAGAGCAGTATTTTCGTACGCAAATCGAAAGTCTGGGACGAAACAACATCTACCTCCTGAGCATCCGCGGAAAGCGTGATCCGGAACTTCATTTTTCCTCTGTTTTCCGGAGACTTGCACAGGAATACCGTATTGTCTCCTCCGAGGATCTTTCCACCCCGAATTATGATTTTGTCACACTATACAAGGAACACCCGTCAGACCTCATCGGCTACTACATCCGCACGATGCTTCGTGATAATCCGGCGGAGATGAGCGAGGTCGAGATACAGGCTCTCTACTATGGCATCCATGCCCTCATCAGCAGCGGAAAGGAGATGGACGGATGAATATCGATGCTCTCCATATTGACGGCTTCGGAAAATTTCTGAACTATGATCTCTCATTTTCCGGGAAAATCAATCTCCTTTACGGTCCCAACGAAGCCGGAAAATCCACACTCTTCCAGTTTCTGGATGCCATGCTCTACGGCATCACAAAGCATCCGGGGCATCGGAAGGATAAGTACGGGCGTTATCTCCCCTGGAAGAATCCCGGGAAATATGGCGGCTCCCTCTCTCTTTCCTATCAGGGAAAGTCCTATGAGCTCCGCCGCAGCTTTCTGAGGGAAGAGAAAAGCTTCTCCCTCGCGGAAAACGGAAGCGTGCTTCCTCCGGACATAGCAGAAACACGCCTGCAGGAGATTCGAAACCGGCTTTCCGAGTCCTCCTACCTGAATACCGTGTCCATCGGACAGCTTCATTCCCGGACAGAGAATCGCATGGCACAGGAGCTTCGACAGTATCTGGAAAGCATCCAGAGTACCGGAAGCGCTGACTACAGCGCGGAACGTGCCCTTGACCGTCTTTCCCGGCAGAGTGAGATGCTGAGTCGGAGAATGATACCGGATGCCGCCAAAAATTATGCCGCCCTCATCGGCGAGAAAAAAAACGTCGAGAAAGAATTGCAGAATCCGAAATATGAAAATCTGCTGCAAGAATTGAAGGAGCAGCGGGAGGAGATGAAAGAGCAGCACCAGAGCCTCCATCAGGAACGAGAAAACACCCTGAAGGAGCTTTCCAGGCAGCGGGAGGCTCTGAGGCTGTCCGGCTTTCGTTCCAGGGAGGAGATTCTTCGGGCGGAAGAAAGAGCGAAGGAACTGGAATCCGGCATTGCCTCCAACCGTCAGGTACTGAAAAGCCTTCCCTCCCGCAGGCTTACGCTTTTTCTCCTGTTTCTTCTCGCTCTCGGCTGCATGCTTGCCCTCTGTATCCGTAGGCAGTTCTTTCCCATCCTGATACCGGCTAACTGTATGATCCTTTTCCTGTTTCTTTTTCATGCCGTAAGACTGTTTCAGGGCATAAGGCGGAGGACACAGGACGAAAAAGACAGGGCAGAGCTTCTTTCTATCCTGAATGCCCAGCTTCATGTCACAGAGATCCGCGAGGACAGTCTCCGGCATCTGGAAACCCGCTTCTCGGAGCTTCGGCAGCTCTTCTCCCTTTGTGAGAGCGGTGAAAAAATGCTGGATCTCCAGACCGCCAGGCTGAACTCGCTCAGTGACAGCGAACGGCAGCTCGAGGAAAAATGGGAGGAGCAACACCGTCTCCGCACCGAGCTGGAGCAGAAGCTTTCGCACCTCGTCAATGTGCAGAACCGCGCCGAGCAGCTCCGGCAGGCTCTCTCCCTGAACCATAAGCTGCAGACGGAAAAGGATGCTGTCAGCTTTGCCATGGAAACGATCCGGGATCTCTCCGGGCGGCTGAAAAAAAGCTTCGGTTACTACCTGAACGAAAAAGCCAGCCAGTTTCTTTGCGGCATGACAAACCGGCACTATGACTCTCTCTGGGTCAATGACGGTCTCCAGCTTTTTTTGAACACCGGAGACGGTCTCGTTCCGATTGAAGAGGTTTCCTGCGGAACCATAGATCAGGTCTATTTGAGTTTCCGTCTTGCCCTGGCCCTCCTCTTACAGGAAAACTGCCCGGAGCATCTCCCCCTCATCTTTGACGACAGCTTCTCTCTCTACGATGAGAAACGCCTTCGCTCCGCACTCACGGAGCTTCAGCGCAGCTATCGGGGGCAGCTTCTTCTCTTCAGCTGTCAGGAGCGGGAAGAGGAGGTTTTAAAGAAAGCCGGAATTGCCTTTCACAAAATCAGCTTATAGCTAAAGCCCTCCGATCCGTGCCTGCCCGGGGCAGAGGCATCGCTCCCCGGAAAATTACCGAAACAGGTGTCAGCAATGTATTGGCACAAAAAGAGAGACCTGCCAGGCAGATCTCTCTTTTCTCTGCAATGATCAATCTTCGGGAAAATCCACCCTGTGAGGGAGGATTCCCTGCGACAAGCGACAGACGCCCCGAACGAGGTTCAACAGGAATACGTCTGTTTCAAAGAAAGTGAATTACTTCAGGGTAACCTTTGCACCCTCAGCCTCAATCTTAGCCTTCAGATCATCAGCCTCCGCCTTGGATGCAGCTTCCTTGATTACCTTCGGAGCAGCCTCAACAAGCTCCTTTGCCTCCTTCAGTCCGAGACCGGTAGCCTCACGAACCACCTTGATGACCTTGATCTTGTTCGGACCGATCTCAGTAAGCTCAACATCGAACTCTGTCTTCTCCTCGGCAGCTCCCGAAGCGGCACCTGCTGCACCTGCCGCAACAACCACACCTGCTGCTGCGGAAACGCCAAACTCCTCCTCGCAAGCCTTTACAAGGTCATTGAGCTCCATCACGGAAAGCTCCTTGATCGCTGCGATAAACTCTTCGGTTGTTAACTTAGCCATTTTTCTTCCTCCATTGTTATTCCCCGTCTGCGGGGTTTGTCATTTCACTCCTGCTGAAATACCGGATGATTCCTCATCCTAAGCGATCAGACGGCTCTTATGCTGCTTCTCCATCGCCCTTTTCCGCGATCTGATTGAGAACGCGGGCAAAATTGGTGATCGGGGACTGAATCGAGCCAAGAAGCCTTCCGAGAAGCTCTTCTCTGGGCGGGATCTCCGCCAGTGTCTTCACAGCAGCCGTATCGTAGAACTTGCCTTCGACAACAGCACCCTTCAGCTCCAGCTTCGGGGCAGTCTTGGCAAACTTCGCGAAGATTCTCGCTGCCGCAGCGACATCATCCTCAGAAACCGCAATTGCCGTCGGTCCCTCAAGGATATCGTTTAGCTGCGCGAAGTCTGTGCCCTCAGCGGCTCTTTTGATCAGAGTGTTCTTGAATACCTTGTACTTCACCCCTGCGGCACGAAGCTGAGAACGAAGTTCTGTATCCTCCGCCACGGTAAGTCCACGATAATCAACAACAGTAGCTGATACTGCACTGTTGAGAAGTGCTTTGATCTCGTCGATGATCGGCTGCTTTAATTCAACCTTTGCCATGTTCAGGTTTCCTCCTTCAAAGATTTTTGTATCTCCACGAATAAAAAACTCCATGCCGAAGCATGGAGTGAACATACACAATACGTACGCTTCCTCGGCAGGTGCATCACTGCTTATCATCACTGACCTGCTGTCTTCGGGACAATACCTGTTTATTCTATGGGAACACAGCCGCTTCGTCAAGTAGTATTTTCAGGCACAGCGGCTCCCCCCTATGCTGCCGCAGTTTCCGGGTTCTCCTCCGAAGCTGCTGTCTCACTCTGCGAAGCCTCTGTGCTCTCTGCTGCTGTTTCGCTCTCAGCTGCCGTTTCCGTTGATGCAGAAGCATTTTCATCGACGAAATCCTCATAATTGAAATGATTGACATTTGCCGTAACAGCATCCCGATACAGATCCTCCAGCTTCTGGTAGCCCTTATAGTACCATCTCTTCGTTGACCACCAGCCAGAATCCACACCGGAATCCACCGTGAAGCTGTCCCAGGGCATACTGTAGTCGGAGAAATCCAGAATCGGTTTTCCGTCTCCCGCTACCGCGACATCTTTATATCGGATATAGCTGTAGTAAGCGAAACGGTTGTCATAGCTCTGTGTTTCATTGCTGACAACATTGTGCATGGTCACACGGAACACAAGGTAGAGCATATTCTTGTCAACACTCTCCCTCTTCGGTGTCAGGAGATAGCCGCCGATATAATCAATCGCCTCCTGTGTTTCTGTCTCTGTATCTCCATTCTTGGCAAAGCTGGCGATAAACTCATCCTTCCCCTGCCGAACCATCTTCTCCAGAGCGTCCTTCGGAAGATCCCTCACGCTGCTGAGATAATGCCCGAGTCCCGAAACCTTGAATTCCTTTTCTACCGGAGACGGAATTTTTCCATACCGCTCAATGCAGTAATCGATAACATCCTGCCCGGCAGCAGACTCCGGCGGTGACAGCGTTACTGCAATAATATCTCCATTTGAAAGCTGGGAAGACTGACTCAGATGATAGCTCAGCTTGATCTCCCGGGAGCCGGGAGTCACATTCACGGTGCCCCTTCCGTCCAGTCCCTCAAACTCCAGCTTCAGATCCGCAAAAGGATCAAAGGTTTCCGCCTTTTTCAGTCCGCTGACCTTGTACTCGATATCCTTATACTGAAACCTGATTCCCAGCTCCTTCAGACTCTCTTCCGGAATATTCCAGTGATAGCTCACGGTGTCCCCGTTGCTGAGTCCTCTGCTCCGATCCAGAGTTCCGAAATCAAAGAGTTCCAGGAAGCTGCTGCTGACCTTGCCACCGTCAAAATCAAAAAAATTGACAAGGAACAGGTTCTCTCCTGCGGTCGTTTTCTTCGACTTGGCATTTTTCTTCACATAACGCCTCACTGCCCTCTGGAGCTTCTTCTCATTATCCTTTTCAAACTTTTCCTTATCGATGTCCACCACTGCCTTACCGACAGTATCATAGCCCTCTGCCGTAATCCTGACGTAGCGGTTCAGATCGATGCTGCCGCCGCCGAAGAGGCGAGGAAAAACAGCAAGGATCAGCACCAGCAGCGCAATGACTGCCACGCAGACAGCGACAAACACAGGAATTTTTTTCCAAAAACCGTCCCCCTTCTTCACTGCGTCGCCAGTGCTCTTCTGCCCGGGGTCCGGTTTTCCCTCTTTTTTCTCAGATACAGGGTTCGGCTCGGAAGAAATATCCTCTGAAGCAGTTTTTTCCGTGTTCTCTGTGGAAGCCTCCTGTATTTCCTCTGCGGCTTCCGCGGCAGCGGCAGCCTCCGCACTCTGCTTTACTTCGCTTTCTTCCTGCTTTACTTCGCATTCTTCCTTTTTTTCTTCTGCCGCGTCTGCTCCGTGATCCGATGCGGCAGATAGCCGCTCCCTTCCCTCTGACGCCAATGCAGCTCCGCAGTTCGTGCAGAACGCACTTCCCTCCGGAAGCTCCTTTCCACAATTCGTGCAATACATAATGATCCTCCCTGTATCATATTCCAAGCCGTAGCTCAAAGACAGCTGCCTGATAAAAGTCTGCCGTATCTTTCTTTTTGAAATTGTACCAAAATACAAAACTTTATGCCATGCCTCCCTCGGATTTATCGGTATCGGCCTTCTCTGAACACTCTCGGCTCTACGATCCGGCGCTTTATTCTTCCGGGATTTTTCTTCCTCTGCCCGTGAAACAAGGCAGAATGCGTTCTGGCTTCATTTTTAAACCTCTGAAAGTAAAGTACTCTATTTTAGGCATCGGGAAAGATCCCTCGTTCTTAAATCCACAATTTATGGCATGAAAAAGGGGCTTCGCCCAGATGATTCAATCCTCTAAAGCGACAGCCCCTTCTCCCTCCGGTTCTGCCTGGATAAACACCGATGAAACGTTTCCCTCACCGGCTTTCCACTGTATCGCATAAAAATATATACGTCCAAAGCAGAAAATCAGAATTTATCGATATACTTACAGGAACCTTCTCCGGTACAGCAGCACTCCGCCGCCTGCGACGAGATAAGAGAGTACCGCACTCCAGAAACCAACCATCCTGCCCATCCTTCCGGCAGAGCTTCTCTTTGGAGCTTCCTCCATCACAGACTCCGGTTCATTATAGCTGTCACTCAGATAGGACATGGTGTCCGCATAGCTGCTTTCCTCGTAGCCCGGCATATCCGCAGCTCCGCCGAGCTGCTCCAGACCGGAAAGTGCTCCGGCACCCTGAAGGTCCCGGCTGTCCTCCGTTGAGAACAATCCGGCAAGCCCGCCGCTACTCTTTCCTGTCCTCTTTGCCTGGGCCCTGCCTCTTCTTGGGCGGGATGCTTTGCTCGTACCGGCAAGGGTAGACACATTGCTCTGCACCCCGCTGCTCTGAGCAGCCGTGGCGATGTTTCCTGCCGCCCCCGCCGGAGTTCCGTTCCCGACAGTGCTCTGATTGTTTTGTGTTGTACCGAGTCCCTTCAGAGATCCGCCCTTCAAGCCGTTATTTTTAAGCTTCTTGCCGCTTGTGATCTCATCGATGGAAAGGAACCTATTCTTCTTTGAGGACAGATGGTTGTCCTGTATCTGATTTCCGGAGCCGCTGCCGGTTTCGGCTGTACGGTTCTCCGGCACATCGCTGAGACGTGTATTTCCGTCGACCCTGTGAAGAGTATTCCACTCAAACTGCATCAGAACATCCTGATCTCCGGTGCCTCTGGAAATCGCCTCCATGATCGGGACAAAAACATGAAGCGGGATATAGCTGTCGTCATAGGCTCTTCTCAGATCAACTATCGGAAACTTTACTTCCTTCGGATAGAGCTCTCCGTTCTGGTTATACTGGTCTCTGACATCATGCCTGCTGAGAACCTCTGCCTCCGCACGATTTCCCTGCGGTATACCGCTTCTGTTGTAGCCGTAGCCGCGGACATAGTAGCTGAGCTGTCCGAGAAAGCCGTACAGCTCTTTCCCCGGAGAAGTTTCTATATTCATGCCGTTGAACTTTGTATATACCCAGGGCTGTCCACCGGCAACCTCGATCAGCACGGTTCTCTGCGCCGAACGGTTTGCCATGGATTCCTGCCGGCGACTCGGATCCGCCGCCTTCTTCATAATAATGTTGACCGTGTACTTTCCATCCGGAAGCCCGCCATTGCGAAGTGCCTCCGTCATCTGCATACTTGTCCATGACAGCTCCGCTGATGCAGCCTGTTGTCGTACTTCCGTCCTGTGGATCGGTCCACTCCTCCAGGGTATACCATTTTCCGCCGCCGAATTTCTGAATCTCTGTCTTCAGAACCAGCGCATCCGTCGTCACACGGTCACCGATCGCTTCCGTCAGAATGGAGGTCTTCACCTGCTCGACATCCAGATTCGGGAGATTCTCTGCACGGAATTTCCGGAAATCCTCTATACTGTCAATCCTTCTTCCGCTGCCAAGCACTCTCTGCACCGCTTCCGCGATGATGCTGTCTGTGGTTTCGTCCTTCGTTCTCGCCCAGATAAAATAATCGAGGGCGGAGAGCTTGCTCTCAAAGCGGATTTCTCCCTTCTCCGCGCTGACTGCCGGTGCAAATTCCGCCTTATTCGCCCATTTGAGAATCATCTCTCTGAGCTTCTGCTTCCCGGCGTCATTTAAGAGATTCAGATTTATATTTCCAAGCTCGAGCGCATTATTCTCAAAAATACTGTCAAAGCCGTTTCCGGCATTCTTCGCACTCATCCGCTGAAGCAGCTCATCCGAGATGCCGACAATACTATTTTTAGACAGCCCCAGCTCCTCCAGCCCGGGATTACTGGAAATTAAACTCCCCTTAACATAATACAGAAGATTTCTGTCAAGATAGAGTGTCCTCAGGGAAGAAAGCCCATCCAGACTGCCGCCAATATTGTAAAGCCGGTTGCCTCTTAAGTTCAGGAAGCTGAGCCCGCTCAGCTTGTCAAAGTTTCTTGGAAGCTCAGAAAGCTTGTTGTTCTCAAAACTGAGGGTACTGACTCTGCCCGGATTGGATCCGAAAATCGCAGAGATGTCATTATCCTTGTTAATCGTCTCCATCGGATTACCGGTAAAGTCGAAGCTCCGAACCTTCTGGAGATCCTGAAAGGCATCTGCATCAATTTCCACGATCTGATTGTCACTCAGGCTGAAATTGTCACTGTAGCCTCCGTCTTCATCCTTTTCTCCCTCCAGACCGGTCAGTCCCCGGAAGGTATCCTTCGTGATATGCTGCAGCATATTGGAAGAAATACGAAGAGATTTAAGCTTTCCGTTCCTTCGGAAGGCACCATCTGCAATCTCTGTGATAACATTGGCAGAAAGGTTCAAATCCCTCAGATTCTGGAAATTTGAAAATTCTTTTCCCAGCTTATTCAGCTTCAGCCCGTTAAAATTCAGACTCTCAATTCTTCCCGGCTTTCCGATCTGACTGAGCCAGCTGATATCCGAAAGACCGAAGTCGTCCTTGATGCTGTAAAAGCTATACATCGCATGAAGGCTGAAATCCAGCTTACTGTCAAAATCGAAATCTGCCATCTCCTGCCGGGAGATATATCCGTCTCCGTTCTGGTCCAGTCCCTTAACGCCCATCAGGGCACGGTTCCTCAGCTTATCCTGCGATAGCCTCATCTTCTTGGATTCGAAATCCGTAAAACCCAGCTTCACCTTATCGTCAAAATTCATCCTGACCTTGGTGTACTGATCCAAACGGTCAAATATTGCTGTAGAGCCGCCCATCGCAATCATATTGACACCGCCAATCATGGAATGTGCAAAGACATTATTATAAAATGTTGCGGTCACCCTGCCCTCCTGATCTACAGCAAGCTTTACATTCCTGTCAAAGAAACCGGCAAGCATTGAGGCTCTGCTCTCATCGTCGATACGGACCGCACTGAAGGAACCGGTATAGACCTGTCCCCTCTCCATCTCGCTGATGTTGAGAATCTGTTCCTCCGAGCTGGTATTTGCCTCGCTTCTTTCCTGACGGACAATCACATTGCCGCTCTTGCCCAGATCCAGGTCCACCACGGTGTCCTGATGTCCCTTCTCTACGATACGAAGAAGGACCGCAGAATGATAGTCAAATTGTCCCCTTCTGATGTTAATGACGACATTTCCCTTATGCGCATTGGCGCTGTAGGGAGCAATGAAGCCTCCGATACCGGCATTCCAGACACAATGCTCCGAGATCTCTCCCTGCGTGAGATCCATGAAATACTCTGCTGTGGAAAGAATCTTGTGCTCGTCCCCGCTTCCGTCCATCCGATCTATGGTTCCGTCATGAAATTCCTCGGATTCGGTATAAAGTACGAGTGTGTCAAAGTCTTCATACTGATTTTCTATGAACTTACTGTTGGTGAATACACCGCCTTCAATCCTGGTTGAGCTATCCTCTTCCCAGAGCTTCTGATCTGTCTCAGCTTCCTGTCCTGCGGACTCCGGCAACACATATTTTCCTGTAACCGGCTCTGTGTAGCTGCCTTCCGACCAGTCATAAAGTGTAGCTGAAATCGTTGTTGTTGTTTTTGATCCTGATGATGCCGGAGTCCCAGCGTCCGATCGTAGAAGGATCACTTTCGATTTTTCTCGGGTCCTCCTGGTTAAAGGTATACTGTATCACCTTGTTTCCGTCATCCAATTCCGGTCTGATGGACAGACGAACCTCTACCTCCCCATCAAATCTGCCCGGCTCCGGGCTGAAAAGAATCGGCGATTCTTTCTGCGTTTCAGTGGTCTGATCTCCCGGATTCTGACCCCCCTGTCCGGAATCCTGACTGCCTCCATGTCCCGCACTGTCCTTTTCTTCTATCCCGATAAGGTCTCCCTTTTGCAGCTTATCCCAGAGAATATCTATCTGAATATCCTCCGTGCCAGCCTTTGGTTCTCCCTGTTTTGTGGTTATCGATGCCTTCGCATGAATCTCACTGATCGATGGTGTCACATTTGAGATCACAAACTTTCCCGAAAGGTCATGATAATAGATGACTTTCCCCTTCGGATCCCGATTCGGAATCACTGCGTTATGCAGTTCCTCATACTCTCCCTGAAGCCCCTCATCAGTAACCGTAAAATCTGCCAGCTTATCTCCCAGAAGAGACTCCTTAAAATACAGAGTCATCGTTGCATGGTCTGCCGCATCCGCTTCCAGCAGAGCGTTCGACACCACTAACCTGAAATTGCTGTTATCCCCGACACCGCCGACACGAAGCTGCACCGTGTATTTCTGCCCAGCAGCAAGAGAGACTCCATCCTCCGGCTCGGTCGGAGCTGTACCATTACCGTCGTCTTCCGGAGGCTCTTGAGAGGTCTTTCTGAACTCAATCTCTTTTCCCCTTTTAAGGCCTGTCCAGCTGATTCCCACACTCAAGGCAACATCCTCTTTTTTACTTCCGTCCTCTCCCAGCAGGCTCCCTTTCAGGGTACAGCTCGCTTCCTTTTTATCCCGGTAATCACAAGCTTCCTGGTTAGCTTCTTGTCTCTCCGGGAAATACATGATCCGTATCCCTGTCAGAGACGAACTATGAGATTCTTCCGCTTTCCATCTCAAAGCAATGGTCCGCAATGCTCATCGTGGAATCCCTGTGGGATACCAGTACCACAGTTTCCTTCCGATAAGCCTCCTTCAGCGCCTTTAAAATGACGCCTTCATTCAGGGAATCCAGATTGCTGGTAGGCTCATCCAGCAACAGCAGCCTCCCCCCATGTAAAAAGGCTCTGGCAACCCCGATTCTCTGCCGCTCTCCTCCGGAGAGGCGGCTTCCCAGTTCACCCACTCTCGTTTCGTAGCCCTTCGGAAACTGCATGATGAAGTCATGAATCGATGCCTTCTTTGCCGCTTCCTGAATTTCCGCAAGAGTGGCGTTCTGTTTTCCCACCGCGATATTTTTTGCGATGGTATCGTCAAAGAGCCAGGTTTCCTGTGTTACATAGGCCTCCATCTCCCGGAGAGAGGAAGTATTGATCGTCCGGATATCCTTTCCGGAAATCCGGACGGAACCATCATCAACATCCCAGAAGCGCATCAGAAGCTTCAGGAGTGTGGATTTCCCGGAGCCGCTTGCCCCGTGAATTCCTATGATCTTGCCCTTTTCGAGCTTCATGGAAAATCCGTCCAAAATCTTCTCCTTCTCATAAGCGAAGCCGACCTCCCGGAATTCCGCACCCTCGAAAGAACAGTCCTCTCCTGCCTTCAACTCCTCCGTCATCGGCTCTTCCGAGAGAAGATTCAGTACTCTCTCCCCACAGGCGAGGGTCTGATTCAAGTTATTGGAGAGATTGGACAGTGCCACCACGGGACCGAAGCTCCCCATCATCGCCACCGTCGCAATCAGGATCTGGGAGAAGACAAGGTAACCGTCAAAAAACTCTGAAACGGTGAGACACAGCATCGCAAGAGAAAAGAGCTGAATCGCAAGATTTGTCAGCGATCTCTGCGAGCCCTCCAGCCTGCTCAGCTTCTTTTGTAATTCTCCAAGCACAAACGATCTCTCCCGTATCGCTTCGTTCCTCTTCTCTCCGAAACCGTATTGCAGAGTTTCATCCAGTCCGTACAGAGACTCCAGCACATAGCTGTTCAGCTCCCCAAAGGATTGTCGATAGGCAAGTCCCGCCTTTGCCCCTCTTGCTCCGTTCCAGAGCGGAATGAATACTCCGACCGTGAGATAGCCGAGCAGGGCAAGCACCGAAGCCATCAAGCTCTGGCTTCCGATGAAGAGAAGCATGATGACTGAGGTCAGAAACGCAATCGCCATCGGAGAGATGGTATGCGCGTAAAATACCTCCAAAAGCTCGATGTCCGAGGTAATCAGGGCAATCAGATCTCCCTTGTCTCTTCCTTCAAGCTTTGCCGGGCAGAGCACCCGGAGCTTTGCAAATACTTTATGACGCACAATCGCCAGCAGCTTAAAGGCAATGAAGTGATTGCAGTACTGTTCTCCATAGTGAAAGATGCCCCGGAACACTGCCATAAGGATCAATACCAAAAACAGAACAGGGAGTCTGAGTCCCAGCAGACTTCCCGCCTGCCCAAGATCTGCGCCGAGAGAGGCAAGAATCACATGAATCACCCCATAGGCGGCAAAAATGGTCAGAAAAATTGCGCAGAGATAGCCGAGCACGCCCAAAAGAATCGCAAGACACATGATGGGCAGAAGCGGACGAACCAGTCCGGCCAGACTCGCCATGATGCGGCAGCCGCTGCGTCTCTTCATTTCTTTTTTCATCGGGGCACCGCCTTTCCGGATGCGGCATAGCTTTCAAGCTCCTTCTGACTTCGGTAGAGACGGGCATAAGCCCCTCTTCTCTGCATCAGTTCCTCATGTCTCCCCTTCTCTGAGATTGTCCCGTCCTTCAGCAGATAAATGCAGTCGGAATCCACGACATTCGCAAGACGATGGGAGATCAGCAGGATCGTCTTTCCCTCCCGGGACAGAGCGTGAATGACCTCCATGATCATCTCTTCACTTTCCGCATCGATATTGGAGGTCGCCTCGTCAAAAAGATAGATCCGGCTGTCATGAAGCAGCGCCCGAGCCAGTGCCAGTCTCTGTCTCTGTCCGCCGGACAAATCGGAAGCGGCTTCGTTCAGACTGCTGTCGAGACCGCCCCTCTCTTTGATAAAGCCGCTGAGCTTTACCTTCCCCAGAACCTCCCAGAGTTCTTCCTCGGATGCTTCCGGATTCCCCATCAGGAGATTCTCTCTGACAGAGCCCTTAAAGAGATAGCTGTCATGATCCACACAGGTAAGATAAACCATCAGACTCTCTTCGGAAATCTTATGCAGCTCCTCTCCGCCGATTTGAATACTGCCTGTGTAGCCTCTCTTCCTTCCGAGCAGAAGATTTGCGATGGTACTCTTCCCGCTTCCGGAGGTACCGACCAGAGAGATAAAACTGCCTGCGGGAAGCAGCATATTGACATCCCGCAGCAGCTTCCTGCCGCTTTCTCCCCCATAGGAAAAGGAGAGATCTTTCACCAGAATCGTGCCCTCCGCTCCGGGCCTTTCTCTCCGGATATCCTCCTGATAAATGTCCAGAAGGCGGAAAATTTTATCAGATGCCGCCATACCGTTCATCGCGATATGAAAAAAGGAGCCGAGAATTCGCATCGGAATAAAGAACTCCGGGGCGAGAAGCAGAACCATCAGTGCCCCGAACACCGAGAGCCTCCCTGCGGCAAGCTCTCTCAGAGCGGCAATCATGCCGGCAGCGGCACCACCGTATGCCACGATATCCATGACACTGGTGGAGTTCAGCTGCATCATCAGCACCCGCATCGTTGCCTTCCGGAACTTTTCCGACTGCTCATCCATAAGAGCAGCTCTCTCCTCGTCCGCCTGATAGATTTTCAGTGTTGTCAGTCCCTGTAAGCTCTCCAGAAAGCTGTCTCCCAGTCCGGTATAGACTCCCCAGTACCTGGAAAGCAGCTTCTTCGCAATTTTCTGTACCAGTAGGATTGAAAGCGGAATCAACGGCACACAGAACAGAAGTACCAGCGCGGAGGGTAAATTCACAGAGGACAGAGCCGCAAAAAGAGTCAGCGGAGCGAGAAAGGCGTAAAAAAACTGGGGAAGATATCTTCCGAAGTATATCTCCAGCTGTTCCACTCCCTCTGTAGTCATCTGCACCAGCTCCGAGCTCGTGACATACTCCCGGTAGGAAGTACCAAGCTGCAGAAGCTTATGATAAATCTTTTCCCGAAGCACCCGTTTCACGTCCACGCTTGCCCGGTAAGAGGCGGCTGCCGCCATCCTTTCCGAAAGGAAGCGGAGCAGCACAGCAGCAAGCAGCAGGGGCAGGAAACGAAAAACCATCGCTCTGTCCAGATCCCGAAACAGAACCGAGCTGAGCAGGCCGGAAATGCTGTAGACAATCACGATCTGACAGAGCAGTGCGAGCCACTGCCAGAAAACCTGAAACAGAATATATTTTTTTGCCTGCGACAACAGATGAATCAGTCTTGTTTTAATCATCTTGCCTCTTTCTCTCTATCTCCCGCAGGGTTTTGATCCCTGCGAAAAAGTAAATCACATGGAGCAGCCATATCGCTGCAAGGACGATCCTCGCGGCGGGATGCGCCTTCATCATAAAAAATCCCGCCAGCATCATGACCGTCACCATCGAAATGATGCTGAGCTTTGTTTTCATGGTCATTCCCCTCTTCTCGACATAGCTCTTCAGATTGTTTTTATAAAAAGAGCTGGAAAGAAACCACCGTTCCAGTCTCTCCGAGCTTCTCCCGTAGCAGCAGAGTGTCAAAAGCAGAAAGGGCACGGTGGGAAGAAAGGGAAGGATGACACCAAGCGCCCCCAGAATCATTGCAAGGGTACCAAGGGCAATCCAGAACCATCTGATCGGATATTTCATCTTCTGCCTCCTATATCAGCATGACATGTTTTTCTCCGTTAATCTCTCTCACATCCAGAGAGATGCCGTAGAGTTCCTCGATGCTTTCTCTCGTGATCACCTCATTGGGAGAACCGAGGATGCGGACAGCGCCATCCTTCAGTCCGATGATGGTGTCCGAAAAATGAATCGCCTGATTGACATCGTGCAGCACCATGATGATCGTGATGCCATGCTTCCGGTTCAGTTCCCGGATTAGCTCCAATGTCTCAATCTGGTAGCGGATATCCAGATAAGTTGTCGGCTCATCCAGAAACAGAATATCTGTATTCTGCGCCAGCGCCATCGCAATCCATACGCGCTGTCTCTGTCCGCCGGAAAGTCTGCCGATCTCTCTCTTGGTAGGAAAGCACACCGGTTTCCTCCATTGCCCACTCCACGCATCTGTCATCCTCCTCGCTCGCCGTTGTAAAAAGCTTCTTGTACGGTGTCCTGCCGAGAGCCACCAGCTGCTCCACACGGATATCCTCGCTCGAGCTGTTCAGCTGCTGTACGATGGAAACCTGTCTCACGAATTCCCGAAGTCCCAGCTCCCGGACGCTTTTCCCCCGGAGAAAAACCGCACCGTTCCCCGGCAGCAGATTTTTTGTCATCAGGTAGAAGAGCGTCGATTTGCCGCAGCCGTTTGCACCGAGAATCGTCGTGATCTTTCCTTCTTCGATATCCAGAAAGATATTTTTCAAGACCGTGTTCCTGCCATAGGAAAAAGACAGGTCCCGTACCGCCATGGCATGAGATGCCATACTGTTTCCCTTATGCCTTTGCATACTTCTTTGGCCTCCTCAGGAGCAGGATAAAAAACGGTCCGCCCACCACACTCATGATGATCGCGGCAGGAATCTCGTAGGGCGCTGCCAGTGTCCGCCCCAGCATATCCGCCAGAAGGAAGGTAAAGGCGCCAAACAGCATGGAAAAGGGAAGGAGACGTCGATGGTCACTGCCGACCACGATTCTTCCGATATGCGGTACGATCAATCCCAGAAAACCAATGGCGCCGACGATCGCAGTAGAGGCACAGGCAAGCATGCAGGCGAAAACGGAAATCCAGATTCGATTGGAATTGACATCCACCCCGAGACTCCGTATCGTCTTGTCCTCCAGAGCCATCAGATTGCAGGAACCGGCAGAGATCATCGCCAGCACGAGACCGATCAGTACATAAGGGCTCAGTGTCGCCACATCACTCCAGGTCTTCATCACGATGTTTCCGTTGACAATAGATGCAACGCCCGACATCTCGCTCCCGGTCGCATAGTTCAGCCCTGTCGACATCCCGGAAAACATCGCTGCCACCGCGATACCCACAAGGATAATGCGCAGGGGACTGAGCCCGCCCCTCCAGGAAAGGCTGTAAACCAGCAGAAAGGCAAGGCAGCCTCCCATACAGGCAAAAAGCGGCGTAAAGAAATAAAGCGTCGGAAAAAAGGCAATCACAAGGATCGAGAAAAAGCTGGCTCCCGCGGAGATCCCGATGATCCCTGGGTCCGCCAACGGATTTTTCAGCACCGCCTGAAACATCACACCGGAAACCGCAATCGCAGCGCCCGCAAGAATCGAGATAATGATTCTCGGAAAGCGAAGGTCATATATCGTTGCCACATCGCGGTTATACCGAAGGAAAAGCCCGGCAAAGAATTCTCCCATGCTGACCCTCAGCGTGCCGATATTGATTGCCGCAAAAAACAGTACCATCAGAGAAATCACAATCAGCGTAAACGCTGCCACGGTTGTGTCGGGAACACCCACCAGCGGAAGCCGCAGCTTCTCGCAGATCTCCGCGACAGAAGCAGAGGTAGCCACGATCCTGGGCTCTCCCGAGAGCGCTCTGACTTTATTTCTCGCAAGCTCCACTGCCGTTGCAGCGCCTTCCGTATTTTCTGTGCCGCTGTCCCCGTAAAACCTCTCCATGCCTGCGCCGAAGGTTTCCTTCCGACGCTCTGTGCCGCTGCCGTTTCCGTAGCCTCCTGCATTTTCCGGATGCTGGTTGACGCAGCCCATGAAGCTCAGGCAGAGGAGAGAAAACAGTATCAGCGCATTCCGCAGCAGCCTTCCGCCTCTTGTCCGTATCATTACTCTCCCTCCGTCTTTCTGTGTTCCCCAAGCCTTGAGCGCAGTGCCATAAAAATCAACATCAGGATACCGCCGCCCGTCACGATTCCGGCAGTAACCGAAAAAAAATCTGCATTGCGGAAACTGTCCCGGAAGCCGCGGCTTTTTCAGGAGTCTTTTTCGCAGCCGCCGTACCGAACTCCCTTTCCGTGGAAAGACGAAGTCCCTGTATATTCCGAACGAGTGCCGTATCTCCCGGAGCGCTCAGCGAGCTGCTGCCGGAGGAAAGGGAGGAGCTGCCCTGCCCGGAAGACACAGCTGTCTCTGCCAGCGGCGCATGAGAGCCCTGTCCCTTTGCCGGCAGCTCTATCTGCCTCGGCTGATTATCCTCCTCGTCGTACTCATCCTCATAGGCATATTGATTCTGCTGCGGCTGCATCTGCTGCGCCGGCATCTGCTGATTTCCCTCCTGCCGGCTCTGCTCCTGCGATCCGGATCCGGACACAATCGTCGCATTCATCTCATCATTGCCGCCCTCCGCATAATCACTGGGGTACATGTACCAAACGACATTTCTCCCCATCGGCGCCACATATATGCTGCCGCGCACGACACAGGCAGAATCCGGAACCTGGATCACGATGTCCGCCGTCGTCCCGTTGGAATCCGATCCTCTCTTGGAGATTGCTGCGTTCGCCTTCTTCCAGCTGCCGCTTCCCCACTTCTGAACCCAGAAGCCGTGACCGCTGGTATAGTCCATGAGATTCATCCTTATGGTCAGATAATACTGTCCGGCATCCGTCGCCTCCATGATGCCGAAATCGCAGACCACCCCTGCACCATACCCTGCCCGGTTTCAAAGGCACTTTCCCCGCCGGAGTCCTCGATTACACCGCTGACCGGATGCCGGTATTCACGGTTGACTGTACAGGAATACACGGTTCCGGACTGTGCAAACGCCGTCCGGGTACTCCCAAGGAGCAATGACAATCAAAAGATACCGAAAACAATTTTTCTGAAAAAACGCATTCCGCCGGTATCCCCTCCATCACGCCATAGATACTGTATTTGTTAGTATATTCTAACTCAACAGCTATACAGTATACATATTTAGTCGGCATAGTCAAACCTTTCTAAATAAAAATGCAGTTTAAACTTCTGTTTTTACAAAATCTGTTTTTATGCGGGAATCCGTGATGGAGCTCCATACCAAAAAGGAGCCCCCGGTAAGATCTTACCGGAGGCTCCTGCCTCATGCTTTATCTTCTTTTTCCGTATTCTGCTTATGCGCCGAACTGCACGGTATCCAGCTTCACGCCGGGTCCCATGGTGGAAGTCAGAGTTGCGGACTTCATATAGCTTCCCTTCAGAGTCTGCGGTCTCGCCTTGATGATGGCAGACATCAGGGTATCCAAGTTCTGCTTCAGCTGATCCTCAGAGAAGCTTGCCTTTCCAACCGGAACATGGATGATATTTGCCTTATCGAGTCTGTACTCCACCTTGCCGGCTTTTGTCTCCTCAATCGCCTTGGCAACATCCATCGTAACAGTTCCGGTCTTCGGGTTCGGCATCAATCCCTTCGGTCCGAGAAGACGGCCGATCCGTCCGACAACACCCATCATATCCGGCGTGGCAATCACGACATCATAGTCGAACCAGCCGCCCTGAATCTTCGGCAGAAGCTCCTCTGCTCCCACGAAATCCGCACCGGCTGCCTGAGCTTCATCAGCCTTGGCGCCCTTTGCAAACACGAGGATACGAACCTGCTTTCCGGTACCTGCCGGAAGTACGACAGAGCCGCGAACCTGCTGGTCGGCATGACGGCTGTCACAGCCGGTGCGAATATGAAGCTCGATGGTCTCGTCAAACTTTGCCGTCGCATTCTTCTTTACGAGAGAAATCGCATCAGCCTCCGTATACTTCTTAAGGTTCTCTACATTTTTTGCGATTTCAGCATATCTCTTTCCTGTTTTCATATCAGTTCAGCCTCCCCTCTTCTTACTGTTCCACAAGAACGCCCATGGATCTGCAGGTACCTGCCATCATGGACATTGCAGCCTCGACCGATGCGGCATTCAGGTCCTTCATCTTGGTCTCTGCAATCTTCTGAAGATCAGCCTTGCTGATAGTTGCTACCTTGTTCTTGTTCGGCTCACCGGAAGCCTTCTGCAGCTTGCATGCCTTCTTAATCAGCACGGCAGCCGGCGGCGTCTTGGTGATGAAGCTGAAGCTTCTGTCGGAATAAACAGTGATAACAACAGGGATGATCATATCTCCCTCGTTTGCGGTTCTCGCATTAAACTCCTTGGTGAACGCAACGATGTTCACACCATGCTGTCCCAGTGCCGGACCAACAGGGGGAGCCGGTGTTGCCTTTCCCGCAGGAATCTGTAACTTAATGTAACCTTCAACTTTCTTTGCCATCTCAGGCACCTCCTTGTGGTAATTGCGGGTAAACCCTCCCACGAGTCTGAAATCTCAGACGGTGGCTATTTGTAAACCAGGGAACTACCGTCCCCATGGGGATTACCATATTCTGCTGATGCAGTTATCTGAGCTTCTGAACCTCTCCGAAGGAAAGCTCCACCGGTGTCGCGCGGCCGAACATCTCCACAGCCACGGTGACACTCTTCTTCTGCTCGTTAATCTCGGTGATGACACCCACCGTATCCTTCCAGCTGCCGGAAGTTACATTGACGGTATCACCCACAGCAAAGTCCACAAAAATCTCAGACTCACGGCTGCCGAGTGCCTGAATTTCCTCCTCGGAGAGAGGAACAGGCTTAGATCCCGGACCCACGAAGCCGGTGACGCCGCGGGTATTCCTGACGACGTACCAGGTTTCATCGTTCATGACCATGTTCACAAGCACATAACCCGGGAACATTTTTTTGTCTGTCTTTTTTTCCACCCCGTTCTTCATCTCTATCACGGGCTGCATCGGAACACTGACCTCCAGAATCACATCCTGAAGTCCGCGGTTTTCAATGGTCTTCTCCAGATCCATCTTCACCTTGTTCTCATAGCCGGAGTAGGTGTGGGC
>CAUUIW010000015.1:0-53851 GCA_963545355.1 uncultured Oribacterium sp. | reverse complement strand
AATGGCCCCGTAGGGCCAATATCAAACCACCAGCAGGGCTGGTGGTTCGTGACTTCAGCTATTATGAGGACGATAACGAAGGCTATCTCCCGAATTGGGAGAAGATCTTTCCGGAATTTGAAAAGGTCTTTCCGGGGGCGAAGGTCAGGATCGGGGAGTGCGGGAATACCGCGGAAAATGCCACGGAGTCCAGCAGGATCCGTATGGCACAGTCCTATTATTCGAGGAAGAGGCAATCGGAAAACGATGTCGGAGGCTGCTTCTGGTGGAACTGGGTGGAGGACTGTGTTCCGGAGGAGGGAAAACCTGTGTATGGGGCGATCGGAGGGGATCATGCCGGAAAGCGGGAGGACATAGGGATCCGCTCGCTCCTTCCCTTTGACAGAATGCGGAAATCAGGCTAAGATCTCTGATTATGGCTTCTTTTTGGGAGGGAGTGGGTATGCGGCTTTTTCACAGAGCGGACTGGATCCTGTATATCTTTTTCTATGCCTTTCTGGCCTGGCTGATCGCAACGCTTTACTACAGCTTAAGGGAGCACCGCTTTGTGAACTGCGGAGCCCTGGATCTCCCTCTCCTTTTGCCTCACGGGATTATGATGGGGCTTTTGGTTTTGCAAAGCTTTGCCGGGGAGGGCGGTGTTTTTCAGGAGATTTTCTTTTCCTGGGTTCTCACCCTGGCGATCGAAGGAATATCGGACTTTTTGTCGGAGCGTCTCTGGAAGAGGAAGGTTCGGAGAGAGCTTCGTTTTTCCCTTTTGAGAGAGTTTCGGGGCAGGCTTCTCTTTTCCTTTTTTCTGACGTTTCTCTATCTTTCGGCTCTCGTGGTTTTGCAGCCGATTCTGTTCCTTCTGCTTTCCCTCCTTCCGCGCATCCTGCTGAGGACAGCAGCGCTCCTCCTCCTTTTGCTCCTTCTTTCCGATTTTCTGCTGATCTATGTTGTGGCGCGCTGGGGGAGTCCGGAAACGAATTTTATGGAGAGGAATAAGCTCGGACTTGGGAGACGGATTTCACGGAGACTCTGGGAACGGCTTTACCGGGCATATCCTGCCCTGCGAGGGGGCTCAAAGGAGGGGATTTACGGATCGGACCGGCTGCTTTTAGGAGAGGGGACCGTATTTGCGAGGGGGCTTGGCCCTGCCAAGCTCATATGGGTGCTTTTTCTCTGTGCACTCATCGGGGATCTCATCGAAACAGGCTATGTCTTTCTCACCGCGGGGATTCTGATGCGCCGCTCCAGTCTGGTTCTCGGGCCGTTCAGTATCGTATGGGGCTTCGGCGCGGTGGTACTGACGGTATTTTTGTCCAGGCTGGAGAAGCGGGGTGCTCCGCTGATTTTTCTCTCGGGCTTTTTCTTTGGCGGTGCGTTCGAGTACCTCTGCTCCGCCTTCACCGAGGTGGTATTCGGCATGAAATTCTGGGACTACAGCGGGATGCCCTTTAATATCGACGGGCGCACGAATCTGCTTTTTATGATTTTCTGGGGTCTGCTCTCCCTTCTCTGGCTGCGGTTCTGCTATCCTCCGCTCTCCTCCCGGATCGAGAGGATCCCGCCCTTGATCGGCTTGATTTTAAGCTGGTGCATCGTTCTCTTTTTGTCCTGCGATATACTGGTCACAGCGGCTGTCATGCTTCGGGCGGTGGACAGGAAACGGGAGCCGAGGGCGGGAAATGCTGCGGAGGAATTTATCGATGAGTTCTATCCGGACAGCAGGATACAGAAGCTCTGGCCCAATATGAAATTTCTGTCCGAGGAGAGTTAGAAAGAACGAATACGTGTTATAGAAATTCTGTTCCGGGAAAGTTTTATGCTACAATATCTCTGCACTTCCGTTTTCGTATATTCTAAAAAAGGAGTCCCACAGCATGAAGGAATTTCCATCTACTGCCACCCCTGAGACAAAAGTCACCCGCGATATTTTGAGCGCAGAGCATCCGGAACGGCTGTCTTACCGCAGCCGTATCCTTCTGATGGCGGTGGTTCCCGTCTATTTCATCGTGATCGGGTTGCTGGTATCTCCGATTGGAACGATTCTGCCGGGACTTTACCGGATTCTGGTTCAGCCCGATCTTCTCATCACCGACTATATGGTGATCGGAGGTATCGGCGCCGCCTTTTTAAATGCGGGTGTCCTGACGCTGCTGCTGCTTTTCTTCATTTACCGCATGCGCATTCCCTTTGACGGACATATGATCTCCAGCTGTTATCTGATGTTCGGCTTCTCTCTCTTTGGAAAAAATCTCGTCAATATCTGGCTCATTCTCTTCGGCTACTTTATGTACTGCAAAATTCATCACAGCGACTGGAAGAAATATCTCTATATCGGCTTCTACGGGACGAGTCTGTCACCGGCGATCACCCTTCTCATGCAGCTTGGCAGGGAACGCGGCACGCTGGCACAGATGCTTCTGGCGCTCGTGACCGGGATTTCCATCGGCTATGTCCTGAAGCCGATTGCCCTTCATGTGCGCGCTGTTCATAAGGGGTATTCTCTTTACAATGTCGGCTTTGCCACAGGTGTCATTGCCACGATTATGGTGTCTCTGTTCCGTTCCTTCGGCATCCGGATTCCGACGCGGCAGATCTGGGGACACAGCTATAATCATATCTTCTCCGTCGCCCTTACGGTATTTTTTCTGGGAGAGATTTTATTGGGGGTTTTCCTGAAGGGACCCGCGGTTTTTCAGGAATATGGAAGGCTGCTAAAAGAAACGGGCGTGGCGCCCTCCGATTACTCCAGAGATTATTCCACCGCGGTCAATGCCCTTTCCATGGGAGTCAACGGTCTCTTTGCGACCTGGTTCCTGCTGCTTCTGGGCTGTCATCTGAACGGTCCCACGATAGGTTCTATCTTTACGGTTGTGGGCTTTTCTCCGACGGGAAAGCATATCCGAAATATCGCACCGGTAATGTTCGGCGTTGTGCTGGCGGGCGCCACGAAGCAGTGGGAGCTGAGTGAGCCGGGACCGACGCTGACGATCCTGCTTTCCACAACACTGGCACCCTTTGCGGGAGAATTTGGGATTCTCATCGGCGTGATCGCCGGTTTTATTCACAGCTCTGTCGCACTCAATGTCGGCATCGTTGCCAAAGGACTGAATCTGTATAATAACGGGTTTGCCGGAGGAATGGTTGCGATGTTCCTGCTTCCGGTATTAGAATCTATCCATGAGGAACTGGAGAGGGCAGCCGTCTTTGAGAGACGTCTGCTGCTGGCAATCCTGTTCCGAAGGAGAGGAAATAGAGATGAAAATACTGCACCTCGCGGATCTGCATCTGGGAAGCCGGATGGAGACCCGCCTAAGTAAGGAAAAAGCGGAGCTCCGGAGACAGGAGCTCCTGTACGCATGGCAGAAAGCAGTGACATATGCGGCGGAACACGAAGTCGGCACGGTACTGATTGCCGGAGATCTCTTTGACACGGAGGCCGTCAGCCGCATTACGATTCAGAGCTTTCTGCATATGATACAGAAACATACCGGGATCGGCTTTTATTATCTCAGAGGAAATCATGACCAGGGGCAGGTGCTTACTCTGGAAGAGAGGCTTCCGGAGAATCTGCATCTCTTCCGGGAGGACTGGACGGGATATGCTCTCTCGGAACAGGTGATGCTCTACGGAAGAGAGGCGGGGACCATGGTTCCCGCTCTTTCCCCGCAGGGAAGGACGATGCGGCAGAGTACGGCAGAGGAGGCTCCCCGAGGAGAGGAGAGCGGGGAAAACAGAGAGGGAGCGGGGGCAGAAGCCCGCGTACTGACAGAGGAAACGGAAAACCCCTTTGCCGGACTGCGGCTTTTGCGGGAAAAGATCAATCTCGTGCTGCTTCACGGCACCCTGCTGCATCAGCACTCGCTGTCCGTCGGTACCGGAAAGATGCAGGAGCAGGGGGCGTTTCAGATTCCGCTCCCGGATCCCGTGCTTTATCCTATCGATTATCTGGCACTCGGACACATCCACCAGAGGGGGAGCGGGAGTCTCTCCGGGAGAGGCAGTTACTGCTATCCGGGCTGTCTGGAGGGAAGAGGCTTTGATGAGCCGGGGGAGCATGGATTTACGCTGCTTTCGATTGACGAGGACCGACATGAGCTTAGGGCAGAGCAGATCTCTCAGAGCATCCGACAGCATGAAATCATCCCGGTGGATGTCAGTGGCTGCGAAAATTCTCTGGAGATGGCGGACAGAGTCAGAAGCTCTCTTCTGCCCTGCCGGAGGGAAAATCTTGTCAGAGTTCTGTTGCGGGGGGAGCTTCCGGAGGAAGCGGAGAAGAACCTGCATTTTCTGACAGAAAGCTGTCTGTCCGATTTTTTCTATGGCGAAATTCGGGACGAGACAAGGATAAGGGCAGAGTACCGGAAGTATCGTTATGATGAGAGTCTCCGAGGGGAATTTGTGAGGCTGGTGGAAGGAAAAGAGGAATTAAGTGAGGAATTCCGGGGAGAGATTCTCCGGAAGGGACTGGAACTGTTACAGGGGAGTGAAGCATGAGGCTTTTGTCTTGCCATATCAATCATTTCGGAAATCTGCGGGAGGAAAGCTTTGACTTTTCGGAGGGCTTAAACAGTATTCTCCGGGAAAACGGCTACGGAAAGAGCATGCTGGCTTCTTTTCTGCGGGTGATGCTCTACGGACTTTCCGGGGACGGTAAAAAGAATGATTTGGACAATGAAAGGCGGCGCTTCCTTCCCTGGGAAAAGGGGAGTTTTGGCGGCAGTCTCGATTTTCAGTATGGGGAGAAACGCTACCGTATTGAAAGGAGCTTCGGCACGAAGAGATCGGAGGATGAGACGGGGCTCTATGAACTGGGGACACTGCTTCCGAGCACAGACTTTCAGGAACCCTTTGGAGAATCTCTCTTTCAGCTGAATGCGGACGCCTTTCAGAATACGATCTTTATCGGTCAGGAGGCGCTGGCGGTGACGATGAGTGCGGGAATCCAGGCAAAGCTCGGTACGGTTTCCTCCGCAATGGAGGATCTGAAGCGCTATGACGGAATCCGGAAAAGGATCAGGGATGAGGTCAATCATCTGGCACCGAACCGAAAGACCGGAGAGATCAATAAACTGAAGCTCGCACGGGAGCAGCAGGAGGCGAAACTCTTAAAAAAAGACGGACTCATGAAGGAGCTTTTTTCTCTGGAAGAGGAGCTTCGGCAGAATCTCGTGGAGAAAAGAGCTCTGTCCCTTGCCATGAGGCGGACCAATGAACGTCTCCATCGGAAAGTAAGAGAGGAGCAGATGCAACAGTATCTCAGGGAGGAGGACCGGCTTTCTCAGGATGTGGAAGAGAGCCGTCGGAAGCTTCGGGACAAGGAAGACTTTTTCTTTTCGGGAGAGAATGATCCGAAGGAGGAGCGGCTTCGCGGGGAGCAGAGGATGAGAGAGCTTCGGGAGTGGAACCTGCACTTTCAGAAGAGACTGCCGGGAGAGGCAGAGCTGCAGGAGCAGGAACAGGAGCTTGGCAAGTTCTTTTCCCTGAAAGAGGAACTGCTTCGGACAGAGAGCGGTTTCCGGGAAATCCAGAAGGACAGGGAGCGGCTTGACAGGAGCGCTCAGGAGTTCGCTTCCCGGAGACAGAACCTGCTCCGGGAACGCGCAGAGAGACAGGCGGAGGAGGAGAAGGCGCTGCGGCAGAGGGGCCGTCACCCCTGGCTCTGGTATCTTCTGCCGTCACTTCTGTGTTTTGGCATTGCCCTTTCTGCCCTTTTTTCCAGACTTCCGCGCCCTCTGATTTCGGCAGGACTCGGCACCGTGCTCTGCCTTCTCTGGTATCTCCGGGACCGCGTCTCCCGGGAGAGGGAAAGAAGGGAGCGGCTTTCGGCGCGCGACAGGAGAGTGCAGAAAGAGAAGACAGAGGATCAGGAACTTCGGCGGCAGGAGGAGCAGATCCGGGAGGAGAGAGCGCTTCTTGCGGGAAGAGAGAAGGAGATCCGACAACAGATAGAAGCTACAGAGGGCGGGATGGACGCAATCCGGGATGATCTCTCCGATTTCTTCCGCCGTTATCGGTTTCATTTTTCCCGGGAGGAAAAGCCCGGTGAGTGGCAGAAGAAGCTTCGCCTGATTCACAGTGGGGTTCTCCGCTACCGTTTGCTGCAGGAAATGCAGGAGCTGGAGCATGACAGCCTGCAAAAGAAGAAGCGCCTCGAGCGCTTCCTTGCGGAGAGAAAAGAGGACCGTTCTTTTGAAGAGATGCTGGAGATCAGGGGGAGAGAAGAAACAAAAGCGCAGGAGTCTGCATTTTCCGGAGACAGTATCAAAACGCTTTCCGATACTCTGACCCGTGTGACCGAGCAGCTGAATGCCAGTGAGAACCGTTTTAAGGAACTCTGCCTTTCCCTCGACCGGCTGCGGGCACAGGCAGAGGGGCTGGAGGAAGTGGAGGGAGAAAGGGCCCTCCTTCAGGAAAGGATTCAGGAGAAAGAGGTGGAGTACCGTATCCTGGAGAAGACGAGAGATTATCTGGAGGAAGCCAGGATGAGAATCATGAAAAAATACATGGCTCCTCTGACTGCCTCCTTCGCGAAGTTTTACCGTCTGCTTCTCGGAAAAACGGAGAAATCTCTTCCCGGAAAAGGGGAGATGCCCTTCCTGCTGGATGCCAGTCTTGAGCTTCGGCTGAACACGGAGTACGGACAGAAAAATCCGGAGCTTCTGAGTGAGGGATTTCGTGCACTGACAGCACTCTGCAAGAGGATGTCTCTGATTGAAGTCATGTATCAGGAAGAGAAGCCCTTTCTTGTGATGGATGATCCCTTTGTGAATCTCGATCCGGAGAAGCTTGAGGGCGCAAAGGCATTTCTCAGGGAGCTTTCGAGGGAGTATCAGATACTGTATTTCAGCTGTCATCCGTCCCGGATGCTTTAGGAAGCGGAGGAAAAGCAGCTCCATCCCGCCGCAATAAAAAAGCCATCAGATGAATCAAAGAACACGGATGGCGCTGTTTGGGTTTTCCCGGAGGGACAGGAGAAACAAGGATAAAAGCAGGATTTTTCTCACTGCCTCTGCCGTTCAACCTCCAGATTTTTGGAGACCGTCATCTCCTGATTATCGATATGCTCCTTCATGAGGGCCTTTGCCCGGATGATGTCGCGGATCCGTATTGCCTCCAAAATTTTTTCATGTTCGTCGATGAGGGTGCCGCGCTGTGCCTCGTCTTTGATATACTCGAGACGATAACGGTACATCTGTTCCCGGAGATTGTTGATCATCTGAATCAGGCGCTTATTGCCGGTGGAACGATAGATGATATCGTGATACTTTTCATCTGCTTCCGCGATTTCCATCTCGGTGCCGGTTTTTACGATCTTCCGGAAATGATCCTCTGCTTTTTGGAGCTCTTCCAGATCCTGCTCGGTGATTCTCTGGCAGGCAAGATCGGTGGCGAGCTCCTCCAGAGCGCCGCGCACCTCCAGAACATCCTGAAGCGCCTGATGGGAAATTTTGGCAACCTCTGCACCGCGGCGCGGAATCATGAGTACCAGACCCTCCAGTTCCAGCTTGCGTATCGCTTCACGGATCGGCGTGCGGCTGACTCCCAGTTTCTCCGCAAGCTGAATCTCCATGAGCCGCTCTCCGGGCTTCAGCTCTCCCTTCAGAATTGCCTGACGAAGGGTGTTAAAGACCAGATCCCGAAGGGGAAGGTATTCGTTCATATTGACAGTAAAATCATCCATACTTACTCCTGTCTAAATCTTGTTCTGCTTCTGTTTCAGAGCCCCTGCTGTCGTTTCCTTGCTTCAGAGTGAACCCTGGGGAGGGACCCAGTTCATAGGTTGACGGCTCAGTTCTGACTCCAGGGCTCTGTGAGATAGCATTGCCTTGCAAGTGCCTTCTCCGGACCGAACCGGAAGGCCCTGTAGCATCGCTCCGCCTTTTCACGATCGGAAAAGAGAGAGAATACCGTGGGACCGGAGCCGGACATCAACGCATTTAATGCTCCATAACGGAGCATCGTTTTCTTGATTTCCGAAAGCAGAGGAAACCTTTCAATGGTGACAAGCTCCAGGATATTGCCGAGGGATGCGGCAAGTGCCGGAAGATCCTGCTGCTTCAGGGCTTCAATGGAGCGATAGACATCGGGGTGGTCCTCAGGGCGCCGTTCCTCGATTCTGAGCTCCTGATAAACTGCCGCTGTGGAGACGGAAAAGGCAGGCTTTGCGAGGACAATGCAGCAGGGCGGCATCCCGGGAAGTTCTGTCAGCCTTTCGCCGATTCCCTCGGAGAGAGCGGCGCCCCGGAGAAAGCAGAAGGGGATGTCGGCACCAAGCATGACACCGCGCTTTTGCAGTTCCCCGGTGGAGAGATGCAGCTGATAGAGGCGGTTGATTCCGGAAAGGACAGCTGCCGCGTTCCCGGAGCCTCCTGCCATGCCGCCGGCGACAGGAACCATCTTCCGAAGCTCCATCCGCAGTCCTCCCTCGAGATGAAATTCCGTAAAGAGCAGCTTCGCAGCGCGTATCATCAGATTGTTGTCATTCACCGGAAGAAAGGGAAGGTTGCAGTGCAGCTGAAAGCCGGCCTCCTTTGTCGGGAAAAGATCGATGTTGTCATGCAGTTTTACGGTCTGCATGATCATCTGCACTTCATGATATCCGTCCCTGCGTTTTCGCAGCACATCCAGCGACAAATTGATTTTTCCGTAGGATTGCAGTTTCATTGCGTCCTTGTACCTCTCGTGTCCTTTGTATACAATGTGGCTTTATTCTATCGGAGCTCTTGCATTTTTGCAAGTACAATCAGGATCTGAAGAATTGTGAAATATTTGTAAATTAATTTTTAAAAGAAAAAAATATTTGCCCATTGAAACGGTGAACGTCTATAATCAACCGGTATTCTCCTGAAAGAATACAGACCTTTTCGGAGGACAGCTTTCATTTCATGGTAAGAATTTAAGAAAAAATATATAGAAAGCACAGGTGTACTGCATGAAAAAGAAATGGAAATATCTGGTCGGGATCATTCTGGTCCTGGCATTGCTTCTGCTGATCATATCCCGGATTCTTAAGCCGAAAGAGGAGATTGAGACGAAGGCTCTGCCGACCGTCACGACAGAAAAGCTGAAAAAGGCGGATGTCAGGCAGGAACTCTCTCTGATCGGAACCATCGCGCCCTCGGATACCTATTATGTGATGCCGAAGCTGTCCGGAGAGATTCTCGAGATCTATGTTGAAAACGGACAGCCGATCAGGGCGGGAGAACCGATTGCGAGGCTTGACAATCAGAAACAGATCGATGCCGCCAGGTTTCAGATGGAACAGGCAGGCGCACAGAACACAACGGCGCAGGCAGCACTTCAGAGAATGCAGTCCCTGCTTTCCAGCGGCGATATCTCCCGTCAGGATTATGAGCAGGCCAGAGCCAGTGCCGAAGCGGCGCAGGCAGGGTATAAGTCGGCGAAGCTGAACTATGATACGCAGAGAGAGTTTGCCACTGTGACGGCTCCGGCGGACGGCATTGTCCAGAATGTGGATATGAGCAGAAATACGGTGGTGTCTCAGCAGTCCCGGCTCTGTATCATTACCGGCGCCGGTGCGAAGACCATCGGCTTTCATGTCACGGACGATGTGATGCAAAAACTGCAGGTCGGCACTCCTGTGACCGTGGAGAAAGACGGCGCTTCGTTTACCGGAGAGATCACGGAAGTGGGTGCTGTTCTGAATCAGCAGACGGGTCTCTATCCGGTGAAGGCGAGTCTTAATGATGCCTCCCGTCTTCCGGACGGTGCCAGCGCCAAGCTCACGCTGACTGTCGCGGAAGTAAAGGACAGCTATGTGCTTCCGCTCTCCGATATCAATTATGAGGAGGACAATCCCTTTGTCTATCTCTATCAGGAGGGGAAGGCGGTGAAGCGAGAAGTCGGGCTCGGCATTGAAAGCAGTACAGAGGCGCAGCTTCTGGAGGGACTCGACGGCTCTGAGGACATCATTTCCAGCTGGAGCAAGTCGATCTATGACGGTGCGGAGGTGCAGCTTGCCGGCTCTGCCGATGCAGAAGCATCCTCGGAGAGTACGCAGGGGACAAAGCCCGGGAAAGAGGATCTTTCGGGAGGGGAGTCTCCGGAAGCAGGAGCCTCAGCGGCAAATTAAGGAGGAAGGATGCAGAACATTACTAAATTTGTCTTACGGCGCCCGGTCACGACCTTCCTCGCGATTTTGAGCCTTGTTTTTTTCGGACTGGTTTCTCTTTCCAATGCGAAGCTGGAGCTTATGAGCGATATCACTTTCCCGATGATGGTGGTTACGACCTCTTATCCGGGGGCTGCACCGGAGGATGTGGACAAGCTCATCACAAAGCCTGTTGAGGACGTGATGTCCAATCTTACGGATGTCAAGAAAATTCAGTCGGTTTCCAATGAAAACTACTCCATGGTGATGGTTCGCTATAACTACGGCACCAACATGGATAAGGCATATGACAATCTGAAGAAAAAGATAGATGCTCTGAAGTCGTCTCTTCCGGAGGATGCCGGGGATCCGACGGTCCTGGAGATCAATATCAATGATGTGCCGTCGATTCAGCTTTCCGTCAACAACGACGCACAGCCGGATCTCTACAGTTATGTGGAAAATGAGATTCAGCCGCAGTTTGAGAAGATCGCGGCGGTGGCTTCAATTGCAGTTTCCGGCGGACAGTCCGGCTATGTGAAAGTGGAGCTGCTTCCGGAGAAGCTACATCAGTACCATCTCAACATGGCTTCGATTCTTCAGGCGGTGAAGGCAGCGGACTTCAGCTATCCGGCAGGGACCACGTCTGTCGGCGATCAGAAGCTTTCCGTCACGACAGGCGTCAGCTATCAGACTGTCAGTGAGCTTCAGAATATGCCGATTCAGACTGCGTCCGGAGACACCATCTATCTGAAGGATATCGCTGTCGTAAAAAGTGCATTGAATGATAAAAGCTCCGTCAGCCGTTATAACGGATCCGACACCATTTCCCTGAGCCTCACAAAGAGCCAGAAGGCTTCCGCCATCAAACTTTCGAAAAAGGTGAAGCAGGAGATTGAGATTCTTCAGAGGGAGGATCCCAATCTGAAAATCACGATGGTGCAGGATGCGGCGGATACGATACGGGATTCTCTCTCCTCTGTCATGCAAACCATGGTGATGGCAGTATTGATTTCCATGCTGATCATCTTCCTGTTCTTCGGAGATCTGAAGGCATCCCTGATTGTTGGAACCTCTATCCCGATCGCGATTCTCGGGGCGCTGATCTTCATGACGGCGATGGGATACTCCCTCAATCTGATCACCCTGTCCGCGCTGGTGCTTGGTGTCGGGATGATGGTGGATAACTCCATCGTCGTTCTGGAGGCATGCTTCCGCGCGATGGACAGGTACGCAGGAGCGGACGGACGCACCCGCCGGGAAGCGGCGATGGATGCGGTGCGTGTCGTCGGGATGTCCGTCCTCGGTTCGACACTCACGACCTGCGTGGTCTTTCTGCCGCTCGGACTGATGCAGGGACTGGCAGGACAGTTCTTTAAGCCTCTGGGCTTTACCATCGTTTTCTGTATGGCGGCATCCTTTCTTTCGGCGATTACCATCGTTCCTCTTTGCTATGCGATGTACAGTCCGAGGGAGAACAGAAAGGCTCCCGCTTACCATGCGGTACGGCGCATGCAGGGCATGTACCGGGAGATCGTCACAAAGCTTCTTCGCCACAAGGTGCTGGTGATGATCACCTCTGTTCTGCTCCTGCTGTTCTCCTTCGGAATTGCGACGCAGATTCACACTGAACTGATGCCGGCGACGGATGCAGGGATTGTTTCTATTCGTGTGGAGACCAAGCCGGGACTGAAAATTGAGGGCGTGGACAGGATTCTGACCGAAATTGAGGAGGAGGTTTCAAAGGATCCGGATACCTCCCGCTATCTGGTGAGCTCCGGTGCTTCCAACAGCATTTACGAAAGCGGCGGAACCTCTGTAACGGTCTACCTGAAGGGCAAGCGTTCCATGCCGACGAAGGAGAAGGTCAGATATTATAAGAAACTCTTTTCCGGGATGACCGATGCGGAACTCACGATTGAGTCTCAAAGCGTGGTTTCCGGCGGCTCTTCCGGAAACAGCAGCGATTATGAGGTCATTCTGAGCTCTCCGAGCTACGGGAAGCTGAAGGACGCTTCGGATGCTCTTGTCAGAGAGTTCCAGCAGCAGTCTGTGCTGACTTCGGTACATTCCGACATTGAAAATGCGGCGCCGCTTCTGAAAATTCAGGCAGATCCGATTAAGGCCGCAGCAGAGGGACTTTCACCGACACAGATCGGACAGACCGTCAATATGATGCTGTCCGGCGCAGAAGCGATGAAGATGGAGGTCAACGGACAGAATGTTTCCGTGAAGGTACAGTACCCGGAGGACGAGGTCGATACGCTTCAAAAGGTAAAGGATATCATGCTGCAGACGCAGACAGGCAGATCTGTGAAGCTCAGTAATGTTGCGGATATCGTTTATGCCGATTCTCCGTCATCGATTTCGCGGGAGGACAGAAAATATACGGCGACCATCACGTCAAGCTTTACGGACAGTGCCGACAGCAGGACGAAAAAGACATTGAACGAAACTGTGGTGGCAAAGTATCTGAACAACGATGTCAGTTTGGGAGTGGATTCCCAGACCCAGAGCATGAATGAGGAGTTCGGCAGCCTCGGGCAGACGATTCTGATTGCAATTTTTCTGGTCTTTGTGGTTATGGCAGCGCAGTTTGAGTCCATGCGTTTCTCCTTTATGGTGATGACCACGATTCCCTTCTCTCTGATCGGCGCCTTCGGACTGCTGTGGCTCGGGGATGCAACCCTGTCCATGAATTCCCTTCTCGGCTTCCTGATGCTGGTGGGTACTGTCGTAAACAACGGTATCCTCTATGTGGACACCGTCAACCAGTACCGGGAGGAGATGCCGCTGAACCGGGCACTGGTGGAAGCCGGTGCGACCAGACTCCGTCCCATCCTGATGACGACCCTGACGACAGTGCTGTCCATGGTGCCGATGGCGATGGCATTCGGACAGAACGGAAAGAGTATGCAGGGACTGGCACTCGTTGATGTGGGAGGACTTCTTGCCTCCACAGTCCTCTCTCTCCTGATGCTTCCCAGCTACTATGTGCTGATAGATAAAAAGAAGCGTGGCTATCAGAAAAATATTCCCTCTGCTGGCTATATGGCAGGGAAGGACGTAAAAAGCACTTACAATAAAGCACTTGAGGAAGAACGGAGGAGGCGGGCAGTGTTTGAATATACCGAGGGAGAAAGCCCGGACTGAGGAAATGCGGAAGACATCGTCGTTTCCACGGCATGCAGCGGAGGCGGAAAGGATGCAGGATTCCGCCTTTTCCCGGAATTTTATCAAAGCCGTAAGAAAGAAGGGGCGGGAATGGTAAAGAATCCCCGCTTCTTCTATGCTATCATCAGGATGCGGAGAAAGCACCGAGATGAAAGAAGAGGCTTTACCCTTCAGATATAAGCATTAAGAGAAAGGACTTGTATGAGAAAGCTGAGAGATCATAGAAAAAAGCGGCAACTGCTGGCAGTGCTGGCGGTGCTGGCGGCAGTACCGTCGATGCAGGCTCTGGCGTTCGGTAAAAATGTGGACGTCGCGCCGCATCAGACCTCCTATGAACGGGAGAGAGACGCAGAACAGTGGGCAAGGCTCCGCGACAACAGCATCGAGTGGGATGAGCTGCAGGATCTGGTCCATGAGTATAACCCGACTATCCAGAAGCTCTGGATCTCCTTCCGGGACGGGGATAAAAACGGTGCCTATAATATCGATTACAGCAGAGCGCAGGAGCAGATTGACGAAGCGTATGACAAGGCGATGAGCGCAGCGGACGGCAATGCACTTTCCGAGGCACTTGCGCAGATGCAATATGACAGCAGCAGCGCGAGGAATACCGTTGATGCGTCGGCGCAGTCCACCAACCGGGAGGCTGCCCGCCTGCAGATGATGCAGTCGGAGCTGACGACAACGGAGACGATACGGAAGTCTCTGATCGGACGCATCAGGAGTTCCCTGCAGGTCCAGATTGATGCGGAAAATAAGCTGCAGCAGCAGGCGAATTATGACACAGCGGTACGGAAGCAGAGCGTCGGACAGGCAACAGACCTGGAGGTTCTGAGCGCCAAGGCAGCACTGGACAATGCGGGATTGACGGAGACGCAGGATCAGGACAGCTATGATAAACTGACCGATCTTGTCAAGGTGGATCTGGGCTGGGTGCATAATGCGGATCCGCAGTTCCCGGAGATTCCGGAGATCAGTGCGGAGGAGATTTCGGCGCTGGATCTTTCGCGGGACACAGAGAAAGCGCTGCGCAATAACTATGCGATTCAGATCAATTCTCATAAGCAGGGGGTATCCAGCACGGAGACACAGATTGACACACTGGCAAATACCCTAAGCCACGAGAGAGAGAATGTGAGCTCCGATATGATGGCGAGATATCAGGCGGTATTGAGCAAGCAGAGTGCTCTGACACAGGCGGAACTTGCAGCCTCCAATGCGCAGGCGGAGCTTCAGAAGACAGAGAGAGCATATCGGCTTGGCTCTGACAGCGTGAGAAAGCTGGAGAGCGCCCGTATCTCTGCCAATGTTGCAGGGCTCAAATTACAGCAGGCAAAGCTGAAGCTGACAGAGGTTTACTATGACTATCTTGCCGGGGTCAGAGGTCTTGCCACCGCGGACCAGAGATGATGCTTTTGCGGAAGCGATGTTCTGCCAGCACCGGCACTTTCCTGAGAACAGGATTCCGTCTTTCCCGCTTCTCCGGAGAGACGGCGTTGAAAATACAAAAAAAGAGAGGAAGCACAGCATGACAGTGGAGAAAAAGAAAGGAAGAAAAGCAGTCTGTTTCGGACTTCTTTCCGCGGCGATCCTGAGTACCGTCCCCTTTTCCGTCCTTGCGGAGGAGCAGGTGACGGATACAGCGGGTACGGAGACTGTCAGCGAGGAGGAGCTCAATAACAATGTGATTCATTTCAGTGAAGTCCCTGCGCTGATGAACCGCTACAGTCAGCTGGCGGAGCTTGAGAGAAAGCTGCTTTCTGATGGCACGGACGGGATTCGTCAGGCGCAGTCCGCCGCGAAGGAGCAGAAGAGAGATATCATCGAGCAGCTGAACGATATGATTTCCGATCTCGAGGACACGAAAAAGGGTGTCACGGAGGAGGGCGTGAGAAGATCCCTGCAAAACCAGATTTCCTCCCTGAAGAAGGTGAGAGACAGCAGACGGGTGCTGGGAAATATCGATATCAGTCTTTCCGCCTTTAATCAGGCGCTGGTAAGCCTTCAGAAGACGGAGGATTCTATGGATGACGCGGAGAAATTCGCGGCACAGGCGATACGTTCGTCTCTTTATACCGGAAAAAAGATGACCGGAAACGGGATGCAGTCCGTGCTGTTCCAGTACCAGTCTCTCCGGAATACCGAGGATCTGCTGAAAAAACAGGTCAGCATACGGGAGATGCTCTATCAAAAGACCGCTGCGAAGCAGAAGCTCGGTCAGACGACAGAGCTGGAGGTGCAGGACGAGCTTCTCTCTCTGACAAACGCGAGGAATAATCTCATCTCTGTCCGGGATTCACTGGATACCATGAAGCGTGCCATCGGGCTGACCCTCGGCTGGCACACAGATAGCTATCAGGCGATTGAAATCGCGGAGATCCCGGAGGCGGATCGGAATTATCTTGATTCTCATCGGCTTTCGGAGGATATCGAGAAGGCAAAGCAGCAGAATAGTAACTATGGGCAGGCGCTTCGCACGGTAAAGAAGAATATCACCGGCTTTACCGCCCGCGATATCGATCTGAAAGAAACGGACCAGCAGATTCAGGTGGCAATGGAGACCCTCTATCGGACGGTACAGGAAAAGAAGCAGGCATTGGAGCTTTCGGAGACGAATCATACCCTGGCACAGCGGAAAAAGGAGAAGGCGGAGCACATGAATGCACTCGGCCTCCTCGGAAGATCCGATTATGCGGGAATGGAGCTGGATGCACTGAACTCGGAAAATGCGGTCAAGAGCGCGAGACTGGCATATACCGAGGCCGTTTTTGACTATGACCAGGCAGTGAAGTACGGTGTGCTGAAGCTGGGAAGCTGAGAAATCAGCGGGGGAGTTTGAGAGTATTCCGGTGAAATCCGAATCCACCTCAGGAAAACACGGATACAGTGCTTTCCTGAGGAAAGATCAGAGCAATCTTCCGAGGATCGTATCTTTTGAAGGATACGATCTTTTTTTGGAGTCTGTCGGAGTTTTCGTTGACATGCTATACTTTCCAAAGTACAATACCAAAGAAAAAACAGAACAAATGTTTTGCGTTATAACGGCAGGATTCTTATTATGCGGAGCAATTCCGGCTTTGATTCAGAGTCTGTGTGAAAAATATGAGGAGTCATTATGGCAAAAGAGAGCAAGAAGAAAACCCTTAATTATAATCCGGATGCAGACCGGAAGGAAAAGCTGGAGGCGCTGGATATGGCTCTGACCAAAATCGAAAAGGATTTTGGCAAGGGCTCTGTTATGAAGCTCGGAGAATCCGCGGTAAATCAGAATATCAAGACCGTTCCGACGGGTTCGCTGTCACTGGATCTTGCACTTGGCGCCGGCGGCTTCCCGAGAGGACGTATCATTGAGATCTACGGACCGGAATCCTCCGGCAAGACGACGCTGGCGCTCCATGCAGTCGCAGAGGTACAGAAGAGAGGCGGAATTGCAGGCTTCATCGATGCGGAGCATGCCCTGGATCCGAGATATGCGAAAAGCATCGGTGTCGATATCGACAATCTCTATATTTCTCAGCCGGATTCCGGAGAGCAGGCACTGGAGATTGCGGAGACCATGGTTCGCTCCGGCGCGATGGACATTCTGGTGATTGACTCTGTAGCGGCTCTTGTGCCGAAGGCAGAGATCGACGGAGAGATGGGAGACAGCCATGTGGGGCTTCAGGCGAGACTGATGTCGCAGGCGCTCCGAAAGCTGACCTCCGTTATTGCAAAGACCAACTGCATTCTGATCTTTATCAATCAGCTTCGTGAGAAGGTGGGAGTCATGTTCGGCAGTCCGGAGACGACCACCGGCGGGCGTGCTCTCAAGTTCTATGCTTCGGTCCGTCTGGACATCCGTAAGGCAGATATCATCAAGTCCGGTACGGGAGACCCTGTCGGTAACCGTGTAAGGGTAAAGGTGGTAAAGAATAAGATCGCGCCTCCCTTTCGGCAGTGTGAATTTGATATCAGCTTCGGAGAGGGCATTTCCAAGGAGGGAGACATCCTGGATCTTGCCGTGGAGAACGGCATCGTTGAGAAGAGCGGCGCATGGTTTGCCTACAGCGGGGATAAAATCGGGCAGGGGCGTGAGAATGCAAAGCAGTATCTGAAGGAGCACCCGGAGACCCTGCAGGAGATTGAGAGAAAGATTCGTGAGCTCTACGGCCTTCCGACAGAGGAGGGGGGCAGCAGTGCCGGGACAGAGCAGCAGGATCTCAGCTTTATTGAGGAGTGAATTTTGAAACACTGGGATGACATTTTGAAGCATCCGAGGGCAAAGCAGGCAGAGGGACTGGGCTTTCCAGAGCCCTCTGCCTTATTTTCCCCGGAGGAAACGGAGCCCGTAGATCTGATCGGGGAGATTCCGGAGGAGAAAGATGATTTCTCCGGGATCGGAGAGATGGAAGACCTCTTTCCGGAGACAGAGCTTCCGGAAATCCTTCCTTCCCATCCGGAAACAGAAGCTGAGAAGGCGGGAAAAGCAACTCCCGGAAGAAGCGCTGTAGGGAAAAGCCTTGAAGCGCTGGCGGAAAAATACCGGGAGGGAGGGGAGGATACGTGCTTTGAAGAGAAGCCGGAGGAAGATGAAAGGCTTCGCCTGAGAGCGAGAGAAAGAGCACTGTATCTTTTGACGGATCAAATGAAGTCGGAGCGGAGAATCCGGGAAAGGCTTCTGAAGTCCGGGAGATATACGCCGGAAATCGTGGAGGATGCGCTGCGTTTTCTGAAGGAGTACGGCTATCTTGATGACAGAAGGATGGCAGAGCAGCTGATCGAAAACTACCGGGGCAGAAAGTCTCTCAGAGAAATCGAGCAGAAGCTCTATCAGAGAGGCATCGCGAAGACAGTGATTCAGACGGTTATGAAGAGCTATCAGGAAACAGAGGCTGCAGAGGAGGCGGAGAAGGAGGCACTGCTTCGCCTGATTCATAAAAAGATTTCTGTGCCCTCGGAACTTGACCGGGAGCAGAAACAGAGGCTCATCCGGAGTCTGGTGCGAAAGGGCTATAGCTACTCTCTGATTCGCGAGCTGCTGTCGACGGAAGAGGGATGGAGCGGAGTCTCATAAAGGCCTGTGATTCCTTCGTGAAGCGTCTTATGACAGGAGCCGCTTCCCATTCCGATCTTAGCACATTGCGTAAAATCATATTTTGTATTGACAAAGCGAGAAACCTTGTGTACAATCGATTATGTCATCGAGAAACAACAGTTTCAGCAAAGCAATACCACATGTTTTCTTTAATCAAGATTTGAATCAGAATACAGTTCAGGAGGTTGTCCTATGGCAGCAGAGAAATTAACAACAGCAGAGTTTGAAGAGAAGGTTCTGAAGTCGTCCCTTCCGGTACTGGTGGATTTTTGGGCGGATTGGTGCGGACCCTGTAAGATGCTTTCTCCCATTATCAATGAGATTGCATCTCAGGCAGAGGGCTTTAAGGTCTATTCCGTGAATGCGGATGACGAGCCGGAGCTTCTTACCCGTTACGGGGTCCGTGCGATTCCGACACTCATTGTGTTTGAGAACGGCAAGATCAAGAATCAGTCTACCGGTTTCATTCCGAAGGAGCAGGTAGAGGCTCTTCTGAAATAATACAGGAAAATGATTCGAGGAGCTGCCGTGTCAGCTCCTCTCTTTGATTCGAAGCCTATGCCGCTGCGGTTCAGGGAATAAAGAGGCGGAAGAAACAGGAAGGAGTATAGCTCATGTATGACGTCATCATTGTCGGTGCGGGAACCGCAGGTCTCTCCGCCGGCATCTATACCGTCCGTGCCGGAAAAACGGCGCTTATTCTGGAGGCGGCAGCCTACGGCGGACAGATCATCAATACCCCGGATATCGAAAATTATCCGGGTATCGCACACATTTCCGGGTTTGACTTTGCGACAGGTCTTTACAATCAGGCGAAAGAGCTTGGGGCAGAGGTCCGTTTTGAGAAAGTCGAGCGCATCCGGGAGGAGGGGGACCGTAAAAGGGTGATTACCTCACAGGGAGAGTATGAGGCGAAGGCAGTCATCCTTGCAACAGGCGCAAAGAACCGCAAGCTGGGACTTCCGAGAGAGAAGGAACTGGTGGGAAGAGGCGTTTCCTACTGTGCCACCTGTGACGGAATGTTTTTCAGAAACAAGGTGGTTGCGGTCAATGGCGGCGGCAATACCGCGCTGGAGGATGCACAGGTTCTTGCACAATTCTGCGAAAGGGTTTACCTTATTCACCGGCGGGATGCCTTCCGCGGAGATGAGGCAGAGATCGAAAGAGTGAAGAACAAGCTAAATATCGAGCTGGTTCTGAATGCAAGGATCGCAGAGCTTCTGGAGGACGAGAACGGTTTATGCGGTCTCCGTCTTGAAAATACCAGGAGCGGAGAGCAGTCAGATCTGAAAGTGGACGGGCTTTTCGTCGCGATCGGACAGGAACCGGACAATCGTTCTTTTGCGGAGAATGTCGAGCTTGATGAGAAGGGCTATATCCGGGCAGGCGAGGATCTGAAAACCAGAAGCGCCGGAATATTTACTGCGGGGGACTGCCGTACCAAGTCGGTGCGCCAGCTGACAACGGCAGCAGCGGATGGCGCGATTGCTGCGATTGCCGCAGTTGCTTACGCAGACAGTGTTGCATAGATCAGGGACAAAGGGGAGGACAATGGAAAAGAGGTATGAGGGACTGAAACTGGAGAACCAGCTTTGTTTTCCGCTGTATGTTTGCGCCAAGGAAGTTACCAGACGCTACAAGCCGTTTTTGGATAAGCTGGGGCTTACCTATACCCAGTACATCACGATGATGGTATTGTGGGAAAAGAAGCAGGTGAATGTAAAGTTTTTGGGAGAGTCCCTCTATCTCGATTCCGGCACCCTGACACCGCTCTTAAAGAGGCTGGAGCAGAAAGGTTATCTTACGAGAGAGCGCTCCAAGGATGATGAGAGATCCCTTCTTGTCCATATCACGGAAAGGGGGGAGGAGCTTCGGGATGAGGCAGTATCGATTCCGGGAGAACTCAGAAATTGTGTGAAGCTCAGTGACGAGGAAATGAGAATCCTTTATCATCTTCTCTACAAGACCCTCTACAGTGTGGAGGATTCCATGCAGGAAGCCTGAAGCATGGCATGCTTCAGACTGGCATCGGGGCATTGACACACTATTTTATTTCTAATAAAATGATGGAGTTGAGTTAATGTATATTCGGTGAAGTCTCAGACCTGTCTGAGATGTCAATATAAATCGGTAAATTCTGACGATTTTAGGCACAGAAAAGCATTTTGGCTCTTCTGTGCCTTTTTCGGTCGGGAGTACATTAACAAGTTCATTATGAAGGAGAAGTACTATGACACCCATTACTGTTGTATTGGCGGTGCTTGTCATTCTTTGTTCCCTCATCATGTTTCTTGTCGGACGAAATACAGAACGCCAAAACTATGCCAGAAAGATAGGCACAGCGGAGGAAAAGTCTAGGGAGATTATTGACGAGGCAATCCGCACTGCGGAGAACAAAAAAAGAGATACGCTGCTGGAAACCAAGGAAGAGGCGCTGAAGGTCAAGAATGACCTGGATAAGGAAGTGAAGGATCGCCGCAAAGAGGTTTCGGAGATCGAAAAGCGCATGCTGAAGCGGGATGAGGCTTCGGAGAGGAAGGCATCGCTTCTGGAAAAACGGGAAAGGGAGCTCGGCCGCAATGAGGAGGCACTGAAGGAAAAGGAGGAAAAGGTAAAGGAGCTTCATAATCAGAAAGTAACGGAGCTGGAGCGTGTGTCCGGTCTTACGAGGGATCAGGCGCGGCAGGAGCTTCTGCATTCCGTGGAAAACACCATCAAGCATGATACGGCGATGATGATCCGGGAGTATGACAACCGGGCGAAGGAGGAAGCGGAAAAGAACGCCAGGGAGTATATCGTGGAGGCGATCCAGCGCTGTGCCGCGGATCAGGTTACCGAGAGCACGGTCTCTGTGGTTCAGCTTCCGAACGATGAGATGAAGGGACGCATCATCGGTCGTGAGGGCCGAAATATCCGTACCCTGGAGCAGCTGACAGGTGTGGAGCTGATTGTCGATGATACTCCGGAGGCGGTTGTTCTCTCCGGTTTTGACCCGATTCGACGGGAAATTGCCCGCATTGCGCTGGAAAAGCTGATTGTGGATGGGCGTATCCATCCGGCACGAATTGAAGAAGTCGTGGAAAAGAGCCGTCGTGAGGTGGAGGATACCATCAAGGAAGAGGGAGAATCCGCTGCGCTGGAGGTCGGTGTTCACGGCATCCACCCGGAGCTGATACTGCTGCTCGGCAGAATGAAGTTCCGCACCTCCTTTGGACAGAACGCGCTGCAGCACAGTATCGAGGTCGCGCAGATTTCCGGTCTGCTTGCGGAGGAGCTGGGACTGGATGTCCGTATGGCAAAACGTGCGGGGCTCCTGCACGATATCGGAAAAGCCATTGACCATGAGATGGAGGGAACCCATGTGGATCTCGGCGTGGAGCTTTGCAGAAAGTACCATGAGCCGGAGATTGTCATCAATTCGGTAGCCTCTCACCATGGCGGAACGGAGCCGAGTTCTCTCATCGCCTGTCTGGTTGCTGCTGCCGATGCGATTTCCGCCGCCCGTCCGGGAGCGCGCCGAAAGTCTCTGGAGACCTATACGAACCGTCTCCGTGAGCTGGAGGAGATCGCCAACTCCTACGAGGGAGTGGAGAAAACCTTTGCGGTACAGGCAGGACGAGAGGTTCGCATCATGGTTGTGCCGGAGAAGATCAATGATGATGATATGACGATTATGGCGCATGATATTGCCAAGCAGATTCAGGAGCAGATGCAGTATCCGGGGGTTATCAAGGTTAACATTATCCGCGAGTCCCGTGCGGTGGACTACGCAAAGTAAAGGTATTTCTTCTGTTTATGGCAGGAGTTTCAGGAAACCATTCGTCTGCGTTTCCTTTAGGAAGAGGAGTCCTTTGAGGGGCTCCTTTTCCGGCTCCGCAGCTCAATGCCGGCAGACGTGAGGGAGCAGGGCGGCACAAACTCGGAGCTTGCCGCACTGGTAAGTTCAGCCAAGTTTTGTTATGATAAAGTGAGCTGTAAAGGTGCTTTTAAAGAACGGGAATTGCAGTGCTGCAAGTCAGAAAGGAGGCTTCCGTGGCTGCCAGACAAAAGCCAGAAGCTGTCAAAAAAGGGAGACCCAGAAAGAAAAAACATCCAGTGCTTCGCTGGATATTCCGCATCTTTCTGTCTCTGTTTCTCCTCGTGATGATCGCCGGAGCGGTGCTGTATGTGAAGTTTGTCAAGCCGGAGTACGACAGACTGAAGGTTGTGGCTTATGACAAGCTTTCCGGCATGAACCTGAATGACATGACGAGACGCTCGGACACAGTGGTGTACGATACCAACGGGAATGAGCTGGGAATTGTCAATGCCGGTCATTATGTCTATGTCACGATTGACAGGATTTCCGAGAATCTGCAGAACGCCTATATCGCGCAGGAGGACCGTCATTTCCAGTCCCATCACGGCGTGGACTGGAAGGCAAGCCTCCGTGCCGGGATCCAGCTGCTGCTTCACAAAGGACGCATCACCCAGGGGGGCTCCACCATCACCCAGCAGGTGGTCAAGAATACGATGCTTACGAATGAGCGCTCCTTCCAGAGAAAGTTTGCGGAGATCATGATCGCAAGGGAGCTGGAAAAGCGCTACAATAAAGCGGACATCATGGCGCTTTACTGCAATACCAATTTCTACGGCAATAACTGTTACGGCATCGAAGCGGCAAGCCAGTATTATTTTGATAAGCCGGCATCGGAGCTGAGTGTGCCGGAGGCGGCGCTGCTCGCAGGTGTGTCCAATGCTCCCTCCCGTTATGAACCGATTAATCATGGAGATGCCGCTCTGGAAAAGAGAAACCGTGTTTTATCCTCCATGCGGACTACAGGCTACATCACGGAGGAGGAATATCAGCAGTATATTTCCCTTCCGATTGAATTAAAGCAGGGACAGGCAAGAAACACGGATGAGGACTACCTCACCTCCTATGCACTGGCATCTGCCACCATTACCCTGATGGATGTCAATGGCTTTGCGTTTCGCTATACCTTCAATGATGCGGAGGATCAGAAAAGCTATCAGAATCAGTACGACGACGCATATCAGCAGTATAACCAGCAGATCCGTTCCGGCGGATATAAGATTTATACCACTCTGGATCCGGAGATTCAGGCGAAAGTGCAGCAGGTTCTGGACAATGATTTAAAGAAATTCAAGGAAGTGTCGGAGAACGGCAAGTTTGCATTGCAGGGAGCGGCGGCTGTGGTGGACAACCGCAGCGGATATGTGGTTGCGACTGTCGGCGGAAGAGGAACCGAGGATGTCTTTAACCGTGCTTATCTAAGCTATCGTCAGCCTGGCTCTTCCATCAAGCCGCTTCTGGACTATGCTCCGGGACTTGAGAGTGGCATCTATCATGCACAGTCGCTGATCGACGATCAGCCGATTGAGAACGGACCGAAGAATTCCGGCGGCGGATACCGCGGAACTGTCACTTTCCGGGAAGCACTGAACCGCTCCATCAACACAGTTGCCTGGCAGATTCTGGACAATGTCAGCATTGCCTACGGACTATCCTTTCTGGACAAGCTTCACATGAACGGTATCAGCTGGCAGGATAATTATGCAAAGTCAATCTCCATCGGTGGATTTACCAGAGGCATGCGTGTCGTGGATATGGCGGAGGGCTATGCAGCTCTTGCCAATGAAGGCGTTTTCAGCGGAAAATCCTGTATCAAGCAGATTGTGGATGAAAAGTCCGGGGATCTCACGGAAAAGTATACGCCGGACTCCGCGCAGGTATATCACTCGGACACTGCGTTTATCATGACGGATATCCTGAAGGGAACGATTCAGAAGCCCTATGGCACGGGACATGGGCTTGCCCTCAAGAACGGCATGATTGCGGCAGGAAAGACAGGAACTGCCAATCAGAGCAAGGATACCTGGTTCTGCGGCTATACACGTTATTATACGATGGCAGTCTGGGTCGGGTATGATCAGCCGAGACCGATGCCGGGGGTTTACGGGGCAACATATGCCGGGAAGATCTGGAGAGATGCGATGAACCTCCTGCACGAGGGACTTGAGCCCTGGGACTGGGAGCCGCCGGAAACGGTAGTAAAGGAAAAAGATGAGGCAACCGGTACGGTGGACTATATTTCCACACAGGCAGGAGAAAGAAAGAAGAGCAGTGAGAAAAAACTGAAAGCGGAGAAAAATCTGGAAGAGGCAAAGAAGCTGATTGCGCAGTATGAGACACAGGAAATTTCCAGTGTCAAGGATGTCTTTACGGAGAGAGATACCTATAAGGCACTGCAGGAGTTGCTTCCCGATTTAATCGATGAGAGCTTTAAAAAGGAGCTGGAGAAGCGAATCCAGAAGAGAAAGGCATACTTCGATTCGATTGAAAACGGTATGCAGGATGAGATTCTGGCATATGAGAAGGCACAGGAGGAATCCTCCCGGGCTGCGGCGGAAAGGGATGCCGCTGCAGCGTCGGAAGCGGAAAAGCAGATGCGGCAGGACCGGCTGCTTGGCGATCTGAATGCCGCGATTGCCGAGCTGAATGCACTGAACGAACGGGATGAGGATACGGAAGCCCTGATCTCGAGTGCACTTGAGATCTACAAGGAATGCCTCAAGGATCCGGAGATACCGGTGAATTCTGATGCGGTACAAAAGGCGATCAGCCGTGCACAGAAGCTGCCGAAGAGCGGGGATGCCAGCAAGGGTCCCGGCGGTATGATCCGTCAGAAGCCGAACGGGGATCCGGAACCCGGAAACCAGCCTGTTCCGACCTATGAGAACAGTGACGGGGGACCGGGGACCATGATTAAGGGCGGCCCGGGAGCAAATTAGGCCTTTGCTGTTTACACTACCCGCCATTTTTGTTCATATTATATTCATATCTCGATTTTATGATGGAATTGATCGGGAAGAAGTGCCCGGAAGACGGACAAAATATCTTAGACGGATTTTTCATAATTACCCCCGGCAGATCTGAGATCTGCCGGGGGTCTCCTCATATCCGGAAATATTTTGACGAAAGCCTTTGATCCGGCAGGATTCGGGATGGGGGGCATTACGGCATCAGGCGGTGATGTTTTCGAGTTCTTTTTTCACCATATCCTGTAATGTGTAGCGGTTTACGACTTCGTAGATGGCATCATCGATTTCCTTATACAGGGGGAAGGCGGGGCAGGAAGCTGCCTTCTGACAGCTGTTTCCCTCCTGTACGCAGGACACCGGCGCCAGCGTTCCCTCTGCGGCATCCAGGATTTCGCCGACGCGGATAGCTTCTGCCGGCTTTGTCAGGAGATAGCCGCCCTTGGCGCCGCGGATACTCTTCAAAAGACCGCATTTCACCATGAGAGAAATAATCTGTTCCAGGTATTTTACGGAAATCCCCTTCCGATCTGCGATCTCTTTGATCGGTACGGGGCTTCTCTCAGACTGGTGAACGGAAATATCAATCAATGTCGTCAGTGCATAACGCCCTTTTGTGGAAATCATCATATTCTTACCTCAACTTTGGTTGTGTGCGATTATTATCCTACTACAATACTAGGAATTGCACAAGCCATCATTATCCGGAGAACAGGAGTACAGTAGTTCTTGCCAGCAGAGGAAAAGACATATAAACTACGTTTATTGGGAAAAGACTTTTCCCTGCAGCATTCATGCGATATCGGATTTACATAGCGGAGGGAAATGCGGATTCGGCGTTTCCCCGGCTGAGCTTCAGCGGAGGGATTATGATAAAGAATCAAAAAATCTGGGTGGCACGGGATATGGACAGCGGGGAAGATATCTGTCTGATCCCCGGGATGGCGAACCGCCACGGTCTGATCGCCGGAGCTACCGGTACCGGAAAAACGGTGACACTGAAGGTGCTGGCGGAGTCCTTCAGCAAGCTGGGCGTTCCGGTGTTCCTGTCGGATGTGAAGGGTGATCTCTCCGGGATGATAGAGCCGGGCGCGGACAGTGAGGATATGCAGAAGAGGATGGAAAGCTTTGGACTTCCGGAAAACGGATTTCAGTATCAGAGCTTCCCGTCGGAGTTTTTTTCTGTGAATGAGGGAAGAGGGTTTCCGCTTCGTACTACCGTTTCAGAAATGGGACCGACGCTCTTGGCGAGGCTGATGGATTTGTCGGACCTTCAATCGGATCTTCTTTCCATTATTTTCCGCATTGCGGATGAGGAGAATCTGCTTCTCATCGATACCAAGGATTTAAAGGCGATGATTCGGCATGTGACGGAGAATACCGGGGCGTACTCCATGAGCTATGGGAATCTTGCTCCGCAGAGCCTGAATGCGATACTTCGTAATGTTGTCTCTCTGGAGACTTCCGGCGGAGACCGGTTTTTCGGAGAGCCGGCTATCGATATCTTTGATTTTTTTAAGACGGACCTGTCCGGAAAGGGAATGATTACGATTCTCGATGCGAGGCAGACCATTCAGCAGCCGCGGGTCTATGGTGCCTTTATGCTGTATCTTCTGTCGGAGCTTTTTGAAAAGCTGCCGGAGGTCGGAGATACGGAAAAGCCAAAGATGGTTTTCTTCTTTGATGAAGCACACGTTCTTTTTGACGGAGCTTCCAAAGCGCTTCTGGAGAAGATTACGCAGGTGGTGAAGCTGATCCGCAGCAGGGGTGTCTCGATTTTCTTTGCCACACAGAATCCGGCGGATATCCCGGAGGAGGTGCTCTCTCAGATCTCCAACAAGATTCAGCACGGACTTCGTGCCTATACCCCAAAGGAGCAGAAGAGTCTGAAGTCGATTGCCGAGTCCTATCGTGTCAACCCTGCCTTCAATACGGAAGAGGAGCTTATGAACCTCGGAACCGGGGAGGCAATAATTTCCTTGCTGGAGGCAGACGGAAAGCCGGCGGTGGTAAGCCGCTGCCGGATACTGCCTCCGGAGAGCAGGATGGGAGGCGCCTCGGAGGAGAATATCCGGAGGGTGCAGAGTACATCGCTTTTAAGCGGCAAGTATGATACTGCGGTGGACAGAGACTCTGCTTATGAATTTCTGCTTCGTCAGACGGCGGCGGGAGCAGCGGATGCCCCTGCGACGGACGGCGCGGGATCTCCGGCAGCGGCTTCTGCCATGATGAGTATGCAGAGATATGGCAATGAAGCCGGAACCGGAAGACATGCAGCTCCTGTGGGCTCCGCGGTACAGCAGATTTCCCTCAGCAAGGAAGAGCTTCGTCTGGAAAAGGAACGTCAGAAGCTTCTGGAAATGCAGCGGAAGGAAGCAGAAAAAAAGAACAAGGCGATGCATAAGGAGTTTCTGAAGGTGGGAAGCTCTGCGGCTGGTACAGTCGGGAGGGAAATCGGAAAGGGAATCGGAACGGCAGTGTTTGGAAAGAGCTTTGGAAAGACGCTCGGCGGCAATGTGGGCGCCCAGTTCGGAAGGGGGCTGCTGAATACCCTTTTCAGAAAATAACGGAATTGCTGCGGCATTTCCCGACATCGAAAATCGGGGTGACAGGATTCGAACCTGCGACCTCCTGGTCCCAAACCAGGCGCTCTAGCCAAACTGAGCCACACCCCGAAAAGCCCCATCAGTATACAAAGGTGGCAGCGGCATTGTCAAGGAAAATCCGGACGAGTGAAATCAGAATATCCGCCGGGCTGCCATCCGTGAAAATCATGAAATCTGCTCGAGACGGAAACAGCTTGCATTCCCCTCTTTATTATATTAGAATATTTTGGTATTTTAGCTCAGTAGGTGGATGAATCAGACTTGTCTGTGCCGGGCCGAGCCAACGAAGGGGGAGGTTCGAAGGAACGGCTCTCATGGAAATAAAGGTTTGTATTTGAGGAGGATTTATGGTTTCAGCAAGTGATTTCAGAAACGGTGTTACTCTGGAAATCGAGGGACAGGTTGTACAGGTTATCGAGTTTCAGCATGTAAAGCCGGGCAAGGGAGCGGCTTTCGTCAGAACAAAGCTGAAGAATATTATTAACGGAGGTGTTACGGAGAGAACCTTCCGTCCGACCGAGAAGTTCCCGCCGGCACACATCGATCGCGTGGACATGCAGTATCTCTATGATGACGGAGATGCCTACAACTTCATGAACAATGAAAGCTTTGAGCAGATTTCCCTTCCTCATGATGAAATCGCGGATGTGATGAAGTTTGTCAAGGAGAATGAGACCTGCCGCGTGGTTTCCTATCAGGGCAAGGTATTCTCTGTAGAGCCGCCACTCAAGGTCACCCTCGAGGTTACCCATACCGAGCCGGGCATCAAGGGCAATACCACGACCGGCGCAACCAAGCCGGCTACCGTAGAGACCGGTGCGGAGGTACAGGTTCCGCTGTTTGTCAATATCGGAGATAAGATCATCATTTCTACCCAGACCGGGGAGTATGAGTCCAGAGGCTGATGCCCTTCGGATTCGGATGGATACGATGAAATCCATTTTGGAAAGGTTTCCCTTTGGGAGACCTTTCTTTTTTCTGGGGCATCAGCGGAGTAAATCGAAGTCAAATATAAATTTCGGGCGGAAGCCGCCTTTCATGAGAGGGACGATGTGAGGACAATATGACAAGTATGATTGAAAAGATGAGCGACGCGGTTCGGACCGCCTTTGGACTCGCCGGATTTGATCCGGAGCTTGGCAGGGTGACAGTTTCAAACCGGCCGGATCTCTGTGAATTTCAGTGCAATGGTGCCATGGCAGGCGCGAAGAAGTACGGACAGAAGCCGATCGATATTGCCAATGCCGTTGCGGAACAGCTGAAGAACATGAAATACGGTGAGGCGCTGATTTTCTCCGGTGTAGAGGCGGTTATGCCCGGCTTTCTGAATCTGCGTCTCAGCGATGCGACGATTCAAAGCTTCTTGAACGAGATGAACTTTGAAGCACAGATGGGATTTCCGAAGTGTACGGAGAAGAGGGAAAAACTTATCGTGGATTACGGCGGGGCCAATGTTGCCAAACCGCTTCACGTGGGGCATCTTCGTTCCGCGGTCATCGGAGAGGCACTGAAGCGGATGGCGATCCGTATGGGTGTCGATGCTGTCGGTGATGTGCATCTCGGGGACTGGGGGCTTCAGATGGGGCTCATCATCAACGAACTGGAGGAGAGAGGGCAGGATCCGGAGACTTTGGATATTACAGCTTTGGAGGAGATTTATCCCTTCGCCTCCAGGAAGGCAAAGGAGAGAGATGCGGACGGCAATCCTGTACATCCGGAGTATGCCGAACGTGCACATCAGATTACAAGGCAGCTGCAGGAGGGAAATCCGGAGTATCGGAAGATCTGGGAGAAGATCATGGGGATTTCTCTCAAAGATCTTCGAAAAAATTATGATTCTCTGGATGTTCATTTTGAGCTTTGGAAGGGGGAGAGCGATGCCCAGCCCTATATCCCGGGACTGATTCGGGAACTGCAGGAGAAGGGACTGGCATATCGCTCGGAAGGAGCTCTTGTGGTGGATATCACGGAGCCGACGGATAAGAAGGAGCTGCCTCCCTGTATGATACAGAAATCGGACGGGGCAGCGCTCTACGCGACTTCCGATCTCGGAACGATACTGGATCGTGAGAAGAATCTCAGACCGGATAATTACCTCTATATTGCGGACAGCAGACAGAGCCTGCATTATACCCAGTTTTTCCGTGTGGCGAAGAAGGCGGGATTTGTCAGGCCGGAGACGGAACTCCGTTATATCGGCTTCGGCACGATGAACGGCTCGGACGGCAAGCCCTTCAAGACCCGTGAGGGAGGAGTGCTCCGTCTCGAAAAGCTGGTTGCCGAGACCAATGCAAAGGTTTTGGAGCGAATCAGAGTGTCGAGAGACGATATCTCCGAGCGGGAAGCGACGGAAAGTTCCCGAATCATTGCACTGGCAGCGCTCAAGTACGGGGATCTTTCCAATCAGGCAACCAAGGACTATGTGTTTGACCTGGATAAATTTATTTCCTTTGAGGGAAATACCGGTCCCTACATCCTTTACACCATTGTCCGTATCGGCTCTGTCTTAAGGAAGTATAAGGAACAGCATGGGGAGAAGTTCACAACGATGGAGGAACTGGCAGAGAAGGAAGCGACTGAGTTTCAAATTAAGACGATTCCGGGAAAAATCGGACGAAGATTACAGATTCTTTTGTCGCTCTATCAGGACAGCATGACGGATGCCTGGAAGGAAATGGCACCGCACAAAATCTGTACCTATATCTATGAGCTGTCCAATGCCTTCAATTCTTTTTATCACGAGGTGAAGATTCTGAGTGAGGAGAATGAGAAGACGCAGAAATCCTATCTGGGAACTCTGATTCTCAGCTGGAAGGTTCTGACGGATGCGATCCATACCCTTGGCTTTTCGGCACCGGAGAAAATGTAAACTCCGGAAAACAATCGGAAAGCCGCGAAGCGGGAACCCCCTCTCTTACCAGACGGTAAGGGAGGGGGTTCCTGCTGAAAGAAAAGATAAGATAGATAAATATATTGCATCTTATGACGGGCAGAATAAAAGCTGCTGAGAAAATCTGCTCAATCGGCAGCGATGATATCATGCCGCTTCTTTGTCATCCGGTTGACCATGACGATGAACAGGATGACACAGAGCAGACCTACGATATAGGAGGCAGTATAGCCCGGCACGTGCAGAAGCGTATCCAGACGGAAGCCAAGATCCGCGTGGCAGATATAGCTGGAGACGATAAAGCTGTAGAAGCAGCCCGGAATCATGGAAACAATATAGTTCTTTCCGTGTCCCTTCAGGTAGATGCTGATCATGAAGAGAGCGAAGACAGCGACCAGCTGGTTCGTGAATCCGAAGTATCTCCAAAGCATGTTGAAACCGTTGCCGTTGGTCTTGGCAAAGAAGAGAATCATGATTGCCGGGATAAAGATGATGAGGGCAAGGACGATACGCTTGATTGCCTGCTTCTGATCAATGTGGAACTGCTCTGCGATCATGAGACGCAGGGCGCGGAAGGAGGTATCACCGGAGGTGATCGGAAGAATGATGACACCGATGATGGCGAGCAGACCGCCGGCCTTGCCGATGAAGCCGCGGGCAACGATGCCGACCATCAGAGTAGCATTGGTGTCCAGCTGGGTGCCGCGATTAAACATTACCATGGCGCCGGCTGCCCATACCATGGCAATAAAGCCCTCCGCAATCATCATATTGTAGAAGGTTTGACGCCCCTCTCTCTCTGACTTTACGGTACGGGAGATGAGAGTTGCCTGAGAGCCGTGGAAGCCGGAAAGGATACCGCATGCCACGGTAATGAAGAAAACAGGAATAAAGGCCTGTCCCTCCGGGTGAGCGCTGATCAGTGCCCCTGCGGTCATTGCATGAAGGCTGGCACCGCCGTCCGCCATGATGCCAAAAAAGATGCCGACAGCGGAGATAATCAGAAACGCACCGAAGATCGGGTAAACCTTACCGATGATGACATCAATCGGGAAGATGGTGGCAAGCACGTAGTAGCCGAGGATACAGGCATAGACCAGCCAGATGATATTGGAATGAACATCCAGACCGAGGATATCGTTGACAATCAGGTCTCCCGGAGTATAGACGAAAACGACACCGGTCAGCAGCATCAGAATCCAGATAATGATATTGTAGATACGGTTGGTATTCCTGCCGGCGTACTTGTTCATCAGCTTCGGAATCTGTGCACCGTCATTACGCATGGAGATCATGCCGACGAAGTAGTCATGAACCGCACCGGAGATGACACAGAAAATCGGGATGGTCAGAAATGCGATGGGGCCGAACAGAATCCCCTGAATCGGTCCGAGGATGGGACCGGTACCGGCGATATTCAGAAGCTCGATCAGTGCATTTTTCCATGCCTTCATTCCGACATAGTCAACACCATCGGCATCCTTGATTGCCGGAGTTTCACGGTCATCAGGGCCGAATACCCTTTCACAGTATTTTCCGTAGAAAAAGCCTCCCAAAAGCAAAATCAGGAGACCAAGTAAAAATAGAGCCATATCATTTTCCCCTTTCCTAAAACAATGATACACCGCAGCTGTTCCTATTATAGATGTATTTTCCACAGATGACATTCTTTTATCAAAGTTTATTTATGGTTTTTTGAAAAGCTTAAAATAATTTATCGTATATACGGAAGAGATTCCCGCCGACTCACCTTTACAAAGCTTTTAGAATTTGTCTCTTTACGAAAATACCCCCTGGGGGTATAATGAGAATGTATACAGAATACCTATCCGGAGCATTGATTCTGAAGCAGACGAATTCTTATTTGAGCTTCGTTCGGGACGTCTGTGTGACCGCAGGGAACCCTCCCGCCTCCGGCGGATCCCCGCTCAGGATATGGATTTACAACGGTATACAGGATATTAGGTGAATCCGGCAGGAGAAGCAGGGAATCGGTATTTCCTATAAATAAAAAGAAAGGAAAAAGATGGAGCAATATATCGTTACGGGAATGAGCTGCGCCGCCTGTCAGGCGAGAGTCGAGAAAGCTGTCCGAAGGGTGGCGGGCGTGAAGAGCTGCTCGGTATCTCTCCTGACCAATGCCATGGGAGTGGAGGGAAGCGCCAGTGAGGAGGACATTATCGCGGCGGTGGAGAAAGCCGGATATGGGGCAAAAAAGAAGAGTGCAGCCGAGCGTTCTTCCGGAAAACATCTTTCCGAGGAAGAAAGTCTTCGGGATACCGAGACGCCAAAGTTGAAAAAAAGACTGTTTCGATCCGCTGCGGTTCTGCTGCTTCTCATGTATCTTTCGATGGGGCATGGCATGCTGCATTTCCCGCTTCCTGCGATTCTCGGGAATCCTGTCGCGCTGGCGGTGACGGAGATGCTGCTGGCACTGATTGTCATGACACTGAATCGGAAATTCTTTACTTCCGGTTTTCGGAGCCTCTGGCATCTGGCACCGAATATGGACACACTGGTGGCGCTCGGCTCTGCCGCTTCCTTCCTGTACAGCCTCACGGAACTTTATCTCATGATGGCAGCGCAGACCTCGGGGGATTCGATGACAGTCATGGAGCTTTCCATGAATCTCTATTTTGAGACGGCTGCCATGATTCCGACCCTCATTACCATCGGAAAGCTTCTGGAAGCGATGTCCAAGGGAAGAACGACAGATGCACTGAAGGGACTCATGAAGCTGGCACCGAAGACAGCGACGATTCTTCGTAACCGGCAGGAAATCACAGTCCCGATCGAGGAGGTACAGCTCGGGGATATCTTTATCGTTCGTCCCGGGGAGAATATCCCTGTGGATGGGGAGATTCTGGAGGGAGACAGTGCGGTCAATGAGGCAGCGCTTACCGGAGAATCCATTCCCGTGGATAAGACGGCCGGGGACAGAATCAGTGCCGCGACCACCAATCAGTCCGGATTTATCCGGGCGAGGGCGATTAGGGTCGGAGAGGACACCACCCTTTCTCAGATTATCAGGATGGTGAGTGACGCTGCAGCAACCAAGGCGCCGATTGCCCGTATTGCGGATCAGGTATCCGCTGTTTTTGTCCCGGCAGTGATCGGCGTTGCCCTCCTTACTTTTCTCATATGGCTGTTTCAGGGGAATCCCTTCGGCAGTGCTCTCTCCCGGGCGGTAGCGGTTCTCGTGATCAGCTGTCCCTGTGCGCTCGGTCTTGCCACTCCGGTTGCCATTATGGTCGGGAACGGGATGGGAGCGAAAAACGGCATTCTCTTCAAGACGGCAGTGTCTCTCGAGGAAGCCGGGAGGATTGATCTGGTTGCCCTGGATAAAACCGGCACCATTACCGAGGGGACGCCGAAGGTGACGGATCTCCTTCCGGCCGAGGGTAGCAGCGAGGCAGAGCTGCTTCGTTTTGCGGCATCTCTGGAAGCTAAATCCGAGCATCCCCTTGCCAGAGCGGTTATGGATTATGCGGCTTTGCAGAATGCCGGGTACACAGAAGCGGATGGTTTCCATGCCCTTCCGGGAAATGGGATTTCTGCTGCTGTCGCCGGAAGTCAGGGCTTCGCCGGCTCTCTGAAGTTTATGCAGTCGAAGCTCACGGTTCCGGCTTCCGTGGAAGAGAAGGCACAGGAGTTCTCCATAGCGGGAAAGACGCCCCTCTTCTTCGCCAGGGACGGTGAGCTGCTCGGAATGATCGCTGTTGCGGATACCATCAAGAAGGATTCCGCGAGGGCAGTGCAGGAGCTTCGGAGGCAGGGGCTTGAGGTGATTATGCTGACCGGGGATAACGAGAAAACCGCGGAAGCCATCGGACAGCTGGCAGGGGTGGATCGTGTGATCGCCGGCGTTCTTCCGGAGGGAAAGGAAGCCGTGATTCGGGAGCTCCAGCAGGGCGGCCGCAGAGTTGCCATGGTGGGGGACGGCATCAATGACGCGCCGGCGCTGACCAGAGCGGATCTCGGTATCGCTATCGGGGCGGGGGCGGACATCGCGATCGATGCTGCCGACATTGTCCTGATGAAATCGGGACTCCGTGATGTTTCCGCAGCGATACGTCTGTCGCGGGCAACGGTGCGGAATATCCATGAAAATCTGTTCTGGGCATTTTTCTACAATGTGATCTGTATTCCGCTGGCAGCCGGATTTTACTCGAAGCTCTTTGGCTGGAGCTGGGAGATGAGCCCGATGCTGGGGGCTGCGGCGATGAGCCTCTCGAGCTTCACCGTATGTATGAATGCGCTCAGGCTGAACCGCTTTCCGGTTCATGATGCAGGACGCGACAGAGCAAGACGAAGGAAAACAAAGGCCCGAGCCGGGACAGCAGGAGAAAGTGCTCCTGCCGAAGCAGTAAAGGAGGATAGGATGAAAAAGGAAATGAAAATTGAAGGAATGATGTGCCAGCACTGTGAGGCAAGCGTGAAGAAAGCATTGGAAGCCCTTGACGGTGTCACCGATGCAAACGTGTCGCATGAAGCCGGCAGCGCTGTGGTTGAGATGACGAAGGATGTTCCGGATGAGGAAATGAAGAACGCGGTAGAAGCAAGGGACTATGCCGTAAAGTCGATTACAAGGCTGATATGAGCTGCGGATTAGGATTAAATGATAAGAACCGGGGAGACAGCTATGCCGGACTGCTGCAAAAATAAATACACAGGCGGAGAAAAGAAGCATGTGTCCCGCACTCCGGAAGAGACGAAGGCACTTGTCACGAGGCTGAACCGCATTGAGGGACAGGTCAGAGGTGTGCGCCAGATGATAGAGGAGGAGAGGTATTGTGTGGATGTGATCACACAGATCAGCGCGATTCAGTCGGCGCTCAATGCCTTCAATAAGGAGCTTCTGGCGAGTCATATCAAGTCCTGCGTCGCGTATGATATCCGTGCGGGAAAGGACGAGGTGATTGACGAGCTCTGCGCACTTTTAAAGAAAACCATGAGATAAGGTTTCATACTTCCGTCACAAATTCCATTTATACTGCACGTATCCGAAAAGGGATATCAGTATCCTTTTCGGAGAGGAGGATAAGGATGTGTGACATCTGTTCGTCTCTTACACCAACATGATATGGATGTGAGTGTCAAAGGCCGATATCCGGAGTGCTTCGCATACAGAGAAGCTTCGAGCTGAGTTGAATGCCTCATGTACCGCCTGGGCTCTCATCTCTGAAAGGCTTTTGACTCTGATATCAGGATATATTTGAGAAAGGAAAACTATGAAAGCAGCAATTTTCGGAAGCTTGTTTCGAAAGAAGAAAGCACTCAGCTATGTGAACGGCTCCGACAACAATACCTCCAACAGCAATGGATTCCCGGATCTGAATGATTTCCTCAATCAGTTTCAGAACGACCTGAACAATCAGGGGAGCTCAAACGGCAAGAATAACTATCAGCCGCCGAAGAACAGAAGACCGCAGATGACTTATTTTCTGATTGTGCTTCTGATCATTCTTCTTTTAAATACCTTTGTTTTTCCTCTGCTCCTGAATCGTTCCGTGAAGACCACGACTTACACCGAATTTGTCAATGCCGTGGACAACAATGCGGTTACGGCAGTTGATCTGGAGCCGGATTCCATCATCTACAAAGCCAATGTGAACGGGAAGAGTATTGTCTGCAAAACCGGCCGTGTTGCCAACGAATATACGGAAGCGCAGGTTCTTCAGAAGCTTCAGGACAGCGGCATCAATTATAACCAGACGATTCCGGTAAAGACGAGTCCCCTTCTTGCCTTTGTCCTGAGCTGGGTTCTGCCGATAGCGGCATTCTGGATGCTTGGCAACTGGCTTTCCAGGAAGATGGCAAACTCCATGGGTTCCATGGGAGGCGGCTTCGGACTCGGCAATTTCGGCAAGTCCAATGCCAGAGAGTATGAGAGAAGCGATGCTACCGCAGTAACTTTTAAGGATGTTGCGGGAGAGGATGAGGCAAAGGAGCTGCTGACCGAGATGGTGGATTATCTGAACCATCCGGACAAGTATTCCAAGATCGGTGCCCGTATCCCGAAGGGCGCATTGCTCGTCGGTCCTCCGGGAACCGGTAAAACTCTGCTTGCCAAGGCAGTGGCGGGAGAAGCGGGAGTCCCGTTTTTCTCGATTTCCGGCTCGGAGTTTGTGGAAATGTTTGTCGGAATGGGAGCCGCCAAGGTGCGGGATCTTTTTTCGCAGGCAAAGAAAAAGTCCCCCTGTATTATTTTCATCGATGAGATAGACGCTATCGGAAAGAAGCGCGGTGCCGGCGGACTGGGCGGTAACGATGAGAGAGAGCAGACCCTGAATCAGCTGCTGACGGAAATGGACGGCTTTGACAGCTCCAAGGCGATTATTATCCTGGCAGCTACCAACCAGCCGGATCAGCTGGATCCCGCACTGCTGCGTCCGGGGCGTTTCGACCGCCGTGTTCCGGTGGAGCTTCCGGACTATCAGGGACGTGTCGATATCCTGAAGGTCCATGCCCAAAAGATCAAGATGGCAGACAATGTCGACCTCAGCGCTATCGCGAAGGCGGCGCCCGGTGCATCCGGCGCGGAGCTTGCCAACATCATCAATGAAGCGGCTCTCCGTGCCGTACGGGCTGGCAGGGAGAGGGTCATCCAGTCGGATCTGGAGGAGAGCATTGAGGTAGTCATCGCCGGATACCAGAAGAAGAATCAGGTGATGACGGATAAGGAAAAGCTGATAGTTTCTTATCATGAGGTGGGTCATGCGCTGGTAGCGGCGCTGCAGAAAAACTCTGCACCGGTGCACAAGATCACGATTATTCCGAGAACCTCCGGTGCCCTCGGCTATACCATGCAGGTGGACGACGACGGGAACCACTACCTTTATTCGAAGGAAGAGCTGGAGAACAAGATTGCGACCCTCACGGGCGGCCGCTGCGCGGAGGAGCTGATTTTCCATTCCGTGACTACCGGAGCCTCCAACGATATCGAGCAGGCAACCAGGCTTGCACGTTCCATGGTGACGAGATACGGCATGAACGAGGATCTCGGCATGGTGGCGATGGAGCAGATTACAAACCAGTATCTGGGCGGTGATGCGAGCCTCACATGTTCTCCGGAGACGCAGACCAGAATCGACCAGATGACGGTAGCACTTGTCAAAAAGCAGCATGATAAGGCATATCAGCTGCTTTTTGACAATGTCAACAAGCTCCACGAGATTACCAAATATCTCTATGAGAAGGAAACGATCAGCGGTGAAGAGTTTATGCAGATCCTGAACCGGAAGGAAATTGATCCTTCCGTGCTTGCACCGAGTCAGTCGGCAGAAGAGAAAGTGCAAAAATGATATGACAGCTGACCGTCCGTTTACGGAATAAAAATCAGAGATCAAAGCAATCCCCGGCCTCCTTCGGAAGAATAAACTGTTTTATCCGTCCGATTTCTGAGAGGAGCGGGGGGATTTTTCTCTCAGAAGGAAGTCTTTTTCCGGAAATTATCCGAGAAACTCTTCACAGGCTCTGCGATAGGCCGACACAGGATTCTCCGCCTTTGTGATCGGGCGTCCCATGACGATATAATCGGAGCCCATTTTCTTTGCGTCTCCGGGACTGAGGACTCTCTTCTGATCCTGCACTCCGGAGCCGGCAAAGCGGATGCCGGGGGTGACCGTTAGAAAATCTCCGCCGATTTTTTCGTGAATCATGGCAGATTCCAGAGGGGAGCACACCACGCCCGGGAGTCCGGCAGCCTTCGCATTTTCCGCATAGTGCCTGACGGTCTCCGGAAGCCCGTGCTCAATCCACATCTCGGAACGGAGGGCCTCCTGCGAGGTCGAGGTCAGAATCGTTACGGCAAGGAGCAGCGCCGTACTTCCGTCCTCTTTCTGCAGGCCCTCGAGTCCCGCCTTCATCATTTCGATACCGCCGCCGGCGTGTACATTGGTCATATCCACATCGAGATCCCGGAGAGAATGCATCCCGCCTTTCACAGTATTGGGTATATCGTGGAGCTTTAAGTCAAGGAAGATCTTGTGCCCCCGCGTTTTGATTTCACGGACGATCTCCGGTCCTTCCGCGTAGAAAAGCTCCATTCCGATTTTGACAAAGGGCTTGCGCTCCTCCTTTGCGAAAAGCTCTAGAAAGGAAAAGACCTCCTTCCTCCCCGGGAAATCCAGTGCTACGATTACATCCTTACCCATGCTTTCCCCCTGTGCGGTGCAGTCATTTGGCATTGTGTCTTATACAGGAGCTGTACTGCCTTCCCATGAATATTCGGAAAAAATAAAGACCCTCCTGCATTTTCTGAAAATCAGAAAAGCAAAAGGGTCAGGTCATAAGACGTCTTCTTCCCGCAGCAGGACAGCTCTTATGATATTTCATGGACCTGATGGGAGTCGAACCCATGTCCGAAAACAAATTCCCTCTCCTTCTACTATCATAGTACACTTTTAAGATTCCCCCGAGAGCAAAGCTGTGCACTGCTTCATCCCTTTCGGTATCCCCTGATACGACCAGAACCCCGGGGAGAGAGTACTGTCGTTTCTCACATAGATGAGACCGAACTCCTGATGTGTGAGTGCAAAAGGGTCAGCCAGCAGCGCTTAGGCTGCTAATGCGTAACTATTATCGTTAGCGTTTATATTTAGCTTTGGAGTTTAACGCAACTGCCTTTCGGATAGCTTCTAAAGCTGCATTGTCCCCGTCGAGACCGGTACAAGCCCTTACAAAACCAACTATAGCAAGCTTTTCGGATTCTGTAAACAGGCACAGAGAAAAGAACGCGAAGCCAAAGCCGAGAGAACTCAAGGAGAGCAGCTTTACTGACACACAAAAAAGAGCTTCTGCTGAACAAATCATACAATTATGCTAGGAATTACCGGGAGTAAATCCAACAAGATGCACAAAAATCGGATTGACAAAGGAGCTGGATTCGTTAAACTAGAGATATCAAAACAGAAAAAGAAAGGAAGCTCTATGTTAAAGTCAGATCCTAAATATCAGATGTATCTGCAAATCTTGCGGGAAGAGCTGATTCCTGCCATGGGCTGTACGGAGCCGATTGCCATCGCGTATGCTGCGGCAGCAGCGAGGGATGTCCTCGGAGAGATGCCAAAGCACGTGGCAGTCGGCGCCAGCGGTTCTATCATTAAGAATGTCAAATCCGTCATTGTTCCCAATACCGGAGGGCTGAAGGGAATCAAGGCGGCGACGCTTGCCGGGGTAGTTGCGGGAGATGCCAAAAAGATTTTGCAGGTTATCTCGGAAGTCACTGAGGAGCAGCGTCATGAAATTCAGGCACAGATGAATGTGCAGGACGTGGAGATTAGCCACATTGACAATGGACGTATCTTCGAAATCACGGTGCGTCTCAGCACGGATGAGCATGAAGCCTTTGTACGGATCACGGACAGCCATACCCATATCGCAGAGCTGCGTAAGGATGGAAGGATACTCCAGTGCGCGTACCTGAGGGAGGCGAGTGCCGGACAGGAGGATGAGTATCGGAAGAAGCTCGCTATGGCAAGCTGTAACAGTGTGGACAGCTCCTGCTATCAGGAAAAGCAGGAGGAAGCACCGGTCCAGGATATCCGGGACAGCATGACCGTCGAGGATATCTATGAGTTTGCGAAAACCTTTGAGATTCCGGATCTGAAGGAGCTTCTGGATACCCAGATTAATTATAACCTTGCGATTTCGAAGGAAGGTCTTGTGAATTCCTATGGTGCCAATGTCGGCAAGGTGATTTTGGCGAATGCCGTCGGAAATCCGTTGACCAAGGCGAAGGCTCTGGCGGCAGCAGGCTCCGATGCCCGTATGTCAGGCTGCGAGCTTCCGGTAGTAATCAATTCCGGTTCCGGGAATCAGGGTATTACGGTTTCTGTTCCGGTGGTATCCTATGGAAGAGACAAGGGTGCTTCGGAGGAAGAAATCTACCGTGCTGTTGTGCTTTCCAATCTGATTGCCATCCATGTTAAGGCTCCGATCGGAAAGCTTTCCGCTTACTGTGGCGCGGTAAATGCGGGCGCAGGTGCTGGTGCAGGGATAGCCTTTCTGGACGGAGCCTCCGAGGAAGTTATCGCCCAGACTGTGGTCAACGCGCTTGCCGTGATCAGCGGTGTGATCTGTGACGGTGCCAAGGCAAGCTGTGCGGCGAAGATCGCAAGCTCCATCGATGCCGGGATCCTCGGCTATCAGATGTGTCAGAACGGTCAGAGCTTCCGGGCGGGAGACGGCATCGTTTCGGAAGGAACGGAAGCGACCCTGAGAAATGTGGGACGTCTTGGCAGGGACGGAATGAAATCTACCAATGAAGAAATTATTAAAATCATGATGGGAGAGTAAAGAAAATGAAAAAGCTTTTTTCAAGTTTACCGGCGAAGCTGTTATTGGGTGTACTGGTCGGATTACTGGCAGGTCAGCTGGCGAATGAACAATTTATGGGCGTTGTGGTTGCAATCAAGTATATCCTGAACCAGATCATCATGTTCTGTGTACCGCTGATTATTATCGGCTTTATCGCCCCCTCCATTACGAGACTGGGCAGCAATGCTTCCCGGATGCTGGGCTTTGCCATTGTAATTGCCTACATCTCTTCTGTCGGCGCAGCACTGTTCTCGATGTGCGCGGGCTATGCCCTGATTCCGCATCTCTCTATCGTATCCTCGGTGGATGGATTGAAGGATCTGCCGGAGCTGGTATTTAAACTGGACATTCCGCAGATTATGCCGGTCATGAGTGCGCTGGTACTGTCCCTGCTTCTGGGACTTGCGGCAGCCTGGACCAAATCACAGACCACGATTAAGCTGCTGGAGGAGTTTCAGCAGATCGTTCTCTCCGTGGTAACCAAGCTTATCATTCCGATTCTGCCGATTTTTATTGCCTTCACCTTCTGTGGTCTTTCCTATGAGGGAACCATTACCAGGCAGTTCCCGGTTTTCCTGAAGGTGATCGTGATCGTGATGGTAGGTCACTACATCTGGATGACGCTTCTCTACCTCCTTGCCGGTGGCTATGCCAAGAAAAATCCGCTGGAGGTTCTGAAGCATTACGGTCCGGCTTACATTACCGCTGTCGGCACCATGAGCTCCGCCGCCACCCTGGCAGTGGCGCTCCGCTGCGCGAGAAAGGCAATTCCGACACTCCGGGAGGATATGGTGGATTTCGGTATTCCTCTGTTCGCCAATATTCACCTCTGCGGTTCCGTTCTGACAGAAGTTTTCTTTGTCATGACGATCAGTAAAATCCTCTATGGTTCTGTTCCTTCACTTCCGCAGATGGTACTGTTCTGCCTGCTTCTCGGTGTCTTTGCAATCGGTGCACCGGGGGTTCCGGGAGGCACCGTTATGGCATCTCTCGGACTCATCACCGGTATCCTTCATTTTGACGATGCGGGAACTGCACTGATGCTGACCATTTTCGCATTGCAGGACAGCTTCGGAACCGCCTGCAATGTTACCGGAGACGGCGCTTTGACACTGATGCTGACCGGCTTTGCCGAGAAGTTCCATATCAAGGCAGCGCCGAAGGAGATAGCACTTTGATTGCTGTTCCTTTCCCGGCCGGACAGTGAAGCGAAGCATCAGCAAAAGCAGGACGGTATGCTTCCTATAAGATAGATGATGGGAAGAATGAAAATATCGTTCATAAAAAAGGGAGCTCCGAGCCTGAAAAGCTCCGGAGCTCTTTTTTCGTGAGCAGTGAGGAAAATACCGTAGCTGCACAGGTATTTGACGAGCGTCGCGAAACTGGGACAAGCGAAGTGAGATCGAAGCTGTGAAGTCTTGCTTTTGTTTCATTTGCTAGGAAATCCGACAGGATTTCTTAGAGAAGAGCATATCTTTTTATGATACGCTTTACATAAGCTTGAAAGAAATATGGATATCTGAGGGGAAGGAAATGAAATACAGAAAACGGATACTGAGACTTGCGCTGCTGGTTATTCTCGGTATGGCAGCGAGACAGATTTCTCTGACTCCGGGAGCAGCAGAAGAAGAGACTGTGCTTTCGGAGGAAGCCGGCGCAGGGATGTCCTACTTCAGTGCCGGGAGTGGTGGAAATACTGTGATTATCAGGAATTCGGAAGGCAGCTCGGAGGGTTCGGAGGAGAATTCGGAAAAGGACATCTCGGATCCGGGAACTTCTGACGGACCTGACGGATCGGGAGATGATTCGAGTGATCACAGCAGGAGGGAGTTGTCCTCGGGAACCGGCGATATGGAGGAAGCTGCCATAGCCGAAGAGCCGGATTCCCAGGAGAAGAAGGCTCCGGAGAAAACAAAGCAGCCATCGGATGGAGATTCAGAGCCTGCCGATACTCCGGCAGCCAATTCTCCGCATTTCCGATCGGAAACGCGGAAGCAGTCATCTGAGGAATCGTCATCTGAGCCTTCGGATTTCGTTAGTATCGAGAGAGCAGTCTTAAAACCGAATCCTTTGCTTCGGGAAATCCCGGAGTATCAGGGACATAGCTGGGTGATGATCAACGGGGATAAAGCAGCTTTCGCTGAGGAGGATTTCAAAAAAGGAGAGAGCAGTTTCATTGCGCTGTCGGCATTGGATCGCCTAGGAAGATGCGGCTCTAACTGGATGTCGGCAGATCAGGCGCATCTTCCTACAGAGAAACGGGGCGAAATCGGGAATGTGCGTCCTACCGGCTGGAGGAATGCAAAATATGATATGGCACTGACCGGAACGGATTCCCCATATCTTTATAATCGTTCCCATCTGCTCATGTATGCGTTATCCGGACTCAATGCAGAACCTGAAAACCTGATTACCGGCACGCGCCAGATGAATCTTGCGATGCTGCGGGAGACGGAGACAACGATATTAGCCTTTGTCCGGACACATCCCGGGATGCATATGCTCTACCGGGCAACGCCTTACTTTCGGGGCGAGGAGCTGCTGGCCAGAGGTGTCCTCATAGAGGCGGCAAGTGTGGAGGATCACGGAGAGACGTTTTCTCTGTGCCGTTTCTTCTACAATGTGGAAAGAAATGTCCAGATCAACTATGCCGATGGAGACTCCACCGGTCCTGCATTTACAGATTCCGGGCATTCTGTGTCCCAAACCGCGAAAGCAGACAGCATACCATGATCCCTTAAAAGCATCCTGTGAAGATAGCAATGGACGAGGATTCTGAAAAAAGCGTTTGAACGAAACCAGCGCTTTTCCTCCTGCGGGGAAAGGAAAAGCTGTGTTTTAGTTTTCTATTTAAAATTTTGGTTGATTGTAAGATGAACTAGGACAATGAAAGAGAGCCAATGACGAACACGTGGTATCATTGAAGTTACCACACCACAAAGCACCAGGAGGTTCGCCATGGCTCAGAAAGAGTATATTACAAAAAGAAAATATCGTCACCTGACACGCGAAAAACGAGCACAGATTGAGGTCTTGCTGAAATTGAAGATTTCTAAAAGCCGGATCGCACGTGAAGTCGGCATTGCAAGGTCAACACTGTATAACGAACTCGCCAGAGGAAGCGTCAAACAGCTTGGGAGAGAGTTAAAGCCATATACTCGATACTTTGCCGATACTGGACAGTGTATTTATGAAAATCGTCGTAAGAACAGCCATCCGCCAAAGAAACTCGTAAAAGCTGGAGCTTTCGTGAACTTTGCGGTAAAACAGATGCTGACGGAAAAGCTGGCTCCCGATACGATTTGCGGCTCCGCGAAAAGAAATGCCGCTTTTCAGGAAACTGTTTGTGCAAAGACGCTTTATAACTATATTGGACAAGGTCTGTTAAAGGTGCGAAACATTGATCTCCTGTTGAGGGTAAAGCGGAAGCGGCATGGTAAACGATGCTGCCGGCATAAGTGTCTGTACGGTTTAAGCATCGCCGAACGTCCCGAGGTTATCAACCGGCGGGAAGAGTTTGGGCATTGGGAAATAGATACTGTTGTCGGAAAGAAAGATTCGAAAGCAGTACTGCTGACTCTGGATGAGCGGACCACAAGATTTCGACATATCATAAAGATTTCCAGTCGAAGTGCGCAGGCAGTCGAGGGAGGCATTGAAACTCTGCACAAACAATACGGTAAAGCTTTCGACAGCGTGTTCCGTTCTATCACCAGTGATAACGGGAGTGAGTTTACATCCTTGCCTCAGTTACTCCCGGGCACAGCCGTTTATTATGCACATCCGTACTCTGCATATGAGCGTGGACTAAACGAGAAGCAGAACTCATTGCTTCGCCGCTTTTTCCCCAAAGGCAGTTCTTTTGATGATGTCTCTGCGGATAGAATCCTAAAAATCCAGAACTGGATAAATCGTCTGCCGCGTAAATCGTTCGCTTATGCCTCGCCTGAGGAACTTTTTTCTACTGTCCTACTTAATCTTGCAATTTAGATATTTAAAATTTTTACCGGATAACGATTCCGATTTTGCAAAAGTATGTTATAATACTAAAGTTATCTCAACAGAGAGTCCTGCAGCTCAGCAGGATAGAGCGCCTCCTAAGAAGAAGGCTTCCTGCCGCCGGAGAGAATTTAAAAATTTTAACGGTGGTTCGAATCGGATGCGGATTTGCGCTGACTGCTAACGAGTGGCGGAAGGAACGTTTTTACAAAGATGGTCATTCGGGAGCCGGAATTGATTAGCAAAAACGAGTTTTTCTAATCGAAAAAGGCTTCCGATTTACATACCGGACCTTGACCGGGGCGCGAAAAACCGCGCAAAATCAAGGAAAAATCTCATATGTCTCTGTAGCTCAGCTGGATAGAGCGTCCGCCTCCTAAGCGGAAGGTCGTGTGTTCGAATCACATCAGAGACGTTGCCCGTAAAGGCGTGGAAGATTTTATTGAAATTCTCCCATGCTTTTTTTATTTCATCTAATCATTTCGGGTTTCGATTAGAGGACTGCTAACGAAACAGGGTATTTTTCTAACGGGCAGATCTGCCCCGATGCGGCCGCTCTGCTAAAAATGGCGGAAGGTTCCCTGATTACCGGTGTATATCTATGTTTTTCTGTTGAAAACGCACAGGTTCCGCCGGGAAAGAGCGGAAAATGAGAGGCAGAAGCTTCTCCTTCTGCAGGTGGATTTCTAATCGCGTTAGATGAGACCTGCAGGAAAAATCAGATTTCTAATAACGAACGCCGGAATTAGATCAGACAACGGAATACCGATATCTTACATAGCCCCGTAGTGACAAAAATCACTGCGGGGTTTTTGTCGTCTCCGGGATAGCCCGGAACGGAACAAATACATGGAGGGTATCAAGGTGAGAAACAAAACAAGACGAAGAACCATTGTGATGGACGGCGTGCATTATTTCGCGGACCGGCCGGAAACCTGCTGTAAGTGCTTTTTCTGGAAGAACCGCAAGGCCGGCTGCATCCTAGGCAGAGAGAACTGCTATTACCTTGCGGAGATGATCAGGACTGAGCAGGAAAAGAAGTGCGAAAACTGCTGCTATGCCAGAGACAGGGCCTGTGTGAGCGCTGTCTGCTACAAGGAGCTGAACCGGTGGATGATTGCCAGACGGAAGCAGAGAGAAGGTGATGTCAATGCGTGATCAGGAGGAACGGCTTCGGTATTATGAGCATCTTTGCCGGAAGGCGGAGAAAGATATGTCTGCGGTACCAATGAGCTGCGGGAAATGTCCTTATCACAGGGAGGATTTCCGGTATCGCACCTGTGTCTTTACAAGGTGTCCGTACGGACGGAACGGGAATGTATTTCGGAAGCGGCCGCTGAACAAGGAAAAGATTGCGAAAGGCGGGGTGAAAAAGATGCATGTTTGACTATTTCCATGGCGCACAGGCAGAACAATTTTCCTTTTACCGTGTGCCCAAGGTGCTCTTTACGAGGGATCAGTTCAGGGATCTCTCGGCGGAGGCGAAAACACTCTACGGAATCATGCTGGATAAGCTGGATCTCTCCGTCAGAAACAACTGGGCGGATGAACAGGGCCGCGTGTATATCATCTACACCATTGAGCAGATCATGCGGGATTTGAACTGCGGGAATAAAAAGGCCGGCCAGCTGCTTCAGGAGCTGGAGGAGAAAGGCGGGCTCATCGAGAGAAAGCGGCAGGGACTGGGAAGACCAAATCTCATCTTTGTCAAAAACTTCATCAGCAGTGTGGATAACTCCGGGGAGGAACATTTCAAGAAGTGTCAGAATGACACGTCAGGAAGTGTTCTTTCGACATCTCCGGAAGTGTCGAAACGACACGGAAACAATACTAATAATAACTATACTGATATTAACAATACCTATCCTATCTTATCCGGATGCGATGAGGAAGGGATGCAGGAGCGAACGCAGTATGAGGAGTACTTCCGGAAATCGCTGAGTATTGATCTTCTGCTTCAGGAAAATCCCCATGAAGAGGAAACCATTCTCGGCATTCTGGATCTGATTGTGGATGTCTTGTGCAGCTGCCGTCAGACCATCCGCATCGCCGGCGACGACAAGCCGGCGGAAGTCGTAAAGAGCCGGTTCATGAAACTGGATCACAGCCACATGGAATATATTCTCCACTGCCTGCATGAAAATATAACGAAGGTCCGCAACATGAAGCAGTATCTGCTTGCCACTCTTTATAATGCACCGGCGACAATCAGCCCATACTACCAGGCTTGGGTGAATAATGACTTTTACGGTCAAAACTGAAGGAGGTGAGAAACATTGTCAAAGGCTACAGTCATGGCGGTCACAAACCAGAAAGGCGGGACAGGCAAGACCACCACCTGCGAGAACCTGGGGATCGGACTTGCCATGGAAGGGAAGAAAGTGCTCCTTGTTGATACGGATCCGCAGGGTTCGCTTACGATTGCACTCGGACATCCAAGACCGGATGACCTGCCGGTAGCGCTGACAGATCTCCTGCAGAAGGTGATCGAAGATCAGCCGATTGCGACGCGGGAAGGAATTCTCGCCCATGATGAGGGCGTGGATCTGGTCCCGGCAAATATCACGCTTTCCGGTCTGGAGGTCTCTTTAGTCAACGCCATGAGCAGGGAAACCGTGCTGAAACAGTATCTTGAGACGGTCAAAGGAAATTATGACTACATTTTGCTGGACTGCATGCCATCCCTCGGGATGCTGACGATCAACGCGCTTGCGGCATCCGATCAGGTGCTGATCCCGGTACAGGCAAATTACCTCTCTGCAAAAGGCCTGGAGCAGCTTCTGCAGACCGTGAACAAGGTCAAGAGGCAGATCAATCCGAAGCTCCATGTGGAAGGAATCCTTCTTACGATGGTCGATGCCCGGACAAACTTTGCCAGGGAAATCAGCCAGCTCATCCGGGAAACCTACGGCGGGAAGCTGCATGTCTATGACACGGATATCCCGAGAAGCGTCCGCGCAGCGGAAATCTCCGCGGAGGGCTGCAGCATCTACCGGCACGACCCCGGCGGGAAGGTCGCAGAAGCTTATCAATCATTGACGAAGGAGGTGCTGGCCGATGCCAAAAAGAGGAAACATCAGCTTGAGCAGTTACGATGACATCTTCCGTACTGATGAGAGTCGGGCTGAGGAAGCGCTGGAAAAGGTGCAGCCGGTTGCGATTGACAAGCTGGTGCCGTTTAAGAATCACCCGTTCAAGGTCGTCGATGATGAGGCGATGCTACGGACTACCGAGAGTATTGCTCAGTATGGTGTGCTGACACCGCTGATTGCAAGACCTTTGGAGGATGGAACCTTTGAGATCATCTCCGGCCACCGGAGGGCGCACGCGGCACTGGCCGCAGGTCTTACCGAAGTCCCGGTGCTTGTCCGTCAGATGGATGATGATGCTGCCACGGTGCTGATGGTGGACTCCAATCTGCAGAGGGAAAATATCCTGCCGAGCGAACGGGCATTTGCTTTTAAGATGAAATTGGAGGCTCTGAATCACCAAGGGTCGCGTTCAGATCTAACTTCAGTGCAAGTTGCACCGAAGTTGTCAACGGAGATCATAGGAGAATCTGCAGGAATGAGTAAGGACAATGTGAAGCGCTACATCCGCCTTACCAGTCTGATTCCCCCGATCCTCGATATGGTGGATCAGAAACAGATCTCTTTCAATCCCGCGGTTGAACTCTCCTATCTGAAGCCGGAGGAACAGGAAACATTTCTGGAGGCGATGGATGAGGTCCAGGCGGCACCGTCGCTTTCTCAGGCGCAGAGGTTAAAGAAACTGAGCCAGGATGGGAATTTCAGTCTGGACTTGGCAAGGGAAATCATGAATGAGGTGAAGAAGGGAGATCTGGAGCGAGTCACATTTCGGAATGAGCAGCTGCGCAAATATTTTCCGAGGTCTTATACGACGCAGCAGATGCAGGATACCATCATCAGGCTGCTGGACCAGTGGCAGAAAAAGAAGTCCCGGGGCCAGGAGCATTAACACAAAACCAAGTAGCGTTTCTTGAAGCACTGTCAGAGATCCTGATGGTGCTTTTTTTAATTAATCCCAGAAAAGGAGAACGAAAAAACCATGACAAAAGAAGATGTGATGAAGCAGATGCAGGAATTTCTCAGACGCAGAAGCATGGCGGAGGAAAAGAATCCGGCAGTATCCGGAACGGAATCACCGGAATCGAAAAACGAAAATACGATGCTGGAGGTTGCCGATGTCCTGGATGAGCTTGGCGAAAGCTTCACCGATGCTTCAGACATGATTATGGATCTCACGGAGGATCTTCGGAAAGAGTTGAAGGAGCTTCGTAATGCCGGGAAAGCGATGAATGCGGAACAGCTCGAGGAAGATGGTGATTGTCACGACTGCGGCATTGAAAGCCTTGTTCTTTACGCGGTGCCCGGCAGACGGCTGGAGCTGATGTCTGCTGAGGAAGCACTGGATCAATACGGCATGAAGGAAATGTATTTTAGCTGTATTGAGATCCGGGAAGGCCTTCTGCTCCACTATATGACGCCCGCATTTGAAGATCAGGAGGAAATCACGGTGGTGGATCCCGTGTATATCGCGAGAGTCGACGTGAAGAATAACAGGCTGCGCGGGATTACGGCGCGGGATTATGCCGCAGCCATGAATTATCTGGCGGGGCATATGACACTCCTTGTGGATGCGAATGGCAGGGCCATTCACGGTTATGTGTTTCCAAAATCAGATATGGAGGATTAATCAATGGCTGACGAGACGATGAAAAAACCGGACATGGAGGATTACTCAAAGATAAAGGAACTGCTTACCCTGCAGCTTCTCTCCTCCGGTGGGAACGGATACAGGCTGGAGGATATTCCTCATCACAAGGTGGAGGATATGACTCTGGTTTACCGCTTTGATCTGGGAGATACGGAAAATGGCCGCGCAAGCATACTCGTGACCAACGACATGCTCCGCCGCTATGGCATCAATGCGGAACAGCTTCATCAGGATGCCATGGCCGCAACAGCGAATAACCGGCCGGCGTCACTCCGGAATATGAGCGATGTTTTCCCCGGCGTGGAAATGGAGAGTTCTCCTCTCTGGGTTGCTTCCGTGGACGGTGGGATAAACGGAGCCTGCGTCATTCAGTATCCGGGATTTCTGGATCAGGCTGCAAAGACACTCGGCGGTGATTTCTTTGTACTGCCTTCTTCCATTCATGAGGTACTGCTCTATCAGGATGACGGAACCATTGGAAGGAAGGATCTTGAAGAGATGGTCCGGTCCATCAATAAGTCCGAAGTAGCTTCGGCGGACCGGCTTTCGGATTTTGTCTATCACTATGATAGCAAAGAGCGGGTCTTTGAGAATGCCAGAAGCTTTGAGGCAAGAACAGAATCCAGAGAGCAGGCCGCAGATAACCAGATGGAAAATCCAACAACCATGACGGTGCTTCTGGTGGAACCGGAAAAGCATCCGCAGGCGGTGGAGATCGGATCTGATCTCAAAAGCCTGCAGAATGCTGTCGGCGGGATGATCGAGGCAGTATATCCATTTGAGGAGAATGTGGGGCTGATTGTCAATGAGGAAGGAAAGCTGAGCGGACTTCCGCTGAACCGTGCGCTGAAGGACGAGAATGGTGAAGTCCTTGATGTGATGGCAGGAACGTTTCTTGTGACCGGGCTTAGCGAAGAGGGATTCTGCTCACTCACAAAGGAACAGACAGAAAAGTTTGAGAAGGAGTTTTTTCAGCCGGAGACATTTGTCCGGATGGGCAACAGTATTATGGCAGTTCCGATTCCGGAGGAAAGGCTTAAGGGAGCAGAGGAAGCAAAGGATCCCGGCAGGGATGCAGCTGCGCGGCCGAAGCACCGGAAGCCGGAAATAGATGGGCATTGAGATAACAGGAAAGGGAGGTGGTGATCGTTGCAGGAGGAAGTGGAAAACAGGACGGTAAACCTCGCCATCAGCACCGGGAAGATTAGCGCACGGCTGATCATGAAGGCGGCATTAAAAGGCATGGCCATGATGAAGCACAAGTTATCCGCCGGAAAGAATCAGAAACCCGTGGGAAAGCAGACCATAAAAGAGCTGATCGGCCAGAATCAGGGCGTCAGCAACATTGATATCGCAAAAACAGACCTCCGGGGATTTGAAAAATATGCTAGGAAATACGGCGTCGATTATGCCATCACGAAAGACAGATCTGTCGTGCCTCCAAAATATCTTGTCTTTTTCAAGGCCAGAGATGCCGATGCCATGACATCGGCATTTAACGCCTATTCCGCAGAGATCCTTACGAAATCCGGGCGTCCGAGCGTTCTGAAGGCACTGCACAAGATGGCTGAAATCGTAAAGGATATGCCCGCAAAGGTGGTATCCAGAGAAAAACAGAGGCAGCAGTCGCGATGAAGATGGATACAGCGAAACTAAAAAAACTTCTGATCCGGCTGTTCCCCTATCTCCTGGTTGGCCTGGTCTGTACCAATTTTGGAGAAGCCTGGCGTCTTGCGGAAGGCGCCGATGCTTCGGAAAAGATGCTGTCATTTTTTTCCATGATCGGAACAGCATTTGAAAATCCGCTTCCCAGCCTGCACTCGCCGGATCTGCTCGTCGGAGCTTCAGCCGGTGCCGGCATGTGGCTGGCGGTCTATCTCCGGGGGAAGAACGCAAAGCATTACAGGCACAATCAGGAGTACGGCTCTGCCAGATGGGGCAGGCCGAAGGACATTGAACCGTTCATGGATCCGGTTTTCGAGAACAACATTATTCTCACGAAGACGGAGCGGCTCATGATGAGCAACCGCCCGAAAAATCCGGCCAATGCGAGAAATAAAAATGTGCTGATCGTCGGAGGTTCCGGTTCAGGCAAGACACGGTTCTGGATCAAGCCCAATCTTCTTCAGCTCCACAGTTCCTATGTCCTCACGGATCCGAAAGGAACGACGCTGCTGGAGGTAGGTCACGTTTTCGAGCGCGCAAATTATCGTATCAAGATATTCAATACCATCAATTTCAAGAAGAGCATGCATTATAACCCGTTCGCCTATATTCACAGCGAGAAGGATATTTTAAAGCTGACAACGACACTGATGACCAATACCAGGGGCGAGGGAAAGGGAGGGGATCCGTTCTGGGACAAGGCGGAAACACTGCTTTACTGTGCGCTCATCGGTTATATCCATTACGAAGCCCCGAAGGAGGAACAGAATTTTGCCACACTGATTGAATTTATCAATGCCATGGAGGTCCGCGAGGATGACGAGGATTTCCAGAATCCCGTGGATCTGATGTTTGAGGATTTAAAGAAACGCAAGCCGGATCATTTTGCAGTGCGCCAGTACGCGAAATTCAAATTAGCTGCCGGGAAAACGATGAAATCTATCCTGATATCAGCCGGCGCAAGGCTGGCACCATTTGATATTCAGGAAGTCCGGGAAATCACCATGTACGACGAGCTGGAGCTGGATACGCTGGGAGACAGAAAGACAGCGATCTTCCTCATGATGAGCGATACAGACAGCAGCTTTAACTTTCTGATCAGCATGATCTACACGCAGCTGTTCAATCTGCTCTGCGAGAAGGCTGATGATGTTTATGGCGGACGGCTTCCGGTACACGTCCGGTGCCTGATTGATGAGGCGGCGAATATCGGGCAGATCCCGAATCTGGAAAAGCTGGTGGCAACCATCCGAAGCCGTGAGATCAGCGCCTGTCTGGTGCTGCAGGCGAGATCGCAGCTGAAGGCAATTTACAAGGACAATGCCGATACGATCATCGGCAACATGGATTCCCAGATATTTCTGGGAGGCTCGGAACCTATCACACTGAAGGAACTTTCGGAGGCGCTCGGTAAGGAAACGATTGATACCTTCAATACCTCGGATACGCGGGGCAACAGTCCGAGCTACGGCACGAACTATCAGAAACTGGGCAAAGAACTGATGAGCAGAGATGAGCTTGCCGTACTGGACGGCAGCAAATGTCTCCTGCAGCTGCGCGGTGTCCGTCCATTTCTGTCAGACAAATACGATCTGACAAAGCATCCCAATTACAAATACACAGCTGATTTCGATAAGAAACTCACCTTCGACATTGAGAAGTTTCTGGATACCAGAGCAAAACTTCACCCGAAGGATGAGTTTTTTGTTGTCTCTGCTGAAGATCAGGAGGTTTAAAAAATGGCAGATGAAACCAGAATACCGGATTCGGTCCCCGACTTTGTCAGGGAAGCGGAGGAAGCGATGGCAAGAGGAGAGACCTTTGACCCGCCTGCAGAAGTGACGATTAAGTTTGGCAAAGGTCTTGTTGGCGGGCCGTTTACCTCGAAAAGCGGGAAGGAGCTGGTGGAGGTAAAGATCCCGAATCCGGATCGAAGCGACAACCGGCCCTGGGAATCCTTCGTGATTTCACCCAAGATGATCCGTGACAACAAGTTTGGCAAAGGCGTGTGGATGAAACTCCCCGAGGACGGGACAACCAGACTGTCCAGATCTGTGAAAACAGGCATGAATGAAAACGGAATGCCTGTCTGGGGTCGTGAAACCCGGGAGGTATCCAATACAGAGCTCAAATCCCTGCTGGAAGCATACAAGAATAAAGACAGAGGCCCGGTACTTTCGGATCTGTCTGAACGGAAAGCAGGATCATCGGATGGGAAGCCTCATGGAAAATCTTCCATGAAGGAAAGATAAAGAACCATTTAACACAATTCAATCATTAAATTTTAAGGAGGAAATTCATTATGGAATTTTTCAACAGCGCAATCACCGTACTGCAGACTCTTGTTGTTGCACTTGGTGCAGGTCTTGGAATCTGGGGCGCAATCAATCTTCTGGAAGGATATGGGAATGACAATCGTGCGACACGTTCATAAGTGAAAAGCTTATGCACTAAGTCGAAGG
>CAUUIW010000014.1:0-55623 GCA_963545355.1 uncultured Oribacterium sp. | reverse complement strand
CCGTTGTCTGCGCCTCATTCTGCGGGCTTTCTCGGGAAAGCCCTCTGCCGGCGACTTGATGTACTATACACGCTTGCCGGGCTTCTGTCAACCGTTTTAAATGGTTTATTTTGGATTTTTTGTTTTTCATCAGCCGGAAAAGATCAGATCCCTCAGTTTCCGGCGGCCGAACTCCTTGTCCCCTTCCGGCAGGGCTTCCATATGCTCCAGGATTTTCCTGCCATACAAAAGAGTCCCCTGCTGTAATTCCAGAAAGCTCTTCAGCTTCATACGTTTGAATACTTCAAATACAATCTCGACAAATCTTTCTCTCTCCTGACGGTCCATCCCCTGAAGCCATGCCGTGATATGCCGGTCAATAGTCTTTGCGTCCGGACTGACTTCCTCCAGCGTTTTGAAATGGTTCTCCTCCAAAACCCAGGTAAAGGGATCATGCTGTCCCAGACTGATGGAATTGCTCCTGACGACCTGCACCGGAAAGTTTTCTTCTAAAAGCATGCCGACGACGGAGGACTGCGGGATGGTTTTCTGCACCTTTTCCTTCACCCTTTCCAGCCCCTTCTCCTCCGCAAATATTTCCATAAAGCCGGGACCGTCATGGGAATAGACCTTCTCTATCCTGTCCTGAAGCTTCTCCTCCGCCTTCACCGCGGCATAGATCGCCAGATTTCCTCCCTTGGAGTGTCCGCCCAGAAGATATCTCCCCGGGTGTCCGGCGGCAAACTCCTCAAAATACCGGAGAGAGAGCCTTTGTGCCTCAATAGGGTAACGATATGCGAGTGCCATATTCTCTTTCCAGCCGGCGACACTGTCATCCGTCCCTCGGAACGCAATATAGTACAGCGGCAGTTTCTCCGGCTTCCGTCCCGATCTCCCGAAAAGCTTCCGTTTCCCTGTGTCCGGATGGCTCTCCTCCGGATTTAAGGCAAAGACCATCGCAGAAAACTGACAGTCATGCTCCAAATCCAGCACTTTTCGAAAGTGAAACGCTCTGATGTCCCGAAATCTGGGATTGCCTGCCATGTTCCGAAGAAGTCCGGGCGCATGCTTTCCTCCGAAAACATTCCGAAACAGCGCATCTATCCTGTCCAGACGATAGAGATCCTTGACGGGAAGCCCCCTCTCTGTTCTCAGTTCCGGAAAACACTCTCCAAAATGCCCGTAGCAAAGAAAGGACAGAATCAGACTGTCCACCTCCTGAAAGGGACTCTCCGAAAATGAAGCGAATGTTTCTCCGGCATATGTGCTGATGCTGCGTGCCATGCTATCCTCCTTCCCGAAACAGCGCTTTCCGAAGAATCTTCCCTCCGATGTTCCGGTACCGAAAATGACAGCCCGAAGAGCATCCGCCGTTCCAGAAACCACACTTATATCCGCTGTACTTCCTATGATCAGCGCATGAACCCGTGAGTTCCGCACAGTGCTGAAGCAAAACGGATGGGGCTGCCGCACTAAGCTGATTTTGCACAGGATATTGTAGACGATGATCGCTTTCATCGACAATCCTTTGTGTGAATCTGATTTAGTGCGACAGCCCCATCCGCAGGCAGGGAACGATGGATTCAGGCTCAAATAAAGTGAGGAAGCAGACCGCAGCCTTTGCTTTGCAGTGATCATCAGTATTATGATCTCCGCACAGAGGACAATACCAGTCCCTTGCAAAATTCCTTTTTACCCGGATATCCCCCTGAGATTCCCCCTCCGGATGGGAAGACAGTGAATACTCCTTCCCTCTATTTTCTATGGCCATTCCCGCTAAAGGCGCCAAAAATACTCCCTTGGTTCCCGTACCGGCAAGAAATACATTATCCTTAAAGCCGGAAATCAAAGGAGTCCTGTATTTTATTTTTTTCCGCATGAACAGCAATAAACTGCTTTTTGACAGTTCTCGGTTCCGCAGAAAGTGCATATTCGAGACTGGTTCATGATTCACCTCGGATAGAGACTCATCTTGACAAATCCGCTGTCAATAGAGTGGCTATAACTTACTTTGAGTATAATATAATCTTTAATATTCTTTACAACAAAGTCAACTAGGAATAGTGTCATTTACACCGGCATATAATTTCTAATATTTAGGGCAACAGTATCACCTCTTCACATATTGATGAATGATGGCATTAAAATTTTCATCTTTTTATATATTATATACTATATACACATTCATCACAATTCAACAACAGGTTTTTATGAAGCTATTCCAATTATATTCCTCCTTTTGATTGCCACTATTTCAATAAAAAACGGTATCGTCTCCCCCTTCGGAAACAATACCGTCCGTGCCGCTTTGGTTTCAAATCTTCCGAGGAAGTGAGCAGCTCCTACCCTTCGAAAGGGATATGGCCGTCGTCCTTCCCTGACGGCTTCTGCCTCTGTGCCTATGCCTTCAGCATTTCTCTCACCAACTCCCTCGCCTTTGAAAGTGCTTCACTGAGCTTTGACAGATCTCTGCCGCCTGCCTGCGCCATGTTCGGCCGTCCTCCTCCGCCGCCGCCGACAATCGGCGCGATCTGCCTGATGAGATTTCCGGCATGCGCTCCCTTCTTCACCGCGGAATCGGAGGCCATCGCCATCAGCACCGGCTTGCCTCCCGCCACGGATGCCAGGACAATGACAGAATCCGCATACTTCGCCTTCAAATCATCCCCGAGACTGCGGAGTCCGTTCATATCGACGTCGGAAAGCTCCTTCACAAAAAGAGAAACTCCGTTGATATCCTCTGCCTCAAGCTCCCCCATGGACTGCTGTGCCGCCCTGTGCTTCAGTGACTCGTTCTCCGCACGAAGCTCTTTCAGCTCCTTCTCCATTGCCCCGATACGCTCCGTGAGATGATGCTGATCCGCATTCAGAAGCTTCTCCAGCTCCCTGAGGGCGGTTTCCTCTTCCTCATAGTACCGGAACAGCCCCGTTGAGGTCATGCCCTCGATGCGGCGGACACCGGCAGCGACACCGGACTCCGAAAGAATCTTAAACGCCTGAATCTCCGAGCTGTTGGAAACATGGGTGCCGCCGCAGAGCTCCTTCGAAAACTCTCCGACGCTTACCACACGCACCGTTTCCCCGTACTTCTCGCCGAAGAGCGCCACCGCGCCCTCCTTTTTGGCGTCCTCAAGGGACATCTCCCTGGTGACAACAGGCACTGCGTTCTGGATCTCCTGATTCACAATCGCAGAAACCTTCCGGAGCTCCTCCTCTGTCATTGCCTGAAAATGGGTAAAGTCAAAACGCAGACGCTTTCCGTCATAGTAGGCTCCCGCCTGCTCGATATGCTCTCCGAGCACCTCCCGGAGCGCTTCCTGAAGGAGATGTGTCGCGGTATGGTTTCTGGCAGTCAGCGCACGGTTCTCCGCATCGACGGAAAAAACGGCTCTGTCACCAAGCCGCATCATGCCGGAGCGGAGATACCCGAGATGCGCCAGCTTCCCGCCCTGCAGATGGATGGCCTCTTCGACAGCAAATACCCCCTCTCCGGAAGAAATCTGCCCGCAGTCCCCCTGCTGTCCGCCCATGGTTGCATAGAAGGGTGTCGTATCGGAAATGACAGCTGCCCTCTCTCCCTCGGAAATCGCATTGACGATCTCATCGCTGTCATTTTCCTCGGAAGACAGGCGGACAAGAGCGGTAATCGCCGCCTCCTCTGTCAGTCTGTCATAACCCGTAAATTCTGTCGTCAGGCTCGGATCAAGCTTCTGGTAGATATCGTCACGCCCCATGTAGTTCGAGGTTTTTCTTGCCTTCCGTGCGGTCTCCCGCTGTACCTGCATCGCCTTTTGGAATCCTTCCTCATCGACAGTCATTCCCTTATCCCCGAGAATCTCCTTCGTAAGGTCAATCGGGAATCCATAGGTATCATAGAGCCTGAAGGCATCTTCCCCGGCAAGAACCGTTGTTCCTGCGCCCGTGAGGGTCTGTGTCATCTCATTCAGGATATCGAGACCCTTATCGATGGTTTCATTGAATCTCTCCTCCTCCTGGTCAATCACCTTCAGAATCATGGCCCTCTTCTCCTCCAGCTCCGGATAGCCGTCTCGGGAAAGCTCTATTACCTTCCCGGAAAGCTTTGCCATGAATCTTCCCCCGATGCCGAGGATCCTTCCGTGACGCGCCGCACGGCGAAGCAGACGGCGGAAGACATAGCCGCGCCCTTCATTGCCCGGCATGATACCGTCCGATGCCATGAAAGTGCAGGATTTCACATGATCCGCAATAATCCGGAGGGAAACATCCTTTTCCGCATCCTCCTCATAATGACAGTGTGCCATCTCTCCGACAGCATCCATCATCGCTTTGTTGGTATCGACATCAAAAAGGGAGGGAACGTCCTGACATGCCACGGCAAGCCGTTCCAGCCCCATGCCGGTATCGATGTTCTTCTGTACGAGGTCAGTATAATTGCCCTTACCGTCGTTGTTAAACTGGGAGAACACAACATTCCATACCTCCATGTACCTGTCACCTTCCCCGCCCATCACATCCTCCGGGCCATTGCCGTACTTCTCTCCGCGGTCAAAATAAATCTCCGAGCAGGGACCGCAGGGACCGGCACCGTGCTCCCAGAAGTTGTCCTCCTTTCCGAAGCGGTAGATTCTGTCCTCCGGGATTCCGATCTCCTCATGCCAGATCCGAAACGCCTCTTCATCGTCCAGATAGATGGACGGGTAAAGACGCTCTGCCGGAATGCCGACACGCCCGGTCAGAAATTCCCAAGCAAAATGAATTGCCTCTGTCTTGAAATAATCCCCAAAGGAGAAGTTTCCCAGCATCTCAAAAAAAGTGCCGTGACGGGCGGTTTTTCCGATGTTCTCGATATCTCCGGTACGGATACACTTCTGACAGGTCGTGACTCTGCGTCTCGGCGGAATCTCCTGTCCCGTAAAATAGGGCTTCAGCGGCGCCATTCCCGAATTGATCAGCAGCAGGCTGTCATCGTTATGAGGCACCAGAGAGAAGCTCTTCATCTTGAGATGTCCCTTTTCCTCAAAGTAGTCAAGAAACATCTTTCTCAGTTCATTTACACCGTATTTCTGCATGGTTCTCTCTCTCCTAGGCTCGGATGTCATCCTTTCAGGAAACACTGAGGAACTCAGCCTTTCCCGAAAGACTTCAGTATCATGATATGAGGGCTGCCGCAGCGTTTCCGTCCTGTGCTCCCGCAATCACCAAATGTAGAATATATCATATCGGAAATGCCGCCGCAAGGAAAGCACCCTGCTACGGCGCCTCTTCCCCGAGCCCCGGCAGATCCTTCAGAATATCGAAACAGCGCTGCCTGGTGAGATCCACATAGCTGCTCAGGTAATCCACATTTTCCATCGCACCGCTCTTCCGGTCGGAAAGCTGTTTGCCGCTTTCCTTCTCCCGCATCTTCAGGAAACGCAGCTGCTCCTCCAGAAACTCCTTCTTTTCCTTCTCCGTCAAATGCTGCTCTACTCTTTCCGACAGAGAATTCATCTCCTGGTCCCAGAGCCTTGCGATATGGTCCCACTTATCCCTCTGAGATAATCCTGTTTTCTTCAGAAATTCCCGGCTGTCTCTGTCAAGCGCCATCACCTCCTCGGTATAGCTGTCCAGAAGAGAAACTCTGTCCTCGGAGGGAGAAGGCTCCCTGGCGATGATGATAAAATCAGAAACATCATTCTCCGTGTCTGTCTTCGTCTTTTCCTGCTCCCGCCTCTGCAGATCCGCCTTGAGGCGATGCTCCAGATAGCTGCGGAACAAAAAGGTACCCGCCGTAAGAAGCACGACGAGTATGACGAGCTGCACCATCCATTTTCTCCGCTCATATCCCTTCATAATACCGGCAGTTCCTTATCTCTTCCACTCGGTATACAGATCCTCCAGCTGTTTTGCCAGCTTCTTCAGATCCCTGTTGCTGCCGCCATAATTGGACTCCACGGCCTCCTGCAATTTTTGCAGCTTCTCCAGCACCTGGACATATTGAAGGTCGGAGGTCTTCTTCCTCCTGTGAACGCCTTCTCCCGTCTCCTTTTCCAGAGCACGGATGGAGGGAGTCCCGGAAGGAGACAGCACATCCTCTTTCTCCCTTACCGGTCTCGCCTCGGCTTTTACCAGCCATTCTCCGGAGATCAGATCAAAGACGGAACCGGAATAGGGGCAGTCCACCGGAAACCCAAGCTCCGAACGAATCTTATCGGAAAGCGCTGCCATGGACGCATCCTCGCCATGCACCAGAAAAATCCTCTTCGGGCTCTCCCGACAGTTGGAAATCCACTCCATCAAACCATCCTGATCCGCATGACTGGACATCGCGCCCATCACGGCGATTTCCGCGCGGACCGCAAATTCCTCTCCGAAAAGCCGGACCGTATCCGCACCGTCGAGCAGCAGTCTCCCCAGCGTCCCCTCCGCCTGATATCCGGCAAAAACAATCGTGGATTCCTTCCGCCATATATTATGCTTGATGTGGTGACGGATCCGTCCGGCATCGCACATACCGGAGGCGGAGATAATCACCTTCGGCTCTTCATCCGCATTGATTGTCTTCGACTCCTCGAGGGTGATGGAGAGGCGGAGATTCGGGAAGGAAATCGGGTTGATGCCCTTGTTTACCAGCGCCTTGATCTCCTCATCAAAGCACTCCTCCATGCTCTTCGAGAATACATGCGTCGCTTCCACCGCCAGCGGGGAATCCACATAGACCGGAAAGCCGTCATGTCCTTTGATGAGCCCTGCCTTTTTTATCTGATTATAGAGATACAGAAGCTCCTGTGTCCGTCCCACCGCAAATGCCGGCAGGACAACATTGCCGCCGCGATCCAGGGTTCTCTGTGTGATTTCGGCGAGATCCCGCAGATGATCCACTCCCTTTTCATGGAGACGATTTCCGTAGGTGGATTCCATCAGAATATAATCCGCATGCTCTATCTTATCCGGATCCCGGATGAGAGGCTTGCCCTTGTTTCCGATGTCCCCGGAAAAGAGGATGGTCCTGCTTTCCCCGTTTTCTGTGGCTGTCATACGGATATTGGCAGAGCCAAGGAGATGTCCCGCGTCCAGAAACTCGATGCTGAGTCCCTCCTTCAGGGTCAGCCTGTGATGGTAGGGCACACCGTGAAAATGATCCAGAACCTGATTTGCGTCATTTAAGTCGTAGACAGGATCCATATGCGGCAGTCCCGCTCTCGCGCCCTTCCGGTTCCTCCACTCCGCCTCCTGCATCTGGATATGCGCGCTGTCGCGAAGCATAATCTCCGAAAGCGCCATCGTCGCATTGCTGCAGATCACCTGTCCCCGGAAGCCCTGCTTATAGGCATAGGGAATCATCCCGGTATGATCGATGTGCGCATGTGTAACCAGAATATAGTCCAGTTCCCTGTAGGGAATCGGAAGAGGCTCGTTCTCATACTGGTTTCGCCCCTGCTCCATACCGCAGTCGACTGCGATATTCAGCCCGCAGATCTCCAAAAAATGAAGGGAGCCCGTGACCTCATGATCCGCTCCCAGAAAATGTAATTTCATGTTTCACCTCGTTGCCAAAAAAAATGAGACTCCTGCCCGTAATTATAGCAAGAAGTCTCAGGCATTACTACTCTGACAGATAGGCGGCTTTCACCTTGGGATCATCCGCAAGCTTCCCGGCATCCCCCTCCAGAATGATTCTTCCGGTCTCGAGAACATAGGCGCGATCCGCGATCGCGAGGGCCTTGTTCGCATTCTGCTCTACCAGAAGGACCGTCACGCCGCTTTCATGAATCTTTTCAATGATATGAAAGATTTCATTCACGTAGATCGGAGACAGGCCCATGGACGGCTCATCCAGGACGATCATCTTCGGCTTGCTCATCAGAGCTCTCCCCATGGCAAGCATCTGCTGCTCTCCGCCGGAGAGCGTCCCTGCCGTCTGGTTGACACGCTCCTTGAGCCTCGGGAAATGCTCGTACACCATCTCCAGTGTCTTTCCAACCTCCTGCGCATCCCTTCTCGTATAAGCACCGAGCATCAGATTCTGATAGACAGACAGAGCGGCAAAGACACGCCGTCCCTCCGGAACATGGGCAAGACCCTCCTTCACCAGCGTATGCCCCGGAACCCGGGTAATCTCTTTCTCCTGATATAGAACTCTGCCTTCCCGGGAGGGAATCAGTCCTGTGATGGTCTGGAGCGTCGTGGTCTTACCGGCGCCGTTGGCACCGATCAGAGTAACGATTTCCCCCTGCTCCACACGGAAGCTGATTCCCTTCAGCGCATGAATCATCCCGTAATACACATGTAAATTTTCTACGCTCAGCATCGTACTCATACGCACCCCTAGTCTCCGAGATATGCCTTGATGACATCCGGATCATGCAACACAGCCTGGGTATCCCCCTGCTTCAAAACCTGACCGAAATTGAGCACCGTCAGTCTGTCGCAGATCCCGGACACCAGCTTCATATCATGCTCAATGAGAAGAATCGTCATATCAAAGCGGTCTCTGACCAGACGTATCGTGTTCATCAGTTCCTCTGTCTCGTTCGGGTTCATGCCGGCAGCCGGCTCATCCAGAAGCAGCAGCTTCGGCTGTGTCGCAAGTGCCCTTGCAATCTCCAGCTTTCTCTGCTGCCCGTAGGGAAGATTCCCCGCCTTCAGCTCCCTGTACTGTCCGAGGTCAAAGACCTGAAGAAGTTCTGCCGCCCTTTCATCCATCGCCCTCTCCGTCTTAAAATAGCTCGGAAGGCGCAGCACTCCGGCAAGGACGGAATAGGGGTAATGGTGATGCAGTCCCGCCTTGACATTGTCGAGAACGGAAAGCTCCGGAAAGAGGCGAATATTCTGAAAGGTTCTGGCGATACCCTTCCGGTTGATCTCCCGGCAGGAAAGTCCCGTGATATTTACCCCGTCCAACAGAATCTGCCCGTCATTCGGCTGATATACCCCGGTCAGAAGGTTGAAAATCGTAGTCTTTCCAGCGCCGTTCGGTCCGATCAAACCGTAGAGCTCGTTTTTCTGAATCTCCACCTCGAAATTGTCTACCGCACGGAGACCGCCGAAGGAGATTCCCAGTCTGCTGACTTCCAGTAAAGCCATTATTTCTCCTCCTTTTTCTGTTTTCCGAGAAAACGGTACGCCATTTTTTCACGGAAGGCAATAAAGCCCGGCGCCGAGCTGAAAAGCATCATGACAATGAGCACCACCGCATAGATCAGCATGCGATAGTCATTGAGTCCTCGGAGCAGCTCCGGAAGCAGCGTCAGGATGACGGCGGCAATGACGGAGCCGCGAATATTCCCGATCCCTCCGAGAACGACAAACACCAGTATCATGATGGATTGATTATAGCCGAAATTTTTCGGAAGTGCCTGCAATGAGCTCAGATTGTGCGCATACAGCACCCCTCCGACACCGGCAATGGCAGCGGAGATCGTAAATGCCAGAAGCTTATACCCTGTGACATCCAGACCGATCGACTCCGCAGCGATACGGTTGTCCCGGATAGCCATGATGGCACGTCCGGTCCTGGAATGGATCAGGTTCAGCACAATCATCAGAGAAAGGAGAAGCAGAATCACACCGATCGTAAAGGTGCTGGCTTTTGGCGTTCCGGTGATCCCCTGCGCCCCCTTGATAATGGTCTTTCCGCCGGCAGCAAGGTGCAGGGAGGCCGCATCCCTTAAGCTGAAATGAGCTCCTCTTTCATCGACGCCAAAATACAGGGCGTTTATGACATTTTTGATGATCTCCCCGAAGGCAAGCGTCACGATTGCCAGATAGTCACCCTTCAGACGAAGCACCGGAATACCGATCAGAAAGCCGAAGAAGGCGGCTATGGCAGCACCGATAAAAATGGCAATGACAAAGTTAACGAGCTGTGGCAGCCCGTTTCCCCTGCTCAACATGGACCAAGTCGCAGAAGCAAAGGCGCCGAGACACATGAACCCCGCATGTCCCAAAGACAGCTCCCCGGAAATCCCCACCACCAGATTCAGGGAGACCGCCATGATGCTGTAGATGCAGAGCGGCACCAGCAGTCCCTTCATGAGAGAACTCATCCTGCCGCCCAGCAGTAAGCCCTCCATCAGCAGATACGCCGCAAGCACCAGCAGGTAGCTGAAGAGATCCGAGGAAAAGGAAAATTTTCTTTTTGTTTCTGTATGTCCCATCATCCTACACCTTCTCCATGATCTTCCTGCCAAGAATTCCGGTCGGCTTTACCAAAAGAACCACAATTAACACCGCAAAGACAATCGCGTCGCTGAGCTTGGAAGAAAGATACGCCTTGGACAGATTTTCCAGCACTCCCAGGATGATTCCGCCGAGAAAGGCGCCCGGTATCGAACCGATTCCGCCGAGAACCGCCGCGACAAATGCCTTGATGCCGGGCATCGCTCCCGTGGTCGGCGTCAGAGAGGGATAGGCGGAGCAGAGCAGAATGCCTGCGACCGCCGCAAGAGCGGAACCAATCGCAAAGGTCAGGGCAATGGTCTGATTGACATTGACCCCCATCAGGGTCGCCGCTCCCTTGTCCTCGGAAACCGCCAGCATCGCCTGCCCCGCCTTGGTCTTACGGATAAAAACCAGGAGGGCTGCCACAACTGCCATCCCCATCAGGATGGTGACGATGGTTTCTCCGCTAATGATAAGAGCTCCCCCCGCAAGCTTCAGCGGCGGAAAGGTCACGAAGGAGGTAAAGCTCTTCGTATTGGCACCGAAAATCAGAAGAGCAAGATTTTGCAGAAGATAGGAAACACCGATGGCGGTGATCAGGACGGAGAGGGAGTTTGCACCGCGGAGCGGCTTGTAGGCAACCCGTTCAATCGTGATCCCCAGCAGGGTACAGACCACGACGGAAACAAAGATGGCGGCGGGAATCGGAAGCCCGAGATTGTTCAATGCGAGAAATGCGGCATAGCTGCCGACCATCAGGATATCGCCATGCGCAAAGTTCAGCATCTTGGCGATACCGTAAACCATGGTGTATCCGAGGGCAATCATCGCATAAACGGAGCCCAGGCTGACACCACTCAATAAGTAGGAAATAAAACTCATCACGGTAAACTACCTGCCTTCCTGAAGAAAACAAACCTGTCTTTCGCCGTACGGCGAATAGAGCTGCACAGGCGGCCGTCGATATCTCGAAAAGGGCTGCACGGGCAGCCCTTTTTCCAGATACTTTGTACTACTGTCAGCCAAAAATCATTCCAAAGAAGCGTAAGCACCGTCCTTGATGATGACAGCCTTCGGCGTCTTATCGACATCGCCCTGCTTGTCCCAGCTCATGCCTGTACCGGTAAGGCCGTCCAGCCTGATCCTGCTCATCGCCTCCTCCATCGCCGTTCCGATATCGGAAACGCTCATGGACGGATCAAGCTTTGCCTCCTCCATCGCCGCCTTCATGATATAGACCGCATCATAGGCATCTGCCGCAAACTGGATCGGCGTCTCCCTGTACTTCTCCTGATATGCCCTGACAAAGCTCTGTGTCCCTTCATCTGCCGCATCCGCAGCGAACGGGGTCAGAAGCATCACACCCTCGGCAAGCTTGGTGTTGAAATTTTCCACATTTAAAATACCGTCCATTCCGTCACAGCCGAAGAAGCTCGGATGATAGCCCATCTTGTCCGCCTGCGTCAGCACCAGAGATGCCTCGGTATAATAGAAGGGGAGGAATACAAGCTCCGCACCGGCATCCTTCATCTTCTGCAGCTGCGTGGAGAAATCCTTGTTGGAATCTGCGGTAAACTGCTCATCCGCAACAATCTCCAGGTTCTGTGCCCCGGCTTCCTCAACAAAGGACTCATGGATTCCGGAAGAATACACATCGGAGGAATCATAGATGACGCCCAGCTTCTCCGCCAGCTTATGCTCCGCGATATACTGCGCGGATTTTGTCCCCTGTGCCGGGTCAGAGAAGCATACCCGGAAAACATTCTTCGGGGCTGTACACTCCACCGCGGAACCGGATGGCGTCATGAGAAAGAGGTTGTCCTTCTCCGCCTCCGATCCCACTGCAATGGTCGGCGCAGAGGTCGTCGGTCCTACCAGCATCTGCATCCCCCAATCCTTGAGGGAGTTGTAAGCATTGATCGCCTTCTCCTGATCATGCTCATCATCCGCACTCTTGTATTCGATCCGGAAGCCGTTAATCCCCCCGGCTGCATTGATCTCGTCAATGGCGATCTGCGCACCGTTCACGACGGCATTGCCGTAAACCGCAGCAGCACCGGTCAGCGGTCCCTGCGCACCGATCTTCCAGCTCTCGCCGGCTCCCTCCGACTGCCCCTCTCCTCCTGCAGCAGCCGTTGTTTCGGTCCCGGAAGCAGAGCCGCAGGCAGTCAGAGCCGTCGCTGCCGTCAGCATCGCCATAAATACACAAACCTGTCTCTTCATAATCTCGTCCTCCTCTCTTCACTGTTCTCTTTGGTGAAGAAGCCATCCCAAAAGCTTACGGGAAATTTTTTGTATTATAGGACGCGGAAATCCCCTTGTCAATTTGTTTGATAACATAAATTACAGGATTTTGATTTTTATATATCCACAGGTTATACCTTGTATCGCAGCAGGTTTATGGAAATTTCTCAGAAGCCTTCGATTCTCTTCTCTCTCAGCATCAGATCCGTCACTGCCTGACGAGGATCCTTCCCCTCAAAAAGAACCCGGTACACCTCCTGCGCAATCGGCATCTCCGTATGGTAATACTCTGCCAGACGTATCGCAGATCTTGCGGCATAAACCCCCTCTACGGTCTGTCCGATGGCAGCCACCGCCTCCGGATAGCTGCAGCCTCTCGCAAGAAGCACTCCGGTCTCATGATTCCTGGAATGGGCACTGGAGCAGGTCACCATCAGATCTCCAATGCCGGAAAGCCCGGCAAAGGTCTCCATCCGGCAGTCCATCTTGACTCCCAGATGCGCAATCTCGGAGATCCCCCGGGTCATCAGCGCCGCTCTGGTATTGTCTCCGAATTGAAGACCGTCGGAGATTCCCGCTGCCAGCGCAATGACATTCTTCATGGCTCCTCCCAGCTCCATCCCTTCTAAATCCGGGCAGAGATAGACCCGGAAATTTTCTTCCATAAAGATATCCTGCACCCGCTCCGCGACAGACAGCTTCACGGCAGATACGCAGATTGCTGTCGGCAGGGATTTTGCCACCTCCTCCGCATGGCTCGGTCCGGAAAGTGCCGCAATCTCCTGCTCCGGCAGCTCTTCCCTCAGGATCTGAGACATGCTGTAAAGGGTCTCCTCTTCGATTCCCTTTGCCACAGACAGCACAATACAGCCCGGGGATAACAGCGCACGGATTTTTCTGGCTGTTTCCCGCACCGCAATCGAGGGCACTGCCATGACAACCAGCTCCCTCTCCCGCAGCGCCGAAAAAAGCTCGGAAGAGAAACAGAGTGTCTCCGGCAGCGTCACTCCCGGCAGATGCCTGTGCTGCCCCGTTCTCCTCATACCCTTGATTTCTTCCTGGTTTCTTCCATACAGAATCGTATCATGATGATTTCTGCACAGCACAAGAGAAAGTGCCGTCCCCCAGGTTCCGGCACCTATGACCGTGATTTTCATGATTTTTTACTCCCGAAGCGGTTCTCTGTCCCGTTGAAAAGCCGCCGGATATTGGAACGATGCTGAAATACCCCAAAGGCGGCAAGGAGGAAGCAGAGCATGCACACCCTGGGATAAGTCTCTTCCGAAACCGGGAAGAAGCCGCTTTTCCCAAAAAACAGCATGGTCAGAAAAAACAGTATCATTGCAAGGATGGAGCCGAGACTCACATAACGGGTAATGAAGCAGATCAGAAGAAAGACCGCCAGAAGCCCCAGCGTATAGCCGAAGTGAAAGCAGAGCAGCATCGCCCCGGTACAGGCTACCCCCTTTCCTCCCTTCAGTCCCGGAATACAGGGATAGTTATGTCCGAGGACAACCCCAAAGCCGGTAAAAAGAGTCAGAAGTCCGCCCTGATCATAGGGAAGCTCTTTCCAGAGCAGATGCAGGAAAAAAATCGGCACCACTGTTTTGGCAATATCCATGAGCAGCACCGTAGCGCCCGCCTTTTTCCCCAGCGTGCGAAGCACATTGGTGCTGCCGGGATTTCCGGAGCCGCTGTGGTAGATGTCCACTCCCTGAGACTTCGCGTAAAGATAGCCGCTCGGGATATTCCCAAAGGCATAGCCGACAATCAGCGCTATGATGGTTTGTAGGATTGTCATAAAGTGAAATTCCTCCCAAAACAAATTGATTCCGGTGATTCACAGCTTGCCGGCAGAGCAGCCATCCGCAGGCAGTCCGTGACGCCGGCACTTCAGTCTGCTCTTTCCCGAATCAGAAACTTCAGCGGTGTCCCGGCAAAGCCGAAGGCTTCCCGCAGCTGATTCTCGATGTACCTGGTATAGGAGAAGTGCATAAGCTCCCGGTCGTTGACAAAGATCACAAAGGTCGGCGGCTCAACCGAGACCTGCGTCATATAGAAGAGCTTCAGACGCTTTCCCTTGTCCGTCGGCGGCTGTTTCATGGCGGTTGCCTTCGTCATAATCTCATTGAGCACGCCGGTTCTGATTCGAAGCAGCTGGTTTTCACGAACCTTTCTGACCAGTGCAAAGATATTCTGTACTCTCTGCCCCGTTTCCGCGGAGATAAAGAGAAACTCCGCGTAGCTCATGTAGGCGAACTTTTCCTTCAGCTTCCTCGTAAACTCCTGCATGGTCCTGTCATCCTTCTCGACGGCATCCCATTTATTGACGGCAATGATGACACCCTTGCCGGACTCATGTGCAATCCCGGCAATCGTCGCATCCCCGTCGGTAATCCCCTGCGTCGCGTCAATCATGACGATACAGATATTCGCGCGGTCTACCGCAGCCACAGTACGAATCACGGAATACCTCTCGATGTCATCCGTCACTCTGCCCTTCCGGCGAAGCCCTGCCGTATCGATAAAGACATAGCCTTCTCCGTCATGGACGATCTCCGTGTCAATCGCATCTCTCGTTGTCCCTGCAATATCCGATACAATGACTCGGTTCTGTCCGAGAAGCTTATTGACAAGGGAGCTCTTCCCGACATTCGGCTTTCCGATCAGGGCGATCTTCACACGATCATCCTCGGCACCGTCATCCGCATCCTTCGGGAAATGACGGACGACCTCATCCAGCAGATCCCCAAGCCCCAGATGATTCACGGAGGATACGCCGAAGGGATCCCCCAACCCCAGATGATAAAATTCATAGATATCATTCCCGAACTTCCGGAAGCTGTCCACCTTATTGACACAGAGGACAATGGGCTTTCCGGACTTCCGGAGCATCTCCGCCACCTCATAATCCGCGTCCACCAGCCCGGAGCGGACGTCCGTCACAAATAAAATTACATCCGCTGTCGCAATCGCAAGCTCTGCCTGTGCACGCATCTCCTTCAGAATCTTATCCTCGGTGCCCGGCTCGATACCGCCCGTGTCCACCAGGGTGAAACGGTGGTTCAGCCATTCCGCCTCCGCATAAATTCTGTCCCGGGTAACTCCCGGGGTATCCTGCACGATGGAAATCTGCTTCCCCGCAATCACATTAAACAGCGTGGATTTCCCGACATTGGGGCGCCCCACGACAGCCACAAACACTTTTCTCATAACTTTTCCTTCTCAGCGATCCTCAGATATCCGTTCGTTGTACAGAAAGACGTTTTATTTCAAAACTTTGAATTAAGTATATGTCCCGCAACATCATAGCATTTTTTTGAATCGAAGAAAAGAGGAGGCCTTCGCCTCCTCTTTTCTCCTCGCCCCGGCAGAAGCCGGGAGGACAGAAAGAACCTTTATCCGTTGTACAGGGTTACCAGCTTCTTCAGATGCTCGTAACGCTCCTTTGCCTCCTGCTCGTTTCTCTTGTCGAGCTCCGCAGCACGCTCCGGATTCTTCAGAGACAGAGACAGGTAACGAACCTCGCCCTTCAGATAATCCTGATAGCCCTCGTAGTTCGGCTCCTTGGAATCAAGAGAGAACTTCTTCTCGGCAAGCGGGTTGTAACGGAAGTTGTTCCAGTAACCGGACTCAACAGCCAGCTTTTCCTCGGTCATTGCCTTGGACATGCCCTTCTTGATGCCGTGGTTGATACACGGAGAATAAGCGATAATCAGGGACGGTCCCGGATATGCCTCTGCCTCAGACAGAGCCCTGACGGTCTGTGCCATATCTGCACCCATTGCGATCTGTGCGACATAGACATAGCCGTAGGACATCGCGATTCCAGCGAGATCCTTCTTCTTCGTGTCCTTACCGCCGGCAGCAAACTGTGCCACCGCACCGGTCGGGGTTGCCTTGGAGGACTGTCCGCCTGTGTTGGAGTAAACCTCGGTATCATAAACCATTACATTGATGTCCTTGCCGGAAGCAAGTACATGATCCAGTCCGCCGAAGCCGATATCATAAGCCCATCCGTCTCCGCCGAATACCCACTGGCTCTTCTTGGAAAGGAAGTCCTTGTTCTCCAGAAGATCCCTGGAGATTTCATCCGTCTTACCGCTGAGAGCAGCGATAAGACTGTCGGTTGCCCTTCCGTTCTCTGCGCCGATGGAGAAGGTGTTCAGCCACTCCTCGCACTCTGCCTTGACGGAAGCATCCTGTGCCAGAAGCTTCTCTACCTGTTTCTTCAGTCTGTCACGGATTGCATTCTGTGCCAGAAGCATACCGTAGCCAAACTCCGCATTGTCCTCAAAAAGGGAATTGTCCCACGCCGGTCCGCGTCCCTTGGCATTAAAGGTGTACGGTGTGGACGGAGAAGAGTTGCCCCAGATGGAGGAGCATCCCGTTGCGTTGGAGATGTACATCCTGTCACCAAAGAGCTGTGTGATGAGCTTGGTGTACGGTGTCTCTCCGCATCCCGGGCAGGCACCGGAGAACTCGAAGAGCGGCTTGCGGAACTGAGATCCTTTGACCGTAGTCGCCTTGAACTTGGCGATAACGTCTTCCTTGTCCGGCATCTTGACCGCATAGTCAAAATACCTCTGCGTCTCCTGACGACCCTCCAGCGGCTGCATCACAAGAGCCTTCTCGCCTCTCATGCCCGGGCAGACATTGGCACAGGAGCCGCAGCCGACGCAGTCCATCACAGAAACCTTGATCCCGAACTGATAGTCCGTCATACCGTTCAGCGCTTTGGTTACATTTCCCTCCGGTGCGTTCTTTGCCTCTTCCGCCGTGAAAGCAAACGGACGGATTGCGCCGTGCGGGCAGACATAGGAACAGAAGTTACACTCGATACAATTAGCATCATTCCAAACCGGAACGGATACTGCGGTTCCTCTCTTCTCATAAGCGGAGGTTCCGGACGGGGTTGTGCCATCCGCATACTCTACAAAGGCAGATACCGGAAGAGTATTTCCTTCCTGTGCGGAAACAGAGTTCTGAATCCTGTTGACGAAGCGGAGAACGTCCTCCTCACCCTCGGTCTTGGTGGTGAACTCCAGTCCCTCATCCTGTGCATCAGCCCAGTCTGCCGGAATCTCAATCTTCTCGAAGGCATTGGCGCCTGCATCGATGGCAGCCCAGTTCTTCTTTACGACATCCTCACCCTTACGTCCGTAGGTCTTTTGTGCGGCATCCTTCATCAGCTTGTTGGCATCCGCCGGCGGGATGATCCCCGTCAGTGTAAAGAAAGCGGACTGAAGGATGGTGTTGATGCGTGTCGGACCCATACCAGTCTCGATCCCGATCCTGACACCGTTAATGATATAGAAGTTGATCTTATGATCATACATATACTTCTTTACCTGTCCCGGAATATGCTCCGCGATATTCTCCTTGGTCCATGCACAGTTCAGAAGGAAGGTGCCGCCGTCTACCAGCTCCTGTACCATGTTGAATTTGGTCATATATGCCGGATTGTGACAGGCAACGAAGTTTGCCTTATGAATCAGGTAAGTCGACTTAATCGGCTTTTTCCCGAAACGGAGATGGGACATCGTAACGCCGCCGGACTTCTTGGAATCATAATCAAAGTAAGCCTGTGCATACATATCTGTGTTGTCACCGATGATCTTGATGGAGTTCTTGTTGGCACCTACCGTACCGTCTGCGCCGAGACCCCAGAACTTACAGTTGACCGTTCCATCCGGTGTGGTAACCAGACTCCCGCCGAGCGGAAGGCTGAGATGTGTGACATCATCATCGATACCGATGGTGAATCTCTTCTTATCCTTGTTCTTGTAAACGGCAACAATCTGTGCCGGTGTCGTATCCTTGGAGCCAAGGCCGTAACGACCGGACAGTACCGTCACATGATCAAATTCGGAACCGCGAAGAGCGGCAACAACATCGAGGTACAGCGGCTCACCGATGGATCCCGGCTCCTTGGTGCGGTCGAGAACGGAGATCGTCTTGACGGTCTTCGGAAGAGCCTTCAGGAAAGCGTCCACCACGAACGGACGATAGAGGCGAACCTTCAGAAGACCGAGCTTGTTCTCACCGTTTCTTGCCAGATAGTCAATGGTCTCCTCGATGGTTTCATTGACAGAGCCCATCGCAATGATGACATGCTCTGCATCCGGAGCTCCATAGTAGTTAAAAAGCTTGTAATCGGTGCCAATCTTCTGGTTGACAAGGTCCATGTATTCCTGAACGATTGCCGGAAGTGCATCGTAGTAGGCGTTTGAAGCCTCACGAGCCTGGAAGAAAACGTCCGGGTTCTGGGAAGATCCTCTCTCCACCGGATGATTCGGGTTCAGGGCGTTCTTGCGGAACTTCGCAATGATGTCCCAATCCACCATATCCTTCAGGTCCTTGTAATCCCACTCCTCGATCTTCTGAATCTCATGAGAGGTACGGAAACCGTCAAAGAAATTGATAAACGGTACGGATCCCTTAAGGGCTGCCAGGTGTGCCACCGGAGTCAGATCCATAACCTCCTGTACGGAAGACTCACAGAGCATCGCAGCACCGGTCTGACGGCAAGCCATGACATCGGAGTGATCACCGAAGATAGAAAGGGCATGTGTCGCAACAGCACGTGCGGATACATCAAAGACAGCCGGAAGCAGTTCACCTGCAATCTTGTAGATATCCGGAATCATCAGAAGAAGACCCTGTGATGCGGTAAATGTCGTGGTAAGAGCACCGGCAGCGAGAGAACCGTGAACTGCTCCTGCAGCTCCTGCCTCAGACTGCATCTCGGTAACCTGTACGGTCTCTCCGAGGATGTTCTCTCTACCTTCTGTTGCCCACTCATCGACATGCTCGGGCATAACAGAGGACGGCGTGATCGGGAAAATCGCAGCTACTTCAGAAAACGCATAAGAAGCGTGTGCAGCAGCCTGATTTCCATCCATCGTTTTCATTTTTCTTGCCATAAAGTTCCTCCTAAAGCAAAATGAACCCTTAAAGGATAGTAGCTATCATGAATTCCAAAAATCGGAAATCACATTCGTTATTAAGTATAACATTTCCCTTAACAAAAGAAAAATAAATCGGAAGGTCGTATGCAAAGAAATACAATATATCGCTTCCCCATCTCCGCTGTAATGCAAGAGAGCAGCCCTTCCGGACTGCTCTCTCCTGTCTTTGTATCGGGAAGGACGAAAGCCTTTCCCGAGACTCAATTCTCACCGGGGCCCTCGCCGATGACAATCTCTCCGCTGCTCCCCTTCGTATCCTCCGGGAGACTGGAGCCGGGTCCTCCGGTCTCCTTCGTCTCCTTGCTCTCCGCTTTGGACTCCGGTTTCGTCTCTGACTCGGATTCTGTCTTATCGTTGCCGTCAGGATTTTTACTCTCCGAGGGCTGCTCAGTCTCTGTGGAGACCGGTGCGGTCTCGGAATTTTTATACTTCTGCGGGGTATGACCCTTATACTTCGTATAATGGTCCTTTTCCTTTGTAGTCACGCCGTTCTTTGTGATAATCTTATATGCCTGCCACTCGGAACCGGCGGAGCCGTTGCTCTCCTTTCCCTTGTCCGGAGTGATAATCTTCGGCTCCGGAACCGGGAGATCCTTGACTTTTTCGGAGGTCAGGGACCAGCTTACGCCCTCCGGCAGGATGCGCACCCCGTAAATCTCCACATTCATGCTCTGGTTACTGTACCATGCCTTGATGCCGACGGCATGATCCGAGTTGTTGATGAACTTATAGTCCGGACCCGGCCAGGAAACCGTCGCGTCCATTCCCGGAGTGACATAGGTCGGTGCAAAGGTATGTGAACGGCGATAGCTTGTCGTCAGGCCCGCACGGAATACCGCATTATACAGCGTCGTCGAAACCTGACAGATACCGCCGCCGATTTCATCGACAACCTCTCCCGCATTGTAGGCAGGCGCCGCACCGTATCCCTTGGCTGCGCTTCTCTGCCCTACGGTGCCGTTAAAGGAAAACTCCTGTCCAGGCTTCACCACGGTGCCGTTCAGCGCCTTGGCAGCCAGCTTGATATTGCCGTTGCGAATCTGATTGCCTGTGGTCTTTGTCGTATACTGGCCGATAACGGTATACTGGCTCTTCGCCGACTGTGAAGAGGCGGGAACCGTGTTCCCGGAGGTAGAAAGCTCTGCGCTGTACTGTCCGTTCTGAATCGCCTGCAATACCGCCTGCTTGGTGGCCTCTGTATCGATCCTATAGCCGTCCGTCGTACCGCCGAACTGGAATTCTCCGCTGGCTTCGTCATAGGATGTGATACTTCCGTTGTCCGCCTTCATATCCCAGACCGTCGCCAGCTGATCGACATAGTCGGAAATCTGCTGGCTGACATCCTGTGTCATCAGCGTGTAGTCGGCAGCCATACTTGTCTCTGTGGAAGCCTCTGTTTTTTTCTTGGGAAAAAGAGAAAAGCCAGCCTTCTGGCTTTCCGTCTCGGTGGCTTCCGCTTCGCTCTTCAAAACACTGTCAAAAATCTGATTCACCAGATTCTGAATCGAAGCCGCATAGAGATCCGGCACCTCAAATCTATCCTTGGTTGGACGAATCTTAATCTTAGACAGAGAAGTCTCCACCACCTCTTCCGTTCCGGCATTCAGATCACTGTCATCCTCCGCATTCGCTGCAGTTTCCGCCGTTGTCGCCTCTTCCATCTCCGGCATGGTAAAAGCATCCAGATTCGGATTGGCATTCTTTATCACGAGATGCCAGTTGATCGCCTTCTCCAGCGCATCTGCGGCTTCCTCCCGGTTCATGCCCTTCAGATTGAGGAGCTCCGCATCCTTTACAAAGGAGGAATAATCCACAAAAACATTCTTATGGATACGATTCGGATCCCGGATTTCCGTCTCCATCTGTGTTTCTGCGGCAACGCTGCCGAACAGGTGTCTGCCGGCAAGGATGCCTCCTCCGATCAGAATGGCAGCAGCACAGATACCCACGCCGACATAGAGCCCTGTATTTCCGCTTTTTTGCGAAGCCCGTGCTCTGCTTCTGGAATTGCCCCTTTTTCTGGAATTATCCCTTCTGTTTCTCTCATCCATAATGATTCCTAACTTCGTTCTGCGGGGATTTTTCGCCGGACGGCAGAAAGATCTCCGTTCTCATGTATGTACATCCAAGAAACTTCCCGCGGAAAGTTCCCTGCAAATTTTGATTTCTTCTGATGAACTATAAATATACCCTACTATACTAACACAAGCAGAAAAATCGTCTATGGATAATTTGGCAAAAAAACAGGACATTCCGGGACGTTTCCCTTACAAATTGATTGTAAATCATGAGGCTGTCGCACTAAGCTGATTTTGCACAGGAGATTGTAAACGATGATTGCTTTCATCAACAATCCTTTGTGTGAATCTGATTTAGTGCGACAGCCCCTGTTTTTTATTGTGATATATAATAAAAGATGCTAAGCCATAGGTTTTAATCTATGGCTTAGCACCATATTTTAGTGTTCCGCTCCAAACGACAGGGATTTCATTGTCTGCCTGCCTGATTTACGTACACGCCCCTTGCGGACTTTCACCACAGACTGACGACATGCCCGTCAGCAAAAGGGAAACGCGGATTTCGCGTTTCCCTTTTCTGATTTCTGCAGCATCACAGCAACTATTCCGGGATTCTCCCGCCTTCTCCCGGGTCTCTCAGAGCAAAGCATTCCCTGAAAAGCGGAGCAGACTTATCCCTTCTGCACCAGATTCACAATCTTTCCCGGCACATAGATTTCCTTGACGATCTGTCCTGTGATTTTATTCGAAACCGCCTCCTTCGCCAGCTTCAGGATCTCTTCCTTCGAGATATCCTGCGCGACATGAAGAACGGTCTTCATCTTCCCGTTGATCTGCACCGGCACGTCGATTTCATCCGCCTGACGCATACCGTCGTCATACTTCGGCCATCCCGCAGAGAAAACCGAACCCTCACCGCCGAGATCATGCCAGCATTCCTCCGCCATGTGCGGTGCAAACGGCGCCAGCAGAATCGCAAAGGTCTTCAGCGTCTCAAAGTCTATGCCGCCTTCCCTCTTGGCAAGATCCAGCATCGCATTGTTGTATTCCATGAAGCCGGAAACCACGGTATTAAAGGAAAAAGCATCAAAACGGGTCTCGATATCATGGACGAGATTATGGCGGAGACGGATCATCTCCCTGCTCGGCTCCACCTTCCTGGGAAGGGACTCCTGCACCAGATTGTAAAAACGGTTCAGGAAACGGGCAACCCCGTCAATGCCTCTGTCATCCCACTCCGCATCCTGCTCGGGCGGTCCGACAAAAAGCTCATAAAGGCGAAGCGCATCGACACCGTAGTCCCTGACCAGATCATCCGGAGAAACCACATTGCCGAGAGACTTACTCATCTTAATGCCGTTCTTGCCGGTAATCATTCCCTGATTAAAGAGCCTCTGGAAGGGCTCCTCAAAGCCAATGACACCGATATCATAGAGAAACTTTGTCCAGAAGCGGGAATACAGAAGATGCAGAACGGCATGCTCGACACCGCCGATATACATATCCACCGGCAGATACTTATCCGCCTTTTTCCTGCTGACCGGCGCCTCCTCATTATTCACATCCACATAGCGGAGGAAGTACCAGCTGGAGCCTGCCCACTGCGGCATGGTATTGGTCTCCCGTTTTGCCGGAGCCCCGCATTTCGGACAGCTGCAGTTCACCCAATCCGTCATCGCGGCAAGCGGAGATTCTCCGGTTCCTGTCGGCTCATAGTTCTCCACCTCCGGCAATGTCAGCGGAAGCTCTTCCTCCGGCACGGCTACATTGCCGCAGTTCGGACAGTGAACAATCGGGATCGGCTCGCCCCAGTATCTCTGTCGGGAGAATACCCAGTCGCGGAGCTTGAAGGAAACGGTCTTCTTTCCGATTCCCATCTTCTCGATGATGTCCGGTCCTTCCCTCTTCATCTCCGCGGACTCTCTGCCGTTCCACTCCCCGGAATTGACGAGGACACCGGAGGCGTCCGTATAGGCTTCCTCCATATTCTCCATCGCCCTGCCGTCCTTTGCGATGACCTGAACAATCGGAAGATCAAACTTCTTCGCAAAGGCAAAGTCTCTCTCATCATGCGCCGGCACACACATGATAGCTCCGGTGCCGTGGTCGGCAAGCACATAGTCGGAGATCCAGATCGGAGTTTTCTCTCCATTCAAAGGATTGATTGCATAGGAGCCGGTGAACACACCGCTCTTATCCTTGTCGGAAACCGCCATACGATCGACATTGGACTTGTTGGCAGCTGCGGAAATATAGGCTTCCACCGCCTCCTTTTTCTCTTCTATAGTCAATGCCGCCACCATCGGATGTTCCGGTGCCAGCACCAGGAAGGTTGCGCCGTACAGGGTATCCGGACGGGTCGTGAATACCGTGATCTTTTCCTTCCTCCCCTCTACCGGGAAGTTCACCTCCGCACCGTAAGATCTTCCGATCCACTCACTCTGCATCTTCTTGACCTTCTCCGGCCAGTCCAGCCCGTCCAGATCGTCCAGAAGCCGGTCCGCATATGCCGTAATCTTCAGCATCCACTGGCGGAGATTCTTCTTGGTAACCGGCGTTCCGCATCTCTCGCACTTTCCGTCGACGACTTCCTCGTTGGCGAGGCCGGTCTTACAGCTCGGGCACCAGTTGATCGGGAACTCCTTCTCATAGGCGAGTCCCTTCTTGAACATCTGCACAAAGATCCACTGCGTCCACTTATAGAACTTCGGATCTGTCGTATTCAGCTCCATATCCCAGTCATAGAGGGCATTGATCTGCTGCAGCTGCTTCTTGATATTCTCGACATTCTTTTTGGTGGTAATGGACGGGTGAATCCCCATCTTGATGGCATAGTTCTCTGCCGGAAGCCCAAACGCATCCCAGCCCATCGGATGGATGACATACTTTCCCCGTATCAGCTGATACCGTGCCCAGGCGTCCGAGATCACATAGCCTCTCCAGTGACCGACGTGCAGCCCGGAGCCGGAGGGATAGGGAAACATGTCGAGGCAATAATACTTCTCCTTTGTCTCATCCTTCGGATTTACCGGATATTTCTTCCAGTAAGACTGCCATTTGCTCTCAATTTCGTCATGATTATACCGTGCCATCGTGATGCCCCTTTCCCCTGCGCGCTGTTCCGTATCCTTCTGAGAAAACAGCAAATCCTGTTTTCTCCGCAGCACGCATAATACGAAAATTATAATCCATTTTTATCCTGCGTCAATGGTGGAAGTATTCGTACAGCCTTTCCGCGGCTCTTCTGTCCATCGAAGGGCAGCGCTCCAGTTCCTCGAGACTGGCAGTCCGGATATGGTCAATGTCGGAGAACTCCCGAAGCAGCGCCCTTCTCCTCACCGCACCAATCCCCGGCACCTCTTCGAGAAGGGACTTTACCTGCTCCTTCGAGCGGAGAGACCTGTGATATTCAATGGCAAAGCGATGCACCTCATCCTGAATCCGGGTCAGAAGTTTGAAGGCCTCGCTCTTCTCCCCGATCGGAAGCTCCCTGTCCCGATAGAGCAGTGCCCTGGTCCGGTGATGCTCATCCTTCACCATACCGCATACGGTAATACGGTGAATCCCAAGCTCTCTGAGCACCTCCTCACAGATCTCTACCTGTCCCTTTCCGCCATCCATCAGGATCAGATCCGGAAATGCCGAAAAGCTGCCGAGCGCATCCTCCTTCCCGGCTTTTCTGTTCTCCTCCTGCTCCAGAAGTCCATGGGAGAATCTCCGCTCCAGCATCTCCCGCAGGGAGGCATAGTCATCCTGCCCCTGTACCGAGCGGATGCGGAACTTCCGGTAATCATTCCGCTTCGGCTGTCCCTCCTGATATACCACCATGGAGCCGACATTCAGCGCGCCGGAGGTATTCGAGATATCATAGCTCTCCATCCGTTTCGGCAGATCCGGAAGTCCGATGATTTCCTTAAGCTGCCGCATGGCGGTATTCCGCTTCTTTTCCTCCTCCCGGTACCTTTCCCGGTAACGATGCATCAGAATCGACGCATTGGTGGAAGCAAGCTCTACCAGCTTCTCCTTTTTCCCTAGCTTCGGCGTCTGTATCGAAACCTTCCGTCCCCGAAGACCGCCAAGCCAGCTCTCCAGCACCTTCTGATCCGGAAGATCCGCCTGCACGAAGAGCTCCCTTGGGATAAAGGGCGTTCCGTTATAGTACTGACTGATAAAGCCGGAAAGGATGTCCGCGTCACTTTCCTCCGAATCAATCTCCAGAAAATGGTGGTCCCGCCCGATAATCTTTCCTTCTCTCACAAAGAAGATCTGAACCACACAGTCAGAGAACTCACGGCAAAGCCCCAGAATATCCCTGTCCTCATTATCATAGGCAGTGATTTTCTGCTGTCTCTGCGTCGCCTCAATCGATTGCAGAAGGTCACGCATCTCCGCCGCCGTTTCAAAATCAAGATTGTCCGAAGCCCGCATCATCTTCTGCTTCAGCTCCTTCACGATATCCTCGTACCTTCCGTTCAGAAAATCCATCGCCTGATTCACACGGAAGAGATATTCCTCTCTGCTCTGCTTTCCGATACAGGGTCCGTCGCACTGTTTCATATCATAGTAGATACAGGGACGATCCAGAAGATGCTCCTCGGAGAAGCTCTTCTTGCAGTTCCGGATATGGAAAGTCCTTCTGAGCAGCTGGATCACCTCGTCGGTCTGCTCCCGTGAAGCATAAGGGCCGAAATACTTCCCTCTGTCATTCTTTCGCTTCCGGACCGACATGATTCTCGGAAAAAGCTCGTCCAGCTGTACCTTGATATAGGGATAATTCTTATCATCCTTCAGAAGCGTGTTGTAGCGCGGCTGATACTCCTTGATGAGATTGGACTCCAGAATCAAGGCTTCCAGCTCCGAATCCACCACGATATATTCAAATCTCTCCACGAGCCGCACCATCTGCTGAATCTTGACCGATTTTTTATAGGACTTCTGAAAATACTGCTTCACACGATTCCTGAGAATCTTTGCCTTTCCGACATAGATGACCTCATCCTTCGGTCCGTGCATTAAATAAACTCCCGGCAGTGCCGGGAGTTTTTTCAGTTCCTCCGAAATATCAAAAGCTCTGTCCTCTTTCAATGTCTATTCCTTTTTCTGAAACGCATCCCAGTTATAGCGGTTGCTGGCATTCCACATGATCCACTCCTCCAGCCCGCTGTCGTAGACTGCCTGAATCTGCTGTCTCTGGGTATCCGCATCGTAATTCATATAGTGAGAGAGATAGGATGCGGTAAATGCCTGCAGCCACGGACGAACCTGCGCCCGGAACCCCTTTCTGTGCCCGAGAATCAGCGCCTGCTGACTCGAATACAGCGCCGCCTTAATCGTATCATAAGGCCGCATATCCGGATAGTCGATACCGAAGGATCCCTCCTGATAATGAGAAGGATAAATCATCGGGCAGAGATAGTCCACCGCGCCGGAAAGCGTGCTGTAATCCTGTCCCACCGCAACACTGTCATCATAGGAGCTGATAATCGTCCCAAAAACATCGGCCGAGAGAAATACATTCTCGGAGGCGAGCCCGGCAGACATGAACTGGACAAACTCCGTGATGATGTCCGTCCTCGATCTTCCCTGGATGAGGGGCTCCTCATAGGAAACGCCGCTCATTCCCTTTTCGGCACAGAAGCGGACATAGTCGAGCTGAATCTCGTCAAAGCCGTCCCTCGCACACTGTTTCGCAATCGCCAGCATATAGTTCCAGTACTCTCTCTGATAGGGATTCACCCAGGCATTCCCCGACTCATCATGAAAAACAGAGCCGTCCTGCAGCTGGTTCATCCACTCCGGATGCCTGTTCTCCATATAGGGATCCCGGAAGGTCGTGAGTCTCGCAATCACATAGATCCTGTGCCTGTGAAGTTTTTTCAGAAGCGCAGGCATATCCCTGATACGCCGGATCTCCGCTCCCATCTCCCGAACGCTCTCGTCATCCATCTCATAGCTGATCTGACCGTCATCGTTTTTGATATCAATGACAACGGCATTCAGCTCTGTGACATCGATATGCCGAAGAATCTCCGCCATTCTTTCCTCGTTGCCCGCCGTCAGATCACTGAGATAGATGCCCCGGACCTTGACTTTTTCCTTCTCGATTTCCGGTTTCTGGAACAGCTCACTGTCAAATCTTCTCTGTCTCTCATTTACATCAGCATCCGACCGTTCCCGCAACTCTTCCTCCAGCTTCGCTTCCTCCGCCTGCTCTGACTCATACTGCCTGAGCTCCTCCGATTTGTTCACCTTGTAAACCAGAGGTCTCCAATTACTGCATCCGTTCAGAGCGAGGAGGCAAAGCACGAGAATCACAAAAAATCTTTTCATGATTTACCTCTTTTACCGACCTCGCAGTCCGGCTCCCGCTCAGAGGAAGGTAGCAGGCTGTACCGGGTCGGTACCAGTTTCAGGAAATTACGAGGGTATTATACCACTTTTCCGAAATATGGCAAAAATTCTAGGCTCCATCCTCCACTTTTATGTTTTTTAAGTAAAAACCTTTGCCTTCGCCGTTCACAAAAAGGGACCATCGCACTGAATCAGCTTCACACAAAGGATTGTCGATGAAAGCGATCATCGTCTACAATCTCCTGTGCAAAATCAGCTTAGTGCGACAGTCCCCGCTAAACCCGTGCCAAGTCCCGGGAAGGGACTCAGGCTTTTACAGAATCGGCAACTTCCTTCGCCAGAAGAGACAGTGCCTCTCTCCGGAAGCTAGAGGACTTGATGGTCAGTGTCTCCCCGATCTGCTCCATATTTTTCATGGTATCGAAAATACCCCTCACCAGCTTGCCGCTCTGCACTGCCCAGCTGCCGTTTTCCAGCAGCGCATACTTTCTGTTCTGTACCGCACAGGCAGCCGCCTCCTGCAGGAAGCCCTCCATCTTCGGGAAAAGGCCGTTATTGTAGGTGGTAGCCCCGATGACCAGGTGAGATACCCTGAAGCATTCCGCAATGAGATAAGACGGGTCTGTCTTGGAAACATCGTAAATCCTGATATTCCTGATACCGGACTTTCCCAGTTCCATCGCGAAGCTGTTGACCACGGATTCAGTATTGCCATAGACAGAATTATAAATCACAGCCACTGCCCTCTCCTCCGCTTCGTATTTGGACCAGCTGTCATAGAGAGAGAGGATCTCCGCACGCTTCTCTTTCCAGACCGGACCATGCAGCGGACACAGCAGCTCGAGCTCGAGTGCAGAGGCCTTTTTTAACGCGGTTTGAACCTGCATCCCGTATTTTCCGCAGATATTGGCATAGTAACGTCTCGCGTCATTTCGAAAATCCACAGACGCCGTATCCGTCTCTTCCGCAAAAACATTGCCGTTATTGCAGCCGAATACGCCAAAGGCATCCGCAGTGTAGAGCACCTTTGTCAGAGTATCATAGCTGAACATCACCTCCGGCCAGTGCACCATCGGTGCCATCAGAAAACGGAGAGTATGCTTTCCGAGGGAAAGCTCCTCTCCTTCCTTCACCACCTGCTTATGATTCTCCTTCAGGGACAGAGAGAAAAACTGGTCCAGCATCTGGAAGGTCTTCTGACTTCCCACCACAGTCACCTCGGGATAACGATTCATGACCTCCAGTGCCATCGAGCAGTGATCCGGCTCCATGTGATGAATCACAAGATAATCGAGAGTCCTTCCCGCAAGAGCCGCCGTCATATTCTCGAGAAACTGCCTGCCGACCACCTCATCACAGGTATCCATCAGGCAGGTTTTCTCATCCAGTATCACATAAGAGTTATAGCTCACTCCGCGCTCCAGAGGGAAGAGGTTCTCAAACAGATGGGAACGCCTGTCCTCCACACCGATATAAAAGCTGTCCCTCGCAATCTCTCTGCAATAATTCATGAATTACTCCTCAGAAACTTCGAACTGGTCCTTCCCTACGCCGCAAAGCGGGCAAACGAAGTCTTCCGGCACATCCTCCCAGGCAGTGCCCGGAGCGATATTCGCGCTCTCTTCACCGACTTCCGGATCATAGATATAACCGCATACAGAACATACATACTTCTTCATTTTACATCTCCTCCAAAAAATAGACAACAAATATTGTTTACAATTATATATTATCAAATCAGCATCATTTTGTCAATGAGAATCATTATTGTTTTTATGAACAGCCCCCCTATCTGTTTTTACGAATCCCGCGGATTCCGGAAGCCGATGTCTCCCAACCTGTACTTCGACACCCTTCCTCCGCTTGCCTTTCAGCCCGCGCCTCGGCTTTGAAGCCGCGAATCGAAAAAGGGGATGCGCAAGTGCGCACCCCCCCTCTATCACAAAGCGATCAGTCCTCGACCTTTACGATCTCACGCTTGTTGTAAGATCCGCAAGCCTTGCAGACTCTATGCGGTAACACAAGAGCTCCGCACTTAGAGCACTTAACGAGATTCATGGCTCCCATTTTCCAGTTTGCTCTTCTGCTGTCTCTATGCGCCTTAGAGGATTTATTCTTCGGACAAATGGACATCTTAACACCTCCTTCTTACCCCGGGAGGCTGCCGCCAACTGGGAATTGGATTCAGATTCTGCATGTACAAAATGCACTCGGATTAAGATACTATAGCTTCCCGAAAAAAGCAAGCTGTTTTTTTCGGCAGCTCTTTCCGCTTTACTGCACCAGTGCCAGCGTGTCTCTGGCAATCGCAAGCTCTTCATTGGTCGGAATCAGGTAAACCCTGACAGTGGAATCATCGGCAGAAATCAGGGTCTCCCTGCCGCGGACGTCATTTCTCTCCGGATCCACCTTTGCCCCCATGTAGCTCAGGTGCTCGTTAATGATGGTCTCACGGGAAACCTTGTCATTCTCCCCCACGCCGGCAGTGAAGCAGATGGCATCCACACCGTTCATGGCAGCGATATAGCTTCCGATGTACTTCGCCACGCGGTACCGGAATGCATCCAGTGCTACGGCAGCCATGTGATTCCCCTCTGCTGCCGCATTCTCCACATCACGGAAATCCGAGGAAACGCCGCTCATGCCGAGAACGCCGGACTTCTTGTTGAGAACATTCAGAACCTCGTCAATCGTCATGTTCTCATGATGCGCAAGGAACTGCAGCACCCCGCCGTCCACATCACCGGAACGGGTTCCCATAATGAGCCCCTCCAGCGGTGTCAGACCCATGGAGGTATCCACGCATTTGCCGCCGACGGAAGCGGAAACCGAAGCGCCGTTTCCGAGATGGCAGACAATAACCTTTGCCTTCTCCGGATCGAGACCGGCGATGCGGATGCATTCCTTGGAAACAAAGCCGTGGCTGGTGCCGTGGAAGCCGTAGCGGCGAATGCTGTATTTCTCGTAATACTCCTTCGGAATTGCATAAAAATATGCTTTCTCCGGCATAGTCATGCCAAAGGTGGTATCGAAAACCACGACATTCTTCTTGCCGGGAACCACCTTTTCACAGGCTTCGATTCCCATCAGATTTGCCGGGTTATGGAGCGGTCCGAGATCAAAGCAGTCACGGATTCCCTGCTTCACCCTCTCATCCACCAGAATGGACTTTGTGAACCTGGAGCCACCGTGAACCACACGGTGTCCGATCGCACCGATCTCGTCAATGGAGCTGACAACCCCATGCTCTTTATCCGTCAGGGCATCAAAAACCAGCTGTACCGCCACAGAGTGATCCGGCATCGCTGTCTCAATCTCATACTTTTCCTTCCCTGTCGCCTCATGCCTAAGGCGGGAGCCCTCGATCGCGATTCTCTCGCAAAGCCCCTTTGCCAGAACATCCTCGTGCTCCATGTCGATCAGCTGGTACTTCAGGGAGGAAGAACCGCAGTTCAGAACTAAAATTTTCATCCCGTATACTCTCCTTTATCTTCAGTCAAAAGCCTGACACTGTACTGCCGTGATGGCAACCACACCGACGATATCATAGCGGGAGCATCCTCTGGACAGATCGTTGACCGGACGGGCGATTCCCTGCAGCAGCGGACCGTAAGCCTCCGCCTTGCCCAGTCTCTGCACCAGCTTGTAACCGATGTTTCCGGCATCCAGATTCGGGAAGATCAGGGTATTCGCCTGACCTGCAACCGGAGAGCCCGGTGCCTTCATCTGACCGACGGAATCCACCAGAGCAGCATCCAGCTGCAGCTCACCGTCGATAATCAAACGCGGATCCAGCTCCTTCGCGATCCTGGTTGCCTCCTGCACCTTGGTGACATCCTCATGCTTGGCAGAACCCTTGGTAGAATAGGACAGCATCGCAATCTTCGGCTTCGAATCAATCAGGAAGCGGAAGGATTCGGCAGAGGATTCGGCGATGGAAGCCAGCTCCTCCGCGGTCGGGTCCTGGTTCAGGCCACAGTCGGAGAACACGAAGGTTCCGTTCATGCCATACTCACAGTTCGGCACATTCATCACAAAGAAGCCGGAAACGAGCTTGGTGCCCGGCTTGGTCTTCAGAATCTGCAATGCCGGACGGATGGTATCCGCACTGGAATGACAGGCACCGGAAACCAGTCCGTCAGCATCCTGCATCTTTACCATCATCATGCCAAAGTAGTTGTTGTTGGTGGTCAGAATCTGTCTTGCCTCTTCCTCGGTCATCCCCTTCGACTTACGAAGCTCCGCGAACTTGGCGACATAGGCAACCAGCTTGTCGGATTTCTTCGGGTCAACGATGGGGATGTCGGTCAGATCCGCACCGTACTTGTCCGCATTGGCATGAACCTCCTCTTCATTGCCCAGCAGGATGACGTCTGCGAAGTCCTCTCGATGGATAATCTCTGCCGCACGAAGGACTCTCTTATCCTCGGACTCCGGAAGAACAATGGTTTTTCTGCTCTTCTTCGCCTTTTCCTTTAGCTTCTCAATAAACTCTGACATGTTTTCTCCTCTCCTTTTCGTTGGGAACGCACAGACAAAGAAGGAATCCCCTTATTTCCGCCCCGCTTTGCCGCCAAGCAATGGAAAATCTGTATACAATTTTACAACGCTTTTATTATACTCGAATCCACCCTTATCGCAAGAACAGACTTGTATCTATTCCCGTACTTCAGATGCGACTTTGTCCCGGCTCTGTCATGGGCTTTTCTGTCTCCTTTGCGGCACCGCTCCGGCGCTCCATAAGGCCGGGATCCAAATCCCGCAGGAGCTCAGTCTTTTTCAAACCTCTCCAGAGGAAGCACCATGATAGTCGCGCCGCCGATCTCCACCTGCATGGGCATGGTACCGAAGTTCATGGTAGAGGTGCCGGACATATAGGGCATATTGACATTGATCTGCTGGCGCCTTCCGCACTGCTGTTTGATAATCTCGATGCACTTGTCTACCAGCTCATCCTCCGTCGCAATCATCAGAGTGGTATTTCCCTTTCTGAGAAAGCCGCCTGTCGTGGAAAGCCGCGTCACATAAAAATGCTCCTTCATCAGCTCCGATACAACATCATCTTCATTATCATTTCGTACAATGGCATGAATTAACTTCATCTCCGCTCCTTTCTCTGTTCTCCCATTCCTTCCCCCTGAAATCAGCTGTCTTACATCCTCGATTTTCTCTCCTCCTCAGGACTTATGTCCGACAATCCGGCGGGGAGATACAGCCTCGTTCTGTCTGTAATTATAGCATAAGCGGCATTTCCGTAAATTCATTTCTGGCTCTCGGCAGGAGAAGATGATAAAGCCCTGCCGCAAAAAGATCCAGCTGAAGAGAACGATCCTGAAAGAGCTCCTCTTTCCGGTGCCGGTCCTTTCCCAGATTGAAAAGCGGATAGGCAGCCGATGCGGACAGGAGTTCCTTCTTCTCCTTTCTGATCCCCAGGACACGAAGCCAGGAAAACTCCGGAGGATTCTCTGTGCCGCTGCGCAGGGACAGCACATCCTCCCTCCGTATCCCGAGCAGCAGATGCAGAAGGGCTCTCTGTACCCTGTGATAGGTGCGGTTTTTCCCCTGCAGATCCGAGACTCTCTCCCGAAAGCCCATGGCATTGCCGCCTTCCAGCTGTCGTCCGATGGCACAGGAGAGGTCCCTGTCCACGTCGAGGTACTCATGAAACGGGATTCCTGCCATCGAAAGAGAGATCAGCCGATAGGAAAGCATCTCGCTCAGCTGCTCTACATCCGCATACTGCCCGTGATTTCCCGCCTCTTTTTTCTGTGCCTCCCGTATCCGATGGGCGGAAGGGTAGACAGAAGCCCTTGTAAGGCAGCGCGGCAGAATCGTACTTTTCAGGCGGCTCAGCGCCTTCAGATATTCTATCCCCAGGACGTCGTTCGGCAGAGGACATTCCCCTTCTGTCATGACTCCCATGGCACGAAGCACCTGCTCTCTCGCCCCCGGATAGCCCATGCCCTCTTTCAGATACCGCCGTATCCTTTGACTGAAGTCTGTCCCCGCCCTGTCCTCCCGCCCGAGAAAGTCGGCAATACGGGACAGCCGCTCCAGTTCGCCCGACTCCGAGCCAAAAAGGAGCTCATCGACAAAGCCGAGACTCTGAAGCGTCATCACGCCGCCCATCGCAAAGCCCTCTGCCGACTGGGTGGAATACAGTACCGGGATCTGGATAACGAGATCCGCCCCTGCGAGGAGGGCTTCCCTTGTTCTGTCGTATTTGGACAGAAAGGCAGGCTCCCCCCGCTGCACAAAGTCCCCGGACATCGCAGCAACGAGGTAGTCCGCCCGAAAGCGGCCTCTCGCTTCCCGGAGAAGATATCTGTGCCCCTCATGAAGAGGATTAAACTCCGCGATAACGCCGATTACCTTTTTCCCGTTCAGCATCAGTTTTTAAAGGAATGAATCGGCGCCGGAATCCTTCCCGTCCGATTGACAAAGCGCTCGCAGCCGAAGGAATTGACCTTCATAATCGGCGCATGCCCGAGAAGACCGCCAAAATCGACCACCTCTCCCTCCTTTTTCCCGTAGGCAGGGATCACACGCACCGCCGTCGTCTTCTGATTGATCATTCCCAGTGCCGCCTCATCGGCGATTATCCCGGAAATCGTCTCCTTCTTGGTATCTCCCGGAATCGCGATCATATCCAGACCGACAGAGCAGACACAGGTCATCGCCTCCAGCTTTTCCAGTGTCAGAGCGCCATCCTCTACCGCACGAATCATCCCCTGGTCCTCCGATACCGGGATAAACGCACCGCTCAGTCCCCCGACCGAGCTGGATGCCATGATGCCGCCCTTCTTGACCTGGTCGTTAAGCATCGCAAGCGCCGCCGTTGTTCCCGGCGCACCGGCTCTCTCCAGTCCCATCGCTTCCAGGATATCCGCGACAGAATCTCCGATGGCAGGCGTGGGCGCCAAAGACAGATCGATAATCCCGAAGGGGACGCCCAGTCTCCGAGAGGCTTCCTTTGCCACCAGCTGTCCCACTCTCGTGATCTTAAAAGCTGTTTTTTTGATGGTCTCCGCGAGCTCCTCGAAGTTCATGCCGTCTGCATGCCGCAGTGCCTCCCGAACCACGCCGGGACCGGAAACGCCGACATTCAGGATGCAGTCCGCCTCCGATACCCCGTGAAAGGCACCTGCCATAAAGGGGTTGTCATCCGGCGCATTACAGAAAACGACCAGCTTGGCACAGGCAGCGCTGTCTGACTCCCTGGTCAGCTTCGCCGCATCGACAATCACCTCTCCCATCAGACGTACCGCATCCATGTTGATGCCGGTCCTGGTCGAGCCGAGATTGACAGAGGCGCACACGATCTCCGTCTCCGCCAGTGCCCGCGGAATCGAGCGGATCATCAGCCTGTCCGCTTCTGTCATCCCCTTCTGACAGAGGGAAGAAAAGCCGCCGAGAAAATTGACCCCTACCGTCCTGGCGGCGCGATCCAGGGTCTTTGCCACCATCACAAAATCCTCGATGCTGTGACAGCAGGACGCTGCCGCAATGGCAATCGGCGTCACCGAAATCCGCTTATTGACAATGGGAATCCCGTATTCCTTTGAGATTTTCTCCCCGGTTTCCACCAGATCCCTCGCCTTCTCGGTAATCCTCCGATAGATTTTGTCGCAGAAACACTTTAGATCCGTATCCGCACAGTCCAGGAGGCTGATCCCCATCGTAATGGTTCGCACATCCAGATGCATGTGCTCGATCATGTTGTTGGTCTCCGACACCTCCATCGGATCAATAAAAAATCCAGCCATACTTCCTCCTTAGATTCGGTGCATCATGGTAAAGATCTCGGAAAGCTGCAGACGGATCACGACACCCAGCTCCTCTCCCAGTTTCTGAAGCTCCTCAGAAACCGCATCTATCTTGTTCTCGGAATCCGTCACATCTACGACCATCATCATATTGAAATAGCCGCCGGTGATCGTCTGGGAAATGTCCAGAATATTGATCCTCTGTGCGGAAAGATAGGTACAGATCCTTGCAATGATTCCCACGGAATCCCTGCCGACGACAGTAATGATAGCTTTTTTCATGTACGCCTCCCTTTCTGTATGAGTGCATCATAGCAAAAAAACAGTGAAAATCACGAATGGTATTTTCAGGAAATCCATGTGCCCTCAATCGCAGCTCGGATCCCGCGAAGGGAGACAGGAATTCCGGTAATTCCTGCCATTAGCGTCATTCTGCCGCTACCATTCCACAATATCGGAAATCCTGTCCCGGTGCGCGATGCAGATCGGAAAATCACTGCTGCGATAGGGACTCTCCGAGCTGTCAATCTCCTGCTTCACGGTCCGAAGCGCCAGATCTGGGAGATTGTTTTCCGCGCTCAGATGCCCCAGAAAAACCTTTCTGATTCTGTCCTGCAATAATCTGTCCAGAAGCTTTCCCGCATTCTCATTGGAAAGATGCCCGTAATCGGACAGAATGCGGCGCTTCAGATCATAGGGATACATCCCCTCCGAAAGCATGCGGATATCATGATTGGCTTCCAGGATCAGGGCATCCAGATCCTTCAGATGATACTCGATATACTCATCGAAATGTCCGATGTCTGTCGCCACCGCCACCTTCTTTCCCTCCGCCTCCACCCGGTAGGCACAGGGATTTCTCGCATCGTGCGGAATAGAAAAGGGAAGGATGTCGAAATCCTCGAACCGAAGATGCTCATCCGCCTCGATCGGATGCAGTAGCTCCTTGTCAAATTCACCAAGAGATTTAATGAGAAGGAGGCTTTGCAGAGTTTCCAGACTTCCGTAGATCGGAATATGATACTTTCTCGCAATGCTTCCCACCGACTTGATATGGTCATAGTGCTCATGCGTCAGGAAAATCGCATCGATATCCCGGAGAGAAAGCTCCAGTGCCCCAAGTCCCTCATTCATCGCCTTCATCGAAACACCGGCATCAATCAGGATGTGATGCTCCTCTGTTCCGATGTAGCTGACATTTCCGCTCGAGCCGCTGGCAATGCTCGTAAACCTCACGCTCTAACTCCTCTCTCGTCCCCGAATTATCAATGACGACATCCGACATTTCCCGGTAGCTCTCATCCGGATACTGCGCCTGGAGTATCGCCTCTGCCTTTTCTCTCGTGTACCCTCTGTCCCGCATCACCCGGGCAATGCGAATCTCGGGAGAGACATAGACAAACCATGTCTCCTCTGCCCGCCTTACAAACTCCCTGGTCGGAAGCGCGGTCTCTATCACGATATCTTCCTGATTTTTCTCTGCCCTCTCCATCGTCTCGAAGATCTTCTCCCAGACCGCCGGATGCACGATCTCATTGATTTTTTCCCGAAGCCGGGGATTTTGGTAAATTTTCCCGGCAAGACGCCCGGGAACGATATGCCCATCATGCGCATCCGCGACATCCCCGGAAAAGACATGTATCAGCTCCGCATAAATCTTCGAGCCCGGCCGATACATGGCTTTTGCCATATCATCCGAGCGATAGACCCGAAATCCCCGTTCCCGGAGAAGCGAGAGCACCGTGCTTTTTCCGGCACCGACACCACCGATCATTGCAATCACCATTCTCCTGCCTCATATTCCTCATTAAGCCACCGTCTCGCTTCCTCGATTCCCTCCGGAGTAAAGGGAAAATCCCTTCTCCTGAAATCGGACTCCTCCATCTTCGGATAGGCGTAAGGCCCCTTCCAGACAGAAACAAGAAGACGGGTTTCTCCGTGCTTCTCTGTCTCCTCCGAATTTCCCGCTTCCCTCAGGACTCCTGCCGCAAGGTCCGTCTCTTTTTCCATCTTTTCCATCCGATAGCGCATCCCGAGAAGAGAGCCGGTATAAACGCTCATCCTGAGAAACGAGATCGGCATCAGATCCGCTTTTCTGACCTCTGCCATCTAGTGCGCTTCCTCCCAGTTTTTTCCTCTCTCACAGTCTGCCACCAGTTTTACCGCAAGCTCCGCCGCATGTTCCATCTTATCGAGGAGCAGTGCCCGGACCCTCTCCTCTTCCTCGAGCGGTACCTCCAACAGCAGCTCATCGTGTACCTGAAGGACAATGCGTGCCGAAAGCTTCTCTTCCCGCAGCACTTCATTCACACGATTCATCGCAATCTTCATAATATCGGCAGCCGTCCCCTGAATCGGAGAATTCATGGCAACACGTTCACTGAAGGAACGGCGCATAAAGTTCGACGCCTTGATATCCGGCACAGGCCGTATCCTCTGATAGTAAGTGCGGATGAAACCATGTTCTCTGGCATACGCGATCTGATGATCCAGAAACTCTTTTACCTTGGGATAGCTTTCAAAGTATCTCTCGATATACTGTCTGGCTTCCGCCCTCGAGATACTGAGTCCCTCGGAAAGCCCGAAGGCAGAGATTCCATAGACGATACCGAAGTTGACTGCCTTTGCATTTCTGCGAAGTTCCGGCGTCACCTCCTCCAGAGGCACATGAAAGACCTGCGACGCCGTCACCGCATGGATATCATCTGCATGACGGTAGGCGGAAATCAGCTGTTCGTCTCCGCTCAGAGAAGCGAGGATACGAAGCTCCACCTGAGAATAGTCGGCATCCAGAAAGATACAGCCCTCCTTCGGAACAAAAACGGAACGGAAGCGGCGTCCCATTTCCGTTCGAATCGGAATATTCTGAAGATTGGGGTCGGAGGAGGAGATACGCCCGGTCGCCGTCACCATCTGATGAAACTTGCCGTGGATACGCTCGTCCCCTCCGATATAGCTCTGCAGTCCCTCCGCATAGGTGGAACTCAGTTTGCTGTAAGTGCGGAATTCCAGGATATCCCTGACCACATCGTATTCCTCCGAGAGCTTCTCCAGTACATCCGCGGCAGTGGAATAGCCCGTCTTAGTTTTCTTGCCGCCGGGCATTCCGAGCTTCCCGAAGAGAATCTCTCCGAGCTGCTTCGGAGAATTGATGTTGAACTCTTCCCCGCATTTTTCATAGATCCGCTTCCGAAGTGCCTCGATACCGATCAGGAGTTCATCCCCATAGCGGCGGAGCGCCGCGCGGTCCACCATGACTCCCTCCGTTTCCATGTCATAGAGGGTGTAAATCAGCGGATGCTCGATCTTCCGGTAGAGCTCTGTCTCCTGCAGTTCCTGAAGACGTGCCGGAATTTTTTTTCGCAGGAGAAAAGCGATTGCCGCCCTTGCGGTATTCTTAAGCACACTGTCCTTTCCGAGATTCAGGGTGCTGGACAGATAGGAAAGGCTCAGATCCTCCGCGTCATAAGACGCTTTCTCCGGATCGATCAGGTACGCCATCAGTGAAAGATCCAGAATTTTTTTCTCCCGTCCGAGATAAAAGCGGGACAGCTGCTGCTTTAAATCCAGAGTATACAATGCCGCCTTCCGGGAAAGCTCCTCGAAAAGCCCGCGGAAGGGAAAGCCATGGATACGGTACAGCCTGTCCTCTGCCAGCGCCAGATACAGCACCAGCTCTCTGTCCCCTCCATATTCCTTCGATGCCGGAAACTGCCCGGCTTTTCCGGCAGCAGAATCCCGGACAGCATTCTCCTCTCTCCCGGAGGTCTCCGAAGCCGTGTCTCTTTCCTCCAGAAAGGGATTGCTGCTCTCTGCCGGAGCCTCTTCCCAGGAGAAGTAGAACCCGGCTTCCCCCTGCTTTCCGGCATCGGAGAAAATTACCTTTGCAAGATAGGGCTCACAGACCTCCTTGTATTCCAGATTTACACTGACGGAGCCGCCCAGCTGCTCCTCGGATAAATGCTCCTCAAAGCGGCGGATCAGAGACTTCAGCTCCAGCTCCTGTATCATCCGGTAGGAAGCCTCGTTGTAGAGATTTCCGATTTCCGCATCCTGAAAGCGAAAGTCAATCGGCGCATCGATGCAGATCGCAGCCAGCCTCTTGGACAGCTGTGCCAGCTCCCAGTTCTCCTCAAGAATCTGTCCTGCCTTCGGCTTTCTCGGCACCCTGAACCCGGCATCATGCCGATGCGCATAGGCATTTTCAATGGAATGATATCTGGAGATAATCCACTCCGCGGTTTTCTCTCCCATCCCCGGGACTCCCGGGATATTGTCGCTGCTGTCTCCCATCAATGCCTTCTCATCGATAAACTCCAGCGGCGTAACTCCCCACTCCTCCTGCACCTTTTCCGGCGTATACCGGGGGATCTCCGTCTGCCCTCTCCGGGTCTTCGGAAGGGCGATCGTAATATGGCTGTCTGCCAGCTGCAGAAGGTCACGGTCTCCGGAGACAACAATGACCTCCTTCCCCTCCTCCTGCATCCGCTTTGCAATCGTGCCGAGGATATCATCCGCTTCATATCCCTCTCTGCTCAGAATGGGAACATTCATGGCTTTCAAAAGCTCCTGCATCAGCGGCACCTGTGCCAAAAGCTCCTCCGGCATCCCCTTTCTGGTACCCTTATAGCCCTCAAACATTTTGTGCCGGAAGGTGGTACCCGGGAGATCAAATGCGACCGCCAGATGGCTTGCCTCCTCTGTCTCCAGCATTTTCAGCATGATATTCAGAAAGCCGTAAACCGCGTTCGTGGGAACGCCCCCGGTATTGCTGAGTTCCGGAATCCCGTAAAAAGCGCGGGACAGGATGCTGTGACCATCCATCAGTATCAGTTTCTCTGTAGACATAGTGATTTTATCTCCCCGAAATCATCTCTCAAAGCAATTCCCTAAGAAAAAAGCAGCGTGCCAGCGCGATGAGAACCGCATAAAAGGCGAGTGTATCCAGAGCATAGCGAAGCAGCTTCCGCATAAAACCCCGGAAAACAAGAAAGCGTGCTGCCTCGATATCCCTCCGGTATTCCCTCTCCAGATTCAGATCATCCTCCATGGAATCCAGCTTCTCCACACCGGTATATACCATGTGGGTCACTTCCAGCTCCTCGCGGCATTCTCTGCAGCTCTGTATATGCAGCAAGAACTCCCGAAGGTCCTCCTCCGAGAGCTCTTTCTTGATAAAGGGACCCATATATTTTCTGGCTTCCAGACAGGTCATACTCCTCCAAAATTCTCTTGCAAATGCAGGGTAGTTGTGATATTTTTACAACTGATTTGCCGCTGTGGCGGAATGGCAGACGCACTTGACTCAAAATCAAGCGGGAGACCATGCCGGTTCAAGTCCGGCCAGCGGCATAGGAAAAGTGCTTCGTACGAAGCACTTTTTATTTGGTTCCGAAGATACGGTCACCGGCATCTCCGAGACCCGGGCAGATATACGCATTCTCATTCAGGCAGCGATCCAGATTTCCGACATAGATCTGCACATCCGGATGCGCCTCATGTAGCCTTTTCAGCCCCTCCGGTGCCGCGATGATACATACGAACTTGATCTTTTTTCCGCCGTGCTGCTTGATCTGACTGATGGCATCCACACCGGAGCCGCCGGTAGCGAGCATCGGATCACAGACGACGATCGTTCTCTCCTCTATCGGATTCGGGAGCTTGCAGAAATACTCCACCGGCTGATGCGTCTCTTCGTTCCGGTACATTCCGATATGTCCGATCTTGGCAGACGGCACCAGAGCTGTCAGTCCGGATACCATGCCGAGCCCGGCTCGGAGAATCGGTACAATCGCGAGCTTTCTTCCGGCAATCATCTCTGTCTCTGCGGTCTCGATCGGTGTCTCTACCGTTACCTTCTTCATCGGGAGATCGGAAAGAGCCACAAAACCCATCAGCATCGCAATCTCCTCCACCAGCTGACGAAACTCGTTAGTACCGGTGTTTTTATCCCGCAGGATGGAAATTTTATGGGTGAGCAGCGGATGCTCCAGAATATGTACATTTTCTCCAAAGTCGTTCATAGCCTCTCCTTTTTGCTGCAAAAACGGATCACTCAATCTCGCCCTATTCTAGTACAAACTCACTCTCTCTTCAACACAACATTCCCCTCGGACTTATAGATCCTGTCGGCATCGATGCAGCCCCGCACCGGAGACAGCGGGTAGATGTTCGTGTTCCTCCCGACCATCGTGCCCGGATTCAGTACGGAACCGCAGCCGACCTCCACATGCTCCGAGAGTATGGCTCCGAATTTTTTAAGCCCCGTTTCGATTTCACCGTCAGCGGCATGCACCTGCACCAAACTTTTATCGGATTTGACGTTGGAGGTGAGACTGGCAGCACCCATGTGGCTGTATTCTCCGAGGATGGAATCCCCCAGATAGTTGTAATGCGGCGCCTGCACGTGGTCAAAGAGAATCACATTCTTCAGCTCACAGGAATTGCCGACCACCGCCCCGGCACCCACCAGAATATTGCCACGCAGAAAGGCGCCGTGCCGAAGCTCTGTCTCCGCGCCGATAATAATATTCTCCGCAAAATATACCGACTCCCATACCCTCGCTGTCCTGTGCACCAGAACAGACGGCTTTATTTCAAGATATTCCTCCCGGTTGAGCTTTCCCTGAAGCGCTCTGATATACTCTCCGATTTCCGGAAGCACCTCCCAGGGATAGCTGGATTTCGCAAACAGCTCCTTTGCCATCGTCCCCTCCGTGGACAGGAAATTTCCGGTTTTCAACTCTTCTCTTATCATCTTATCCTCTTTTCCGCCGATACTGCCGGCAGAGCAGCCTTTTCAAAAAATCCGCATCCTTTCCCCTCTTCTCAGCGCCGTTTCACCTCCTCTGTCTTCTTCCGTACAAAGCGCTCCAGCTTTTCCATGTACTCCGCCTCCGTAATTTTCCCCTCTGACACATAGGACAGTCCCTTCTCCCAGGAAGCGGTGAGCTCCGGGTTTAAGAGCCTGGGAATCGATGCCTGCACCACCTGTGTAATCATGGTGCCAAGCCGGGTAGGAGACAACAGCTGTGTTTTCTTCTCCAGACGGATGTAAGAAATCCTCTGAAGCTTCGTCAGGATGCCGGCACGGGTTGCGGAGGTGCCGATGCCGCTGCCCTTGATCTGTGCCCGGAGCTCGTCATCCTCAATGAGATTTCCGGCATTTTCCATCGCCAGAATCATGGACCCGGAAGTGTATCTTTTCGGCGGCTGCGTCTCTCCCTCCTTTTTCTCGAGAGAGACGAGCTGCCCCTGCTGTCCCTTCTTCAGCTTCAGAAGCAGGGAAGAGACTCCCTCTCTCTCCTCTGACTCTGCGGCTGTCTCCTCCCTGGGATTTTCATAAATCTTCAGGTACCCCGGACTCTGTAGAAGCTTTTGATTCACAACAAAGGTCTCTTCCTGGCAAAGAAGCTCCACCGACAGCTTCTGATAGACGGCAGGCGGATAGAAAATGGACAGGAATCTCCGGACAATCAGCGCATATACCCGTTTCGACAAGGGCTTTAGCGTCTTCAGGGAAGAGCTGTCTCCCGTCGGGATGATCGCATAATGATCCGTGATCTTCGCATCGTTCACATAGCGGGCAGCAGGCTTTTTTTCCCAGCCGTTTTCAAAAATTTCCGAAACATGGATTTCCATCCCCGGAATTTTTCCAATCCCCCGCAGATTCCCGGAAATCTCCCGGGAAACCGCTGACGACAGGACTCTCGCATCGGTTCTCGGATAGGTTGTGAGCTTCTTTTCATACAGCTCCTGCGCAATCTCAAGCGTCTCCTCTGGAGAGATCTTGAAGCGCCTGGCGCAATCATTCTGCAGCTCCGCCAGATTGTAGAGAAGCGGCGCGTTCCTGCTCTCCTTTTTCTTCTGCACTTTGGAAACGGAAGCCTCCCTCGGCAGCGGCGAAAAGGAAGCGATAAAACGATCGGCAGCTTCCTCCTCCAAAAACCCGTTATCTCTGTAAAGCTCCCTCTCCTCATAATGCGGAGACGCCTCTGTCTTTCGGAAGGCAGCCGTAACGGTCTCCCCGGAAAACACAAAGCTTCCGTTCACCTTATAAAAGCCTGTCTTCCGGAAGTTCAGAATCTCCTGTTCTCTCCGGACAATCATCCCGAGGACGCAGGTCATGACTCGTCCCACCGCAATGACAGTGTTCTTTTCCTTCCCCAGATGGCGGGAGACTTCCCTCCCGTAGCGGAGTGTCAGAACCCTCGAAAAGTTGATCCCCATGAGATAATCTTCCTTGGCTCTCGAGTAGGCTGCCGCAGCCACAGCGTCATAGTCGCTCTCCGGCTTTGCCTCCCGGATGCCGCGGAGTATCTCCTCTCTGGTCTGGGAATCAATCCAGACCCGTTTCTGATTCGGGTGCTTCACGCCTGCCTGCATGGAAACCAGGCGGTAGATGTATTCCCCCTCCCGCCCCGAGTCGGTGCAGACATAGATGCAGGCGATATCCTCCCTTCGAAGCAGCTTCTCCACAATCGAAAACTGCTTCTTCACGGAGGGAATCACCTCATAGAGATAATTTCCCGGGATAAAGGGCAGGGTATCGAAACGCCATCTCCGAAGCCTTTCGTCATAGGCCTCCGGGTAGGACATGGAGACAAGGTGCCCGACACACCAGGTAAAGATATACTGCTCCGTCTCGATATATCCGTCTCTTTTATATTTATTTCGATCCACCGACAGAGCATCCGCAAACTGCTGTGCCACAGACGGCTTCTCCGCGATAAACAGTTCCTTCATTGACAGCTCAGCTCGTATCGTGTCGTGCTTTCATAATGCTCTCCGGCAGAAAGCACCGGACTGGCAAAATTCTCATGATGCACGGCATCCGGGTAATACTGGGTTTCCAGACAGAATCCTTCCCGCGCATGGAAAGCTGCTCCGTGCTTTCCCGGAAGTCTGCTCCGGAGAGAGTTTGCCGTATAGACCTGTACTCCGGGGAGATCTGTCGTCATTCTGAGTCTGATGCCGCTTTCCTCGCATCTGAGCTCCGCTCCCGGCCTCTCTCTGCCCTTCGCCCTCGACAGGCAGAAATTATGGTCCAGTCCCCGGCACATCCTGAGCTGCACATCCTCCGAGGAAAAGACAGAGCTCAGCTCCCTTTCCTCCCGGAAATCAAAATCACTTCCACTGACTTCCCGAATCTCTCCTGTCGGAATCAGCTTCTCGTCAATCGGCGTATAGTAATCTGCATAGAGCTTCATCCAATGCCCCCGAAGTCCCTGCTTCGGATTTCCCGACAGATTGAAATAGGCGTGATTCGTGAAATTCGCAACGGTATCCCGATCGGAAACTACCGTATAATGAAGCGTCAGTGTCGAGCCTTCCAGCCGATAGCCGACCGTGAGACGCATCTCTCCGGGAAATCCCTGTTCTCCGTCTCTCAATATGGTATGGCAGTACAGCTCCGGCACTGCCCCGTCTCTTTCCTCCAGGGTAAAGAATCTCCCCCGGAGGCAGTCCGGTCCGGAATGAAGATTATTGTATCCATGATCGTTGCAGGGAAGCGTGATTTCCCTTCCCCGAAGAAAAAATCTTCCCCCTGCGATACGGTTCGCATTTCTCCCGACAAGCGCACCCATATGTCCCGCATCCTCTGAAAGCCCTTCCACCGTATCGTAACCGAGAAGAATGTCCTGCTCAATGCCATGGCGGTCCTTCACAAGAAAGGATTGCAGAATCCCCCCGAGATTGGATACCGTGACACGTGCCTTCTCTGTAGACAGCTGATACAGCACGACATTCTTTCCCGAAGCATGTCTTCCTAAACTTTCAGATGTGATTCCCATACGATTTCCTCCCATCGACAGCCTGCATACGCATTCCGGACAAAGCACGCTTCTATGATAACACCGAAGAGCCGCCACGGACGAAAAAGAGAAAGAGGCAGTATTATTTCTTCGTGATATATCCGAGCTTTACCAGCATCTCTGCCGACTCGACACCGCCGCCTGCTGCGCCCCGGAGTGTATTGTGACTCAAGCCCACAAATTTCCAGTCAAAGAGACTGTCCTCTCTGAGGCGTCCGATCGAGATTCCCATGCCATGTTCAAAATCGACGTCCAGGCGAACCTGCGGTCTGTCCTCCTCCTGAAAATACTGGATGAACTGCTTCGGTGCGGACGGAAGCGCATACTCCTGCGGAAGAGACCTGTAACGGACAAGCTTCTCAATGAGCTGCTCCTTGCCCGGCTTTTTCCGGAACTTCACAAAGGCAGTGGCTGTGTGACCGTTCAGAACCGGGACACGGATACACTGTGAGGTAATCACGAGCCCCTGCTTCAGAGCAATCTTCCCCTCCCCCAGCTTTCCCAGCACACGAAGCGGTTCCTTTTCCGACTTCTCTTCCTCTCCGCCAATATAAGGGATGACATTCCCGACCATCTCCGGCCAGGATGCAAAGTTCTTTCCGGCACCGGAAATCGCCTGATAGGTGGAAACCAGAAGCTCATATGGCTCAAACTCCTCCCACGCGGCAAGTGCCGGGGTATAGGACTGAATCGAGCAGTTCGGCTTCACCACGATAAAGCCGCGGACAGTGCCGAGCCTCTTCCTCTGTGTCTCGATGAGCTTATAATGCTCCGCATTAATCTCCGGAATCACCATAGGAACATCCTCGGTCCAGCGGTGCGCCGAGTTGTTGGAAACCACCGGAGTCTCTGTCCTGGCATAGGCCTCCTCGATGGCCCTGATCTCCTCCTTTTTCATATCCACGGCAGAAAAAACAAAGTCAACATCCTGAACCACTTCTTCGACTTTTGAGACATCATGAACCGGCAGCTTTTTCAGGCTCTCCGGCATCGCCGTCTCCAGCTTCCAGCGCTCCCCCACTGCCTCTTCATAGCTGAGCCCCGCAGAACGCGGAGATGCTGCAAGCTTTTCTATCTGAAACCAGGGATGATTCTCCAGAAGGGCGGCAAATCTCTGCCCCACCATCCCCGTCGCACCTAAAATTCCGACCCTGAACTTTTCCATCCTGCACTCCTTCATACGAAATCAGAGAAAACCGTCGATTTCTCAGAGTTTACTCCCTTTTTCGGCACTTCGCAAGAAGACATGGACGGGTCTGACCTTAAGCTCCGTGCTTGGTTCCCCTGCCGGCGCGCTTCATACTCTTCAGACGGTTCAGATTCAGAGTCTTTCCGCTCAGCTTCCGCTCGATGCTCTCCCCCGAAAGCTGACAGGCTCCGGAAACCGCATCCCCCACGGAAAGCCTGATTCCGACGACCCCCTTGGCGGTTTTCTTCTGTAACGGAACCTCCGTAACCGGGAAACGAAGGAAGAAGTGCTTCTCCGTCTCCAGCACCAGATCCTCCTCGGACTGCAGCGGAAGAACCACGGAAAGCAGATCTCCGTCCTGCAGCTTGGTAGCGGCAACGAGACGGTTGGCTGTATCAAACTCCTTCGCCTCTACCTGCTTCAGGAGCCCGCCTCTCGTCACAAAAAGCAGCTTCTTTTCGAGTACCTCGGAACGCGGTGCAGCATAGATAATCTCTTCCTCCGCCGCGGAATACTTGCAGAGGTTGTCAATCGGCGTCCCCTTATCCTTAAACCTGGAAAGAGGGATATCCGTCATTTTAATCTGGTGGAGATTGCCATGATCCGTAAAGAGCAGCATTCTGTCGGTATTTTTACAGGACAGGACAAAACGGTTCTCTGCATCCACCGCTTCCTGATTTCTCTGATACGTCACCTTGTCCAGGAGCTTGACATAACCAAACTTGTCCTGCACATAGCAGACATCCATCTCCGTCATCTGAGCTTCATCGTAAACCGCCTCCTCCCCGTCCTCAAGGAGAGTCCGTCTCGGTACGGCATACTCTGCCTTCATCATCAGCAGCTCCTCCGTCAAAAGCTCATTCTTATTCTGACGGGAGGCGAGAATATTCCTGTATTCCTTGATTTTTTTGAGCGTTTCCCTGTGCTCATTCTGCAGCGACAAAAGCTCCAGTCCGATCAGCTTTGAAAGACGCATCTCCAGAATCGCCTGTGCCTGATTCTCCGTAAAGGAAAACTTTGTGATGAGCGGAAGAAATTCCCGGTCCCTCTCCTTCAGCTTCAGGGGAGTGCTGTCACCGCTCATCAGCACATGCTTTGCGTCCGCCTGTGTCCTGACACTGCGGAGTGTCGCAATGACGGCATCAATGCAGTCTACCGCCCGAATCAGGCCTTCCTCAATTTCTTTTTTCTTCAGCGCCCCTTCCAGGAGATGATGGTACTTTTTCTCAATCAGCTCATACTGGAATTTCAGATACTCCCGGAGAATCCCCCGCAGCGAAAGCGTCTCCGGACGTCCGCCCACAATCGCCAGCATATTGACACCGAAGCTGTCCTCTAGCTTGGTTTTCTTATAGAGGATGTTTTTGATTCTCTCAATGTCTGCGCCGCTTTTCAGCTCCAGCACAATCCGGATTCCGTTTTTGTCCGACTGGTTCGAGATGTCCAGAATCTCCGGCAGCTTCCTGTCCTCCACAAGCTGCGCCGTATCCTGCATGAACTTCATGATTCCCTGTCCGATCATCGTATAGGGAATCTCTGTCACCACCAGCCTGTCATGCTCCGCTCTCCTCTTCTTCGGTTCAAACACCATCTTTCCGCGCAGCTTCAGCTTTCCGATGCCGCTGCGGTAGATCTCCAGAAGCTCTGACTTGTTGGCAATGATTCCTCCGGTCGGGAAATCCGGTCCCGGGAGATAACGAAGCATCTCCTCTGTCTCCATCGCAGGATCCCTGAGATAGGCAAGAACCAGATCAATGATCTCCCCGAGATTATGGGAAGGGGTTGAGGTAGCCATGCCGACCGCGATTCCCTCCGAGCCATTCAGAAGAAAATACGGAATACGCGCCGGCAGCACCACAGGCTCCCTCAGCTTTTCATCATAATTCGGCTGGTAGGGAACCGTCGACTCCAGGTCCCGGAGCATCACATCATCCGCGAACTTTTCCAGCTTCGCCTCGGTATATCGGGAAGCCGCCGCAGGATCGCCTTCGATGGAGCCGAAATTCCCCTGTCCCCGTAGCAGCGGCTGCATCCGCTTAAAGTTCTGCGCCATGACCACCAGCGTATCGTAGATACTGGCATCTCCGTGCGGATGATATTTTCCCATGGTATCACCGCAGATACGGGCAGACTTCAGTGTCGGCCGGTCATGATTGACATGAAGCTCGTCCATGTCAAAAAGAACACGCCGCTGTACCGGCTTCAATCCGTCCCGGATATCCGGCACGGCCCGGCTCATAATGACAGACATGGAGTAGTCCAGATAAGACTTCTGCATCTCCTCCGAAAATTCAGTTGTGAGAATACGCTCCGGCATATTTCCTCCTTATGCGTCGATATCGGCTTCATTGGCATGCTCATGAATAAAATCGCGTCTCGGACCGACCTCCGAGCCCATCAGCATGCTGGTAACCTCTGAGGCAAGCTTCGCATCCTCTATCTCAATCCTCTTCAGTACCCGGTTCTCCGGATTCAGCGTGGTATTCCACAGCTCCTCCGGGTCCATTTCCCCGAGTCCCTTGAAGCGTTTGATTTTGTAGCTTCCCTCCGGATGCTTCTCCCTGTACTTCATCAGTGCCTTTTCATCATAAAGATACTGCGGCGCCTCCTTTTTGATCTTCGGACTCGCGAGGTAGAGCGGCGGCATCGACACATAGACGTGCCCCTCCCGGATCAGATCCGGCATAAAGCGGTAAAGGAAGGTCAGAAGCAGAGTATCAATATGGCTGCCGTCCACATCGGCATCCGTCATCAGGATGATCTTGTCATAACGGAGCTTATGGATATCGAAGTCATTGCCGTAGCCCTCGGAAAATCCGCAGCCAAAGGTATTGATCATGGTCTTGATCTCCGCATTGCCGAGCACCTTGTCCATGGAGGCCTTCTCCACATTCAGAATCTTGCCGCGGAGCGGAAGAATCGCCTGTGTATGACGGTCGCGGGAGGTCTTTGCGGAACCCCCGGCGGAGTCTCCCTCGACGATAAAGATCTCGCATTCCTCCGGATTCCGGGAGATACAGTTCGCAAGCTTACCGTTTGAGTCAAAGCTGTATCTGGATTTTGACAGAAGATTCGTTTTGGTCTTTTCCTCCTGACGACGAATCTTTGCCGAGCGCTCCGCACAGCCGATCATCGCCTTCACGACATCAACATTGCGGTCAAAAAAACGCTCCAGCTCCTCTCCGGTGATTGCCGCCACCTGTTTGCTTGCGTCCAGAGAGGCAAGCTTCGTCTTGGTCTGCCCCTCAAAGACCGGCTCCGGATACTTGATCGCAAGAACACAGGTCATCCCGTTTCTGGTGTCGGCACCCGTGAAATTGGAATCCTTCTCTTTCAAAATTCCCAGCTGTCTCGCATAGCTGTTGATGAGCTGGGTAAACTTTGTCTTAAAGCCGACGATATGGGTTCCGCCCTCCTGCGTGTAAATATCGTTGCAGAAGCCGAGAATGTTCTCCTCAAAGGACTCCGTGAACTGGATGCAGCATTCCACGCTCGTTCTCTCATTCTGCCCCTCAAAATAAATGAGCGGTGTCACCGTTCCCCGGCTTTCCCGATTCAGATCTTTTACAAAGGCTCTGATGCCCTCCGGCTCGTGATAGCTCTGCTCCTCCGCTGTCTCTCCTCTCTCATCCCGGAAATGAAGCGTCAGATCCGGATTCAGATATGCCGTCTCATGCAGACGGGACTTGAGCCATTCTGCCTTGAAGTATGTCTTTTCAAAGATTTCATTATCCGGGATAAAGCAGGTTTCCGTCCCGCTCTCCTTCGTCCTCCCGACAACCGGCAGAAGTCCTTTTTCCAGCTTTCGGGTCGGGATTCCGCGGGAAAACTCATCCTCATAGATTTTTCCGTCCTGATAGACCCGGACACGCATATAGCTGGACAGTGCATTCACGACAGAGGAGCCCACGCCGTGAAGTCCTCCGGAGGTCTGATACGCTTTTGTATCGAATTTTCCGCCGGCATGGAGCGTTGTCATAACCACGCGCTCCGCAGAAACTCCCATCTTGTGCATCCCGACCGGGATGCCTCGTCCATTATCGCGCACCGTACAGGAGCCGTCCTTTCCCAGGGTCACAGAAATCTCCGTACAGTATCCTGCCAGATGCTCATCCACCGAATTATCAATAATCTCGTAAATCAGATGGTTTAAGCCCTTCCGGCCGACAGAGCCGATATACATTCCGGGTCTCCGCCGGACCGCCTCCAGTCCCTCCAGTACAGTGATCGAATCAGCATTATACTTTTCTGCCATCTTGCCTCCCGCTATCCGCCTACAGAATTTATGCGCTTCGGCTTCGCCGCCTGCGCCTCGCGCTTCGCTCGTCTCAGCCCTGCGGTGCTCGTCAGATCCCCGCACAGGCAGGAGATTCTCCTCTCGGCCGGCAAAAAATAAGAACTGCCGGTCCATGTCAAGACAGGCAATTCTTAAAATAGTCGGATTCTGACATTGCGCTACTTTTCGGGATTCTAGCATAAATCCCCCTGCCACGCAAGATCCTGCCGCAGCTTTTTTCAGAACAAACATTCTGTTTTACGGAAACGAAACAGATCAATGCGGATGTCAGCTTCCGACATCCGGGACAGATCATAAGCGCCTCTCCCGCTGCCGGTCTGCCCGCCGACGGGAGAAGCTCCCTGCCCTGCTGCCACAGATTATTTCCGGTAGCCGTCCGGATTCTTCTGCTGCCAGTTCCAGGAATCCTCACACATCTCGTCAATGTCATACTGCGCTTCCCATTGCAGCTCCTTCCTTGCCTTTTCGGAGCTGGAATAGCAGGCAGCGATATCCCCGTCACGCCGCGGATCCATGACATAGGGAAGTGTCTTTCCGCATGCCCTTTCAAAGGCGTGAATCACATCCAGAACCGAATAGCCCTTTCCGGTTCCCAGATTACAGACAAAAACCCCGTCCTTTTTCCCGAGTCTCTCCACAGCCCTGACATGCCCTCTCGCCAGATCCACCACATGGATGTAATCGCGGACACCCGTACCGTCCTTGGTCGGATAATCATTGCCGTATACATGAATCTTCTCAAGCTTTCCGATTGCCACCTGCGCGATATAGGGCAGCAGATTATTCGGAATCCCCTTCGGATCCTCTCCGATCCTCCCGGATTTATGCGCGCCGATCGGATTGAAGTAACGGAGGAGAATCACATTCCACTCTGCATCTGCGGTATGGACATCTGTCAGAATCTGCTCCTGCATCCACTTGGTCCAGCCATAGGGATTGGTGCAGATCCCCTTCGGACAGTTTTCGGTAATCGGAATCTCCTGCGGGTCGCCGTACACCGTCGCGGAGGATGAGAAAATGATATTCTTGCAGTTATGCGCACGCATGACCTGTAAAAGCTGAAGAGTCCCCCCGATATTGGTCTGATAATACTCGATCGGCTTATGCACCGACTCTCCGACCGCCTTCCGTCCCGCAAAATGAATCACCGCATGAATGTCCGGATGCTCCCGGAAAACCTCCTCCAGCTTCTCCGCATCCTGTACGTCATAAGGGTAGAAGGGAAGCTTCCTGCCGGAGATTTCCTCGATTCTCCGGACAGCCTCCTCATTGGAGTTATAGAGATTGTCCACAATGACCACCTCATAGCCGTTCTCAAGAAGCTCAATCACGGTATGTGAGCCGATATAGCCTGCGCCGCCTGTCACTAAAATCTTCATTATCTCTTCCTTTCTCACGGTTCTGTTCCCCGTTTTAAAATCCGGCCGCAAAGAAGCACCGGGTCAAAAATCCCCGAAAATCAGTCTCCTCGGACCGTCCCCTGCTTCTATAGGGTAAAAGCTGCAGGGATATCCGATTTTTCTTTCATACCCCTCCGCCAATGTCTTTTCAAACAGAGGCAGCGCTTCTGTCCGTACGACAGACACCGTACATCCTCCAAAGCCGCCGCCGGTCATACGGGAGCCGAGAACCCCCGGCACCGTTCCCGCCAGCTCCACAAGGCAGTCCAGTTCCTCGCAGGAAACCTCAAAATCATATCGCAGGCTCTCGTGACTCTTCCACATAAGAGCTGCAAAGACATCCGGCCTTCCCTGTTTCAGCGCCTCCACCGCCCGGAGAGTGCGATTATTTTCCCTGACCGCATGTCTTGCTCTTTTCCGAAGAATGTCAGAGGAAAGCTTTGATTCCAATGCGGCAAAGTCCTCATCGCTCAATTCCCCGAGGCTCTGAATCTTCTTATACCTTTTCAGCTCCTGCAGTGCTTCGTCGCACTCTCTCCTCCTGTCGTTGTAGGCGGATCCCACCAGCTTATGCTGTTTATTGGTATTGGTGACCATCAGCCGGCAGCCCTTCATCCGAAGCGGTGCATACTCATAGGAAAGATTGGCGGTATCCAGGAAAACAGCATGATCCTTCTTTCCCATGGCACTGGCAAACTGATCCATAATACCGCATTTCATTCCATTGTACTGGTTTTCACTTTCCTGCCCGAACTGCGCAAGCTCTGTATTGCCGAATAAAAAGCCAAACTGATCCCTGAGAAGAAATCCTGTCAGCACTTCCAGGGAGGCACTGGAAGAAAGGCCCGAGCCGCTGGGGATATCCCCGTAGATCAGGATATCGAGACCATGCGTCATGATAAAGCCACGCTTCTCCAGAGTCCACATCACCCCCTTCATATAGGCGGTCCAGCTCCGGTCCTCCTTCGGAGAAAACACATGCAGCCTTCCGGCAACAACCCCCTCTTCCCTGAGATTATCCGAGTAGAAACGAAGCCGGTCATCCTCTCTCGCCCGCACCAGCGCATAGCTCCCGAGCTGCAGAGCACAGGGGAATACATGTCCCCCGTTATAGTCCGTATGCTCTCCGATCAGATTCACCCGTCCCGGTGCAAAGTAGGCTCTGATCTCTCCTCCCCCGCCAAATTTCTCGGAAAAGACAGTGCGCATCCTCTCCAGTATTTCTCTTTCCCCGTCCATGGACACCTCCGGATTGTTCTAGGGAAATCATGTCTTATTGCAGCATTCCGTAAATTCTTAAGGAAAAAACCTGCATTTCCCCAATGCCATGATAGCGATTTAACAATATTGCTGCAAGAGAAAGATCCCACTATTTTCTTTAAAATCGTTCTCTCCTGTCACTGCTATAGCCACAGTATCCGTCATATTCCGCGGAACGACAGCCGTTCTTTCAGGATTTCTGCTTCCTCCGCTTTACAACCCTCGTCACTTTCAGCATGGATTTCAGCGCTTTCCGGGAGGCGGAGCTTCTCTTTCCCCGAATGCCTCCCTTAGATCTGCGGATCGCCTTCTTTCTCTCCGCCTCGTCTCTTGCCGCAGAAAGCCGATAGGCTTCAATTTCCTTCAGCGTCTTCTGCTCATCTCTCTCCAGCAGGGTCTCACTGATCTCATACTCCAGCGCAGCTTCGGGGATGTTTTCCAGAAGCTTTTCCCGTACAAAATTTTTGGATTTTCTCTCATACCTCGGAAGGGCAAACTTCTCTAAAAGCTGAGACAGTTCCGGACGCCATAAGAGACTGAGCTTTCCGGAAAGCTTTCGGGACGGATTTCTCCGGGGCTTTCGCAGGAAATAGAAATCCGCTTCCTCTTCCGTCTCCTCCACCGTGATGATCCCCCAGTGCTCCGGCAGATGCTCCTCGATATGAAGCGCGTGGCGCGTTCCGACAACGCAGATATTGAAATCACAGAAAAGATCATAGTTCCGCACCTGTCCCTCAAGCCTTTGATAACTGTCGGCATCACTTTTGATTTCAATGCCGGTAATACTGTTCTCTGTCACCATCAGAAGATCCGCTCTCGATTTTCCGATCTGCTTTTCCTCCAGAATCCGGCACCGCCCGTATCTTTCCTCCAAAAAGAAAAACAGAGGCTCACGGATGTCTCTGTCATGCAGCATATTCTGCCCTCTCTTCCGTCCTGCAATGCCGTTCCCCCCCGCCGGAAGCCGCACGGCATAGCTCCTCTTCTCACTTCCTGCCGGTATTGGAAAAAAGGCTCCCCTCTTTCGAAGGGAGCCTGATCTGAGTCTTAGGAGTATCTTCCGAAGCCGTAGATCTCTCTGTAATTCATATTGTGCTCTCTGACATAATCACCGCTGTGTGTGTCATGGATGATCTTGCCGTCTCCGCCATAGATACCCACATGGAAAATTGTAGAAGGCGCAGAACCGGAGGCATAAAAAATCAGATCTCCCGGCTGCAGATCATTTTCGGAAATCTTCTCGGCACCGGCATACTGGGAACGGGAGTCACGCGGAATCGTGATGCCAAAGTGTCTGTAAATCTGCTGTGTAAATCCGGAGCAGTCCGCACCGGTCTTGAGAGAGCTTCCTGCCGTCACATAGGGAAGGATTCCCACGAAGCTTCTCGCATAGGACACAAGTGCACTCTTATCCAACGCACTGCCGCCACTGATCCCTGCCGACTCCGGTCCCGTCAATGCGATAACGGCACCCTTGATATCATTCATTACTCCCGAGCTGGCACTTTCGCTCAGAGCGGATTTGGACCTCTTCGACTTCTGCGGCAGGGTCGCAGAATACACGGCATCCGCACCGGCATGGATCACATCCTTATTGTTCTCAACGGTACTGGTGCCGTCGCTCTGGCTCCCCAGATCAAGATCGGAACCCAGCTCCAGCATCTCCGTGCTGTATTCCGAGTTTTTCGTTTTCTGAATCCTGCTGCCGTTGGAAGTAGCAACTGTCTTTAACTGTGTCATCCCATTGACAACCCAGGCGCCGTTCTCATCGACCTCCGAACCGTCAACGGTGGTGTTCTGCGCTACCCAGCCATCCTTATCGAAATAATAGCACTCCGCAAAGCCGTTATTGTCTCCGTCGATCCATTCCCATTTTCCCCTGACATAGGATCCGTCACTGTTCTTATACCACCATTTATCGCTATTCTGATCGGCGCCTCTGAACCACTGTCCTGCAAAGCTGGTCATTCCTGCTGTCAGACTAAACAGACTGATAAGCCCGAAGACCCTCACCATCTTCATAGAAAATCTCGTCATACACTCTCCTTTTAGCTGATTCCCAGTCAGAATAATGCCTGAATAAAAATTAAGCAATACCGTTTCTCCGATTGTAAATAAACCGTAATGCATTCTGACAAATAAAAAAGCTTTATGACCGTATACTGTCCTGCGATGTTCCAGCGAACTATGAATTTCTATGTTTTCATA
>CAUUIW010000013.1:0-63736 GCA_963545355.1 uncultured Oribacterium sp. | reverse complement strand
CTTTCGCTCAAATTCTTCAATAAAAAAAGAATTAAGCAAAACATTTTTCACTCAAATAGTGATGAAGTGTTCTTCTTAATTCTATTACTCCCGCCGCAAGCTTATATTTCTTGTACTGCCGCACTGCAAAATGCTCGGGCTCCTTCTCTTCCAGCTCCTCAAAGAGAAGGTCTACCGGATTTTTGAAGGTTTCGTCATCCTCGCGGACTTCCATGGAGTTGAGCATTTCCAGGAGCGTTGAGAAATTCTGTTCTTCTACCGGCGCCTCATAGTGAATGTAGCCGATGAGAGCCGTGTACAGCAGCTTTTCCGATTTCTCCCAGAACGGATCCCCGCCGTTTCCTTCCCCCTTCGTATTTGCCATCAGCGTCGTGACAAGCTTCAGAATATCCTTCTCATCGTGAATATAGGCGAAGGGATTGTAATGCATCGACTTGTGAAAATTGATCGTGTTGAAGATCCAGATCTCATAACCATTTGCCACGAGGGCGTGTGCTGACGCATTGACGATATCCCCTTTCGGATCGGTTACCAGGAAGGAAACCGGATATTTTTTGGAACAGCACTGAAGAAGGTTTGGTTTCAGGACGAACCTGGTTTTACCTGAGCCCGATCCGCCGACGACCAGAATGTTCTTGTTTCGGGCATATTTCGGAACCGGAGGACGGCTGCTCATCGTAAGCCGCTCTGTCTGAGACAGGATCACGTTGTTTTCAAACTCCGGATCCTCGAACGGCTCAATGTCCGCATGCGTTCCCCAGCGTGCGCTGCCATATTCTTCGTTCTGCCGGAACTTCTTCGCATTCCTTCCCTTCATATAAACTGCCAGCCGCAGTGCCGCTCCGCAGACAATACCAACGATCAGATCCGTCGGATAGAGGCTGGGAAGCAGATTTTGAAATGCCGTCTGCAGCGTTCCGCTCTGAAAAACATCCTGCAGTTTCTCCGATGCATTGATACCCTCTGCCAGCCTCCATGCCTCGCCGAGGTTGGTGCAGAGCAGGCCGGCGATAATGTACGGAAGGCATAGGATCAGCTTTTTCTTCCATTTACTGCCTTTCAATCAGAATCCTCCATTCCTGTAGTATCGAATGTTCGTCGGGCAGAGGGGCTCTGAAAAAGTTCATCGCACTTCCTCCTTCCTTTTCTCAGCATCCTTTCTCGGTATAGACGCGACCATATCCTTCAGTTTCTTCAGTGCCGCGAGCAGACTTGACTTCTCCCTGCCGACTTCCTTCTTCCGCTTCATACACTTCGCAGAGTACTCATTCATGACGATTTCAATCGTGTCGGCATCCTTCGCCTTAAAGAAGACTGTATATTTCGGCGGATCCAGGTACTTGCTCTTTACAACGGCAAAGTCCATGCCATAGCGTCTTGCAATCGGCTTGAAGTCTCCAATCCCGAGTTCTGAAATATCAATGCTCTTTGCTCCCTGATCCTTCTTCAGAAGCTCCTTGACGGACATCTCTCTGCCCGGTTCATTCAGCATCTCCATAACCTTTTCCGGAGCTGTTTTCATCAGCTTAATCAGTTCCAACAGAGCTTTCTCATCCAGCTGCACAGCTTTTCTCACGAAATAGGCTGCCGCCTGCTTTACAGGTTTCGCCGCTGTCTCAACCGTTTCCCTGGCGACCTCTTCATTCATCAACCAGAACCACCTCCTTCCTGTCTGCATACTCTCCCACGCAGTGCTGCTACAATACCGGAACACTGCTGGCATCCTTCAAGGGCACCAGCGTCTGCAGGTTACGAATAACCGATCACGCCCTTCAGTGTGGTGACAATGACCTTCGCTTTCCTGGCGATCGCAATGTCATCTTCCACTTCTTCATCCCGTGCATTTCCGCAGATCACAAGAAATCTTGAGCGGCGCAGAAGATCCTCCGACATCTCTCTCCGCCTCTTGTGAACATCTTCCAACTCCGCCGGGAAAATCCCGTCAAAGGCAAGAATCGGGCACAGCGGAAGGTACCCTTCCCTGACCAAAGCGGTACAATATCTCACTGCTTCATCCTTTGCGACCACCGGATTATCATTCCACGCCGCTGTGACATAAGCTCTTGGTATGGTTCTGCTCACTTTTCCGCCTCCTATCCGATCCGCAATGCATCAAATACTTCGTCTCCGTTCCGGAACTCCTCCATTCTTCCAGCCAGGATCACGAACAGCTTTCCAAGATCCCGGTCAGAAAGCGGAAACATGCGCTGTTCTTCCATTTTCATAACCAGAAAACTGCCCACAAGAAAGATATTTCCGTCCATCTGGAATGTCTTTTCCACATTGTAAACGACGGCAAAATCCTCTTCTCCAACCAGCATTGTCGCTGAGCATCCCTTCATGGACTCCATGATGCTCCCGGCTTCCTTCATGGAAACCTTCCGATACCTTCCATTCGTTCCGATGACCACCGCATGACGGCTCAGCCTGTCAAGATCCTCTCTGACAGAAACCATGCCATCCTTTAATGGATCCAGATTACTTTCAAAGTGTATGTCTCTCATCTTCTACTGCCTCCTGTTTTTCTACGGGGTATGCAAAATCATGCCTTACGGCCTGTCTGTAGTAGCTGTCAATCGTGCAGGGCGCATTGTAGAGAGCGGCAATAAGATACTGGCGGATATTTCGGATATCCGTCGTTGTCTTTTGCAGCTGCTCCATGACATATTCGATATGGTCAAAACGAAGCTTCATAAAACGACTTTTCACCACGCCTGCCGGAAAATTTTCTCCCTGCACGCGGATGGTTTTTTTCCCGCTGCAGACCACATCAAGGATCAGCTCCTCGATTCCGTCCAATGTCTCCCGGTTATAGGGATAGCGCTCTTTCAGATCTTCAATAGCCAGCTTTTCCCGAAAGCACTCCCGATACCGCTCTCTCGAATCGTCATCGCATCCCATCCCGGATAAGATTCGATTCGTCTCATTCATATCTGTATTATTCTTCTCAGTATTATTCCCCTTTGATATTCGAAGTCCCTGAACTTTGGTTTTGGAAGTTCCGGAACTATGATTTTCAAAGTCCTTGTTCTTTGATTTCCGAAGCGGTGGAAGAAAGTTCTTCACATAGATCCGGGATGGACGACCCTGTCCCTGCCTGATGCGCTCAATGAGTCCGTATTTTTCCAGTTCTCCGAGAAGTTTTACCGCCTTTTGCACGGCACACCCGACATCCTCCATTATGCTGTTCAGCGTGTAATAGATATAAACTCCGCCTGCCGCGTCCACCCATCGGTTCTTTCTCGACAGAGAGACGCGATCCAGGCAGAGACCATAGAGAATCTTGGCGTCCCCGGAGAGTCCGTCAAATTCTTTCTCCGTCATTAGCGCCTTCGGGATCCGATAAAATGAGAACTGTTCCGACTGCTCCTCATAAAAGTAGTCGTACGGCAAAGCTTTACTGCTCCTTCCTGTTTTTTCGATGTTCCTCCAGGATTTTCTTCATACAGGGAAAGCAGAAGGGATGTCCATGTCCGTAACAGCAGGGATGACCGCAGTTTACCGGATAAGGTTCCGGCGGCGGATATTTCTTCGGCGGAGTATTCTGCAGGGTTTCTATTGCAATCACCTCATTCATATCGCCTCACCTCACCTCATACGGCTGACTTTAACTGACGCATCTCTTGCTGGCTTCTTTGCCGCAACTTCTGATTTTTTATCCTGCAGCTTTGTCAGCACGGATCCTCTTCCATCTTCAGAAGCATGTTCCGGATTTTCTCTCTGCCGCGCCTCGTAACGTTCGGCAAGCTCAAAAACATGTGCTTTGCTGTCATACCGGTAAGCATGATCAGAGAGACGTTCCTCCGGCATCACTTCATTTTTATTGATGCTGGAAATGATATCCTGCAGTTCCTTTGCCTTGATTCCGCCCTCATCCCTCATCAGCAGGACCTCATGAATACTGGAGGGAAGAATAAAAAAATCGCCGCCAAGTTTTTCTGCCGCATCGTCCAGGAATCCGGGATACGCCAGGACACCGGCGCCATGATTCATCCCCTGCACAGTGGCCACATACAATGTGTCCTCTGCCCCCGATTCCATTGGCATCCCCAGCACTTCTGAGAGCGGTCGGACGACAGGCTGGAGAAGCTTAGGCGCATTTTCACCCGCATCCGCCATTAACTGTTCCGGAGAGACGCCATAATGTTCAAGCATCTTATCGGTCACCAGCACAGTATTTCTGCCCTGTTCATTCTCTCCGAGGAAAATGCGATAGACCACAGAGAGATCCTCCATCTCCACATGGGGAGTCTTCTCCAGGACTTCCCTGTTTCTGCCTGTCGGAACCATCTCCATGATGAGTCTGTCCTTAATCTGTTCGTAATCACTAAGGGCAGTGATATCAATCTTCTGCGCCATGCCGATTCTGTCAGCAATTTGATCCGCCGCGCGGGAGACGATTTCGTTAAAATCCCCTCCGTTTCTTACTTCTTCCTGCATATCCGACAGGTTTACATTCACCTGAATTCCGGCAGTTCTCTCATGAATCGATACTTCCGCATACCGTTCATCCTGATGATTCACATCGTGTACAGCCATGGAAATGTTGGTGATGCCCCGCTCACCCAGACGATCAATCAGTTCATCTGTCACACGATCTGCAAATTGTTCCATATCCTCCGTCATTATTCTGCTGTTCTCCTTCCCTTTGATTCCTTCCAGGAGCTCCTCCGGAGATCTTCCATAGAGCTTCACAAATCCTGGAATTTCCTTTGCCAGCACTTCCCGCTTACCCGTTTCAATCGCGCTCAGCGTAGTTCTTGACATGCCCATCCGCATGGCGGCGATATCCTGCTTCATGCCCGCCGCCAGTCTCCATTCCTTCAGCCTTTCTCCAATGGAACACACAAATCTGCCTCCTTTCCAGAAATCCGGGCATGAAAAAAGCGCCAGCCCGCAGATTGCTCCGCAGGTTGACGCTCACATCTTTCGTTCCATATTCTTTTGCAAAAGAAAAACAAATGGTCTCCGGAATCGCCGTTCCCATTTGTCTATCCTAATACTATCACCGGTTCAGAACCGCCTCAATAGACAGCAGATAGACATTTTCTCAACATTCTTGAACATTTCTCACAGCATGACATTTTTCACCGGAAGCACATTCAGATTCGGCGCAATAAACTCTGAATTCCAGCAATCAGACTGCCGCCGAGGATATAAAGCGCGCGTGGGATAACGGCGACGAGAACAGCAAGAATCAGTCCTTCCAGAAACGCCTCGTTGGAAACATCGCCCCAGATACGGCTGATAACGACAATCAATAAGAAAATGGTTCCAAAGATCTCTCCAATTCTGCAGACGATTTTCCCGACAAATTCCAGGGAAAGGTCGAGGAGGCCAAGCAGCGCCCGGATCGGAAGCAGAATAATTTTCAGCATCAGTAGCAGCACAAAACCCAAAACACAGAGCACTTTCATTTTCAACCTCCTGTCCGTCGTCCGTTTCTCGAATACGTTACATATATCGGAGTATCGGGAATGATTTCTCATGCCCGGACCGATCTGCGCGCCGGAGAATGTGCCGGTGGCAGTGGGTTCTCCGGACTCTGCTTCTAAATAAATTATGAAGGAACTCTTTTATGAAATCCACAAGAACCGTGTCAGAATTCCTGACACGGCTCCTGCATTACGTCAACCAGACATCCACCTGGTTAAGATCTCCTCTGTCCTCTTTTCCATCGGTCCAGAAGGTCAAGGACGACTTCTTTCCGCTTGTCCGTTTCTACCGTCTTTGAAAAATATTTGTCCAGTTCCCGCCTCGAGAGGATCACCTTTCCATCGTCCTGCCTGGGTCTTACAGCATCATTCAGTACCTGCGTCAGGCTGTACTCCGTCAGGTTTTCGTAATTGAACTTTTTCAGCGCATCCAGCTGGGTCTTCTTGATCATCCCATTCTTCTGAATATAAGAATACAGACTTTGCTGCAACTCATTACTGAAGTGAGAAATTTCGACTGCCAAAACGATAGATAGCTTTTTCTGATCCACGAGATTCAGGAGATCATCTGTAAGCTCTGTAAGGCAGATATATTTCTGCACCTGTCGACCGCTGAGGCCAGATTCCTTTCCGACTTGTTCCCGGCTTCGCTTTTCTTCTAACTTCGGGAACTCAGTTCCCGAAGTTGCTCCCACATTGTTACCTGAACTGCTTGATTTCCCTTCCTGATTCAAATCCGTCCGAGATCCCTGTCTGCGTATGGCGTCCATCTTCATCTTCAGCGAGAATGCGCGCTCACTCGGAAGGAGCTCCTCCCGCTGCATGTTGGAATCAACCATAGCAATCACGGCTTCATCGTCCGACAACTCCTTAATAATCGCCGGAACAGTGGTCAGGCCTGCCAGCTTTGCCGCATGCATTCTGCGATGACCGGAAATCATCTCATACCCTCCCTGTTCATCCGGGCGCACCAGAACCGGATTCAGAATCCCGTTGTCTTTAATGCTCTGGACGAGCTCTTTCATCCGGTCATCATCGAGCACCTTGAAAGGATGATTTCGGAAGGGATGGATCTGACGAACAGGAATTTGACTAGCTGCATTTTGAGCAGTCGCCTTCGCAGTTTCTTTGGCTTCCATCATCTGCCTCCTTCGTCAAGCCGGAAAGTCTGAAAATATGCATCAAATATCTCCAGATTCACAAAGCAGGCTTTGTCTGCCTTATAAACCGCTCCGGCATCATGCGCCATCTGCTGGAACTTGGACAGCCCCATGCTGTAGAGTGCCGCGCCTTCCTTGTACCTGACGTAAATCTTTTTTCTCGCTGCCAGCGTTTCCCTCACGGCTTCTTTCCCGGTTTTCTTTTCTTCCGTTTTACCTCTTTCTTTTCTGCTGGTTGTTCTTTTCTCTGATTCTGCACAGGCCGCTCTTTTAGTTCTCAATGCGTTCCTGCGTTCCATTCTCTCCGTTGCACTGTCCTTACCTGCTGCTTTCATCCTTTTCCTCCAATCCCGGCCCTCTGCCGGTTTTTCTGTACTGTTTTCTGAGATACGCTTCAAAAAGATCCCGCCGGACAAGCACCATCTTGCCGTCGATCTTGTAGATGGCATCTGCCTCTCTGGCTATTCGGGTAATCGTCTTTTCCGTCATGCCGGGCAAATTCCAGATCCTCATCGTCCAGCTGATCCGAGAACATCCAGAGTTTCCCGCTCAATTCTTTTCCTCCTTCCGCTTTCGCTCCGCCTTGCTTAACCAGCGTTTTCCGATTCCTCTGGTCTTCTCATGAAAATTTTCCAGATAGGCATCGAAGATATCGCGGTTGATCAGAACCGTTCCTTCCATCCGGTACAGCGCCCCTGCCCGGTCGGCAAGCTCGATGAGCTTCCGACGCGAGATGCTGTACACGACCTCCGCTTCCTGGTAGCGGAGAAACTTTTTCCGGAGCTTCTTCATCTCCTCCCGGACTTCTCGTGGTCTTGTGATGTCCTGATACTCCTGTTCCATACGTTTCCTCCTTGTGGATTTGTGGGCAGATACCCGGATAATAGGCATCTGCGTCATCGGGCTGCTATTCAAACAGGGATGTAAGGCATTCCGGCCTCTTTTCCTGCTGTTTGCACGCAAAAAGGCACCCCTCTCAGATTGATTCTGAAAAGGAGTGCCTTGAAGGTTTTTGGAACTGGGATGTGCGTCAGACTTTATACTGTCAACTGTTACGATGTACCGTCATTTGACTTTTTGTTGCACAAATGTTGTAAATCCGGTGTCACTGCAGAAAATCGGCTCGGATTTGTTGTCAAAATCCGAAGGTTTCTGCCTGTGATTTTTCTCCGGATTAATACAGCTTCGCGCCGGCCGGGATGTGGTTGTCCACCATCAGAAGATGGAGCTCTTCCTCACCGTTTTTCTCGTTCACCGCAGACAGGAGCATGCCGCAGGAGTCGATTCCCATCATGGCTCTCGGCGGGAGATTCGTGATGGCGATCAGGGTCTTGCCGACCAGCTCTTCCGGCTCGTAATATGCGTGAATTCCGCTTAAAATTACGCGATCCGTGCCTGTTCCGTCATCCAGGACGAACTTCAGGAGCTTCTTGGACTTCGGAACTGCGGAGCATTCTTTCACCTTTACCGCCCGGAAATCGTTCTTGCTGAAGCTGTCAAAATCGACGAAGTCTTTGAACAGAGGCTCGATCTTCACGCCGTTAAAATCGATCTTTTCATTCGGTGTGAAGAACCCGGTCTTGTCGGAAACAGCCTCTTCGGTGGACTCAGATCCGCCCTCCTCCCCGGCTTTTTCGTCCGCATGTGCTTCATTGTTTTCAGCCTTGAGGGACTTGAGTGTCGGGAAAAGCAATACGTCACGGATAGACGGGCTGTCAGTGAGAAGCATGACCAGACGGTCGATGCCGTAACCGATCCCGCCTGTGGGAGGCATGCCGATTTCCATCGCATGGAGGAAGTCCTCATCCGTGTGGTTGGCCTCCTCATCTCCGGCAGCGGCAAGCGCATCCTGTGCCTTGAAGCGCCCTCTCTGATCTATCGGATCATTCAGCTCGGAGTAGGCATTGCACATTTCCCTGCCGTAGATATAGAGTTCAAAGCGCTCAACCTTTGAGGGGGCCTCAGGCTTTCTCTTCGTAAGCGGAGAAATCTCGATCGGGTGATCCATGATAAAGGTCGGCTGTATCATCTTGTCCTCGCAGAACTCTTCAAAGAAGAGGTTCTCGATATCACCGATCTTATGATGCTCTTCGTACTGGATTCCCCTTTCTGAGGCAAGCCTTCTCGCTTCCTCCAGATTCCTGATTGCATCAAAATCAATACCGCTGTACTCCTTAATGGCATCTGCCATGCTCAGACGGCGAAACGGCTTTCCAAGATCAATCTCGCTACCCTGATAACTGATGGTTGTACCTCCGCATACCTTCTCCGCAAGGTAACGGAACATGGACTCTGTCAGCTCCATCATACCGTTGTAATCCGTATATGCCTGATAGAGCTCCATCAAGGTGAACTCCGGATTATGACGGGTATCCACACCCTCGTTACGGAAAACACGTCCGATCTCAAAGACCCTCTCCAGACCGCCGACAATCAGTCTCTTCAGGTAGAGCTCCAGAGAGATGCGAAGCTTGACGTCCTCATTCAGCGCATTGTAATGCGTTTCAAAGGGACGGGCTGCGGCACCGCCGGCATTGGGAACCAGCATCGGTGTCTCCACTTCCATAAAATCACGTCCGGCCAGAAAATTCCGGATCTCCTGAATGATTTTGGATCGGGCAATAAAGGTCCTGCGGCTTTCCTCTGTCATGATAAGATCCACGTATCTCTGGCGGTATCTGGTGTCGGTATCGGTAAGGCCGTGGAACTTCTCCGGCAGCGGATACAGAGACTTGGACAGAAGCGTTACCTGCTTTGCATGAACGGACTTCTCCCCCATCCTGGTTTCAAAGACAAAGCCCTTTACCCCGACAATATCTCCGAGATCCAGCTTCTTGAACGCCTTGTATGCCTCCTCGCCGAGATCGTCTCTCGTAACATACGCCTGAATACGGCCGTCACGATCCTGTACATGAATAAAGCTTGCCTTTCCCATCACACGCTTACTGAGGATACGTCCGGCAATAGAAACATCCTGCCCCTTGAATCTGTCAAAATTGTTCTGGATTTCCTGAGAATGTGCCGTCTGCTCGTATTTCGTGATTTCAAACGGATCCTGATGCGCCTCCTGCAGCTCCCTCAGCTTCTCATAACGTGCCTGCAGGATATGGTTCATATCGGTCGGCTGGGTATTCAGATGATTTTCCCTGTCTGCCATAATCATCCTTACTCCTCTGTCCTTCCTACAGAAAGCACCTTGAAACGGATCGGTCCTGCCTGTGTCTCCACCTTAACTTCATCTCCTGCCTTATGATGCAGCAGGGCAAGTCCCACCGGAGATTCATTTGAAATCTTTCCCTGAAGAGAATTTGCCTCTGTCGATCCGACGATCACATACTCGACATCCTCATCAAATTCGACATCATGAAGTACGACCTTACAGCCGATGTTAATGACACCTTCCTCTGCGTCCTCAGCTACTTCCGCATTCTTCAGCAGTTCCTCAAGCTGAACAATCCGTTCTTCGATCTCTCTCTGCTCATCCTTTGCAGCGTCGTATTCTGCGTTCTCGGAAAGATCCCCCTGCTCTCTTGCTTCCTTAATCTTTGCTGCGATCTCCTGACGGCGATTTGCCTTTAAATCGTGAAGCTCCGCCTCATATTTGATGAGACCTGCACGAGTAAGAAGATTTTTCTTTTCCTCAGCCATGACACCTGATCCTTTCCTTTCGTTTTAAAAGATCTCTCTGATAAAACTCTTTAAGGGAACGGTGATTTCCTCAACGTTCCCCTGAAAACTGCCCATACAACGAGATAGCATTTTAACGAGAATATAAAGGCTTGTCAAGGCGTATCAGCCAATCTTTTCCGGCAATTCTTTTCACTTCGGCGGCAATCCCTTCCAGAATCTGTCAGCTCATCTTTTCCAGGAGCTTCAGCATTTCCCGGGCGCTCTCCGCATGGTTTACCGCAAAACGGAATCTCGCGGAATTCGGCATTCCCTCGGTATACCATGAAATGTGTTTCCGCATCTCAAGAATTGCCGTATGTTCTCCCTTCTCTTCGATCAGTCTCCGAAGGTGGTCCCGAATCACTTCCTTCTTCTCCTGCACGGTTGGTTCAAGCGGAAGAATACCGCTCTCGAGCGCTTCCCTGAGCCGGCGAACAAGCCATGGATTTCCCTGCACTCCCCTCGCAAGAGCGACACCGTCCACCCCGCTTTCCTCCATCATCCGAAGGGCGTCCTGCGGCTGAAAGATGTCTCCGTTGCCAAACACAGGGATGGAAACCGCTGCCTTGACCTTCCCGAGGATCTCCCAATCTGCCTTTCCGCTGTAGTACTGCTCTCGGGTTCTGCCGTGAACCGTCACCGCACTGACCCCTGCCTGCTCCGCCATTTTGGCAAACTCGACGCAGTTGATATTCTCATGATCGAAGCCCTTACGAAACTTGACCGTGATCGGGACATGGGTATTCCCCACCATCTTCCGAAGAATCTGTGCTGCCAGCCCTGGGGTCTGCATCAGTGCGGAACCCTCCCCGTTGCGGACTACCTTCGGCACCGGACACCCCATATTGACATCAATAATCCGGAAGCTCTCCTGCACTTTCGCAGCAATCTCTGCCATGATGTCCGGATCCGCGCCAAAGAGCTGCACCGCATTGATGCAGCTGACGCCCCTCGTGTCCATCAGTTCCTCTGTTTTTTTATTTCCATAGAGAATCGCTTTCGCACTTACCATCTCTGTGGTCAGAAGGGAGGCGCCGAACTCGGAGAGAATCTGTCGATAGCTTCTGTCCGTGACGCCCGCCATGGGAGCCACCGCGATGCAGCCGTCCAGCTCTACACTGCCGATTTTCACTTTGTTCTGCCTTACTGTCATTCTGCTCCTGAATTTTCTGTCTCTTTTCCGTCAAATGATTCCCCCCCGGCTGCGGCGGGTTTCTCCTTTGATATGTCTCAAAGCATCCTCTCACTGAAGGCGGGTCCACCTTCGGGATGCAGCACGGATTCCTCATATTACAGCCTTCTTCCGGTCTTTTCCTCTGCTTCCTGAATCCTCTGCATCCCCTCGTAATAAAGCTCCAGCTTCTGAAACAGCTCCTCATACTCTTTGCTGATTTCACGTGCCTTCAGCCCGGAACCAATCTCATCATAGAGGTAATCTCCTTCCTCCTGAATCGACTGAAGCTCCAGTTTTCCCTCTGCGGAAAACCGCATAAGGAAAATGCCGCCGATCTCCTCGGTAAAGGCAACACAGATCATCTGAAGCCGCTGCTTCACATCCTCCGGAAGATTCCGAAATCTTTCATTGAAATAAAACTTTTCCAGATACGAATTTGCCGCACACAGAACCCTTTTTTCGTCCATATCCACCTTTTTCATGACCGGCTGTCTGAAAATGCACTGCCGGATCCATTTTCAAAAAATATTGGGAAACAGGCCATCCTGCCCTACAAAAAAGCCGGTGCAGGGCACCGGTCATATCCGTAAGATTCCGTTAAAAGTGTACCATGCCCGAAGGTAACAGGCAAGCACCCGGCAAAAGCAAATCACTCCGCAAAAGGCAGAAAACGAGTGAAAAGTATGTCGGAAATCAGTGCACCAGCAGCTTAGCGATCGTGTACTGCTCCTCCGGGATATCCTTCTTCATCTGAAGCGCCTCCTGGATATCATAGTCCACAAATTTTCCGTCACGGTACGCTACGAGACGGTTGGACTTTCCCTCATGGAGAAGATCTGTCGCCATCGCCCCCATCATGGACGCATAATAGCGATCCTTGCAGGTCGGGGAGCCGCCGCGCTGCATGTGTCCGAGAATCGTGGCTCTCGTCTCAATACCGGTTGCCGCCTCGATGCGCTGTGCCATGGACTGACTGTGTCCGATTCCTTCCGCATTAATGATGATGTAATGCTTCTTGCCGCGCTTCCTGGATTCAATAATACGATTGATGATCAACTGCTCATCTCCGTCATAGCGCTCCGGAAGCAGAATCTCCTCCGCGCCGTTGGCGACACCGCACCAAAGTGCGATATAGCCCGCACGACGCCCCATGACCTCAATGATGGAGCATCTCTCGTGTGAGGTGGAGGTATCACGAATCTTGTCGATGGCTTCCATCGCGGTATTGATGCTGGTATCAAAGCCAATCGTATAATCGCTGCAGGCGATATCCAGGTCAATTGTTCCGGGAACACCGATGGTATTGATACCAAGTGCGGACAGTTTCCCCGCACCGCGGAAGGAGCCGTCGCCGCCGATGACAACCATGCCGTCAATACCGTATTTACGGCAGATTTCCGCCCCCTTCTTCTGTCCCTCCACAGTCTCAAACTCACTGCATCTCGCGGTATAGAGGATGGTTCCGCCGCGGCTGATCGTATCGGAAACCGAGGTGGAATCCATATCTACGATTTCCTCCTCCAGAAGTCCGGCATAGCCCCTCATGACGCCCTTTACCTTCATCCCGTGATGCAGTGCAGTACGGACAACGCTTCGAATCGCCGCATTCATTCCGGGGGCATCTCCGCCGGATGTCAGCACTCCAATGGTCTTTACTTTCTTCTCTGCCATATTTATCCTCCCATCAAAGCCCTCCCCCAAGGGTTACGGCTCTTCTTTTCTTCTCCTTTAAAAACCCTGATGCAGTATTTTCCTGCTACTATCGGTATCGTTACCGATGTCAAAAACAAGAGGCTGAGAAAAGCAAAGCTCGGCTCCCTGTTCCCTCAGTGAAGCACCGATTCAACCGGCACTTTCATAGCCCGGAGTTAATTTTAGTTCATCTTTTGATGCTTTTCAATGACTTATAACTCTCTCTGACGTTCTCTTCTCCCAGCAGCTGCATAAGCTCTTCTTTCAGAATCGGACTGAGGCTGATTCCCTGACTTCTCTTCGAAACCTGCCTCTCCTTCCGAAGGTACACATTGCAGGAAACCATCCCCGGATTCCTCATCAAAATCTCCTGAAGTGCCTCCTGCTTCCCCTGAAAATCCGCCTTATCCGGGAACTGAACCCACAGCTCCTTCGGAACCTCCGAAAAGGGGATCACATTGTTGCAGAGCATCTTGGCATCCGACTCATCCGTGAGCTGCACCTTTCCGACAAGAACCACCTTCTGATCCTCCACGAGAAATCTCCGGCATCTTTCATAAACTCTCGGAAAGACAGTCACCTCAACGGATCCGAGCTTGTCCTCCAGCGTCACGAACGCCATCTGGTCGCCCTTTTTGGTAATCTTCTGCTTCACCGAGGAGACGATGCCGCCAATCACAGCCTCTTCCTCCTCCTTCACTGCCGCTGCCTTCAGCTCCGCATCGTAGAGAAAGTCCGCGCTTGTTCTGGTGGTGACTGCCTTTAACAGCACCAGGTCCTGATCCAGAGGATGTCCGGATAGATAAATGCCGAGGGATTCCTTTTCCCGTTTCAGCCGTTCACTCTCCTCATATTCCGGAAGCACCGGCATCGGCTGCTTGAAGTCCAGCACCTCTCTCGAGCTCTCTCCCAGCAGATCCGCAAGGCTCATCTGCCCGGACATCACCTCATTCTTTTCCTTCTTATTCCGATCCAGCAGCACAAAGAGCGCCGTCATCATTTCATGACGGTTGTTCGGCATCTCATCGAAAGCGCCCGCCTGGATGAAATTCTCCATGGCTTTCCGGTTAATGTTCCGTGGCGCGGTTCTGTCCACAAAATCCTCCAGATCCGCAAAAGGACCATGAAGACTGCGCTCCGCGATAATCTGCTCGGCAGCTGCCTTGCCGACACCGCTGACGGCACTCAAGCCGAAGCGGATACTGCCGTTTTGCACGGAGAAACCGACCTTCGCCTCATTGACACTGGGTGCCAGAATCCGGATTCCTCTGGCACGGGCAGTCTCGATGTATTTGGCGACCTTGCTCTGCTCTCCCATGGACTGAGTCATCAGCGCAGCAAAAAATTCCGCCGGATAATAGCACTTCAGATAGGCGGTCTGATAGGTAAGGATCGCATAGCTGACAGAATGAGACTTATTGAACGCGTAGCTTGCAAAGTCAAGCATCGAGTTAAAGATACTGTTTGCCGCCCCCTCCGAGATCCCGTTCCGGATACAGCCCTTGATGCCTTCCGCTTCATTGCCATGGATGAAGCTCTCCCGCATCTGTTCCATCTCGTCCGCATGTTTTTTTGCCATGGCGCGGCGGACCAGATCCGCCTGTCCGAGAGAATAGCCCGCAAGATTCTGTACGATCTGCATAACTTGCTCCTGATAAACGATACAGCCGTAGGTGTTTTCAAGAATCGGTCTGACCTCCGGGCACTCATAGCTGACATGCTCCGGATCCTTCTTCCCCGCAATGTATTTCGGAATAAAATCCATGGGACCCGGGCGATAGAGGGCAATCCCGGCGATGATATCCTCCATATTGCCCGGCTTCAGCCGCTTCATAAAGCTGATCATGCCGGCAGACTCCAGCTGAAATACTCCGGCGCAGTCTCCCTCGGAAATCATGGAAAATACCTTTGAATCATCATAAGGCACAGCATTTATATCAAAATCGTGAAGCTCCGTATGGCCCTCCCGAATAAAACGGACAGCATCGGAGATCACCGACAGAGTTTTCAAGCCCAGGAAATCCATCTTGAGAAGTCCCAGCTCCTCGATCGTGATCATATCAAATTCCGTGGTGATGGAATCATCCGCGCCCCGGGACAGCGGCACAAAATGATCCACCGGCTCTCCGGCAATGACGACCCCGGAAGCATGAATCGAGGCATGGCGCGGCAGTCCCTCAAGACGTTTTGCGTAATCAATCAGCTCCCTCGTCTCCGTGTCCTCCTCATACATCTTTCGGAGATCCGGACTTAATTCCAACGCCTTATTGAGTGTCATCCTCAGCTCGTTCGGCACCAGCTTCGCAAGAAGATCGCATTTGGCATAGGGAATATCCATGACACGTCCCACATCCCGGATGACTCCCTTCGCGGCGAGAGTCCCGAAGGTGATGATCTGTGCGACCTGCTCCTTCCCGTACTTTTCTGTCACATAGTCAATGACATCCTGCCGGTGCTCATTGTCAAAGTCCATATCAATATCGGGCATCGTGACACGTTCCGGATTCAGGAAACGTTCAAAGAGCAGATTGTACTGCATCGGCTCCACATCTGTGATGCCGATGACATAAGCCACAAGAGAGCCTGCGGCGGAGCCGCGGCCCGGTCCCACGATCACATGATGGGTCTTTGCAAAGTTGACGTAGTCCCATACCACCAGAAAGTAATCGATAAAGCCCATGGACGAAATGATTGAAAGCTCATAGTCGAGCCGCTCTCTGTACTCTTCCTTCCGATCCCCGTATCTTTTTTGAAGTCCCCTCTCACAAAGCGCATGAAGATATGACTCCGCATTCGGATACTCTTTCGGCACCTGATAGTGCGGCAGATGATAATGTCCAAATTCAATTTCTACCTGACAGCGCTTCGCGATCTTCTCCGTATTTTCCAGTGCTTCCCGTGCATAGGGAAAAAGAGCTGCCATCTCCTCCTCGGACTTGATATAGAACTGTCCGCCCGGATAGCGCATCCTGTCTTCATCCTTCAGTTTTTTTCCGGTCTGTAGACAGAGCAGGATGTCGTGCGGCTTCGCATCCTCCGGATTGGTGTAATGGATATCATTGGTCACGACAAGAGGAATGCCCGTCTCCTCATGAAGACGAAGCATTCCCTGATTAACCTTCTTCTGCTCCGGATAGCCGTGATCTTGCATTTCCAGGAAAAAGTTGTTTTTCCCGAAAATTTCCTGATAGTGCAGCGCCGACTGTTTCGCTTCCTCATACTCTCCCCTGGTCAAGTGCCGGGACACCTCACCGGCAAGGCAGGCGGACAGACAGATGATTCCCTCATGGTATCTTTCCAGTATCTCATAATCGGCACGGGGCTTCCGATAGAAACCCTCGGTAAAACCCAGGGAAACAATCTTCATGAGATTATGATAGCCCCTGTCATTTTCCGCAAGAAGAACCAGGTGATAATACCTGTCCTCCCACTTTCCGAGCTCCCGGCTGAATCGACTGCCCGGAGCCACATAGATCTCAGAACCAAGCACCGGATGTATCCCCTGCTTCCGGCACTCCCGATAAAAGTCGATAACTCCGTACATGACACCGTGATCTGTGATGGCACAGCTGTCCATCTTGAGATCCCTGACTCTTTTTATCATCTCCGGAATCTTTCCGGCACCGTCCAGCAGACTGTAACTGGTATGCGTATGCAGATGCGCAAAACTCATTCTACTCCTCTGTTTTCTGTCACTTGATCTATGGAAATCTTCATTTTAAAAGCGACTTCAGTATAGCATAAATTACCGTTTCGACTTCACTCCGTCCAAAGGGATATTTCTGCCAAAAGAAAGGGGGCAGCCCCGGCTGTCCCCCCTCTTCAATTACTGTCTCTATGTCCTTATGCGCTTTCCTGCCCCTTTAAATACTTTGCGATGGCAAGAACCGCATCATCCTCATCATTGCCTTCTGCGCTGATGGTGAGTTCAGAGCCGTTATTTACCCCCAGTGCCATCATCCCCATGATCGACTTTGCATTTACCTTCCTCGCTCCCTCTGTCATATAGATTCGAGCATCAAAACGACTGGCAATCTGTACCAGCATCGCGACCGGATGATCATCCGACTTCTTCGGAAGATTTACAACCACACTCATGTCTTTCATTTAGTCCTCCTCAGGGAGCCCTTCAGAGCGGTTCCCTTTCTCTCGCAAGTTTCTTGCAATCCCCTGTAATTTCCTCATACGATGATTGACCGCGCTTTTGGATATGGGCGGATCCATCATCTTTCCCAGCTCTTCCAGAGACAGCTCCGGATGTTTCTCTCTCAGCTCTGCAAGCTCACGAAGCATCGGTTCCAGCTGTTCCCGTCCGAGACGTTCCTGTATCAGCCGGATATCTCTGAGCTGACGCATCCCTGCCCGCACGGTTTTTTGAATGTTTGCCGCTTCAAAGTTGACACGACGATTGACATTTTCACTGACTTCCTTCAAAATCCGAACATTCTCGAACTCCAGCAGTGCGTCATGTGCATTCAAGAGCTTCAGTACATCTGAAATCTCCTCCGCATCCTTAAAATAGATCAATAGCTTTGAGCCCCGCTTCCCCCGTTTCGGATGAAGTCCGAAGAAAGAAAGCTCTTCCAGAATACTCTCTACTTTTTTTGAATCGCGGCATAGAAATTGTAAATGGTAGTCCTTATGCGGATCTGTTGCCGAGCCCATGGCAAGAAAAGCCTCCTGCAATGCAGTCCGACGTTTCTCCTGAGGGAATCGGTCTATTTCGATATTAGTTGAATTTACAGGGACTGTAAAGTGTTTTTTTCGGATCTCCGCCTTTACCCGGTGCGAAAATGACTCCATCTACTTCTCCATATCTCTGTGTTCCAGTCTGAGACCATAGCTGCCGCTTTTTTTCATCCCCTGATAAAGCAGCTCCGCAATGGTGACCGAGCGGTGCTTTCCCCCCGTACATCCGACCCCGACCACCAGCTGATTTTTTCCTTCCCGGATATATCTCGGAAGCAGAAAGGCAAGCATGTCCGTCAGCTTCTCCAGAAAAACGGCGGCAGCACCGTCACTCATCACATAGTCCCGCACCAGAGGATTCTTCCCTGTCTCCTGCTTCAGCTCTGAGACATAGTAGGGATTCGGCAGAAAACGCACGTCAAAGAGCAGGTCACAATCCTCCGGAATCCCGTATTTAAAGCCGAAGGACAGTATCGTCACCTGAAGATCCTCATAGTTCTGATCCTTCACATAGATGTCATGCAACTGACCACGAAGCTCTCTGGTCAGGAGGTAGGAAGTATCAATGATATGATCAGCACTGTCCTTCAGCCACTCCAGCGCCCTTCTTTCTGCCCGTATCCCGGTCTCGATTCTCCCGTCCCGGCTCAACGGATGCGCACGTCTCGTCTCTTTATAGCGCTTCAGAAGGACCTCATCCCGGCAGTCCAGAAACAAGATGGAAAAATCGATGCTGCCCTTCTTTTTCCATTGTAAAAAAATGGAGGAAAGCAGCGGAAGATCCCTGCCGGAGCGGATATCAATCCCCAGAGCCGCTTCCTCCTCCCGCTCCGAAACCAGTACCGCAAACTGCTCCACCAGAGAAATCGGCAGATTATCCACACAGTAAAAGCCCATATCCTCCAGGGATTTAAGTGCGATCGTCTTTCCGGCACCACTCATCCCTGTCACAATCAGAAGTTTCCCCAAAGCTTCACCTCCGGCTGCAGCGTCACTCCTGACTGCTTCTTCACTGCCTTCTGTATCTTTCTGATTAAAAGCATCACATCCTTTGCCGCAGCATTGCCCCGGTTAATAACGAAGCCGCAGTGCTTTTCCGAAACCTGTGCGTCCCCGACCTTCATGCCGCGCAGTCCCGCCTCCTCGATCAGCTGCCCCGCAAAATGTCCCTCCGGGCGTTTAAACGTGGAACCGGCGGACGGATAACGAAACGGCTGCTTCTCCCGCCGTTTCTTCTGCAGCTCTGCCATCCTTTCTCTGACGGTTTCCGCATCGCCATACTCCACAATAAACCTGGCAGACAGTACCACATAGCCTTTTTTTTCGATAATAGAATGTCGATAGGAAAGCTCCAGCTCCTCCCCGGACAGAATAAGCGCTTCTCCCTTCTTGTCCAGAACCGTAGCGGAAAGCAGAATATCCTTCACTTCCCTGCCGTAGGCACCGGCATTCATTACCACCGCACCGCCGACCGAACCAGGAATCCCGGAAAGCTCCTCAAAACCGCTGTAGCCGTGCTTCTGAAGATACTTTCCCGCCTGCGCCAGACTTGCACCGGCTTCCGCTTCAAAAATCGTAAAAATCAGCGGTTTCTTCTTATCCCGGAGAAGCTCCTGATCCCTGACGGTGACTTTTTCCGTCCCCTTCAGAATCTCCATACGGGAAAGCTCCTTTCCGATATGGATGATCAGCTCTTCCACCCCCTGATCCGACACCAGAACATTGCTGCCGTTTCCAAGGATTCTATAGGGCATCCCCTCCTTTTTCAGATACGGCAGGAGCTTCTGAAGCTCCGCCGCATTGCCCGGTTCCACAAAGACCGCCGCCTCTCCGCCGATTTTAAAGCTGGTATGTTTCTTCAGACTTTCGTGTTTCAGTACCCTCATGGCTCTTCCTTAACTGTTCTGCATATTCCTGGTGACACGGTCATAAAGCACCTTCGCTGCGTTATAGCCCATCTTCTTGGCACGGTTATTGACTGCGGCACACTCGACAATGATGGCAACATTCCGCCCCGGACGAATCGGGATATCGTAGCTGAGGATTTCTTTTCCGAGGAAATTCTTGTAGTGGTCCTGCAAGCCCATACGATCATAGTCCTTTTCCCTGGACCACTCCTCAAGATTGATAATAAGGTTAATATTCTGCGTATCCTTGACCGATTCCACCCCGAAGATCTGTTTGATGTCGATGATGCCGATGCCGCGGAGCTCGATAAAATTCTTGGTGACCGCCGGCGCGCTTCCGACCAGAGACGCATCCGACACTCTCCGGAGCTCCACCACATCATCCGCCACCAGACGATGCCCGCGTTTGACAAGCTCCAGCGCTGCCTCCGATTTTCCGATGCCGGAATCACCGGTGATTAAAACGCCTTCGCCATAGACATCCACAAGGACGCCGTGCACAGTGATCATCGGTGCCATCTTCACCTTCAGCCAGCGGATAATCTCACCCTCCAGCTCTGTAGTCGGACGCTGACTGGAAAGAAGGGGAATCCCCGCCGCTCTGCACGCCTCCAGCATACAGGAATCCGGCTCGATACCCCGGCAGTAAATGATGCAGGGAATCGGATATCTGGTGATCTGCTCATATCTCGCATGCCGCGCCGGCTTATCCATGGTCATGAGATAGGCTGTCTCGACATTTCCGATCAGCTGTACACGCTCAGAATCAAACTGGTCAAAAAAACCGGTGAGCTGAAGCGCCGGTCGATTCACATCGGGAATCTTCATATAAATATGCTCTGTGTCAAGCTCCGGCGTAAGATTGACAAGATCTTCCTTTTCGATCAGCTCCTGTACGCTGATCTTCTCTTCACTTTTCAAGAGAACTTCCTCCCTACTGTCTGTTTTTAAAAAAGTATAAAAGTTTCCTTATGAAATTGCAATGTGCTATACTTTTTGCATACCTATCCCCATCCCTTTTCAAAACAGGAGGCACTATGTACGATCAGAATTCTCCTATCGGTGTTTTCGACTCCGGTGTCGGCGGCATCAGTATCCTGAATGTGCTCGAAAAAAAATTCCCTCATGAAAACTTTGTCTTTCTGGGAGATCAGAAGAATGCTCCCTACGGCGAGAAAAGCACGGAAGAAATCCGGACACTGTCCGAGGCGAATCTGAACTTTCTGATGGAAAAGGGCGTCAAGGCGGTGGTCATCGCCTGCAATACCGCGACACAGGCGGCAGCCGGCTTCCTCCGGGAAAAATACCGGGAGCTGATTATTGTCGGCATGGAGCCTGCGGTCAAACCGGCTGCCAATATTCAGCTTGAAAACCCTCACGTTCTCGTGCTTGCCACAGAATCCACCCTGGCAGGAAACCGTGTAAAGGAGTTGATCCGGATTCAGCGGCAGGTCGCAGAGCTCTACCCTGTCCCGGCACCGAGGCTGGTACGGCTTCTGGAAGCCGGAAAAGAAAACAGTCCGGAGATGACGGACTATTTAAGGGAAATCCTCGAGCCCTACCGTAAAAAATCCGACGGTACCATTCAAAATCATATGGATGCGGTTGTTCTCGGCTGCACCCACTTCCTCTTCCTGCAAAAGCAGATCACCAGAGCGCTGAATTATGAAGTTCGTTTTTTTGACGGCGCAGACGGTACCTCGAAGCAGCTTCGCCGCAGACTGAAGGCGAAGGGACTGCTCACTGACAGAACGACAGCAGGCTTCTCCCTGCTCTACTCCACCCTGGAGAGCACCGCGCTTCTGGAGAGACTGCACAGAAAGCCTTGCGCTTCCCCGGATTCCATGCTATAGTCTCGTAGTTATAAGGTTCGTTTTGAGTGAAAGAGGATCCACATGAAGATTATTCTTGTGATTTTGTTTGTATTACTTGGCATTGCACTGTCCGCGATCATTCTGATGCAGGAGGGAAAGAGTCAGGGACTCGGTGCGCTCTCCGGTGTCGCAGATACCTACTGGTCAAAGAACCGCGGCCGTTCCATGGAAGGAAATCTGGAGAAGTTCACAAAGTATGCAGCCATCGCATTCTTTATGATTGCTCTCGTACTGGATATCATCTGGTAAGCCGGGAAACCGCGGGATTCCCGCAGGATTCAAAATGCTTCATGAGGCCCTGTCGCGCAGGGTCTTTTTTTCGCGGGCAGTAACGAAATCCCCTGCCGGCGTGAGGATTGGACGGACATTGCGAAACCGGGATGAGCGAGGCAGAATCAAAGGTCATGTATTAAGTGCAGTCTGCACAGAAAGAAATTTATGCGTAATGATCAACATGAGAAATTAAAGGGAATTGTAGAAGCTCTGGTACAGGAAAAATTCTATACTCCCATGAAGGAAAAGGAGATGGCGCACTTTCTCGGCGTCCCGAAGGCGGAAAAATCCGCCTTTTCCGAAATCTTGTCGGAGCTTGTTGCGGAAGGCAGGATCGGGATCTCCGTCCATGGAAAATACGGCAGAAAGGAGAATTTTACCCAGGTCGGCATCTTTCATCGGAATCCCCGCGGCTTCGGCTTTGTCTCTCTCGAAGGAAGGGAGCGGGACGTTTTCATCCCGGAAAAGGATACCGGCAGTGCCATGAACGAGGATGAAGTGCATGTCCTCATTGTCAGAAAATCCAGGAAGGATGCTTCAGCAGAGGGAAAAATCACCCGGATTCTGAAACGCCACACCAGTCAGGTCGTCGGCATCTATCAGAAAAACAGGGAGTATGGATTTGTAATTCCGGATGACCCGAGGCTGACTTCCGATATTTTTATCCCGAAGGGCAAGGACCTCAGAGCCGTTACCGGACACAAAGTGGTCTGCACCATTACCGGATACGAAAAGAGCGGCAGCTCCTCCAAAGGTATCATCACAGAGATTCTCGGCCATGTCAGTGATCCCGGTGTGGATATCCTGTCTGTCGTCCGCTCCCATCAGCTGCCGGAGGAGTTTCCCAAAGAAGTTATGCAGGAAGCGGCAGCTGTCCCGGAAGAACCGTCGGCGGAAGAAATCGAAAGGCGCCGTTCTCACGATTACCGTGCTCTCCCCACCATTACCATCGACAGCGAGGACGCGAAGGATTTGGATGATGCCATCTCCCTCGAATATGACGAAGAGAAGCGGCAGTATACCCTTTATGTTCATATTGCGGATGTCTCCTACTATGTCCGGGAGCACTCTCTTCTCAACGAGGAGGCCCTGCGCCGCGGAACCTCGGTGTATCTCGTAGACCGCGTCATCCCGATGCTTCCGAGAGCGCTCAGCAACGGAATCTGTTCCTTAAACGAAGGCACAGACCGGCTCACCATGAGCTGCAGAATGCTGTTTTCCGAAAAGGGGGAGCTTCTCGACTCGGAAATCGCAGAGTCGGTTATCCACTCCGATAAAAGAATGAGCTATCATACCGTTCATGCCATACTAAACGGAGAGGAGCCAGGGAACGAAGAGACACTCGAATCCTACCGCCCCTATCAGAAGCTTCTCGAGCAGATGCATGCGCTCTCTCTCCTCCTCCGAAAAAAACGGGAGAAACGCGGCGGCATCGACTTTGATTTCCCTGAGGCAAAAATCCTCCTCGACCAAAACGGAAAGGTCAGGGATATCCTTCCCGCGGAGCGGCAGGAAAGCAATCAGATCATTGAGGACTTCATGCTGGCGGCAAATGAATGCGTCGCAGAAAGCATCTTCTGGCAGCATCTCCCTTTCCTCTATCGTGTTCACGAAGCCCCGGACAATGAGAAATGGGAAAAACTCTCCCTCATGGTATCCGGCTTCGGACACCATCTCCGGGTCAGGGATCCGGAAAATATCCGTCCCAGAGAGCTCCAGAGGCTCCTGAAAAAGATTGAGGGACGCCCGGAGGAGCCTGTCCTGAAAACAATGGCACTTCGTTCCATGAAGCAGGCAAGGTATGAGACAGAGTGTCTCGGACATTTCGGACTGGCAGCAAGGTATTATACCCACTTCACTTCACCAATCCGCCGTTATCCGGATCTCCAGATTCATCGAATTCTGCATGAGCTTCTCTCCCACGAACTTACTGACGCGCGGGAAGCACATTATCAAAAGCTCCTCCCGGAGGTGGCAAAGGAAAGCTCCCGGCTGGAGCGGCGTGCCGAGGACGCCGAGAGGGACTGCAACCGGCTGAAGGAATGTGAGTATATGCTTTCCCATCTACACGAAGAATTTGACGGCATCATCTCAGGAATGACCGGCTACGGCATCTATGTAGAGCTTCCGAATACCATCGAGGGAATGATTTCCCTCCGCAGCATGAAACGTGACTATTTTATTTTCGATGAAGCTGGTATGGAGATTCGAGGCGAACGCAGCGGGAGAAACTTCCATCTGGGAGAACCCGTACATATCAGGGTTGCCAATGTCGATAAGCTCACAAGGACCATCGACTTCCTGCTCTGTGAAGCGCCGGAGGAAGCTTTTTAAAGCATCCCTCCGCCCACAATAACTCCTTTCCCTGTCCCCCAAAATTCCGCTTCCGCAGTCTGTACATTTTCTATGGATTTGGTATTCTGATGATGATACTATCAAAATCAGTTACCGCAGGGAACTTTTCCTCAGCGGAAGCTCCGGCTTGCCGGTACGCCATGCAGCAGCACGAGGCAATGATGCCGGGACAGATCGCACATTATACCGAAAAATTTCAACGAAAAAGAGTACGGAGACGGCTATGTCAGAAGGCACAAAACAAATTGCAGGCAACAAAAAAGCATATCATGACTACTTTGTGGAAGAGAGCTTCGAATGCGGCATCGCCCTGGTGGGGACCGAGGTCAAATCTCTCCGCCTCGGGCAGTGCTCCATCAAGGAAGCCTACTGTCTCGTAAAAGACGAGGAAATCAGTATTTTCGGTATGCACATCAATCCCTATGAAAAAGGAAACCTTTTTAATAAGGATCCACTTCGCACCAGAAAACTGCTTCTGCATAAATCCGAGATTCGAAGGCTGATCGGCAAGCAGAGGGAGCAGGGCTATGCCCTCATCCCCCTCCGGGTCTACTGGAGAAACTCGAAGGTCAAGGTGGAAATCGGACTTTGCAGAGGGAAGAAAAACTATGATAAACGGGAAGATCTGAAGAAAAAGGCACAGAGACGGGAACTGGAAAGGGAATTTAAGCATCGTGTCTCTAATATCTGATGATAAAGGCTTTTAAAAAGGGGGGCTTCAGCACCCCCCCAGACTTCAGCTTTCAAAATTCCCTTCAGCACCAGAAGCAATGAAGGGATTTTTACTGCCATCCCGATGACGGCAGCTCAGGAACGAAGACTGATGCCCAGACTCTCCAGTCCGTTCAGAATCTTCTTCACAGCGGCACTGATCTCCTCCTCGCTCAGGGTATGATCCCTGGCGCGGAGGGTGACGGTATATGCCATGGACTTATAGTTCTTCCGCACCTGTTCTCCCTCATAGACGTCAAAGAGCTCTGCCTTCTCGAGAAGCTTCCCACCGCGCTGGATGAGAATCGACTCGATCTCTCCCGCGCTGACGCTGTGCGGTACCAGCATGGAGAAATCACGGCTCACTGCCGGGAAACGGGCAACCTGTGTATACTTGATATCCGCATTGACATACGGATAAACCATCTTCATGTCAATGACGGCAAGGTATGCCTTCTCTCCGATGCTGTAGTTCCGAAGCACCTCCGGATGTACCTCCCCGAGGTATCCGATGATCTCTCCCTGATAGAGAATATCCGCCTTACGTCCCGGATGCAGGAAGGGCTGTGCACAGTCCGCCTGATAGAAGAAGCGCTCCTTCAATCCGAGAATCGAAAGCAACGTCTCCACCTGTCCCTTCAGGGTGAAGAAATCCCCCTCTCCGATAGATCCGAGCGTCAGCGTCATACGTTCATCCGGAAGCTCGCAAAGAGGCAGAGCCTTCGGGAGATAGATATTCGCCATCTCGTAGAGCTTCACGTCCTTGTTGCGGCGGTTGAAGTTGCTGGACAGGGAATTGAGCATCCCGTTCACGGAAGTGGTACGCATCACAGAGAAATCCTCTCCCAGCGGATTCTGAATCCGAATCTGCTGCCGCTCCTTCGCATCCTTAGAAAAGAGCAGCTTGTCATAAACCCTCGGGGACTCAAAGCTGTAATGATATGCCTGTGAGAAGCCGAGAGACTGCACGATATGACGGGTCTCTTCATTGACCGCAAGATCCGGGGCAAGACGTCCGGCAGCGGAGCCGGAGGGGAGAGAGCTTTCTATCCTCGCGTAGCCATAGAAGCGTGCCACCTCCTCTGCCACATCGCACATTCTGTGAATGTCCTGACGGAAGGTCGGCACCGTAACCGTCAGCTCCTCTCCCTCTAGCACGGTCATCAGCTCCACTCTGTGAAGATAAGAAGTGATCTCCTCCGCCGTAAGACTCGTACCGAGAAGACGATTGATCGCAGAGATTTTGCAGTGCACCACAGACGGCTTTCTCTTTTCCGGATAGATATCGATCATCCCGCCAATGACGGTTCCGGCATGAAGCTCCTCTACGAGAGCACAGGCACGGTCCATCGCCTGCCCGGCAAGATTCGGGTCCAGCCCCTTCTCAAAATAGGCGCTGGCCTCCGTTCTCTCTCCTACTCTGCGGGCAGAAAGGCGGATATTGGTACCGTCAAAGCAGGCCGCCTCCAGCACCACGGTCTTCACCTCATCGGTAATCTTGGAGTTCTCTCCCCCCATAATCCCGGCAAGGCCGATCGCGCCGTCCCTGTCGCGAATCGTGAGAATCGAGCTGTCCAGCTCCCGCTCCTCACGGTCCAGTGTCATGAAGGTTTCGTTCTCCTCCGCGCGCCTCACGATAATCTCATATCCGCGGATTCTGTCGTAATTATAGGCGTGCATCGGCTGTCCATACTCCAGCATCACATAATTGGTAATGTCCACAAGATTGTTGATCGGACGGATTCCGGCACTGGCGAGGCATCTCTGCATCCATGCGGGAGAAGGGGCAAGGGTAATGTCCTTGATGACACGGGCTGTATAGCGGGAGCAAAGCTCATGATCCTCCACCCTGGCAGTGAGGTAGTCCTCTACCCTTTCCTCATTCCCGGTCTTCGGAACCTCCGGCATACAGAAGGTCGTGTCAAAGGTAGCTGCTGCTTCTCTGGCAATCCCAAGCACAGAGTAGCAATCCACACGGTTGGAGGTAATCTCGTACTCATGAATCGCGTCATGCAGACCGAGAAGCGCTACGGCATCCTGCCCGGCTTCTGTCCCCTTCGGGAAGATATAAAGTCCTGACTCCGGCGCTTCCGGATAGAATTCCCGGGAAGATCCGAGCTCCTCGATAGAGCACATCATACCGTTGCTCGGGATGCCGCGAAGCTTTCCTGCCTTGATTGTGATGCCCTCCTCCGGAAGTGCCCCGCCGTCATGCCCTCCGGCAACCTTTCCGCCGTCCAGAACAACTGGCACAGTATCACCCTCCTTCATGTTGGAAGCTCCCGTCACGATCTGCACCGGCTCCTTTTCTCCGATATCCAGCTGACAGATCACAAGCTTTTCCGCATCCGGGTGCTTTTCGATCGAAAGAATTCTTCCGGTTACAATCTTATGAAGGTTTTTATCCAGCAGATTACAGGTCTCCACCTTGGTCCCCGACAGTGTCATAGCGTCAGTAAATTCCTTCGGCGTACAGGAAAGACTCGGCACGTACATTTTCAGCCAATTTAAAGAGGTATTCATATTCTGTCCTTCCTTTCTTCAGAACTGCTCCAGGAATCTCGCGTCATTCTCATACAGGAGACGCATGTCATCAATCTCGTACTTAAGAAGTGCAATTCTCTCCAGACCTACGCCAAAGGCAAAGCCCTGATACTCGTTCGGGTCGATGCCGCACATCTCCAGCACATGAGGATGCACCATGCCGCAGCCGAGAATCTCAATCCAGCCCTCTCCCTTGCAAAAACGGCAGCCCTTTCCGCCGCACTTGAAGCAGGAGACGTCCACTTCGGCAGACGGCTCTGTAAACGGGAAATGATGCGGACGAAGCTTCGTTTTGGTGTCCGCACCGAAAAGCTCTTTCGCGAAAAGATCCAGTGTTCCCTTCAGATCCGCAAAGCTGACATTCTTATCGATCACGAGTCCCTCGATCTGGTGGAAAGAGGGAGAATGTGTCGCGTCCACCGCATCCGAACGGAACACTCTGCCCGGCGCGATCATACGGATCGGAAGCTTCCCCTGCTCCATGATCCGTGCCTGCACGGAGGAGGTCTGGGTACGGAGAAGAATGGAATCATTGATATAGAAGGTATCCTGTTCATCCCGTGCCGGATGTCCCTTCGGGATATTGAGCTTCTCAAAGTTGTAGATGTCATACTCTACCTCCGGACCCTCTACCACTTCATAGCCCATGCCAATGAAGATTCTCTCGACCTCCTCAAGCGCTCTGGTATTCGGATGTGCATGACCATACGGGATCCGCTTTGCCGGGAGAGTGACATCGATGGTCTCTGCCTTGATCTTCGCCTCCCTTGCCGTCTTCTCCATCTCCCGGAGTTTCCTGCCGAGGCTATCCTCCACCTGCACACGGATATCATTTACCATCTGCCCGAACTTCGGTCTTTCCTCTGCCGGCAGTTCCTTCATGGACTTTAAGAGGGAGGTAATCTCTCCCTTCTTCCCAAGGAACTGCACTCTCGCCTCCGCGAGGGCATTCTTGTCGGAGGCTGTTCTGATGAACTCTTCCGCACGCGCTTTAAGCTCCTGTAACTTCTCGTTTCCCATGGCTTTCCTTTCATGATATCAATGCGAGGGATGGTCCGGATTGCTGCCTGTGAAAATAAAAATCCCCGTATGCACAAGCATACAGGGACGAAAACATCGCGGTACCACCCATCTTCCCGGAATCTCCGGGCACTCTTCTGCTTAACGCGCAGTCACGGCACAGACTACCGGTCGGCTATGGACCTTCCCCTGTACGGCTCCGGTGCGAAGGCTCCGAATCGGGAACCGAGGCTGCTTGCAGCGTATCGCAGCCACTCTCTTTCGGAAGAACCGATTCTTCAAAACACCATCATTGCCTCTTTTCCCGTAAAGTTTAGTGAATCTGTCTCGGCTTGTCAAGTCTTAAAGTGCTTTTAAAGCAGCTCCTCCGTCAGAGTCATCATCATAAAAGGCCCTTCCCTTTCCCGCACTTTACAAGCTTTTCAAACTTGGCTAAACTTTGATCGTATCCTGTGATGCTTTTCTGCCGGAACAGCCGGGACGACGCAGTCCGCAAAGCAAGGCTCCGTAAAAACTGTCCGGCAGCAGAGAATCACAAAAGTCAGAGGCAGCCCGGGGGAGTTATGGATTTTTCAGCGCAGAAAGAATACGCAAAGCATGTCGCTCATCTTTACCTGAATGGAATCAAATGGATCATTTTCGGCATCCTCTCCGGCATTTTGGTCGGCTTTGTCGCCGCCGAATTTGCCAACGGAGTAACCTTCGTTACTGAGCTTCGCAGGGAACATCCCCTACTTCTCTGTCTGCTCCCTCTCGCCGGAACTGTAATCGTCTTCTACTATCGGCTCCTGGGCGTTCCGCAGCCCAAGGGTACCAATCTCGTCATCGACGCCATCCATGAGGGAAATCGGGTGCCGCTTCGTATGACACCGCTCATTATTCTTTCGAGTCTCATATCCCACCTTGCCGGTGCCTCCGTCGGACGGGAGGGAGCAGCGCTCCAGATCGGCGGCTCCATGGGTAATGCTGTCGGACGTCTGGTACACATGAACCCTGACGACCGCCGTATCATTATCATGTGCGGCATGAGTGCTTCTTTTTCCGCGCTCTTCGGTACCCCTCTCGCTGCCGCGGTTTTCTCCATGGAAATCAGCACTGTCGGGCTCATGTACTATTCCTCTCTCGTACCCTGCGTGATTTCCGCGCTGACGGCGCATTGGCTCGCCAGCTTTCTGGTAACGGACGCAGAAGATCTGGCGATTCAGGAAATTTCGGGTTTCAGCGTCCGCACCGCCCTCATCGCCATCGTCTTCGCGGTGCTCTGCTCCCTTGTCAGCATTCTCTTTTCCGTTGCGGTTCACAGGGCAAAGCATCTCTTCGCCGAATTTCTCCGAAACCGTTATCTGAGAGCTGCCGTTTCCGGCGCGACGATCCTCCTCCTGTCCCTGCTGGTTGGTAACCAGAACTATAACGGCACCGGAATGTCCGTGATCAAGAGCTGTGTGCAGGATCCGGGGTTCCGGCTCTTCCTCGGCGCCTTCCTCCTGAAAATCATATTCACCGCGATTTCTCTCGCCGGCGGCTTTCAGGGCGGTGAGATCGTCCCCTCCCTCTTTATCGGCGCCACCTTCGGTCATGCTTTTGCCGTGCTCTTCGGGTTGGATCCGGCGCTCTTCTCCGCCATCGGCATGGCATGTATCTTCTGCGGTGTGACGAACTGCCCCATTGCCAGCCTCCTTATCAGCTGCGAGCTCTTCGGCTTCAATGCCTCCACCTACTTCTTCATGGCAGTTGCCGTCAGCTATCTCTTCTCCGGAAACTACGGTATCTACTCCGCCCAGAAGATCATGTATTCCAAGATTGCCGCCCGAAGAGTCGACACGAATGCCCATTGAAATTTTTCTCCGGGTCCCCCGAATCCGTGTTTCCCAAAATAGTTTTTTTCTTTTATCCGAGCTTCGTGATTCTCACTGCCGGAAGAGGAATCCCCTCTTTCCGGAATCTTTCTGTAATCCCCTCATAGAGCTGGGAATAAAGTGTCCAGTAGTCCTTTGTCAGACACCAGGAACGGCTCGTCACAGTGAGGCTTCCCTCGCCTGCGCCGGTAAGACCGACAAAATTGTCCCTTTCCTGAAGCACCAGAGTATTCTTCTTCATCTCCGCCCGCATGAGGTCTTTCACCTTGGCGAGATCTGCCTCCCTGCCGATCTTAAATTCTATATCCACTCTTCTGTGCTGCTGTATCGAATAGTTTACTACATTGGCATTCATCAGGCTTCCGTTCGGAATCGTGATCCTCTTATGATCCACAGAGAGCAGCTCCGTATATACCAGACTGATTCCGGCGACCGTTCCCTCCACATCGGAAGCTTTGATGTAGTCTCCGGCTTTGAAAGGATGAAAAAAAAGAAGCATCAGACCGCCTGCGATATTCCCCAATGCCCCCTGCATCGCCAGACCGATTGCGACACCGCAGGATGCCAGTACGGTAATGATGGATGCCATCGGAATGCCGAGGAGATTGACCAGGGAAATGATCAGAATCACATAGAGAACGGTCTCAATGAAGTTATGGAGAAAGTGCTGCACCGTCGGATCGGACTGCCGGAGACTGGAAAGCTTCATCACAAACGCCATCAGTGCCCGGATCAGAAGACGTCCGATCACAAAGATCACAAGTGCAAGCAGGAGCTTTTCTCCGGCATTGACGGCACTGTCCTTCAGATGACTCCAGAAGCTGGGTTTGCTGAGCACCTCGGCCACTTCCTTCACCTCGGAGCCGATCTCTGTCTGCGCTATCGCAACGATATGGTTTAACATGGTTTCCTTTCTCATCGTCAATCTCAAATATAACGGGAGCGCCTCCTGTGCGGAGACGCTCTCACTGCTTTTTCTGAACAAGTTTCCCCCGAGGACTCCTTCCGCTGCCAGTGCGGCTTCCGGAAGCCTTTAAGACAGCTTCTCTCCGCAGTTCGGGCAGAACCTGGAAGGATGATCACTCATGTCCTCGCTGTAGCCGCACTTCGGGCAGAGAATCTTCCGGGCGGGACGCGGCTTTCCGCAGTCGGAGCAGAATTTCCCGCTGTTGACATGTCCGCATTCGCAGGTCCATGTCTCTGTGCTGCCGGATACGGCAGCGCTCTGTGCTTCGACAGCTGCGGCTCCCTGCGCTGCTGTCGGCGTCGGTGCTGTCGGTGCCGGTGTAGTCGGTGCCGGCTGCGGAGCCTGTACCGCGTTCGCATTTGCCATGGCAAAAAGCTGTCCGGCATTGACGCCGCCTGCCTGTGCCGCCATATTCATCCCGGCAAATGCCATCATCGGTCCGGCATTCGGATTCTTGGCGGCATCCTGCATTGCCTGTGCCTGTGCGGCTGTCAGATTGGCGGCTGCCATATCCGGTGTACGGAAAACGGCTGCCTTCTGCAGCTGCTTGATGGTCGCCTCATCCTCCTCGGACGCATTGGCGGAGGCGATGCCGAAGGAAACGATCTGAATCCCGCGGAGCCCTCTCCACTTTGTGGAAAGCTCTTCATTCAGCGCATTGCTGATCTCCTCCGTATGGGCAGGAATCTGGCTGTAACGCACGCCGTCCCTGGAAACCCTGGCAAGTGCCGGCTGAAGTGCGGACAGAAGCTCTGTCTTCAGCTGAGAATCAATCATGTCTCTGGAGTACTGCTCCGTTACATTGCCGGCAACATTCTTATAGAAAAGAACAGGATCTACCATCTTGTAGGAGTATTCTCCGTGCATCCGAAGAGAGATATCCATATCCAGACCGATATTGGTATCAATCGCACGGAACGGTATCGGCTGGACGGTTCCGAAGCGGTTGGAAAGAATCTCCTTGGTATTAAAGAAGTAAACTCTCTCGTCCGTGCCGGTATCCGCACCGAAGCCCACACGTCTTACGAAATTTCTGAAGGAGCCCTCTACAGACTCCATCAGGTTTCCGCGGAAGATGGAGGGCTGGGACTTGTTGTCAAAAACAAACTCTCCCGGCTCTGCCGACATCTCCGCAATCGCACCCTGCTGGACGATCAGCATACACTGCCCCTCATTGACGGCAATGACAGAACCGTCCGAGATAATGTTGTCCGAGCCCCTGGTGTTGCCGCTGCGGCCGGTGACGCGCTTTACTCCCTTCATCATCAGCACATCGTTGGAAAGAGAATCACAGTAAAAATATTCTCTCCACTGATCTGCCAGAACACTGTTCGCTGCACCGAAACCTACTTTTAACAGTCCCATATCTGCTCCTTTGTAAATGTTTATCGTCCCCGTAATCATAACGAAAACTCACGGGGAAATAAAGCTCTTTCCGAGATGAATTGCTTACAATTCCGTAAACAGCCGCCTTCTTCCCCGAAAAATCCCTCTTCTGTTTTCGGTTCTGTTCCCCTTAGCTCCGGCTGCTCCTTCCCTGATCCCTTCCCTTTTCCTTCATTGACAGATCGGTTCCTGAGGCTATAATAAGTGGTATTAAAAACCATGTGAGGAAAATGCAATGTTAAATTATAAGGTAATCGGCGATTCCTGCTCTGATTTTACGGAGGCAATGAAACAAAGCCCCTGTTTTGAGATTATCCCCCTGACTCTCGAGCTCGGCAGCTACAGTGTGATGGATGACGAGCACTTCGATCAGAAGGACTTCCTTCAGCGGGTCGCCGCTTCCCCTGTCGGTCCCAAAACCGCCTGCCCGAGTCCGGAGGCATATTGTAAGGCAATCGAGGCGGCGGACGCCCCGGAAGTCTATATCGTGACACTCTCGGAGCAGCTCTCCGGGAGCTACCAGTCCGCCATGGTCGGACTGTCTCTCTTTGAGGAGCATCATCCTGACAGGATGGGAAAAAAGATCCGGGTATTCGGCTCCGACAGCGCTGCTGCCGGAGAAACCAATCTCTGCATTGACATCCAGACGATGAAGGCGGAGGGAAAGAGCTTTGAAGAAGTATCCTCTTATCTCGCGGAAAAAATACAGCGCATGAGAACCTACTTCGTTCTGGAGAGTCTTGATACGCTGCGAAAAAACGGGCGCCTTTCCATGGTAAAGGCGCTGCTCGCCTCTGCACTGAACATCAAGCCTGTTATGAGTGCGGAGCATGGCGTCATCATCAAGATCGACCAGAAGCGGGGAATGAAAAATGCACTCCGCTCGATGGCCGAGCACGCGGTACAGCGCGCCGGAGGACCGGAGCAGGCCAAGCGGCTGCGCTGTGTCATCAGCCATGTCAACGACCGGGACAGAGCAGAAGAGGTAAAGGAATATCTTCTTTCCTGTGCACCGTTTACGGATATTGTGATTACGGAGGCAATGGGGGTCACCACGGTCTATGCCGGAAATCGCGGCATCGTCATCGCCCTCTGACCCGTTCCCTCCTGTTTCCTGCTCTCTTTTCTACCTCAGGCCTTTCTTTTTGAAGCCGCTATTTATACCACGGCACCAAAAAGCAGATCTTCCTTTCTCTTCTAAAAAAGAGCATACCGGCAGCTTCTCCGGTACGCTCTTTTGAAATTTTCGGGGATACTCTTCCGCATCGGTATACACTGCAGCTACTTCCCCTGCCCTCTACTTCTCCTCCAGCTTTTCCACCGCATCCTGATAGATCAGGAAAAAATCATCCTTGGTACTTCCCTCACCGTCACGCACAGAAATTTGTTTCCAGAACTCCTCCCGGAAGCGGATGATATGCTGACTCTGGTATGCGCCAAATCCCTCCTGGAATGCCTCCGTTTTCATTGCCCTCTCGAGTCTGGTTTTTCTCTCCTTCGTCTTTGCAGCGTCATAATCGTCCACAGATTTCAGGATATAGAACTTACCGTCCTGCTGGAGCACATCGGAAACCTCTCCCCTGCGGAGCTGAAACGCTGCCTGCTGTACGGCATCCTTCGCCAAGTCTCTCGCTATCGTGATGTCAATGTCGGGATCCTCCGTGTTCTGTCTTGCAATCTGAGAGAAATCCGCCCCCTCCCGGATCGCCGCCTCATGCACCCGCTCCGCCTTTGCCCGATCTGAAATCACGATTCTCTGCACCTCGATCACCTTGGCATCCGCATCCGCGATTTCCTCATTGGCAGCGGACAGCAGGGACTCTCCCATCTTTTCCGCAGTGTAGTAGGCCTCATACATGACAAGGATGTCCCCCACCGTGGGCTTATGAAAATACTCCTTATCCTGCTCGCTCATCCCGTCATAGAAGATTTTCGCCGCGCTTCTGAGCACTTCCAGCTCCACGGAATTGACCGTGATTCCCTTCTCCTTTGCCATCATATTCAGTGTCATGATATTTTGCAGGAATTCCTTTTCCTTGGCGATGAAATAAGAGCCGTACTCCTTCTCTGTCTCACCCTCCACCGGCAGATCCCAGATCTTGTCGGAGAACAACGCCTGATAGCGGTTCCTCTCACAGCCTATCACCAGCATCGCCTGCTGCTCCGGATATCCGTTCACATTTTCCGTTTTTCCGGTAATCTCGACACCTTTGCAGGCAGACAGAACAAGAGAGCACAAAAGAAGAAAGGGAAGCAGCAGGAAATCCCGGCTGTTTCCTCCCTTCTTTCGTTCTTCCCTGCCTTCCCTCTGATTTTCGATAAAATGCAGCAATTCTTCTCCTATCCTGATTTACATGAAAGCGGTCAGAAAAATGCACCGACAACGAGCGCCGTCACAAAGCCAAGTATCGCCCCCATAAGCACCTGCAGGGGGGTATGTCCCACATACTCCTTCAGCTTTTTCTCGAACTCCTCCCCCTTCCAGTCAAAGGGATTCTCCAGAAGGATCTTGTTCAGGATTACCGCCTGTTTTCCTGTCTCCAGACGCACTCCCGCCGCATCGTGCATGACAACGATGGCAAAGATCGTGCAGATCGCAAACAGAGGAGATGCCACGCCTCTGGTAAATGCACAGGCTGTGGTAAGTGCCACGACAGTGGAGGAGTGTGAGCTCGGCATCCCGCCGGAGCCTATCATGCGTTCCAGGCGGAAATCGTGGTTCAGGTAGGCATAGAGTATCGTTTTAATGAGCTGCGCCGCAAGCCAGCCGGTCACCGCCGCCATCAGCATATAGTTTGACAGTAAGCTATTGATAAATTCTTTCATTCCCTATCCAATCAACCAGTCATAAAGCTCCTGGTACTTCAATGCTGACGGCTTCCAGGAATAATCCTTCAGCATGGCACGGTCCACGATTTTGTTCCAGTCTCTCTTCCGATCGTAGAAGATCCTTTCCGCATAGCGGATGGTGCTCAGCATCTCATGTGCATTGTAATTCCGGAAGGAAAACCCTGTTCCGCTGTCCCGGAACTCATCGTACGGCTCCACGGTATCGGCAAGACCGCCGGTCTCCCGCACAATCGGGATCGTCCCATAGCGAAGCGCAATCAGCTGTGACAGTCCGCAGGGCTCGAAAAGAGAGGGCATAAGATAGGCATCGCAGCCGGCATAGATCTGATGAGAGATGTCATTGACATAGCCGATATGTGCACTCACCCGGTCATGATACTTCCAGTCAAAATGGCGGAACATATTCTCATATTTTTCTTCCCCGGTGCCGAGCACCACAAACTGGATCCTGTCCTGACAGAGCTCATCCATCACATAGTCGATAAGATCCAGTCCCTTTTGGTCGGTCAGACGGGAAACGATACCGATCATAAAGACAGAGGGATCGACATTCATACCCCACTGCTCCTGAATCCACTTTTTGTTCTTGCCCTTTTCCTTCCGGAAATTCCTCTGATGATAATTTTTGCAGATATACGGATCCGTCTCCGGATTCCACTCTTCATAGTCGATCCCGTTGACGATGCCCCGGAGATCATGAGAACGCGCCTGCAAAAGCCCTTCCAGTCCCTCTCCGTAGTACGGCATCTTAATTTCCTCCGCATAGGTCTCGGACACCGTGGTGATCGCATCCGCATAGACAATGCCGCCCTTTAAGAGATTCCCGTCTTTATTATACTCCAGCTTATCCACGCTGAAATAATAGTCTGAAAGCTCCGTAAAGCGCTGGATGGTTTTCACATCCCAGACCCCCTGGAATTTCAGGTTATGAATCGTAAATACCGTCCTGATTCCCCGATAAAATTCGCCTCCCAGGAAACGATCCTTTAAGAGCACCGGCACAAGTCCTGTCTGCCAGTCATGACAATGAATGACGTTCGGACGAAAATCCAGAAGAGGCAGAGCGGAAAGCGCCGCATAGCAGAAGAAGCAGAACTTTTCAAGGTCCCAGTACCAGTCTCCATAGGGCTTGTCTCCGGAGAAATAGGACTCATTATCAATAAAATAATAGGTCACGCCCTCATACTCCCCCTTAAGCACACCTACATAACGGGACTGCCCCAGATAATCCATATAAAAGTGCGTAACATATTCCAGCTGCTCTCTCCATTTCCAGGGGATACACATATACTTCGGCAGCATCACCCGACAGTCAAAATACTCTTTGTCCAGCGTTTTCGGAAGAGAACCGACAACGTCGGCAAGTCCCCCTGTTTTGATAAAAGGCACTGCTTCCGACGCCAGAAATAATATGTTTTTCATCTGCTGCCTCCTCCTGCTCGCTCTTCCGCCGTCCGGCAGAACGTTCTTTAAGGAAATATTGATTCTATCATCATTCTTCTAAATATTAAACATCTTTCCCGCTCTTCGCAAGTCGTTTCAGCTCTCTCGCGTTGGCAAGCACTGCGTCGGTGACCCTGTCACCGGAAAGCAGACGCGCAAGCTCCATAAGCGACTGCTCCTCGCTGAGACAGCTCAGCTCCGTACGTGTACTGCCCTTCTCCACCCTCTTTTCAATCAGGTAATGATGGTCCGCCTTTGCTGCGATCTGCGGAAGATGCGTAATCAGAAGCACCTGATGGGTTTTCGCAATCTTTTTCAGCTTCTCGGACACCTTTTCCGCAGTCCGTCCCGAGATGCCGGCATCCACCTCATCGAAAAGAAGGGTCGGAACCCTGTCCCTGTCTGCCATGACCGTCTTGATGGAAAGCATGATACGGGAGAGCTCTCCGCCGCTTGCCACCTCCCGAAGAGGGCGAAGCGGCTCTCCGGGATTTAAGGAGATCAGAAATTCTGCACTGTCCTGTCCGTTTTCTCCGGGAGCACTCAGTGCTTCAAATGCCATGCTCAGATCCACCTGCAAAAATCCCATCTCCAGAAGCTCTGCCTTAATCTTCCCTGTCAGAGTCTTCGCCGTCTTCCTTCGTTCTTCGCGGAGCGCGGTGCAGGCTTCCAGCAGCTTCTCTTCCTTTTCCCGTACGGAGCTCTCCCACTTCTCCTTTTCCCGGGAAAAATCCTCCAGAGTCTGAAGACGTGCTTTCTTTTCTTCCAGCGTCTCTGCCAGATGCTGCACGCTGCTGCCGTACTTTTGAAAAAGCCTCCGTATACTGTCGAGACGCTCCGTAAGCTCACTGAGACGCTCCGGATTCGCTTCATGCCGGGAAAGATAGCTTCGGATATTTCTCTTGCAGTCGGAAAGGATCGCATCCAGGTCATAGAGGCTGTCCTTCAGATCGGAAAGCGTGCTGTCATAGGTCTCCGCCGACTCCACCCGTTTTAACGCTGCGGTAATCTCACTCTGCTCCAGCGCTTCCTCCGCCTCCTCCAGAGCACTTACGATATTCTCACTGTGGGAAAGGGTACGGAACTCCTCCTCAAGACGCTCCTCCTCTCCCTCTTCCGGAGAAATCTCCTCGATCTCGGAGATTTCGTACTTCAGGATATCCATCTCCCGGAGGCGTGCTCTCTCATCAAGAGAAAACTCCTGCTTACGGGCTCTTTCCCTCTGAAAGCTCTGATACGCCGCTTTGACAGCTTCCTTCGCCATAATGCCGCGGGGGCTCAGAAAGGCATCCAGAATCTCCAGATGCGTTCCCTCCCGAAGCAGACTCTGATGCTCGTTCTGCCCGTGAACATCCATCAGCTGCTCCGTCACCTGCCGAAGAAAAGAAAGTGTTACAATCCTGTCATTTAAACGGATCTCCGATTTTTTCTCCGCAATTTTCCGGTACAGGATAAGCTGCCCCTCCTCCACTTCCACGCCAAGCTCGCGAAGTCTCTCTTCCTCTTCCTTCGTCAGATCCGAAAATACCAGCTCCACCATCGCGCTGTCCCTGCCGTGGCGGATCATATCCTTATTCGCTTTCTGTCCGAGGGCAAGATTGACAGAGCCGAGAAGGAGGGACTTCCCGGCACCGGTTTCTCCCGTCAGGATATTGAGGCCCTCCGAGAACTCCACCCTGAGCTCCTCAATCAGGGCAAGATTTTTTACATACAGCTGTCGCAGCATACTCTCTTACCTCGAAATTCTGCTCTCCAGATCCGCCATCGCATATTCCACATCCTCCTTGTGCTTCAGAACACACATCACGGTATCATCCCCGGCAAGAGTGCCCATAATGTGCGGAAGCTTCGACTGGTCCAGAGCTGCCGCCACCGCATTTGCCATCCCTGCCATGGTATGGAGCACCAGGATATTCTCTGCACTGTCCATACGGAGCAGCCCCTCCTTCAGCACGCGGTTATACTTGTCCAGAGAATCTGTCTTCAGCTCCGGAAGCAGGCGGTAATGCTGTTTCCCATTTGCACTGCTCATCTTCATCAGATGCAGCTCCTTGATATCCCGGGAAATGGTCGCCTGCGTCACCGGATAGCCCTCCTTCTCCAGAGCCGAAACCAGCTCCTCCTGGGTTTCGATTTCCCGGGTTTCGATCAACTCTATGATCTTTTCATGTCTTGATTTCTTCATCCATGACCTCCTGACATCTTTTCTCGCAGTATTTTGACAAAGCTTTCGTTTTTGATTTTACAGAGAATGACTTTCTCTCTTGCCCTCCGTATCTCCACCTGATCCCCGCGTCTGAGTCCCTGGCAGCAGTCCCCGTCAAAGGACAGCATCGCGTTGTCCGATTCCATTGTGAGAAGCAGTCGTTTCCTATCCGGGAAAATGATGCTCTGATCCCGAAAGGCATGGGCACAGATCGGTGTCATCAGATAGATGGGGGCGTCAGGAGACGCCACAGGTCCTCCCGCGGACAGATTGTAGGCGGTAGATCCTGTCGGCGTTGCGACGATGAGACCATCCGCTGCGATACTGCCAAGATCAGCGCCCTCCGACTCCACAAAGAATCTCAGGATACGGACCCCCTCCCGTCTTGAAAGGAGCACCTCATTCAGTGACAGTCCCCTCGCAATCTCCTCTCCCCCGCGGATGGCTCTCCCGAAGAGCATCGTCCTTGATTCCAGAGTATACTCCCCTGCCATAACTTTTTTCATGGAAGGGCGTATCTCCTCCTCCAGGGATAATTCCGTGAGGTATCCAAGGTGTCCGATATTGATGCCGAGAATCGGAATCTCTCTCCCGCGGAGTGCCTGTGCCGCCTGAAGGATGGTGCCGTCTCCGCCGAGAACGATCAGAAGCTCTGTCTCTTTCAGTGCCTCCGGTCCGTAGTTATTTTGATAGATCGCATGCAGAGAAACCTCTTCCGGAAAACAGGAGCGCAGCAGCTCCGCGAAGCGGCGGGCGTCCTCCTTACTCTCATTGACGATCAGGGTGATGTTTTTAAACATATGATTCTGCATAACCTTTGCTGTTTCCATATCTCTGTAAATTCTAAGGAGCGCCCCATCGAAGACGGGAGTATGCCTTGTGATATCGGCAGACCCCCGAGCGAAGTCAGGACAGGGATGCGTCTCTTTCCAAGCAAATCATAAGGGGGAACCTGCCTCAGGAGGGAGAATGCCCTCCCTGTCCAGCTTCACGTGGGATTCTCCGACTACCTGCTCTGTCATGGCTGTTATCTCTTCCGCCGTCAAGGCCCGGGCAGCATCCTTCCCTTTCTTCACATAGAGAAGATACTCGATGTTTCCCTCCGGTCCCTTAATCGGAGAAAAAGTCAACCCCTCGACAGAGAATCCCAGCTCCTGGGAAAAGTGAAAGATCCTTTCTACCACCACCGCATGCACCTTCGGGTCCCGGACGACACCCTTCTTTCCCACCTGTTCTCTTCCCGCTTCAAACTGCGGCTTGATGAGGCAAAGAAGCGAGGCTCTCTCCTTTAACAGCCTCCATGCTACCGGCAGAACCAGCTCGAGACTGATAAAGGATACATCAACAGACACAAAATCAAGGCTTTCCCCGATATCCTTTTCTTCGACATAGCGGATATTGGTTTTCTCCATACAGACGACCCGCGGGTCGTTTCTCAATTTCCATGCCAGCTGCCCGTGTCCGACATCGACGGCAAACACCTTTTCCGCCCCGTTCTGCAGCATACAGTCGGTAAAGCCGCCGGTCGAAGCGCCGATATCCATGCAGGCCTTCCCGTGAAGATCAATTTCATACTCCCGTATCGCCTTTTCCAGCTTCAGTCCGCCGCGGCTCACATAGGGAAACTTCTGTCCCCGAAGCTCGATTGTGACATCCTCCGGGAAACAGCTTCCCGCCTTATCCTCTTTTGCTCCATTGACATAGACCAGTCCTGCCATGATGGCGCGTTTGGCTTTTTCCCGTGACTCTTCCAGCCCCCGGGTTACCAGCATCACATCCAGACGTTCTTTCTTCAAGATACAATACCCTTTTTCTTTAATCTCTCAATGATGGAATCCGAATCGATATGAAGTCCGGCACGCAGCTTCGTGACATCCCCGTGCTCGACATAGCAGTCCGGAAGCGTGATCGGGATCACCCGGAGCGGAAGCTGCCGCTCCATCACATAGTTCTCCACTGCCTCGGAAAACCCACCGGACAACACATTTTCCTCCAGTGTCACCAGTGTGCGATACCCCTCTCCCGAAAGCCTGTCGATCATCTTCGTATCGATGGGTTTGATAAAGCGCATGTTGACAAGCGCCGGATCCAGTCCCCTCTCCCGCAGCTTCGTACGGATATGGTAGGCGGTGCTGACCATGGAGCCGACCGGAAGCAGGGCAATCTCCCTCCCCTGAAAGAGCAGCTCTCCCTTCCCGTACACAAGCGGCTGCCGAAATTCGGAAAGTTCCTGATACGCCGTTCCCCTCGGATATCGGATTGCCATGGGTCCCGGATAGGAGAGGGCAAAGTGCAGCATCGCCTCCAGCTCCCAGGCATTCTTCGGCGCCAGTATCGTCATATTCGGGATACCCGAAAGATAGGAATAATCAAAGATTCCCTGATGGGTTTCTCCGTCCGAGCCCACAAGGCCGGCTCTGTCGATGCAAAATGTTACCGGAAGCTTCTGAAGGCAGACATCATGCACGATCTGATCATAGGCGCGCTGCAAAAAACTGGAATATACCGCGACCACCGGATGCAGTCCCTGACTCGCCATCCCCGCCGCAGAGGTCACCGCGTGCTGCTCTGCGATTCCCACGTCAAAGAAGCGCTTCGGATACTGTTTTTCAAACTCGCAGAGCCCGGTACCGTCCGGCATGGCAGCCGTAATGGCAACGATATCCTTTCTCTCCCTCGCGATCTCCACGAGAGTCCTTGAAAACACATCCGTGTAGTTTTCCTTCGTTTTTTCCTGTTTGGGTCTTCCGCTTTTTTTCTCGAAGGAAGACACTCCATGAAATTTCTCCGGATTCCTCTCTGCCGGCTTATAGCCCTTTCCCTTTTTGGTGAGGACATGGACCAAAACGGCATGATTGATTCGTTTGGCCTCGCGGAGTACCTTCTCCACCTCCGCCTGGTTATGCCCGTTAACAGGGCCGAGGTAAGTGATCCCCATATTCTCAAAGAGCATGCCGGGAATCAGCAGCTGCTTGATGGAATCCTTGGTATTCTTCAGCTTCAGAATCAGAAACGGCCCGAGAATCGGCACTCTCCGGAGACTATCCACCACGGCGTTTTTCAGCCAGTTATAGCTTTTGGCGGAGCGGATCCCGTTCAGATAGCGGGATATCCCGCCGACATTTTTGGAGATCGACATGGCATTGTCATTCAGGATAATGATGAAGTTCCGCTTCATGCGGGAAGCATTGTTCAATCCCTCATATGCCATCCCGCCGGTCAGAGCCCCGTCTCCGATCACGGATACCACATAGAAATCCTCTCCCTTGACATCTCTCGCCTGCGCGATACCGAGCCCCGCGGAAATGGAGGTAGAGCTGTGTCCGGTACCGAAGCTGTCATAGGGACTCTCATCGATTCTCGGAAAACCGCTTATGCCGCCATACTGACGGAGACCGTCAAAGTTCTCCTTTCTGCCGGACAGAATCTTATGCGTATAGCTCTGGTGCCCCACATCCCAGATCACCTTGTCCCTCGGAAGCCGAAACACCCGGTAGAGCGCCAGTGTCAGCTCTACCACTCCGAGATTGGAGGCAAGATGCCCGCCGTATTCCGAGGTCTTATCGAGGATAAACTGCCGTATCTCCCGCGCGAGAGATTTACACTCCTCCCCGGACAGCTCTTTCAATTTGCTCGGGTCATCCAATTGACTCAGATATTTTCCCATGGCAACATACTCCCTTAGACCGCTTCCTCCGGCTTCAGCTGCTTCTTCCTGCCAGACTCCGGATCAGCCCTGTCAGAAATTCCGTCTCCTCCGGCTCTCCCAGTTCTTCGGAAAGCGCACGGAGTTCCGTTTCCGCTTCTCCGGAAAGCTCCCTGACCCTTTGCCTCGACGCCTCCAGACCATACATCAGAGCAAAGGTATATTTATCATTCCCCTCATCCGAATGCACCGGCTTCCCCAGTACCTCTTCCGTCGAAGTCAGATCCAGGATATCATCCTGAATCTGGAAGGCGATGCCCAGCTTTTCGGCAAGAGACCGGAGACGGGAAAGCGCTTCCTTCTCCGCTCCGCCGAGAACCGCACCCATCTCCATCGCAGCGCACAGAAGTGCCGCCGTCTTGCCCCGATAGACATAGAGAAGCTCGTCCTCGGACAGCGGTACACCGTTCTTTTCCACATCCACGCTCTGTCCTCCCAGCATCCCTTCGATGCCGCTTGAGCGCGCGAGGATCCCCGACAGACGAAATACGGCAGAAGTGTAAGGCAGAAGACGCGGCTGTATCTCGGCTTCTCCCGCAAAGCTCTCATAGAGAAGCTGAAAAGCATAGAGACTGAGCGCGTCACCGGCAAGCGTCCCCATCGCCTCCGTATAATGATACCAGGTGGATTCCCTGCCCCGGCGGTACCGGTCCCCGTCCATGCAGGGAAGGTCGTCATGACAGAGGGAGAAGGTGTGAATCATCTCCATCGCCGTCATGGCGCTGTAGAGTACCGGATACAGCAGGGCCCTCGTTTTCTCCTCCCGGCAGAAAAGGCGGAACGTGCTCTCCATCAGAAGAGGTCTCAGCCGTTTCCCTCCGGCATCCATGGAATAGTTCATAGCGGAGATCACGGTCCCTGCATAGCCCTCTTCCCTGGGAAGCCGCTGCTCCATCTCCCGGAGAAATCGCTCTTTTCTGTCACTGTAAATCTCTGAGAACGCCTTCATCATCCAGTACCTTTACCTCTTTCTCGATGCGGTCAATGCGGGAGTTTGCCTCCTTCAGCAGCTTCAGCCCCTCCTGATAGAGTCGGAAGCTCTCCTCGAGATTCTCTTCCGCCTCCATCTGTTCCAGAAGCGCATCCATCTCCGAAAAAAGCTCCGGAAGTTCCCTTCTTGTTTCCTCCTCCGTCCTTACACTCTCCGAATTCACCGGCTTCTCCGTCTTTTTTCTGCCGGAGGAGCTTCGCCTGCCTCTGCTCTTTTTCGCTTTTCCTTCCTTTTCTTCTTCGAAGGAAAATTCCAGTTCTTCGTCTCTCATCTCACTCCTATCCATTTCCGGAAATCATCTCTTCCTCTTTTTTCTGAACCACCCGGGTCTTTGCGCTTCCGTCCCGGAAACGAAGCTCCAGTTCGTGCCCGACTTTGACCTCTTTTATACTGCCCACCCGATGCTCTCCCTCTGTCACGTAGGCAAAGCCGCCACTTAATTTTTTCAGAGGTGAGGATAGATCCAGCTTTTCCGCGTAAAAGCGAAGCCGGGCTTCGTCTCTTTGCAGTTTTTGCGTGAAGAGCGAGCGAAGCAGCTTCTGTGACGGTACTCTGTTCCGTTTTCTCTCGATCTGAGCTTCCAGAAGCTGCCGGAATCTCAGATAATTTTGAAGACCGGAGCGCTTCTCCCGACACAGCTGCAAAATTCTGCTGCGGAAGCTCTCCTCCAGATACATCAGCCTCTGCTTTTCCTGCATAAGCACGGATCTGGGCGAATGCTTCTCGAAGGAAAGAGTGCGGAGCTGCAGCTGATTTTCCGCCTCTCGGAGGCTTCTCTCCATCTCGTGGCAAAAAGCATCATGATAGCCCCGAATCTCCTCCAGGATGGCTGTCAGCGGCTTTACCGCAAGCTCTGCCGCTGCCGACGGTGTCGGTGCCCGCAGATCCGCTGCCAGATCCGAGAGACTGTTGTCAATCTCATGCCCGACCGCGGAAATGATCGGAGTATCCGCATGAAAAATCGCCATTACCACCTCGGGCTCATTGAAGGCAAACAGATCCTCAAAGGATCCGCCGCCCCGTCCTACGATGATGACGTCCATTCCCATCTGGTCGAGGCACTCAATTCCCTGCACAATGGATGCTTTTGCCTGATCTCCCTGCACCACTGCCGGATACAGTGTGATATCAATATAGGGATTCCGTCGTTTTGCCACCTCAATGATATCCCGAACCGCCGCACCGGTCTTTGCCGTGACGATTCCGAGCTTCCGAATGTATCCCGGAATCGGCTTTTTATACATTGCATCAAACACGCCCAGCTCCAGCAGTTCCTTCCGGGTCTGCTCCATCCGGAGATACAGGTCCCCGATTCCCTCCGGCTGTACCGACTTTGCGTAGAGCTGATAGGTACCGTTTCTCTCATACACAGAAATCCGTCCGCTCACCTGCACTTTCTGTCCGTTTTCCATCGCAAAGGCAAGCCCCGCTCTGTCCCCTGCAAACATGACACAGGAGAGCTGCGAGGCCTGATCTTTCAGTGTGAAATAAATATGCCCGGAAGGATAATACTTGACGTTGCTGAGCTCTCCCTTCACCGTAATCCGGCTGAGGGCATAGTCCATCTGAAACATCCCGGAGATGTAACGATTGATTTCTGAAACAGAATAGCTTCGGTTCATTTTTTTCTGTGAATCAGGATCTGGCGGTTTTTCTGATCCTGCCGGAGCTCCGCGTCCGTGTTCTTCCCTGCCTTTCCCTTCTTTTCCCGAAGCTCCGTCGGGCGAAGAATACGCCCGAGGACACCATTGACGAAGGAGGAAGAATCCTCCGAACCGTACTTTCTGGCGATCTCGATAGCTTCATTGATGGCTACCTTCTCCGGAACCTCCTCATCATAGCGAATCTCATAGAGTGCCAGCCGCAGCGCTGTCAGATCGGTTCTCGTCATCCGCTTCGTAGTCCAGCCCTCCGTGTGCCTGTTAATAACAGCATCGATCTCCGGAAGCCTCCAAACGATATCCTGTACCGCCTTCTCCAGCTGTTCCTCCTTTTCCGGCGGCAGATTCTCAAGATGAATCGTGCTTTCTCCATCCTCATAGTCCGGAGAGGCAAAGTACTGTCTGAGCTGCACCGGAATCTCGGCATCCTCATAAAACTGGCTCTGGAACAGAAGCTTGAATTTATGTTCTCTCTCTTCTCTCTTATTCATTTTCTTTTGTGGTCACTCCGGCGATTCTGATATTCACATCCATCACGGACAGTCCTGTCATCGATTCAATGGACTGACATACCTTTTCCTGTACCTCTCTGCTCACTTCCGGAATCGAGTATCCGTAGCGGATATTCAGGCTCAGCTCCACGGAGACATACTCACCCTCCACGCTTACCTTGACCCCCTTTGAAAGATCATGGAAGCCCATTCGGGCAATGATCTCTCCGGACCAGCCGCCCGCCATGGAATCAACACCTTCCACCTCTGTCGCGGAAATCCCGGCAATGATGGAGATCACCTCATCGGCAATAATCACCTCACCGCATTCATCTTTATTTATCGCAGAACTGTTCTTTTTCTCTTTAATATCTTCCATCTTGCTCCTTCCCATCTGCGGGCTCCAGACCCGGGACAGATTTTGAATAATTTTATCATAGAATGCATAGAATAGGAAGATTTGCATGCAGGAAAGCAGATGCGGCTTTGTATTCAGGAAACGCAGATGCAGCCCTTCAGCTTCTCATAGGTTTTCATGCCAATCCGTTTCACATTCTGAATCTCTTCAATACTGGCAAAACCGCCGTTTTCCTCACGGTACTGTAAAATCAGCTCCGCCGTCTTCTCCCCCACTCCTGGAAGCCGGATCAGTTCCTCCCTGGAAGCCGTATTGATGTTAATTTTCCGGCTTATGCCTGCCTCCTTCTCTGCACCTATGCTTCCGCTCTTTTCTGCATCTGCACTGTCCTGCGTATTTTTCTCCGCGGAGGAGAATTTCCTTTTCTGCGGCGTTTCCGTGGGCGGCGGTTCTGTCTCCGCCTCCCTGCCGGAATGCTCTGCATAGGGAAAGCCTCCGCTGCCGCTTTTCTTCTCCGTTCCCTCTGCCGCAGGAGGCGCCACCGCGGGAGATTCCACGGACGATACGGTATTTTCCTGTCCATTGGGTTCCATCGGGGCTTGGGCGGCTGTTCCCCGCGGAGTTTTCATTGCCTCTGAATCTATCTCCCCCTCCGGGGACAGTCTCGTCTCGATCAGTATCCTCCCTCTCTGCTCCTCCCGATACTCCTTTTGCAGCATAAAAGCACCTGCCGAAAGCATGGTCAATACAACAACCGCATGCCGTATCCTTTTCAGCCGCTTCTGTCTCTGGTATTCTGTTTTATTCATGGATTATCCTTTCCAAAAAGATGATATAAAAACTGAAGAAATGCAGGAAGTGCTGCATCCCTGTTTCCCGGAACATGGATGAAAACGGAATGAAAAATAAAAGATTGAAAATGGAATGAAACAAAAAACAAAGAAAACAGAAGCTGCAGAACAGTACGGAGGACTGCATCCACTTGTCCTGAAGAGCAGCTCTATTTTAGCATAAATCCGTGCGGATTGCTCCTGTCAAAAATCAGTTTTTTCTCTCCCGCCGGAAAGAAGGTCCTCCCTTTTCCGTGTTTTTTCAAGACTCCTCTTTTTTGCGAGCATCAGATGACGGGCAAGAATTGCCGTAGTAACGGGGCCGACCCCGCCCGGTACCGGTGTGATGGCCGCTGCCTTCCCCTCCATCGTGTCAAAGTCACAGTCACCGGTGAGCTTCCCGTCCTCCCTGATATTGACGCCCACATCTATAACAACCGCATCCTTTTTAATATACCTGGAGCCGATGGCATTGGCTTTTCCGATGGCAGCCACCAGGATGTCCGCCTGCTTTGTAATCTCCGGAGTATTCTCCGACTTCGAATGAAGCACGGTGCAGCTGGCATCCTCGGAGAGGAGTAGCATGGAGAGCGGACGTCCCACCACCATGGATCTGCCCAGTACCGCAACATGCTTCCCGGCAAGAGGAATCTCATAATGCCGCAGGATCCGAACCACGGCTTCTGCCGTACAGGGGGCAAAGGCATTCTCATCCTCCCGCATCAGTCCCGAAAGATTCTTGTCTGTCACGCCGTCGATATCCTTTTCCGGATGCAGCTTCCTGAGAATCTCTTCAATATCAATCTGCGCCGGAAGCGGGCGGAACATGGTAATCAAGATGCCGTCGATCTCCGGGTCATCATTGATGAAATCAAAGGCAGCCTGAAACTCCTGGTCCGAGATATTCTGCGGAAAGACATAGTCCTTGACCTCCATCCCAAAATCCACAAAGGTTTTCTTGATCCCCCTCTCGTAGGCAATATCCGCCGCCCTCTCTCCGATACGCAAAAAAGCGAGGCAGGGCATGATGCCGTTATGCTGATAGATAAAATCGAGACATTCCTGTCGGATCTTCTCTGCCACCGCTTTTCCCTGAAGTAGCTTGATTCCCATGTTTTAACTCCTTACTGTCCTGATGTGTACCAAGGAAACCTGGATTGTATCATCTTTTCTCCGGATCGGCCGCATCCGCTGCCGGCTCATCCCCTGTTTCGAAAGGATCGACTTCTTCCAAAGCGCTCTGGCATCGGCAGGAGTCTCCGCTGCCGGCAGCCTCCTCTCTCCCGATCATTGGCAGGATATTCTGCTCCGGATTTTCTTCCTGCTCCGTCTCCCTGTACCGTCCTCCCCGCTGTCCCCTCTTTTTCTGATAGATTTTCCTTTTTTTCCGATGCTGATGCACTTCTGTCAGAAGCAGAAGGAGAAAAAGCGCGAGAGCGCTTCCGGAGAGAAGCATTCCGGTCCGAAGTCCGGGAACCACGTAACAGAGCTTTATTTCATGCTCTCCGCGCGTTACCGGAACGGAGAGGAAAGCACCGAAGGCTTTCTCTGCCTGTGCCGCTTCCCCGTCCAGGATAATCCTCCAGCCCTCATCATAGGGAATCGAAAAAAAGAGCATCTCATTGCCGTCAGAGCTGAAAGTACCCTCCAGGGAATGATCCGTCATACTTTTAAGCTTCATTCCGCGGCTCGCCAGCCTTTCATACAGGCTGTGGAGGCTCGCTTCGTCAAAACGGTACAGCTCACAGTTCAACGACTGCCCCTCGGTTTTCGAGCTGATGCTGACGCTCTCCCCCTCCTTAAGATAGCCGAGCGGCAGGAAATAGCCGCGGTCCACATTTTCGAAATTTCTGTCACGATCCTTGTAGGAGACCTTCACCTCCTTCACTGACCTGTTGCTGACATAGGCAAAATACTCTCCGGCATTCTCTGCGGTAAAGCGGTCTCTTTCTCCCTCCATCTCCGCGAGAACGGAAACCAGTACGGGAGGCACGGACAGGGCGTCGGCAAAACCGTTCTGTACGAGTGCCGGTGTCCCCTGGTCCGTGCGGATGCTGTCAAATTCATTTTTCGTCAGAAGGAAGCCAAAGGGCAGGGTTTCCTTTCTTTCATAAAGATTGATCTCACCGGAACTCCCGAGCAGCTCCTTTCCCTCTTCCAGCATCTCTTCCCCGGACAGAAGCTTCTTGTCGAAGCTGTAACGGATGGAAAGCAGTGACTTCATAAGCGGTGTCGCACCGACAGTGGAATAGGCATTGGTCGACGCCTCCATTCCGAAAAGGCGATACTGATCCGATACCTCCCTGTACGCCGTCGAAGAAAAGATGGACGCACTGGGGAAATGCAGGAACGCCCCGTCATTCTTGGTTCTCTGCTCCTCCTTCATGAAGCGGTAAAATGCAGGCTCCTGTGCTTTCGTGAGCCCCATCAGAATTTCCGTGTCTCTCCGGTCAGAGAGGTACTGGGTTCTCGAGGTTGTAGGCACCGAGGTAATCGCAGTATTCAGCATCGCTTCCAGCATACCGAAGCAGAGAAGCGCAATCAGCTTCCACTCCCGGAATCTCCGCTCCGGTCTCCAGAGAAAAATCCCATAGTAAAGGAGGAGAAATCCCAGACTCAGATAAACAGAAGTAAAGGAAATGTCTTCATTTTCCGTAATCACCTTCTGGGACAGCAAAAGCAGGGAAAGCGCGGCCAAAAGCGCGATCCCTGTCTCCTGCCGTATCCAGAATTTCCGATGCAGAAAGGCATCATAGCACATCGAAAGCACAAGAAAGATATAAATAAAGCTCTGCCGGCAGGGAAGACTGTTCGGATAATGCAGTCCGTGCCAGATGTAGTTCAGGATATTGACAGAAAAGCTCAGGAAGAAAAAGAGGAGCAGCAGTCCGGCTGCCATCTTCTTTCGAAAACGGATCTGCCGGTTCAGAAAATACATCGGCAGAAGGAAAAACACGATGACACCGCAGTAGATATTGGGCCAGTGGTCCAGTCCCTGCTCTGTGGCAACCCCGGTCATATGCCGGGCTGCCATATCCAGAATGGTGAAATACTGGCTGATTTCCTTCGGGAAGCTGACCGAGGAGCTTGCGGTGAGCCGAAGAGCAAAGAATTCCGGAAGCAGGGTAATACCGGCAAACATTCCGGACAGAAGAGACGCCAGAAGGAAGATGAGCCCTCTCCGGAAAAATGTCTTTTCCTCCGTTTTCTCCTCCCGAAGAAAGGGATAGGCAAAGAAATAGAGGACAAGGTAAAGGCAGATCATGATGGAGATATAGTAATTCGAAATAATCGAAAGGGAGAGTGTGAGAATGTAAAGGAAAGGATGCCCCTCCTGAAAAATGTTTTCCGCCCCGAGGATCACCAGCGGAAAGAGATAGATACAGTCCAGCCACATGATGTTCCAAGAGTAGGCACAGAGATATCCCGACATCGCATAGAACAGGGAAAAGAACAGCACCGCACTGTCCTTCTTATGGTAATGCCGGCGAAGGTACAGTGACATCGCAAGCCCGCAGAATCCGATTTTCAGCACCGTAAGATAAGTGATGAACTCGATCACATTGCCGGACGGCACAAAAAGCAGAAAAAGATTGAAAGGGCTTGAAAGATAGTAACTGAACAACGCCATAAAATTTGTGCCGAGTCCAATATCAAAGCTATAGGCAAGGCTCCCGCCGTTCCGCATCTTCTGCTGCAGTTCCGAAAAAAAGGGAGCATACTGATGATACAGATCTGTCCGTAAAAAGCTCTGAGAGCCGAAAGGAAAGATTCCTCTCGCAAGGAATACAAAGAGCGTCAGAAGCACCGGAACCAAAAAGCTCAGAAGCATGATATGTTTACGAATCCGTGTTTTCGCCTGCATCCTTACTCTCCTTTAAAGATAAAAAACTTACTGGCGACATAATTAAAACCCAGATTCACCACCGTGGTCAAGAGCCATCCGAGAGTATGAGAAAAGTGCCAGAAATCCACAAAGAGAATCATCAGAAGAAAGCTGACCATGCCGGAGATGATTCTGGCAGAGAAAAACAGGCTGCACTCCTTCGCGAGATAGGGGAGCGTAAAACAGAAATTTTTAAATACAAAAATCTTGTTCGTGATATAGGCAAAGAGCACCGCAAGAATAAAGGCGAGCACATAGGCGATCTTATAGGATGTACCGGGATTCATCCCTTTCCCCTCCAGATTTCGGTCGCAGAGGGTAAAGACCACAAAATTGACGATGGTAGTCAGCACTCCTACCACCAGATAGAGAAATGCCTCCATGAATTTTTCATTTTGCCGCCAGCCCCTGAGCCATGCCTTCATATCAAAATCCTTTCTCCTTGCTCTGTTAAGAAAGTGTGGATTCAGCGTTCCCTTAGACTGCTATTTAAAGATTCTATCTGAAAAAGAGCCACCAGCTCATAAAATCTGCTATAATTGTCTCAGTTTATTCTTTTGGCGCGAAATCCAATCTTATCTCTGTCTCTCAAATCGTATCTGCGATTTTCTTTTTTTGTATCTTCTTAATCGAAAGGAGGGTTCATGTTTCAAATTGGTGATACCGTAATTTACGGGTGCAAGGGACTGCACGTCATTCACGACTGCACCCCGCTCTCCATCAAGGGAATGGAGCAGGATCGTCCTTATTATCTGATGCAGCCCTATGGTAAGCCCGAAGGAATCATCTATCTGCCCTGCGACCTCGGCGAAACACAGCTGAGATTTGCTCTGGAAGAAAAGGAAGCGCGGAAAATCCTCAAAAAACTCCCTTCTCTCTCCCCCATCTCTCTCGGAAGCCCCAAGGCACAGGAAGAAGCCTATAAGACCAACCTGCATCGGGCACTGCCGGAGGGGATCCTCCGGGTTATCAAGACCCTGCTGCTTCAGAAAAAGGACAGACTCGAGAAAAAGAAAAAGCCCACTGCCACAGATTCCCGTTTTCTCTTACAGGCAGAATCCATTCTATACCCGGAGCTCTCCTATGCGCTCCGGCTCGACCGGGAAGAGATTCGGGAACGCATTATTGAGGCTGTTACTTGTGATACGGCTCTCCGGCTATGATCTTCTCTGCCCTGTAGAGCTGTTCCAGAAGAATCACCCGCATCAGCTGATGCGGAAAGGTCATCTGGGAAAAGCAGCGTCGAAAATCCGCTTTGGAAAGCACTGCCTGTGACAGCCCCAGCGACCCGCCGATGATATAGGTATAATCACTTTCTCCCTGCACCCGAAGTCCCCGGAGCTTTTCCGCGAGAGCCTCGGAGGAGAGCTCTCTGCCCTTTAAATCAAGACAGATCACATAGCTTTTTCTTTCAAGATACCGGAGGAGTCGTTCTCCCTCGGTATTTTTTATTTTTTCCTCCGCCGGCACCGAAGCATGCTCCGGTATCTTCTCATCCGGAACTTCTGTGATTTCCACCTTTGCAAAGGCAGAGAGACGCTTCACATATTCGGAAATCGCGTCTCTCAGATATTTTTCCCTGCATTTTCCGACGCAGAGGATACGAAGCTTCATCCCCGTCCCCTACAGAGCACTTAAACGTTCAAGTACCTGCTGCAGGGTCTTCTCATAGTTTTTCAGTTTCTCCTGCTCCTCCTCTACCTTTTTCTTCGGCGCCCTTTCAACGAAGCGGGGATTTCCAAGCATACCGTGTGAACGTTTGATTTCTCCCTCCAGGCGCTGCTTCTCCTTTTCGAGACGCGCTCTCTCCTTCTCGAGATCCACAAGATCCGCAAAGGGAATAAAGATGTCCGCACCGGGGATCGATACAGCGACCGCTCCCTCCGGGATATTCTCCTTCTTCTCCTGGATCTCTACGGAAGAGGCGGAGGCGAGTGTCGCAAAGAAGAGACGGCTTCGTTCAAAGGTCTCCCGCAGTCCGGTATTGTCACTGACCACAAAGAGCTTGGCTTTTCTGGAAGGAGCCACATTCATCTCGCTGCGAATCTGACGTATGCTTCTGACCGCCGACTTGATGATTTCCACCTCCGCTTCCTCCCTTTCAAAGGAGAATGTCCTTCTCTCCTTCGGCCATGCCGCACGCATCAGAAGGGAGCCGTCATTCATAAAGGAAGAATACAGTTCCTCGGTAATAAAGGGACAGAAGGGATGCAGCAGCTTCAGAGAGTCCAGAAGCACTGTTCTCAATGTCCAGAGTGCCCCCGGCCTGCTCCTGTCGTCCTCACGGTAAAGACGGGGCTTCACCATCTCGATATACCAGTCACAGAACTCCTCCCAGATAAAGCTCTGCACCTTATCAAGGGCAATGCCGAGATCGAAGCTTTCCATGTTTCTGGTAACCTCGGAAACCAGGCGGTTCAGCTTCGAGAGGATCCAGTGATCCGCGATATTCATCTGTTCTCCCGGCATTTCTGCCGGAAGAATCGCCTTGTCCAGATTCATATGGATAAAACGGGAGGCATTCCAGACCTTATTCATGAAGTTGGAGCTTGCCTCTACTCTAGACCAGTAGAAGCGCATATCATTGCCCGGCGCATTTCCGGTCAGGAGCGTCATGCGAAGTGCGTCTGCGCCATACTTCTCGATCACCTCCAGCGGGTCGATGCCGTTGCCGAGGGACTTGCTCATCTTCCGCCCTTGATCGTCACGAACCAGTCCGTGAATCAGCACCTTCCGAAACGGCACTTTCCCGGTCTGTTCGATGCCGGAGAATACCATGCGAACCACCCAGAAGAAGATAATGTCATAGCCGGTCACCAGAACATCGGTCGGATAGAAATACCTGTACTCCGGGGTATTCTCCGGCCATCCGAGAGTCTCAAAGGGCCAGAGCGCCGAACTGAACCAGGTGTCCAGCGTATCCTCTTCCTGACGGAAATGGGACTTTCCACATTTCGGACAGCTCTTCGGCATCTCCGAAGCGACCACCATTTCCCCGCAGTCCTCACAGTAATATGCCGGAATTCTGTGCCCCCACCAGAGCTGACGGGAGATACACCAATCCTTGATATTCTCAAGCCAGTGCAGGTAGGTTTTACTGTAATTTTCCGGAACAAACTGAAGCTCACCGCTTTCGATTACCTGAATCGCCGGCTTTGCCAGCTCTTCCATCCTGACAAACCACTGAGGCTTGATCATCGGCTCCACGGTTGTACCGCAGCGGTCATGCGTCCCGACATTGTGACGGTGCGGCACCACCTTCACCAGGAGTCCCAGCTCCTTCAGATCCTCCACCATCTGCTTCCGCGCTTCATAGCGGTCCATGCCGTCATACTTTGAACCCGGGCACTGGATTCTCGCATCGTCGGAGAGAATGTTGATCTCTGGGAGATTATGACGCTTTCCGACTTCAAAGTCATTGGGATCGTGCGCCGGAGTGATCTTCACACAGCCGGTTCCAAACTCCCTGTCCACGTACGCATCGGCGATCACCGGAATCTCACGATCTGTCAAAGGAAGCTTCAGCATCCTGCCGACCAGATCCCCGTATCTTTCATCCTCCGGATTCACAGCGACAGCCGTATCTCCGAGCAGTGTCTCCGGACGGGTGGTGGCAATCTCTACGAATCTGCCCTCTTCTCCCACGATCGGATAATTGATGTGCCAGAATGAGCCGTCCTGCTCCTCGTGAATCACCTCTGCATCCGAAAGGGAGGTATGGCAGACCGGGCACCAGTTGATGATGCGGGAACCCTTATAGATATACCCCTTCTCATAGAGCCTCAGAAAGGTTTCCTGCACCGCGTGGCTGCATCCCTCGTCCATCGTAAAGCGGAGGCGATCCCAGTCCGCGGAGGAGCCTATCTTATGGAGCTGATTTACGATTCTTCCCTCGTATTCTTCCTTCCACTTCCAGGCTTCCCTCAGGAAGCCCTCTCTCCCGAGCTCCCTTTTGTCAATGCCCTGCTCCTTCAGCTTATTGGTGACCTTGACCTCTGTTGCGATCGCCGCATGATCGCAGCCTGGCTGCCACAGTGCTTCATAGCCCTGCATTCTCCGAAAACGGATCAGAGAATCCTGAAGAGTATTATCAAGCGCATGCCCCATATGAAGCTGTCCGGTAACATTGGGCGGCGGCATCATAATGGTGAACGGCTTTTTCTCGGGATTTACCTCCGCATGAAACGCATGAGACTGAAGCCAGCTCTTATAGATGCGATCCTCTACCTCCTTGGGATGATACTGCTTTGCAAGTTCCTTCATCGATTCTCCTCCGATTATAAATATGTCATACGCGATTTCTCATCTGTTCCTTCCAGCTTCCGAGAAGCCGGGAGGCCTGTTCGCGGAATTTTCCCTCATCTTTTTCTCTGAGCTCCCGCAGCTCCAGCAGCTCCGGATCCCGAAGATGCGCTTTCTGTTTTCTGTCATATTCCCGGAAAAAGGAATCGCTCTTTTCCTCTGTGAGAGCGGCGCGGATATCCTCGGACAGACGAAGCCCCGGCTCCAGGCGAAGCAGATAATCGATCTTCCGAAGCACAGAATCCTCCCTCCTTCGCCGGTAGGCAGAGGAAAGAAGGGAAAGTGCCTCCTCCAGCTGTCCGAGAAGTGCCTCCGTATCCGCAAGGCGAAGGCTCTCCCTCAATTCCGGACGGATACGATAGGCATCCTGATAGGCATCCCGTGCGCGTCCGTATTTTCCGAGGCGGAAAAAGGTATCTCCCAGCTGCAGTGCCTTCTCTCCCTCCTCCATGCCGTGCCACTTCTGCATCGAAAGAGTAAAGGCATTGATCTCCTTCTCCGGATAATATCCGGCAGCGCGCAGAATACGGCTCAGCAGCTTTTCCTGACTCTCTCCCACAGACAGCAGCATGCGGAGCTTTTCCGCAAGAGCCTTCATCGCAAGTTCCTGCTCCAGAAAATGAAGCAAATCCTCCTTCACCAGCTCTTTCGGAATCAGTGCCGGGAAATTCACCAGCGCATAGCTCAGCTCCTCGATAGAATAGAGGTTTTTATCCAGCTGCTCATAATAGTAGGGGTGTTCTGCCCTGAAATGACATAAATGGACTGACATATTACCTCCGATTCCGAAGAGAGAGACGCTCTGTGACAGATTTTCCGCTGGACGGATAAAACTCCCCAAAGCCAAGGTCTGTCACCTTCATCTCCAGCTCTTCCCGGGAAAGCGGTACAATCTCAAGCTTTATCCTCGTGCAGAGACCCGGGCGCTTCGGAAAAAGGGATAAATCCATCCTGGCGGTCCGCGGCTTCTGCTCGAGGCTCAGGGACAGGATCTGAAAATCCAGATACTCCTGCTCACTCAAAAGCAGCTCCACCGCCGCCGGATTCTCAAGATAGGAATCCCCGGCACGGAGCAGACTGATGCTCTGCTCTACCTCCTTCTCCATCACCCGCATGGAGATATCCAGGGGCAGGGTCGTATCGCAGAGAATCACATACTCCTCTTCCCTGTGCGCCGCCGTAAGCAGACTATAGCTGAGTGCCCCCAGAGAAAAGAGATGCTCCTCCAGAAGAACCTTGCGTCCCGTACACAGATACCTCTGAAATTCCGGGGCAAAATCCAGGGTATGGAAGCCCTTTCCAGCAAGGAAAATCGAACTGTACACCTGTTTTCCCAGCACCCTTTTGGAGAGACTCGTCAGAATCTGATCCGCCAGTGCCTTCCCGGACTGATTCTTCAGGACATTCAGCTGAAATCCGTCATCCTGCTTCTCCGCACCTGCCAGAACATAGCGCCTGCTGCCATGGCTGATCTGCATCTCATAATAGCAGAGATGCTGCTCCGAAAGCTCAAACACGCCGACTGCCCGATGGGTCAGGTTTTTGTCCTGCCGAAGCAGATAATGCACCAGCGCCTCAGTATGGCTGATCAGCTTCACCGCCGCGCCGAGCCGCAGCTCCTCGGAAAGCTCCTGAAGCAGCGGATACAGCTTCTGATAGATTGTCTTATTCAGCTCCCGCACACAAACCGTAAGAACCGACTCCTCCTCCGTGCCATCCTCTGTCTCCTCCTGCTCCCCGCGGCTATCCTCGGTCTTTTCTTCTATCGTCAGGATGCGGCGCACCCCGCTTTCCGGGGCATCCATGACCCTCGCCGCCTTTTCGGTATTCTCCGGGGAACTCTCTTTCATCGTATCGGAGCCGGAGGCCTCTCCCGGCTCCAGCTCACGAAAACAGCTCTGAAGCACTTCCTTCAGATACTGTTTCAACAGTTCCGCGCCGCTGTAGCTGCGCTTCTTCATGGTATGGACTCCGTCCTTCTGAAACAGATACAGAATCTTGTCCACCAGAATCCCGGAGCCGCTCAGGCTCTTCTTATAGGCATCGGAGCCGATATGCCACTGCTCTGTTGTCTTATCACGGCACAGAATCGTCGGAAAGCTCCACTGATGCTCTTCCCCGTTAATGGAGATATCCGTGCTCTCCTCCTGCAGGGCGATCCCGATCCGCATACTGCTATTTTTCATGCTTATCACTCCGAAAAATGATCCTTCCCAGCGAAAAGATCGAAAATAATGGCTTCTCTCAGGAGATACTGCTCCGAGAGCTCCAGCAGCCTGTCACAGTCCCTTTCCTCGGACATGGAAATAAGCAGAGAAAGTGTCGAGTTCTCCTTCTGCTCTCCCCTCTCCCGAGAAAGCTCCTCAAAGCTTGCCTTCCCTTCACTAATATTCTTCCCTCCCGCAGAAATACGGTACTCCAGGCACTCTCCGGGGAAGAGAAGCACATTCCTGACATAGATATTCTGATACTGCCGCGGGAACTCCTCCGCGTGAAATTCCTGATCTCCCGGCTCGATCCGAAAAAAAAGCTCCGGTTTTTCTCCCTGAAGGCTCCGGTAACCGATGCAGACCTTGTCCAGAAGATAGGAAGGAAGCTCTGTGAAGCGCCGAAGCCGTTTCTGATAGGGGAAGAGCAGATTTCTCTCAAAGATCGGCTTCATCATTTCCGAAAGCTCAACCCTCTCCTCCCCCTTTAACTCCTCTCTCTCCGACATCTCTCTGCTCATGCAGAGAAGCCAGAGCATCGGAAGCCGCTCCTTCCGGATCTCCTGACGGATACGCTCATAGAGCAGGGAAAAAAAGGAAGCATCCTCTTTCTCCTTGTAAAGGAAGCATCTGCCGGAAAGCTCCGTCAGATACGCCCGGATCAGCAGCTCATCCTCTCCGCCGAAGCGGAGATACTGGCGGAATACCTCATGATACAGTGTTTTCTCTCCGGTGAAAAGCAGCTGCGGCAGCAGACGTTCTGCCAGCAGGAGGCTTTTCTCCCTGAGCTCCTCCAGCATATCCTCCCGGTTTACCTCCTCCGAAAGAAAGTCCTCTCTCTGAAGACAGTTCTCCGCCAGCAGAAGAAGCTGCTCCATACGTGCACTGATACTGTTATAGTTTTTCAGCATCTCTAAAAGGATGGGAAGACAGGAGCTGTCCAGCGTTTTCACTCCCTCCACTGCCTTCCAGCAAAACTGATACATACGCTCCGTCTCTTCCTTCCGGGAAACTTTTTGTTTTTTTCGAAGAAGAAGCGGGAGCAGCTTCCGCAGAGTCTCTGCTGCCACATCCCGGAAGCTGCATTCCCGCAGAACCTCCCGGCTCCTGTCATAGGCACCGTCAGCCATGCTGAGGCGGAGAAGAATCTCCTTATCCTCCCGGGAGAGGGAGGACAGAGGAAGACGCGTCCAGAAATCACGATGCTTCTCCAGCGCCTGTTTCTTCTCTGCCCCCTTCTTCCGCTCCAGCAGCACCAGTACGCGGTGCCGAGCCTCCTTCAAGAAGCTTTCCTCCAGCGGCAGAGACTCTATGACTGACAGGAGCATTGTCAGGTCCTCCCCCCTTCCCTCTCCGGAAAGTGCACGCTCCGCATCACGAAGCTGATAGACTCTGTGACGTCTCTCGAGTCTTTCCGCCTTCTTTCTAAGCTGTGCATTCTGCAAAAATTTCGTGAGAGTATAGGGAAGCTTCTCTTCTCTCCCACCCTTCGTCAAAAAGCTTATCGTAAACTGATCGGACAGAAGGGAAAGCGATGCGCTTCCCTCCTGCAGCGGGATTTTCTCCACCGTAGTCAGATGATCGTAGTACAGAAGCAGTGCTGTCGGCGCCTTCTCCTCCCAGTCATCCCGGATGCTCTCCGTCTCGATGAAGAGAGAGTAGGAGTGGAACAGTTTGGACAGCTTATGCGACAGTCTTTCATCCAGAATCTCCAGCGGCAGCATCGCATCATAGATGACGGCCAGCCTTCTGTCTATTCTTTCCTGCAGCAGCATCTCCACCGCAAACTGCTGCATCTTTTTTTCATATTGTTGATAAAGAGAGTCCTTCGAAGACAGGGTCTTCAGGACACTGACATAAAGGGGAAGTGCCAGCTCCTCCCGGAGTTCACGCTCGTTCAGGAAGTACAGATAGAGATTTTTCGGAAAATGCACGGTAAGCTCTTCCGGCATGGAAAGCAGCACCGCCTCATAAAGTCCGCGCTCCGGAAGATCCTTTCCCACCGCCTCCAGATAGACGGGGAAAGTCCCTCGGGAGAAATTTTCTTCGGAAAGAAGCATCGTCACCAGTCCCTGCAGATCCCCTTCAAACTTCGGATAGGGTCCATGGCTGACCCGCACCAGCTCGCTGTCTGAAAATCCGGGGCGAAGCCCTCTTTTCCGTGCCGTCCGTCTCTTCCCCGATTTTAAAGCCGCCGTCACGGTAAAGGAGAGCGGGATCCTCCGTTCCCCGGCATTGGTCACCAGAAAAAGCTCCGCGCAGATTTCCTCCCCGGCACACAGATTTTTCGCAGAGATGACATAGCCGATCTTCCCGTAAAGACCGCCGAAAATCTCCTTTTCCAAACGGACTGCCGGATCGCTGCTATAGCAGAGTCCCTTGAAGGGAATCCCGTTTTCCACATGACAGCTGAGGGACCCCCTCTGCTCGGTCCCTTCTGTGATTTGTCCCCTGATGCTTTCCTGAGAGAGGGTTATCCTTGGGCTCTCCAGATCTATCATCCCACGGGAAAGACGATTGATTTTTTCTTTCATAAGCTGTACTCCATAGAGAGTCATTCTATCATAGATTCTCTGCTTGCGGAAGTATTGCCCGCCGGCGATTTCCGCACCGCGCTCCCTTGCTATTTTCTACAGCGCTTGCTACACTAGCCTCATGATTACAGAACCCCTGACACTATATAAACTGATGATTCTCTATCTCCTGAAATCTGTGAATTACCTGCTGTCCGCAGACCAGATGTGGGAGTTTTTTTCTGAGTACGAATACACCACCTATTTTACACTCCGGCAATGTCTCGGAGAACTCCATGAGGCTCACCTGATCCGCGAGGAAAGCTCCCAGAAGGCCACCCGCTACTCCGCAACGGCGGAGGGGGAAGAGACTCTCCGTCTCTTCCAGAGCGACATCTCCAGCGGCGTCATCGAAGATATGGACGAGTTTTTGTCCAGAAACAAAATCAAGCTCCGTACCGAGTCCTCCACTTTTACCGACTTTTCCCGTCGGGAGGACGGCAGCTTTCAGGTGCTTCTCGAGGTTCGGGACGGCGCATCCGTCCTCTACCGTCTCGAGCTCACCGTTCCGGACCAGAACAGCGCGGAAAGGATCTGCGGAAAATTCTCCGCGGAAAATTCTGAAATCTACCAGTATCTGATGCGGACACTGCTTGGGTAAGGATATACCGCGGCTCCCGATACGAAGTATCAAGGGGAAGCCCGTCCGGCATTTGAGGAAATCAAACAAAGGGCGTGTGAAAAATGATTTCTCGTTTTTTCACACGCCCGAAAATCAGGGCCTATCTTTTTACAGCGTTTCCCTGCACCGTCCACCGTCCGGCGGTATCCACCGTATAGCCGTCTGGCGTCGTCCCTGCCGTGTACAGATGTCCCATGTCCTTTCCGGCTTCTGTCTCGAAGTAATAGCAGTAGCCGTCGATCCACTGCCAGCCGGTCAGCATCTTCCCCTTGAAGCCATCGGAGATCGGATTCAGATAGTAACGGCTGCTGCCCGTACTGATCCAGCCGGTCTGCATATAGCCGTCCGCGCCGAAATAGTACCATGCCGTCTGTCCGGCATCCGTCTGCAGACCCCAGCAGCTCCGTGCCACTGCCCCCGACGTATCCCGGTACCGCCAGCCGCCGGCATCCTGTGTCCAGCCGCCGCTATGAATCTGCAGCGAGCCGCCCGCTGTACTTGTCCCGGCTGCCGTCGCGGCGGAACGGCTTCCGCCGCTTCCTCCCGAGCCGCCGGAGCCGTTATTGTTCCCGCCGTTCCCGTCCTTCTTATCCGGCTTCGGGTCGGTTTTTCCGCCGTCCTCGTCCTTCTTATCCGGCTTCGGGTCGGTTTTTCCGCCGTCCTCCTTCCGATATCTGAGAAGCGTTCCGTCGGAACGACGCACATCATAGTTCTCGGTCGGAAGCACCGCTCTGTTATCCGAGCTCACGACGAGCCTGCCTCCTTCTCCCGGATTTCCGAGGAAGGCCAGCGGCGAAACCGCCGAAATTTCCTTCGGAAGCTGCACCGCCGTCAGCCGGTTGCCCGCAAATACATAGTCCGGAAGCTCTGTGATTCCCTCCTCGTAGCCTGCCATCCAGCCATTCACCTTGAGCTCTGAAATCTCATTGTTCTGGAAAGCGCCCTTGCCGAGCTCCTCCTGCCGTTTCGCCGTTTCCAGCCTGCGGATACGGTTGTTCCGGAACGCCCGGTCCCCGATGTGTCCGGTGTAGGTTCCGAGCTCCAGCGTCTCGATTTCATTGTTCTCAAATGCGCCCGTCCGCACGACATGCGTCAGCTCCGGAAGCGAAACCGAGCTGAGCGCATCATTCCGGAACGCGTACTCATTGATATAAACAAGGGAAGCGCGGTTAATGTCCTTCAGATCCCAGCCAAAGGACTGTAGCCCCGTATTCATAAAGGCGCCCGCTCCTATGGTCTTTACCCTGTCCGGCAGGATCACTGCGCTGAGCGGCGTTTCATAGAATGCGAAGTCGCCGATTTCCGTGACGGAGCCGCCGTTTCCCGCGACGGGAAGGCGCAGAGAGCCGCCGGAGCCGGTGTAGCGGAGAAGCACGCCGTTCTCGATCAGATACTTGCTGTCTCCGGTATTTCTCCGCACCTCAGCCGCCAGCGCCTTTGTCCCGTTGATTTCCAGAGAAACCTGCGTTCCGGCTGCCAGCGCCTTCACCTCCGCCTCAAAGAAGCCGTCCTCATTCGCCTCTGCCGTCACCGTCTCCGTGCCTGCCCGAACCGTCACCCTCGCATGCGGCGCGCTGAAGCCGACGATCTTTCGGTCGGTATCCAGCACCGGCTGCCGGAGATGCGGCTGATAGGCATAGTAGAAGAACTGCACCGCGTTGGTTTTCTGCAGGGTAAGCTCCGCCGCAGGATCCGCGCTGAAGTACGGCGTGCCGTCCTTACGAACCACCGGCGGCGCAAAGCGCACGCTCTGCCCTATCCGGTAGAAGCGTTCCGCCGGAATGTCTCTCGTGATCGCCGTGACATCCGTCCCGTAGTAATGCGTCCGCTTCAGAATCTCCTCATGATCCCTCGCATTCTGCGCGGTAAGCGTCACAACCGCCGGGTTGATGAGGTACTGTCCGGTTTTTGCGCGAAGCGCGCTCCCCGGATCCGTATAGACCCGCGCATAATTGTAGTCCTTTCGGTCATAGGTCCCGAAAGCGTTATCCTCAATCTCCTGAAGCTTTGGCGCATCGATTTCCACATCGCTGCTACCGCGGAACGCCCCCTTTCGAATGCGCTCCACGCCGGGCAGCTTTGCCCGAAGCGGGCTCCCCGCTCCCTCGAAGGCGCTCTCCGCAATTTCCGTGATCCCCTCCGGGAGGCTGATGCTGAAGGACTTGTCGTCCATGCCGTCCTTATACTGGAAGGCAAAGGCCGATGCGCCGATCCTCGTCACACTGTCCGGAATCTCCAGCTTTTTCAGATTATTGTTCTTGAACGCGCTGTCGCCGATCTCCGTAAGTCCCTCCGGGAGCGTAACGCTCTCCAGCTTTTCCTCCTTTCCGACGCCATCGAAGGCGCCCTTTCCGATCCTTTCCACCGGTGTATTCCGAATCTCCGCAGGGATCGTCACGTTTCTACTCTTTCCGTTGTACTTCGTAATGGTACGGCTGTCCGCATCAAAGATGAACTCTCCCTCGTCGCTCGGATTCACGGGCGGATCGACATGTGTGCCGCCGTTCCCTGTATCGTCTTCCTCCGGATTCAGCGCCGCGTCCGCCTCATAGAGCCAGGTGGTCTTCACCGCATACGCGCCCTTCGGCGAGATCGACTCGGTCTTCGTAAAAGCGCCGTCATAGACATAGGAATGGCGGATCGCCCTCTCCGACGCACCGGTATCATAGTACACGCCCATGCTTTCGCTGATCGGTACCTCGTCCTTATACGTTGCCACGATATAGACCGGCTTATCCGTCTGTATCATGTACTCGCTGAAATCGATGCTGCTCCAGTCATTTTCCCGAAGCGCCTCCGGATACTCCCGGAAATCCGCCAGCTCCACGAGCCGTCCCGTGTCATTATAGGACAGGACGCCGATTTCCATATAATGCCCGCCGAAATACTGGTTCAGCA
>CAUUIW010000012.1:0-65617 GCA_963545355.1 uncultured Oribacterium sp. | reverse complement strand
CCGCCTGATTGGATATGCCAAGTCCCACCAGTCTGAGATAGCGGCGTCCGGTACGATCCAGAAAATCCGCGCAGCTCACAAGTGCATCGTCCTCAAGGGCACACAGCATGTCCATACGGCTCTTATGGATTTCCGTAAGGAGCTGGCTCTGTTTCTCCGCTTCACTGTCTCCGCGCAGCTCACGCTGAAAGATAATCTCATACTGCTCCGCCGGAAGCCCTGCGAGAAGCCCGTCAAGCCTCTTCTGTTGGCTCGTCTCCCGCAGATCTCCCGTGAAAATCCCGACCTGAATCCTGCCGCTCTGCCCGCTGGTTTTCAGCTGATCCGCCTGAATCCGGAGCTCCGCCGCGATTGCCCGCCCCATGGCTTCATCATCATAATGCAGCACCCGAAGTGCAGGATTCAGTTCCACCAGAAACTCGGTCTCGCTCTCCACCAGCACCAGAGGCAGCGTCGGAAGAAGCTCCTCTATCACTTCAGAGAAGCCGTCCGTACTGACCGGCTCCAGAATCACCCCTTTCGTGCCGGAATCAAGCTCCCGGCGCAGCAGGGAGATCTCCTCCTGTGGATTTATTCCGGGATCCGTCGCCACCATATTCAGCTCGATATTTTCCTCTCTTGCCGCCTGCTTCGCCCCTTCCCGAAAAGGGATCCAGCGGCTGTTCCGGCTGTCCCTGAGGATGACGGAGACCGCTGCTGCCGGCTGTTCCCGCACTGACAGCAGCTGCAGCGTCGACAACACAAGGATAATCATCAGCACAGCGCCAACTGCAAAGGTATAAAAACGATTTTCTCTCATGTCTCCGGCAGCTCCCCCTTCTCCAGCCTTTCCCGGTTCTCCTCTGTGTCAGGGATCCTCGGAAGACGAATCTCCACTTTGGTTCCCACATCCGGCTCACTCTCGATATAAAGCCCAAAATCCGCACCAAACCGGAGGCGGATGCGGCAATCCACATTGCGGAGACCGACACCGGAGCCACGATGCTTTCCGATTTTCCGCTCCATGGGATGGTCTGTCAGAAGCCGCTTCAGCTGCTCCTGCGGCATCCCGATGCCGTTGTCCCGAACAATCAGAGACAGGGAATGCTCCTGCACAGAAGCACTCACCGTAATGATTCCCTCATCCTCATCCAGTCCCTCCATGCCGTAGTAAATGGCATTCTCCAGAATCGGCTGAAGCACCAGCTTCACGGTAAGGCAGTGCTTTACCTCCTCCGGCACGGAAAAATCGATACGGAAACGGTTTTTGAAGCGGGCATGCTGGATATTCATATAGTTTTCCGCATGTCTGCACTCCTGCCCGATGGAAATGATATTTTTTCCGCGGCTCAGACTAATCCGGAAGAAGCTGGCAAGCTCCGTCACCATAAAGACCGCATCCTCCTTATGATCTCCCTCAATCATCCAGACCACAGCATCCAGGGTATTGTACAGAAAATGAGGGTTGATCTGCGACTGCAGCGCATCCAGCTCTGTTTTCCGCTTTTCCTCCTGCTCCCGGAGATGCTCCTCATTCAGAGCCTCGATCTGCTGTACGGACTGCCGGAGACTCCTGCCGAGATGGGACACCTCCTGGGTTCCTCCAGTATAGATGGATTCCCAGGGAAGCCGCCCTGCCTCCAGCCCCTCCACAGAATCATTCAGACGTTTCAAAGGATAGGTAATCCAGGAGGAAATCAGCTGGTTCATCAGAAGCATGAGAAGAATCGTCACGGACACCAGCATCAGAACCAGATAGCCCGTTTTACTCATGGCAAAGTAGTGACTACTCATGGGAATCACCGAGACGAGCCGCCAGCCGGTATATCCCACGGTGTCAATGATGACGGTCCGCTTCTTTCCCTGAAAGGTTTCGACATTGACGCCGTCGGAAAGGGAAGAAATACTGCCGACATTTTCCTGATAAAGACCGTTCGAAATCAGAAGCTGCTTCGGGTGATAAATCAGATGCCCTTCCTTATCGCAGAGATAATAATACTGCGTACTGTCACTGCCATTGAGATGCGAGAGGAGCTCGGCAATCGCGGCATAATTCATATCCACAAGAAGTACACCGGACCTGGTCTCGCCGTCTGTATTCAGCTCTACTGCGCGGCTTAAGGAAATCACCCAGTGATAACGGAGACTGCTGTCCCGAAAAAGATTCTGCACATGGGCATTGGAAAAATGCAGATTCTCCACCTGCCGCTCCGCACGGATGAACCAGGACTCCTGATTCACAAGGACATTTCTCTTCTTTTCCATGAGAGGCGAAGCCGTCATAAGACGACCGTCCCGATCGAAAAGAGCAATGCTGACCAGCTGGTCCCGATGCGACTCCACCATCAGATTCATTTCCCTGCTGATATCCTCCCGGGAGAAGTCCGTGTTTTTGATGACAGCATAGTACATCGCATCCGAGACCTCCCGGATGGACAGAAGATCATCCTCAAGATGGTTTCTGGTCTGCCGAAGAATCTGCTCTGTATTACTTTCCATATTCCTCTGCGAACGGATGTTGAACTGCTGATATAGCGTCACGGAAAGCAGCAGAATCAGAAAAACAGAGAGCAGAGTAAAGCTCAGAAGGATAAGACCATGAATACTAAAAAACCTCTCCATCCGGGAAAAAACACGTTTTTGTTTCCTGCTTTGTATGCTCACACAGGTTTTCCCTCCAGTTGTCGGTACTTTGACGGGGATACACCGTATTTTTTCTTGAACGCGTAGCTAAAATAATTCGGATCCTGATAACCTACCTTCTGTGAAATCAGATAGGTTTTCTCGTCACTGGAAAGAAGCAGCTTTTCCGCGTGCATCATCCGGTAATCCGTCAGATACTGAATAAAGGTTTTCCCCTCCTCCCGTTTGAAAATCGTCGAAAAATATGCCGCAGAAACATGCAGCACATCACAGATTTTTTCGATCGAGAGATCCGAATCCATATAATGCTCCCTGACATACAAGACAGCCTTCTTCACAAAGCTTCTGGTGGAATTCTCACGATGGGACTGGATGATATCCTGCAGCTTCAGCGCTGTCTCGGTCAGCCAGCGCTGAAGCTCTGTTCTGTCCATGCTTTGAAGCTTTTCGTAGACGTCCTCATCCCCGAAGCTCTCCCCCGCGTCCAGCCGGTTCTCGAGAAGGAAGCGATGGAGCTCTGTCGTGATCTCCATCAGAAAAAAGCGGTAGTCTGACAGAGACAGATGCTCCGGAAGCGCCAAAAGGAGATACTTCTCCACCGCCTCCCGCACCGCAGGAGGATCCTTCATCCGGATTGCGGAAAACACCGGAAGAAGCAGTTCATTCCGGTTCAGGATATTCTGTCCCGACTCGTTTTCATGCGCTTCCGGGGCGATTTCCCGGATATGGATCGCTCTCCCTCTGCCGTAAAGCACCCGGTAGGACAGTGCATCCGCAGCACCGGCATAGGACAGAGGAAGCAGAGAAAGCTCTGATACCACCCTTCCGATCCCGATGCTGATCGTCGCCTGACAGAAATGATGCACAATACGGCAAAGGGTATCCAGCTCGTCTGTGAGATTCAGCATCTCCTCCTCGCTCTTTAGCTGAAAGATCCCGACGATATCTCCCTGATAATTAAAGTACCTTGCTCTCCAGTGCTTCTGAATCCGTTCTTCCATCAGCCCGCGCACCGACATCGTAATCAGAAGCGGATTGATCCCCTCCGGAATGAGATGCTCGCTGATATGAAGATCCATGACGCTGTAGCAGGGACCGCTCAGATCAATCTGATAATCCAGAAGCCGCATCTCCAGCTCCGGATGTCTCAACGGACGCTCCATCAGCTGAGAGAGAAAGTTTTCCTGCAAAATCGGAAGGCTCGCTTCATAATACTGCTTCAGCCGATGAATGTTCTGACGCTCATCCATCTCCTGCTCCAGACTCTCATGGATACGGACAAAAACACGTCGGAGCTCCCTTCCGTCAATCGGCTTTAGGATATACTCCTCCGCCTCAAGCCGGATCGCCTCCTTGGCATACTCAAATTCATCAAAGCCGGAAAAGATGATGATCTTCACCATGGGAGAGAGCTCCTTCATCTTTTCCGAAAGCTCCAGTCCATCCATATAGGGCATCTGGATATCCGTCATGATCACATCCGGGATATGCTGCTGCGCCATCTCAAGCGCTTCCTGTCCGTTATGGGCATGTCCCATCACGGAAAATCCGAGCTCCGCCCAGTTGATTTTCCGGATAATGGTTTCAATCACGTCCTCCTCGTCATCCACAAGAAGAACAGAGTAGACACGGCGATCTCCTGCCTCTGCCTCTGCTCCCCTGCACGATTCTTTTTCCGCCTGAATCTCCTGCAATCCTTCCTCCCTGTTCTCATCCGCTCTTTGAACTTTCCTTCTCCCTGCGAAGTGCTTCGCGCAGCTTTAAAGTCGAAACCCGGGTTCCGTAAAAATCCTTTTTCGAACATCCGGCACGGCCGCCACCGGCGCAGGCACAGGCACACGCACAGGCGCAGGCACAGCCGCCACCGCCGTGGGTGTGGTGTCCATAATAGTGGTGATAATAGACGGCGCCCATCCCGCCATGCTTCTCATAGACGTCCTCAATCTGCTTGTTTCCCGCCAGAAAACGACAGACAGCAAAACCGGAAAGAGGACCTCCGAACAACACCAGAATCAGATAACGGTACATCAGGGCATCCGGATAAATATTCTTTCCATCCACAAAGGCGTAGGCATTCTCCGGATAAATGACATTGACATTCAGCTTCTCTCCCTGGTCCAGAAAGGCACTGCACAGATAATAGCCATCTGCCGCCGTTTCAGAATCAAAGCCGGAAACGCCGCTGACCTGATCAGAGGACCAGCGCAGCGTCGCCTGCTGCACGACACTGTCTTCAAACCATCCCGGGGTGAAATCATAGACGACTCTTTTCTCTTCCGGGTACTTCCGAAAAATATTGTACTGATTGAGAGAAAAGTCAAACTCCAGCTCCTCTCCCTCATAATATTTCCGATCAAAATCAATACGGACATAATCCCCGTCATCGCTGTAGTATCGGATTTTCCTGACATTCGGCGAATCCGACACGATGTCCCTGACATGCTTGTTGGCAATACCGATTTTCACCCACTTCAAAGCTCCGTCTTTCGTATCATCCAGCACCTTCCATCGCAGATGATAATGAATATGCGCGGAGCCATCCCGATTCATCTCCACGGTCACATCATAGTTCTCAATTTCGTCCAGCGGATTCCAGGTATACGCCTCTGCCGGAACCACCCCGAGACAATGCCGGAACCACCCCGGCATGCTTCCGCCAAGCAGCAGAAATCCCAGTATCAGAGAGAACAGAACCGTAAGAGAGCGGAAAAAGAAATTGTCTTGAAATCTGTGATTTCTTCTATTCATTCTACTCCTTTCCCATCACGGCTCAAAGGGCAGTACAGACTGTCTCCCGCCGAATGCTTCCGTATCCTGATGCTTCTCGGATGCTCCCAGATGCTTTTCCAGGAATCCGTCAGGATATTCCCGAGACACTCCCCGGAAAGCCAGGACTGACAGGGTACCACATCGCCGTTTGGCGCAATCGCCATGTTGGAAAGTGCCGCGCCGCAGCCCGGCACATCCAGAGCAAAACGCCGAAGCTCCTCCTCCGGAATCAGTCCGGGACTCGTAAAGCTGAACTCCATGCCATGACCATATACAAAGTCACATGCCCTTTCGAGAACTTCCCGAAGCTCCTGTGACGAAAGGGTCTTCTCATGAGACTCCGCACTTCTCGCATTTCCTGTCACAATGAGCCCGGAAACCGTGACATAACGGATTCCCAGCTCATACAGAAATGCCAATGTTTCCTCGTAATCCCGATTCAGAGAGCACAGCGGCGTATTGGTCGAAATGCTGATACCCGCCTTCAGCGCATTCTGAATTCCCGTCACAGTATCCTTGAAGCGCTCCGCACCGACCAGGGCATTGTGTACCGCCGGATCCCAAGAGTAAAAGGTAATCTGAACATTATCGACCTCGGAAGCACTGAGTTCTCTGCAGTAGTCCTCTGTCAGCCGTACTCCGTTCGTATTCAGGCGGGTAATGCACCAGCGCGCATAGCGGATCAGCTCCGGCACATCCTGCCGCATCGTGGGCTCCCCTCCCGTAAAAGTCAGCTGGGTGACGCCGCACTCCCGAAGCATATCAATAACCCGCTTCCACTGCGCTGTCGTCAGCTCCTCCGTCTCTGCCTCCGGCTGTCCTGCCGCGTAGCAGTGGAGGCATCTCTGATTGCAGTTCCAGCTGCCGCCCCTGCGCATTGCCGATACCATCAGATCCATGCGGAGAGGCGCCCGCATACAGTCCATATACTTTTCCATGGAAAGAGAGCCGATTGTGAGCCCCGGCTCTCTGCCGTCCCGAATCGCCTCCAGCGTATCCATCATAGTCAGAAAATCCCCGGAAAGTTTTCGGCGGGAAAGCCCTGGGTACACCCTCTGGACTCTGCGGAATGCCCGATCCAGAATCTTCGAAAACTCCGCTTCCTGTGTCTCCTCTGTCACTTCCCCGGCTCTCTCCGTGCTCCTCCCGCCGTCTGCTCCGTCCTGTCCCTGATTGATCGCCCGAATCAGCTCCGAAAGAAGAATCGACCACGAGGGGTTCAGCGGAAGGGTATCCTTTCCGTTCAGAATCAGCAGTGAGGGAGGATTCTCCCTCCAGCGAAAGCGCGGCGGAATCAGATGAATTCGCATAACCCGCTCTGTCCCCGGATTCCAGGTCGTATGGAGCACCTCCTTCCGATGCCGATACTGATACAGCTTTTCCCGAAACATCCCTCTCCTCTCCCGGCTCCGCTTTCAAACGGCGCGCTTTCCTTCCCTGTTTTCTCTAATTCGTCACTACCCTGAATAAAACACAGTTCCATAACAGGAAGAGGGCAATAAACAGAAGTTCTCTGCCTCTCAGGGAACAAAAATGCACATGTCCCGCATGCTCCGCTCCCAGTGCCGCTAAAATTCTGCTGCGGCAGCTTCCGTAAAGATGAACCAGGCGATGATAGGACTCAAAGAGAGCAATCTCCGCTGCGATAACGCCAAGCGGAAGCAGCAGCTTGATCGGCAGTACAGCATTGTCAAAAAAAACGATGATTCCAAAACTGTAAAACGCAAGCAACGGGAAAAGCGAGAACTTCCCCCACGCTGCCCTCTCATAAAAAAATTTGTGATCAAAAAGATCCGCGACATCCTTGTCAAACAGCGGCAGCTTCTTCTGCGCCGTCTCGGACAGATGCTTTTTAAAGGTATGATAACAGCTCAGCTGATGCGCATAATCCTCCGGGCTCCCCAGCTCAAACCAGAAACAGAGCTTTTCCGATTCGGAGCGAAGCTCGATTCCCTCATTTCGAATCCGATACTTCCCCTGCTCCAGCGCATCCTGCCAATCCTCATAGGCGTGCTCCCTCACGCCGCCGAAAAATCCTGCGGTGCTGGTGCCATGATATTCCAGCATCGTTCCGAGACGGCTTCTGGCAGGCACCAGCAGCCGAATATAAAGAAAGCGAAGCAGCAGCCCCGCCAGGAGAAGCAGCACCGGAAAAACATAGATACTCAGAGAAAGCTTCGGGATATGGCGAAGCGCAAATTCCATGAACGCCAGGGGTCTGTCCAGCCAGCCGTTCTCTTTCCGAAACAGATAGGATGAGATTTCCGAGGCAGCAATAAAGCAGAATACTTCCAGCAGAAGAAAGCCCAGAAGTATCAGAACGATTGCCAGTTCCGCCTTATCATAGGCTCCTGTCATCCAGGCATTGCTGTAGCGCGGCAGAAAAAATTCTTTCCGCCGTGCTTTCTGCAGCTCCTTCAGCTTCTTCTTTCTCTCTTTCTCCCGTTTTTCCGCCAATCCCGCCAATGCTGTCTCCCTCCAAATCCTGCTTCTGTGCTTTCTCCCCCGCTCCGTGTTTCCAATCTGTCCGCGCCTTCCGCTCTCCCGGTATCCTGCCCTGCCATGGATGGGAATGGAAAAGTTCAGGAGAAATCCGGCAAAACCAAAAGGATATTCAATGTTTCCGCAGGTACAGAATTCTTCGGTAGGAGATGCCCTCCCCTTCCCATGCACCGGTCTCCCTGATAAAGTCCGAGGGGTCAAATGCCGGAAAAAACACCTCTCCATCCGCTACCGCAGTCGCGATCTCCGTCAGATACATTCTGTCCGCCAACGGAAGAGCTTCCGCAAAAAGACCTGCTCCGCCGGCGATATAAATCTCCTTTTCCGGATAATACTCCTCTGCGTATCGAAGCGCCTCCGGCAGCTCCGGAAAGCTTCTCAGCCGCTCTCCCGAAAACTCCCGGCTTCTGCTGATCACGAAATTTTCCCTCTCCGGAAGCGGATGACCGATCTCCTCATAGGAGATTCTCCCCATAATGACGATATTCCCTCTCGTCAGTTCCCGGAACTGCCGCAGCTCTCCGGGAATGTCCCAGGGAATCCGCCCGCCTTTTCCGATGACATTATTTTGAGATTTTGCCGCTATCAGTGCAATCATACGCTTCTCCCTCAGAGAAATCATGATGAAATCAGCATTTCCCAGTATCATCTCATTCTGACATAACTTCCCTTCTACTTCAAGAAGAAAGGAAGGAATGTCACGATGCCGCTTCCCTCTTCTCCGAAAGCTTCCTTTTAAAGTCCGCCGGACTCCTGTATACTAGGGGCTGTCGCACTAAGCTGACTTTGCACAGTATATTGTGAACGATGATCGCTTTCATCGAAAATAATTTGTGTGAACCTGATTCAGTGTGACCGTCCCCAGACTTTGACAAAAAAACTAAGGAGGAGAAGATGCTGAAAGGAAAACATATTCTGCTGGGAGTGAGCGGCGGCATCGCTGCCTATAAAGCCATTGATCTCACTTCCCGACTGGTAAAGCAGCAGGCATCCGTCCATGTCATCATGACAGAGCATGCCACAGAATTTGTTACGGCGCTCAGCTTTGAAGCGATCTGCCACAATCGCACCGTCATCGATACCTTTGACCGGAATCACAGCTACGAGGTGGAGCACATATCCCTCGCGGAACAGGCAGACGTCCTGATTATCGCTCCTGCAACTGCCAATATCATCGCAAAGCTTGCACACGGCATCGCCGATGACATGCTGAGTACCACCGCACTGGCATGCAGTTGTCCAAAGCTGATTGCGCCCGCCATGAACACGCATATGTACGAGAATCCCGCAACACAGGAGAATCTTGAAAAGCTCCGCCGCTTCGGCTGGAAGGTCATCCTTCCCGTCAGCGGGCACCTCGCCTGCGGAACCAGCGGCATCGGAAAGCTCCCGGACCCCTCTCTTCTCGAGGAAGAAATCATCCAGAGCATCGCCTGTGAAAAGGACATGGAAGGACTGAAGCTTCTCGTCAGCGCGGGTCCCACACAGGAAGCTCTGGATCCGGTGCGTTTTATCACGAACCACTCCAGCGGCAGGATGGGCTATCAGATCGCGCGCGCCGCCGCGGCAAGAGGTGCACAGGTGACACTGGTCAGCGGTCCCGTCAGCTTGGACGCCCCTCCCTCGGTAAAGCTGCTTCCCGTAACGACAGCAGAGGAAATGTTCCAGACGGTCACCGCACATGCTGTGCAGCAGGACATCATCATCAAGGCAGCTGCCGTCGCAGATTACCGTCCCGCCCTGGTCGCGGCAGAAAAAATCAAAAAACAGGACAGCGGCACGGATCTGCATCTCCCTCTGGAGCGCACCAGAGATATCCTGAAATATCTGGGAGAGCACAAACGGGAGGGTCAGATTCTGTGCGGCTTCTCCATGGAGACGGAGCATACCCTGGAAAACGCCAGAAAAAAACTTAAAAAAAAGCATCTGGATCTGATTGCCGCCAACGATCTGAAGCTGCAAGGTGCCGGTTTTGCCGGAGACACCAATATACTGACTCTGATCGGCGGGGATTCCGAGGAAGCCCTCCCGCTGATGAGCAAGTGGGATGCTGCGCATCGGCTTCTGAACCGGATTATGCAGCTGAGAAAACGATGAATCTTTTTGATTTTTCTGCATTATCCATTGAGAAGCGCAGGCGCTTATGTTATAAGAGAACTGCACTATATCAAACAAGGTGTCCCATGGTGGGGCACGGGAGTTGAACAGTAGCAGGAGGAACTGAATATGGAACAAGTACATGCAGGCATCCCCGGTGCGCGTTTAGGTGCAAGAGACCTGAGTATGATGGCATTGTTTTCCGCGATTATACTCATTATGGCTTTTACTCCCTTCGGGCTCATCGATCTGCCGCTCATCAAAGCAACCATTCTTCATGTGCCGGTCATCATCGGCTGTCTTCTTCTTGGTCCTAAAAAGGGCGCCTGGTTCGGCTTTCTTTTTGGGCTGACCAGTCTCATAAAAAATACGATGGCTCCCAGTATGCTCTCCTTTGCCTTCACTCCGGTCGTCCCGGTTCCCGGCATCGGCAGAGGAAGCATCTGGGCGATTCTGATTTGTTTCGTCCCCAGAATTCTGGTGGGCATTCTTCCCTGGTTTTTATATCACGGCATCCTGAAGCTTGCCGGACCGCATAAAAACACCCCGCTTCGTGCGCTCTCTCTGTCCCTTGCCGCTATACTCGGGGCTGTCACCAATACCGCTCTCGTCATGGGAATGATCTATTTCGTATTCCGGGATGCCTATGCTGCCATCAAGGGAATTCCTGTCAGGGAAGTGCTCTCTATGATTCTCGGCATCGTCATGGTCAACGGAATCCCGGAGGCTATCGCCGCCGCGCTCATCGTCCCTGTGGTAACGCTTACTCTCCTGAAGCTGAACAGAACCGCAGTCGGCAATTAACCGGGAGCAGAGATGAAGCAGATACTCACCGCAGATATCGGTAATACCGACATTGCGCTTGCCCTCATGGAAGAGGGCAGGCTTCTTTTTCTAGAACGCATCCCCAGCAAAAAGGACTGGACTCCGGAAGAGCTCAGTCTGATGCTGGAAACGATATTCAAAAAACACGGATGTCCCAGGGAAGCTCTGCACGGAGGCATTCTCTCCTCTGTCGTCCCCTCTAAAAATGAGCTGCTGCGTCACGCCTTTCGGCGCTTCTCCGGCAGGGAGATGCAGTTCTGTCAGGCGGAACTGCCGTTGAAGGAGTATCATTCTCCTCCGGGTATGGACAGGAAGGTGGACCTCATCGCGGCACAGGCACTCTACGGGACACCTGCTGCCGTCTTCGATCTCGGAACTTGTACCACGCTCTCCGTCACAGACCGTGAGGGCAGATTTCTCGGCGGGATGATCTGTGCCGGTATCCAGCTTTCCCTGAATGCGGAGGCGGAAAGAGCGGAACAGCTCCCCTCGTTTCAGGCAGAGGCTCCCGTGCGGCTGATCGGAACAGACACCAGATCCTGCATGCTGAACGGTGCGGTCATCGGCACCGCCGCCATGCTTGACGGTCTCATCCTGCGGCTGCGGGAGGAGCTTTCAAAAGAACTGGAGGGCAGGGCTCTGCCGGCAGTTCTGACCGGCGGCGCCGCACCACTCGTCCTCCCCTGGCTGAAAGAAAAGATCTGCTATGAGCCCTGTCTCATGCAGAAGGGGCTGGAGCTTCTGTATTGGAAAGAATCTTCCCTCCAGCGGCAGGATATCTCCTGAAGCCGCCCGGCATCTTCTTTATCCTGATCTCCCTGCTGAGGGAGGCGCTGATTCCCTGCTTTCCTCAGCACTTTTTCTCAAAAATGCGTTCCTGTCCAGCTTCCCCATGGCGTTCTTGGGAAGCTCCCGGTTCTGTATCGAAATCTGCCGGATTCTCTCCGGCATGGTCAGTCTTTGATTCAGCGTCTCGATAAACGTCCGGATCTCCCCGGCATCCTCTTCCTCCGCATAAATCTGCACCGCAATACTGTCATCTTTGGCATAGACGATACATTCCCGGATTTTGCTCATCTCATACAGCTCGGCTTCCATCGCCTCCGGTGAGACATTTTCTCCGTTGGACAGAATAATGGTGTTTTTCTTTCTCCCCGTGACATGGAGATAGCCGTCCTCATCCAGTGCCCCCAGATCTCCGGTATGAAGCCAGCCTGAGCGAAGTGCTGCTGCCGTTTCTTCTGCATTTTCCAGATAGCCCGCTGTCACATTGTCTCCGGAAACCAGAATCTCCCCGTCTTCGATTCTGACCCGGCAGAATTCTGCCACCCTGCCGCAGGCACCGTTCCTGTACTCGCCCTCGTAGGATACGGTACCTGTGGTTTCTGTCATGCCGTAATAGCTGAGCGGCGCAATCCCTCTTGCCTTCATGCTCTCGGCCAGCCCCCGGTTGATCGCAGCTCCGAGACAGAGCATTTCTCTCACAGGCTCCAGAATACCTTGCATTTTCCGGGAGGATTCCGCCCTGTCGAGAAGCTTTTTTGCCATGGCGGGAACCAGCACCAGCCGGGTAAAGGAATCCATGGAAAGATCCATCAGTATTCCCTTTGAGGAGCTGATGTAAAAGCTCCTCCCCCTTGCCATCTCTTCCAGCACCGGGATGATCCCGCCGATATGATAGAGGGGAAGGGCGCAGAGCACCGTGCCGCAGGCGGTATCGTGATATTTTTTTATCACATCCATGGCAAAGGCGGAGAGATTCCTGTCGGAAAGCCTGACCACCTTGCTTTCGCCGCTGGTGCCGGAGGACAGAAGCATCAGAACCGTATCCTCCGCCTCCCTCTCGGAAGAGACATCAGAAAAAAGTTTGTCTTCCGGCATTTTGACGCACTCCCGGCAGTGCTCTTGCAAATCCAGCTGCTCCTTCGGAAATTCGGGCACACCAAGATACTTCTCCAGCACCATCGCCTGAAGACGGGCTTTTCTCGCATAGTCTGCAACCCTCTTCATGCCAAAGCTCTGGTTTAACGGCACGACGGTATTGCCGGACAGGATAATCCCGAAGTATTCCAAAAGGTATTCATAGGAATTTTCCGCAAGGATTCCGATGCGGCTCCTCTTCGGAAGGACTCTGCGTTTCGCCCAGTCCCGCCAGAAGGCAGTGATGCCCGCAACATCCGATAAAAACTCCGTCTTACTGACCGAACGTTTTCGGCCTGTTTCTCTGTCCGTGAAACAGAACGCGGTATATTCCGGACGAAGCTTTTTGTACTCTTGAAAGAAATCCCGCAGCATCACTTCTCCAGAATCCGCATCACGGCGTCAGCAATATCCTCTACCGTCTGTGTCTTTGCCAGGACTCTCTCCGGCATTTTAATCCGAAAATCCGTTTCAATCCGCCCCAGCAGGCTGTAGAAATCGAGAGAATCGATACCGACATCCTCCTGCATGTCCGATTCTGCACTGAGCTCCTCATCCGAATCGACGACCTCCTTTATGATCACAATCAGCTTCTCAATGATTTCGTCCTTCTTCATACTTTACTCCTTTTCTCCCGACGTTTCCTTCGTATTCTCCCTTACGATGTGAAGCAGTGCTTCCGCAAGTTCTCCATGTTCCTTCTCGTCATCTGCCCCGAGCAGAATGATATGAATTTGATTTGTTGTATCATACATCATCATGGAACGGCAATATTTTCCTCTTCCACTGTGCTGCACCAGCCCGTCGGAAAACTGAAGCCCGTAATTATAGCTGCCGCTCTTCTGCTGCAAAAGCCTCGAAGCATCAATATCCCGGAATCCGCCGGAGTACAGGAATTTCTGCCATTGATACAGATCCTTCACCGTGGAACACATGCAGCCCGCGCTGAAGGTATATACCGGATCATATTCACTGCTGATGATGGATTCCCGGAACGAGAATCCCGTATGCTTCATCTTTGCCGGCTCCAGAAAATGCTTCCGGATATAGCTGTCAAAGGTGCTCCTGCTCAGGATTTCCACAATATAGCCCAAAAGATAATAGTTGGAGTTGCTGTACTGAAATACCTTCTCCCCGGGCGGGTAGCTCAGAATATGATATTTGATCTCTTCCCGTATGGATCTCTGAAACAGAGGACCGTACTTTTTGTATAACACTTCGTCCGCCGTATAATCCGGAAGTCCCGAGCTCATGCTTAAAAGTTCCTGGAGCGTGATCTCCTTTCCATACCTGCTGTTCGGAAAATACTGATCCAGGCTGTCGGAAAGACGGAGTTTATTTTCCGCCGCAAGCTGATAGATCGCCATCCCACAGAATTGTTTGGTCAGCGAATTTATCGGAAGGACGGAATTTCCGTCGATCTCTCTTCCTGCCCTGGTCTTCCCTCTCCCGCCGTACAGAAGAATCCTGTCTCCTTTTGCCACCAGGTAGCTCCCCTGAAAACCCGAGCCGGCAATCTCCTGCTTCATCCGGGAGACCCATTTTTCCCGCGGTCTATGGACATAAGCAGCGGCAGACAGAATCGCGGCAAGAAGAACCAGCAGGGGAATGAGATATTTCTTTCTGATTTTTGTTCCCATGGCAAACGGTCCTCCTCTACTTTTCCTTCAGCAGCTGGAAAACGAACTTTCCGGAGGGTGTCATGTCCTGCATACTCCAGTCGCTTTTCTTTTCCGAATCTGCCAGAATCACGCTGTGCGCTTCCGCCTTGTTGGAAAGTGACCAGTAGCACCAGCTGATCTGGTTCTCCGACAGAAATCTGGCATACTCCTGCGCCGCCTTAAAATTCAGTCGGGAATCCTTCGAGGATTTGATCCTCGTATCATCCAGCTCCCCATATTCTACGCCCCATTCACTGACAAACACCGGCAGCCCCCGTTTCAGAAGCTTTTCCAGATAGGCGCTCTCCCGGGATTTATATTTTGTCAGATCAAAATACTTGTGCATGGCATACATCACATTGGAATCCTGCAGGCGGTTTTCACTGATGCCGTCCAGGTTGGCGCAGTGATCCGGTGTCCCTACGATAATGAGGGCTTTGGGGGAATTTTTCCGGATAATCGGAATGATCTCCTCCGCATAGGACTTGATTTCCTCCCAGCCGGTGCCGCCATTCGGCTCATTGGCAATCTCATAGATCACACCGGGTTCATCCTTATACTTCCGGGAGATCTCCTCAAAAAACACCTTCGCCTCCGCCTTATGCTTCTGCGGTGTTCTGTCCTTCAGAACATGCCAGTCACAGATCACATACATTCCCAGGGACAGACTGTTGTCTATCCCCTGAATCATCAGCTCCGTATTCCTCTCCGGCTCCTGGATATAGCCCTTCCCCTCATCGGTATACATCGCCACGCGAAAGATATTGGCACCGGCAGCCTTGGTGGATTGGATCGACTCCTTCGAAAGAAACTCGGGATACCAGTTGATGCCGTGGCTGCTGAGCCCCCTGAGCTGTACCGGGGATCCGTCCTGCTTTACCAGTCTGCTCCCCTCCACTCTCAGCCAGCCGTATTCCGCAATATAATTGACATCCCTGCCGGCTTTCTTATTTTCGGACAAGCTGCACTTGCCGCCGAACAGACTGATTCCCAATACAAGTACAAGCATTCCCGCAGCCATCATGGCACCTTTCCTCAATCTCATCATTGCTCCTCATTTTTCCGCTCCAGAATATGAAACAAATCATCAAAGTAACCTGTTTTTTCATTCAGAACCACCGGCAGAGAGATGTCTCTGTCATAGACGATCTGCATGTACTGCCTTTTGTGGTCGATATCGAAATACTCCCCTCGCCGAATCCGGTAAAGATAGTTCCTGGATTTTTTAATTCTGTCTCTCTTCACAAGCTCTCCGTATACCCTGGCCCGATAATCCCTGTCCTCCAGGAGAAACTCCAGCTTCTCCCCCTCCTTCAGATCCAGCTTCTCCAGCATTTCCATGGCGAAGCCGCCCTCGGAGATGTTCTTCACCCTGCCTCGGTATTCTCCCTCCGCGGTCTTCATTGCCGCCTCAAAATCCACGTCAAACCTCTCATACAGACGGTTGTTGACCCTGCCCATCATAAACAGGATCGCCATAATGAGGCTGAAGGAGTTCAGTAAAAGCCACACGATCATGATGATCAGACCGAAGGCCTTATACAGGATCAGCTCCCGGAAGGCAAAAAACAGGGAAATCAGCGTTACCGCCAGAAGGCAGATATGCGGGATGGCAAGGTATCTTTCACTCCCCTCCCCAAAGCTTTTGGATTTGGCGGTGACACTGAATTTCTTCTCATTGATATGCACCATTTCCGCCCATACCGGCAGAAGCAGATAGGGGAACATGATAGTATCTATGATATTGCTCCACCGGGTATTCCGTATCTCTCCGGAGATATGACTGAGCAGGAAGGAATAAATCAGATAGTACGGCAGCCAGATAAATAAAAGCTGTCTCAGGTCAAAGATCACCAGAGGAACTTTCCAGAGCAGAAACAGGACAGGAGAGAGGATATAGACCAGTCTTCTGGTAAAGCTCTCCCAGTAAATCCGGCAGGCGTAATATGCCAGCTTCATCCTGAGACTGAATTTCTTATTGGTCAGAAGATGGATACGGCGGAGGGAATAGATACATCCTCTTGCCCATCTGACTCTCTGCTTTAAGAGGCTTTTGATGGTAATGGGTGCCAGCCCATGTGCCAGCTGCTTTGATGTGGCATAGCATTGATATCCGTCTGCTTCGATTCGAATCCCGGTCTCAAAATCCTCTGTGATGGTCCCTGTCGCGATGCCTCCGATGCCCTCCAACGCCTTACGTGAAATCATGGTGTTGGATCCGGCGTACAGTACCGCATTGGACTTGTTTTTTGCGATATTGACCTGTCGGAAGAAATAGTCCTGTTCATTGGGAACCTTATCCTCCACATAGAGGTTGTACTGAAAGAGATCGGCATTATAGAAGGACTGCGGTGTCTGAATGAAACCGACCTCAGAGCCGTCGATCTCAGCTTCCTCTCTTTTAACCCATTTCCCCTCCTCGTTCTTCTTCATCACAGGAAGGAAAAAATAAGGAACTACTTCCAGGAGAAAGCTGCTCTTCGGTATCATGTCCGCGTCAAAGGTGGCGATCAGCGGGGATTTTGTCTTGGACAGAGCATTGTTGATATTTCCTGCCTTGGCATCCCTGTTATCCTTCAAGCCGAAATAGCCGACTCCCAGGGTCTTCGCCAGTTCCTCCACCTCCGGTCTGGCAGTATCATCACAAAGATAGACATGTACCTTGCTTCGGTCGGGGTATTTCATCATGGCACAGGCACTGGCAGTTTTAAACAGGATATCCGTCTCCTCATTATGCGTCGAGATAAACACATCCACATCCGGGTACATATCCTCGCTGATTACCGGCGCCTCCGGCTCAAAGCTTCCCATCATCTCCACATAATGCGACAGTGCCTCATAGGAGGAGAGGATCTCGGCAATCACCAGAAAAACACCGCCCGCAAAGGCAACCGGCCCGTATATGCCGGGGCTGGGTATCGTCGCAACGATTCTCCATACCCCGTATGCCACCATTAAAATGCCTGTAAAAACAGCCAGGCTTCCGGGCATCTTCTTTTCCTTTTTCATGACTTAATCCTCCTGCCGATCAGGAAAATAGACGCGATAAATGCAACGATAAAAACAAAGGCAAGCCCGGAATACAGGCCTCTGGTTCTGGCATCGATTCCCTCCTCCAGAAATTCCGACAGATAATCTCCCATATATTTATCCAGCCATCTGCCATGTCCTCTCTCCATATCCTTAAATCGAACCAGTTCCTCCTCGTAGCTGTCTCTGTTCCTGTCAATGAAAAAACCGTGCCCCTCTTCCACATATGCCAGCTTATGCTCCTCTAAATAGGTACTTCTCCACCGGCTTCTGTCCCGCTTCAGGGCATTTCCCAGATAGCTCACGGTGCTGTCAATGAAGTCTTCCACATTTTTCTCTGAAAAGATACCCTTACGGAGTGCCCGGTATCGGCTCAGCACCTTCTGCACAAACAGCGGATCCCGGACCAGTCTTTCAAACCAGGGGCGCTCCGGCATGACCATATACTCCGCGCCGCCTGCCGCGAGTTTATAATTGTCCCAACAGTTATCGTAGTCCCAGAGCGGTCCCATCGTCAGCTTCCGGGACGAGTCCTGATAATAGTAAGTGGAATTATCCCCGGAGTCATAGTTCATGAAAAATTCATTGATGACAAAATAATCCACAAAGCTGTCAACATCAATATACTTATCATAATTCAGGAAGGTGTGAAAATCATCGCTGTACAGGGTTTTTTCGATGAGACTCAGCTCATCCTCCATGGTATTGATCAGGTCATCCGTGATCATCTCTTCCTTCGGATACTTGAAAGTGAACCAGCCATAAGTCAGCTGCCCGTCCGAAGCCCAGGTGGATAGTGTTGTCGCGGTATAATTCGCCCTGTCCCGGACAATGAGCGTGCTCGGCCGTTTGGTATTCGGCTTATAGTCCGCGATATCCACATGCCCCTTGCCCTGCTTGACCGGCTCGGTTAAGAGATAAAGACCGTCATACCGGTACTCCCCGCCGTTTTTGATAATCAGCTCGCAGAACCTGCATTCCGGCGTAAACGGCATGATCTGTCCCCCTAGATTGTAGGCGGTATAATTCCGGATCTGTGTCGCATCGAGGATACTGTTGCTCAGGATCCAGTCTTCATCGGCATCCATTCCGAGAAGCGGCGCCTTCAGCTCCCTTCCCCCTTCATCCATGAGCTTGATTTTATACTGCTTTTTTTTAAAGTTCCTGGAGCTTGCTCCCCGCATCTTGATGCTGCCGGAGCAGCTGAAGGTCGGTACATCGTTCAGCTGATTCTCAAAATTCTTATTGTCAATGATGCTGAGCTGCAGGGGAATGGCATCCTCCGTGACATTGGGATCCGCATAGTCTCTCGCCTGTCCGTTTCCCACCATTTTATAGATGTTCTGCGTTTCCCGCCCTCCGGTATCCAGAATCACTATCGGAAGATGCGTTTCAAACTCCGTATCGGAAATTATCCCATCCTCCGGGACAGTCTCTGACCCCAGGCTCGGATCCGAGTTTCTTCTTTCCTCATGCTGATAGACACGGTATTTGCTGGAATACATTGCCTTTCCATAGGGGAAAATCAAAATAAACAAAAGCAGAATAACAAAAATAATTCCGCCGGTTCTTATCGTATCTTTCATCTCACAAACCACTATCTGGTAATTTCGTCATTCTGGCAAACCAGATTTACCGCTTCCACACCGATTACCTTGAACAGTACGCTCTTGATATCCTCCTCCTGATTTTTCTTGCGGGCAGACTGAATCGCTTTCGCAGAAAGCTCAAAAATCAGCTCTGTTCTCTCCCTGTCCGAATTGTCCACCCGGAACAGCGCTTTATTGTCATAGTACTTGCTGATGATCTGGTGAATATCCTCCTGTACTCCCCTGCCTCTCACCACCAGCAGATATCTGTCATTATTCCTGATATTCCCAAGGACAAGCAGAGCAAAAAAAATCACGCCGCAGCCTATGCCTGCCACCATATAATCCTGTATACCGCAGCAGATGCCCGCTGCAATGCACCAGAAAATATATGCCGTGTCTCTCGGATCCTTGATGGCGGTACGGAAACGCACGATGGAAAGGGCGCCGACCATGCCGAGGGATAGAGCGACGTTATTTCCAATGACACTCATGACCAGTGTTGTCACCAGCGTCAGCATGACCAGAGAAACATTGAACTTTGCACTGTAGACAGTGCCCGCATGTGAAAACTGGTAGGAAACAAAAATCACCAGTGCGATGACAAGTGCCGCCGCGAAGCTGACAAGTATCTCCTTGGTAGTGAGAGTCCCCCCCTGTGTTGACAAATACTGATATAAATTCTCTCTCATAAAATTCCCCTTTCATGCCCTCTCCGGGCTTTCGTTGCAAATCATTGTTCTGATGCAGCTATGACAATCCGTATTTTCTGGAAATCACATATTTGCTGTAAGATGTTTCTGTCATTTCCGCCATGGGAAGCGCATCCTTGATATAGCTCAAAAGGAAATGATTATATTTCACTTCCAGAACCACCATATTTTTACTGTCCACCGTGTATGTCAGCGCGGAGGAAGCAGAAAACAGGTCAAAGTCCCCTTCTGATGACTCGATATCGCTGTCAAAGGTAATCCGGATATTGTTGGTAGGTACGGCAAACGCCCTTCTGGTATAACTGACAATACATTTGGGCCGATAAACCTCCTTGCTCATAATGTAGTAGATGCTTTTCGCCAGATCCCCCTCCATCTCCAGAAGAAACTCATAATTTCCGGCAATCATATCCTGTGCCTGCTCTCTGCTGATCGTCAGGGACTGCTTTCTCTGATTGTCGCCGCTCTTCTGCTTTAATTCGAGCTTTGCCTTTTTGTCCTCCGGGCTGTAAACCCGGATTCGGATCTTCTTCCTTTCCAGGATTCCCGCCATTTTGTCCGCATAGTCGTCGTTGCCATAGGAATCAAAATACAGGGAGCGTACCATATAGGGCTGATATCCCGAAAAATCATCCCCCGGCAGGATCTTTCTGAGCTTGGCATAAAGATTCTCCGCCACTGCCCTTGTCAGAACAAATTTTCTCTCTACACGACTTACATCCAGCATTACGGCTCCTTTCCTTTTTCCTCGATAAAGAAGGGGAAAGCCTCATCTTTGAAATCATCAATCGCCAGAGCAATCACGACATAGTCATATTTTTTCGCTTTCAAAGTCTTTTCCACGTCTCCCACCTTAAAATGCAGCGACCAGAGAAGATCTATTTCATGACACATCGGGGCCAGGAAGCATGCGAGAGGCGAGGAATAGGAATCCCGGATAAACAGCATGCTCGGTCCTTCGCCCTCACGGACCAGCCGATTCGTAATCTGATCGGTCAGAACAATCCCCTGCAGATAGGTATTATTCATCTCTCTGGTATAAACGTCACTGTAATTCAGATACTTTTTATCAATCAGGGTATGCAGGGCATCCCCCTCCTTTTCCCCTTTTTCTTTATTTCGATATCTGAATTTATATCTGTAATTCGTATCGAATTTGGGAATGATATAGGTAAAGTCATCCAGCTGCCGCGAAAATGCCACGCCGGCGTCTCTTCCCTGCGATCCCATATATATGCCCTGATGGGTTTCCAGCTCATAGTTGCTGATATCCCGGTAGAACCCGTCCGCATCCAGACCGGCGCCGTATTTTTCATTCAAGTGCTCGATAAACTTTCCGGTGGCAAAGAAGGCTGTCGGTACATTCCAGTGATGATCTGTCCGATAGAAGATATCCTGCATCGTCATCTTTTCCTGAAGGAAAATATCCCGGTAATCCATATAATCGATATCGTATCTCCGGAAATACCGCAGAACCTCATCCGCATAGGCATTCAGGTCATTATAGGGGATGCCGTAATAGCCATGGGACCATGCCTTATGAAATTTGGTCGGATACATCAGGACAATGAGCCGGCTTCCTTCCGGCAGGGAATCCTGCATCCTTCTGACTCGCCCCGCCAGCACATCCGCGCCGATGTCCGAAGTATTGTAGAAATTCCCGGAGTACAGAAATCCCTCCTTGTCTCTCACATATTTAAAGGAATTTTCTTCATTTTTCCCGAGAGCATTGTATACCCTGCCATACAGTTCATTCCATCTGTGTCCTCCCACCAGCTGATCCGTCAGAGCTCCGTCAATCCGGGAAAGATAATTCTTCATCTCCTTTGCCGACTCCGGCCTTTCAATGCCTGCGACCTTTTCCGCAATTCCGTTTTTTTCTTTTATAACGTTAAAAACGGAAAAGGAAACCAACGCCAGCAAAAACAGCATGGCATACCATTTTTTATACTGCTTCATACTTAATACGGCTTCCTCCCGATAAAATCATATGATGATGCCAGGGACAGACGGCTGTCTGCCCATTGTGCGAAGCGTTCCGCGGCATCTCCTCAGAAATTAAAGTAGATAAACGGGTTATACCCGCCTTTGGCGAGTACCGCCACACAGAAAACCATGCACAGCGGCATCGCAATCATGTACAGGGCTCTTCCCGCACGGTACAGGGCTTCCCTGTGTCTCCAGTTCTCGCTTTTCTCAAGTATCATATCCTTCAGTGGAAGTGCCAGCGCTACGGCTCCGATAAATACCGGCCAGTATTCCTTAAAAAACATATAGATCCAGGGACTGTAGAATCCGTTGCCCTTCATCCCAAACAGGTAGCTGAAATACAGAGAAAGCTGCTCATTGCTTTCAGACCGGAAGATCACCATGGAAAGCATGACGACCACCAGCACATAGACATGCCTGAGGCCCTCTTTCCCCGAAACAGTGTCCAGCCGGATGAAAATCTCAAAGACGATAAACAGGAAAAAAAACAGTCCCCAGTAGATAAAGGTCCACGCCGCCCCATGCCAGAGACCGGTTAAAAACCATACGATGAAAAGGTTCCTGATCATAAGATCCATCTTCAGCTTTTTCTTGCCGCCGCTGAGCGGCTTGTAGACATACTGGCTGAACCACGAAGCAAGAGAGATATGCCATCTCGTCATAAATTCCCTGACCGACTTGGCAACAAAGGGATATCTGAAGTTCTCCTGAAACTGGAAACCGAACATCTTTCCCAGCCCGATCGCCATATCCGAATACGCGCTGAAATCGTAGTAGATCTGGAACATATAGCTCATTGCCCCAAGCCATGCCAGGAGCACCGGCAGGGCAACTGTGGTATCACCGTCCTTGGTCAGATTAAAGATGGTATCCGCAATAATCGCCAGATTGTTGGCAATCAGAATCTTCTTTGCGAGTCCCTCGCAAAAACGGCATATCCCCTCACTCACCCCGTTCCAGTCGGATTTCCTGTGATAGATCTGATTTTCGATCGTGGAATACTTTACAATCGGTCCCGCAATCAGCTGTGGGAAAAAGGCAATATACAGAGCGATATTTAATATATTCTTCTGCGCCTTGGCCTTGCCCGTATAGACGTCAATCACATAGGAAACAGCCTGAAAGGTGAAAAAGGAAATTCCTATCGGCAGGGCAATCACCGGGTAGGGTATCACCTCCCTTTCAAAGATGGCATTCAGGGTATCCACCACAAAACCGGAATACTTAAATACCCCCAAAACTCCAAAGTTTATCACACAGGCAGCAAGCAGCAGGATCTTTCTGGTTCTGTTTCGCTTTGGATCCGGTGCGGAGATCCACAGTCCCAGCAGCCAGTTGGTCAGGATGGAAAAAATCATAATGCCGACATATATCGGTTCCCCCCACGCATAGAACAGCAGGCTCGCAATCATCAGCCAGAAGTTCTGACATCTTCTGGAAAAAGACAGTATATAGTAAATCAGAAATACTGTCGGTAAAAAATAAAATAAAAACGAAATGCTCGAAAAAACCATATCTCCCCTTAACGCTGACTTTCCCTCTTCCAAGCTGCTGTTTCCGTCAAAAATAAAATAGAAGAGCAGCGACACTCTTCCATTTTTACTCCGCAAAATACGCACGCAGCTCATTCATCTGTATCAGCAGCCGGCTTTATGTATGATTTCCATTAAAAATCCCGATATTTTTTCTCAAAATGATATCGATAACTCAGCCGGAGGGTATTATACCATATTGGCCGGAAAAACAAAGTAGTAAAAATGCTACCTGAAAATTGCAATTCCGCCGAATTATCCAAAGCCTCGGGGCTTTTGTCACAGGGAATCCGTGTTTTTGTGTTCCAGGTCCTGTTCTTCTTCCCGATGCAATTCCGTTGTCTGCTCCTTCGGCGGAAGCAGCGCAGAGAAAAGAAGAAAGGCAATAAGAGCGGCAGCCATCCCCGGCACAATCGTCTGACTGAAATGAATCCCGAAGAGATTGCCGCCGGAGAAATGCTCCATGTAAACGACAACAACCGTTCCCGCGATCAGAGAAGCAAGCGTTCCCGCAGGAGAGGCCTTCCTCCAGAAATGCCCGAGGACATAAGGGAAAAAAGCACCGGCAGCTCTTAAAGTAAAGCTGAACATCAAAATCGACACAATACTTCCTGTATTGAATAAAGCAATCAACATGGAGGCGATGCCGACAAGACACATCGTCAGCTTCGTGACATTCATCACCGACTTGTCGGAAGCATCCGGCTTCAGAACCACCTTATAAATATCATTCGCAAAGATGGAGCCTGCCCCCAGCAGATCCGAATCCGAGCTGGACATCGTCGCAGAGATAATGCCGGCAAACAGCAGCCCGCAGATCAACGGCGGCATCGTTTCCATCGCCAGTATCGGCAGAGCATATCTGGCACCGACCGACTGGAAATCCTCGGCACGGAACTTTCCCATCGTGATAAGCGCCAGTACAATGATGCCTAAAATCGTGGGAATAAACGCGTAGATAAAGTTGACCAAAGCTGCGAGCAGGGCTCCCTGCTGCGCCGTTTTTTCATTTTTTGCGGCATAAAATCTGGAGACAGATTCCTGCCCCACCGAAAAGGTCGCGACATACATGATGATCAGAGAAAGAATTCCCAGCAGATCATAGCCCTGCATCATGCTGAAGCTCCCCTCCGGAACATTTGCAAGCACCATAGACCAGCCGCCGCTGTGATGAACGGCAAAGGGTATGGCGATAATCATTCCGATCACAATCAGAAAAACCTGAATAAAATCGGTCAAGGTAACACTCCACAATCCGCCCATGATGGAGTAAAGCGTAACAACCACGGCGACAATCACCACGGCAAGCCTTATAGTCGAGTCCCACCATCGTCGAAAGGATGACCGAGAATGCGATAAACTGCCCTGCCGTAAACCCGATCAGGGGGAGCAGCATGATCACCGCAGTAATCAGCCCGCAGCCTTTCCCGTATCTTCTCCTGAAATATTCCGGCACTGTCTTCACCGCAGCCGCCCGGAATCTGGAGCAACAAAGCTGAGAATCACAAAGGCAATTCCCATAGTAATGATATACCATGATGCACTCAGTCCGAATCCGGACATTCCGTTCTGTACGACTCCCAGCGAACTTCCTCCGCCGATCTCTGTTGCCGCCAATGTCCCTGCCATCAGAAACGGTCCGAGTCTCCTTCCTGCCACCATAAAATCCGTGTTACTGGAAATTTTTGTCGATGAATACCATCCGATCCAGAGCATCACCAGGAGATAGACAATGACCACCAGCGTAACAATCAGATTTCCTCCCATAGCTTTTCCTCCTTCCCCTGTCGGGATATCCCGTATATATCGCATGTCCGGCTAATGATTTCAAGGGGCCTTTTCATTCCCCGTCTCCTCTCAGAATATGAAGCCCATGCTCGAGGGGCGGAAGAAGATACTCCAAATTCTCCCGGCATGCCTTGGGTCTGCCCGGCAGATTGATAATGAGCGTATGCTTCCGAATCCCTGCCGTCTGGCGGGACAGCATGGCATGGTCCGTGATCCTCAGACTATAGGCGCGGAGCGCCTCCCCGATTCCCGGCACCTCCCTGTCACTCACCTCCCTGGTGGCTTCCGGTGTCAGATCTCTCGGGGAGAAGCCGGTACCGCCGGTCGTGAGAACAAGATCCAGCTGCCGTTGATCCGAAAGCCGTCGGAGCTCTGCAGCAAGCTTTTCCTTTCCGTCCGGAAGAATCAGCACTTCCTTAACCTCATATCCCTTCTCCGTAAGCATACGGACAATGACGGGGCCGGACTGATCCTCATAGACTCCCTGACTGGCGCGATCCGACAAGGTAATGACCGCAGCGGTAAAGGGACGGGTTCTCTCTCCTCTCCGGATTACGATCCTGTCTCCGACCCTGACCGGACCTCCCCGTTTCACGAGCGCAAAGATGCCCTCCCGCGGCATGATGCAGTCCCCGATCTGACGGAAAATCGCGCAGTGGTCATGACAGGCTTTCCCGATCTGACTTACTTCCAGGAGGAGATTCTCTCCGATGAAAATCCTGCTTCCCACCGGAAGCTCCCGAAGCCTCGGCAGCCCGGAAACCACGAAGTTCTCTCCGAAAGCACCGAACTCCACAGAACCTCCCTTCTTCCGAAAGGCAGCGATCTCTTCCTCCGGAAGAAGGCTGATCTGACGATGCCAGCTGCCGGCATGGGCGTCTCCGACCAGTCCGTGATTTTCACGGAGCAACGCTTCCCTGACCTCCGTTTTGCCGGTTCCCTTCTCCGGTGAAAGGCAAATTGCCCGTATCACTCCCTCTCCGAGAATGTCTGTCTTCTGTTCTGTTTCTGTACTCATATCCGACTCCATTGCTGTCATTAAACTATCAGGATTGAAGAAGCAGAAGCGTTCCCCTCCGAATTCCGTTCGGGGCGTCTGCCGGTCGCCGCAGGGAATCCTCCCTCGGAAGGCGGATTCCTCCTCGGGGCTTGTACTCAGCCTCCGATGGAGGACATGGGACGCTGCTCTGTTACTCTGCCGCTCTCAAAATCATGCCCCTTCGGCTTCTCATAGATTGCCCTTGCAAGAATTTCACGAATCCTCATTTCCCTCTCCTCCTCCCTCAGAGAGCTGTCCCGAAGAGGCTCCCGAAGGCATAGTGTCTCCGGAAAGCAAAGGCAGGGCTTCAGCGTTCCTCCCGCCGTCATGCGCAGACGATTGCAGGAGTCGCAGAATTTCCCATGCATGGCACTGATGAAACCGATATGTCCGAGAAACCCTGGAATCTCATAGTATCTGGCAGGACCGTTCCCCCTGAGCTCTGGGCACTCGCGAATCTCATATCTTTCCGAAATCCTTTGCAGGAGCCTAATATTGCTGATGCCATCCTTCGGATTTCCAAAGCCGATGGGCATCGTCTCGATGAAACGGATATCCAGAGGATAATGCTTCGCCAGAAGCAGCAGCGCCTCCCACTCATCCGCATTGCCGCCGGTCTGAAGCACCGTGTTCAGACGAAGAGGCAGACGATACTCCAGACAGGCGCTGATGCCGTCCAATACCTGACGGAGGGCATCCCTTCCCGTAAGCTCCCGGTACCTCTTCGGATTTAAGGTATCCAGGCTGACATTCACGCGGTCCAGCCCCGCTTTTTGCAGTTTTGCGACAGTCTGAGGAAGAAAAATGCCGTTTGTTGTGAGAGTGACTTCCTCTACCCCCGGAAGCTGCTTCATTTCCCGAATCAGGCGGACGCTGTCCTTCCGAACCAGCGGTTCCCCGCCGGTAACCTTGAAATGACGGATGCCGAGGGACACTGCCGCACGAACCACCAGCAGGATCTCCGGGATGCTCAGAATTTCCTGCCGTTCCATATAGCTCATGTTCTTCGGCATACAGTAGCGGCAATGCAGATTGCAGCGATCCGTCACGGAGATCCTCATATAATTGATGTCCCGCTTAAATTGATCTTTCATTCCGCCTGCTCCTCGTTTCTCTCTGTTACGCCTGCCGGAAGACCTCCCGTCCGGCTGCCGCGCACAGCGCTTGCGGTGCACCGATGTCACAGGCTGTTAGGAAGAAGACTCATCATAACACATCCAGCATTACATCAATGACACCGCCGCAAACCATCCCCTCTTCTTCCGCGCTTTCCTCGGAAAGGTCCACATGAACCAGCCTGGTTTCCTGCGCCGACATAGAGAGCTGCTGCATCTCCTGCATCACCTCCGCCTCCGCACAGCCGCCGCCGATCGTTCCGACAATGCTGCCGTCCGCTTTTCTGAGCATCTTTGTTCCGATCCCTCTAGGTGCGGAACCCCGCCGTCGTACGATCGTCGCAAGAACCCTCTTCTGCGGCTGCGGAACCTCACTGTCCTCTTCCTCGGAAAGTGCGTCAAGAATCTCCCTGCTGAAGCTAATATTTCTGAGCTTTCGATTCTTCACGGAAATCACCTCCGACAGTATCGAAACCGCGACCTCCTCCGGTGTCTCGGCTTCGATGGGAAGCCCAATAGGAGCATGCAGCGCGGCAATCTGCTCCTTCGTAAATCCCTCTTTCTCGAGCCCCTGCTTCGCCATCAGAACTCTCCGCTTGGAGCCCATCATGCCGAGATACGCAAATTTCTTTTTCAGAATCTGGCGAAGACAGTCCTGATCAAAACGGTGTCCTCTGGTGACAATCACAAAATAGCTGTCCAGATCTCCCGGAATCTCCGGAAGCACCTCCGCATAGTCCCCACAGATGATTGCATCAGCGCCGGCCTCTCTTGCCATATCCGTAAACTTCGGACGGTCATCCAAACAGGTTACATGGAAGCCCAGCATTTTCCCGATCCGAATGACAGGAAGGGATACATGTCCCGCCCCGAGCACCACCAGCTTTTGCTTCTGCCCGAGAACCTCCACATAGAGCTGCACCTGTCCGGAAACCCCTGCGGCATCATCCTCCAAAGCCGCCTTCTTCGCCGGCAGGACTTCGCCGGAAAGAAAAGAGAGATCATAGAGTCCGCTGGAAAGCTCCATAAAATTCCCTGCCGGAAGCTTTTTCAGGATGCCCTCCGGCTCCGTATACTCCCAGGCACCCTCGGAAAGCAGAGCCTTCTCGCCTCGAAACACGCCGGATACGACGCTGACCCAGATATTTTTCACTGTCGGATTACAGGCAGACAGTGCTTCGAAAAATTTCCGATTTTTTTCCTTCATCAGAGTAAGCCCCCTTCTCCGAGATCTGCGATGTCCTCTCTTGTCATGATATCATCTGCCATAATCCTTGGCAGCAGAAGATCAAATACCGTTTTCTTGCTGAAAAGCACTCCGCCGGGAAGTCCCAGAATCGGGATCTTTGCCTCCCCATAATAAGAAAGCAGGAACATCGCCCCCGGCAGTACCGGCGTTCCATAGCTCACGACAGCTCCCGTAACATTCCGAATCGCCAGCGGCGTCTTATCATCCGGATCTATCGACATCCCTCCGGTGCAGAGGATGAGGTCACAGCCATCCGAAAGGAACTCCCGGATTGCCCTCTCGCTTTCCCCGGGATCATCCGGAACGATCACTTCCTTTCGAAACTCAACATCATATCCCGACAGCTTCTCATGGATAATACTCGTGAAACCATCCGGAATCCGCCGATAAAAGACCTCATTTCCGGTCACAACGATACCGACCGTTTTATGACGATAGGGCAGAATCGAAAGCAGCGGCTTCGGACCGATTTTTTCCCGAAGCTCCTCCATTTTCTTTTTCTCATAGAAAAGCGGAATCACCTTCATCCCAGCAATCACCTGATCCTTCCTGACTGCACTGTTCGTGCGTCTGGTCGCGATGATGGTGTCCGAAAAGCCGTTGACCTCACGAAGTCTTCTGCTATCCACCTTCAGCAACCCGTCGCAGCAGGCAACCGCCTCTATCTTCCCTTCCTTCACCGCTTTCGAAGTGATATTGTCATTTTCGCAGAGCGCATAGAGGGCGGCAGCGGCATCATTTTCATGAAGCATACCGTCTTTCTCCTCCAGAATATACACATGATCCTTCCCGGCCGACAAAAGCACCGGGATATCCGCTTCCTGAATCACATGTCCCTTACAGAATACCGGTCCCTTGGAAATTCCCGGAATAATCTGTGTAATGTCGTGGCAGAGCATCTGCCCGACCGCATCCTCTGTTCTGATTTCCCGCATATGTAGCCTCCCTTCCCGGAAATCTCCGCATCCGGCAGAGTTCTCCGCCATACGGAACCCCGCCGTCTTTATCTGCAGTATGCATGCGGAGGGAAACTCTCCTCCCGCTGTCTGCCGGCCTCCTTGGGGTCTGCTGAAACAGGAGAGCGCAATGCCTTCGGACATTACGCTCTCCTGTTCTACGTACTGCTCTATATTGTCGTTTAGGTCTGAAGCGCGGCAGTCAGCACCTTTCTGACATTGGCTTTAGCTTCTTCATATTTCTCGCCGATATGAGATTCGTAGAGCTTTTCCCTGTCGATGAACATCGCCGGAGTCGCCCAGTAGTCGTACTGATCCGCAATATCCGCGTGAATGCCTTCATCCAGCTCCTCAAACTCCACCTTGCCGTACTCCGGGTTCTCCGCGATCAGCTCCTCTCTCGCCTTTCTCGCCTGTGCACAGTAGGGACAGCCCTTGACATAAAAAAAGGTCACTTTTTTCATGGTTTATCCTTTCTCTCTGAAATCAGAGGAATCAACCGGAGAAACACTTAGAAACATCCTCCTGCCTCGCGTGCGGAAAGAAATTTATTATCCTATTATAAGGTTTTTCCAAAGTGTAGACAAGAGTTCCTCGCAGAAAACCCGGCATAAGGCTCAGCCCTTCTTTTTCCTGCCGTCCAGCTCCCTTTTCTTGCTCCAGAAATTCAGAAGATCTCCAATCAGACGGGCGGCAAGATAGCCGGTAGTTCCGGCGGGGTCATCATAGGGCGGTGCCACCTCCGTGAGGATCATCCCGATCAGCTCGCTTTCTTTCACGACCGCCTCAAAGATATCCACCACCTCATCATAGTAGAAACCGCCGAAAATCGGTGAACCCGTCGCCGGAGCGATGGACGGGTCCATGGCATCAATATCAAAGGCGATTGCCAGCTGGTTCTGCGGCTGAAACTCCTCCAGAATCCTTTCGATTCCCAGCTCCCGGAACTTCCGAACCGAATAAATCCTGTCCCCGTTCTCACGGGCATCTTCAAAATCCGAGGAACCGGAAGATCCGGCACCGCGGACTCCCAGATGAAGGATACGCCCGACCTCCGGAATCTTCACGGCATTCCGCATCGGAGAACCATTAAAGTAAAGCTGTCCGTCCAGAGGCTTGGTCCAGTCCAGATGAGAGTCCAGATGAATCACATCAAAGGCTCCCTTCCCGGCGAGCCCCTGAAAAAAGGGGTAATCTGTCGAGCAGTCACCGCCGAGCACCACCGGAAACACACCGCGCTCCACGAGAATCTCTACGGCGCTTCTCAGATTGGCATCCGATTTTTTGCCGTTACCCGGAACATAATCCACATCACCGCAGTCCACCACATGCCAGAGATCGCTGTCCATATAGTAGGTATCTCTCTCATAGTCATAGGAGCCGCCTTTTTTGAAGCGGAAGCGGGTAGAGCCAAGACGTATCCCGCGGGGTCCCATGCGGCAGCCGGTACGTCCCTGAATCGCGATGTCAAAGGGGGCGCCGACGATACCGATATCTGCGTCCACCTTTCGAATGTCGGTGCATAGGTCGCTCTTGGCAAAGGTCGCAATGCCGGAGGGGGCAAGGTTAAGCGGGGTTTCCAGGCTGAAATTATCCATGTTTTCTCCTTAAAATACAAAAAATGCTACAGCAGATTCACTGTAGCATCTTAAAACTTCATTTTCAATCGGGAGAAATGTCCCGGAAACTTAGCTTTGCCGGGAAAAAACGGCGAAACAGCTTACACTGCCGCTTTACTTTCGTGATGCACAGGTTCTCATCGGATTCAGGCTCTTTTCCGCCTTCAGAATCTTCAGCCCGGGATTGCACTGCTTCACAAAAGCTTCCAGCCCGGGAAGCTCCGAGCGCAGGAAAAAAAGTCGTTTCACACGCTCTCCCCTCTGAAAATACAATGCCATCAGCTCCTTATGATTCCTGTCCTCCTCTGCCGCTTTTGTGAATTCCTCCCAGGGAATACACTCATAGTGATTGCAGATCCGCATCTGATAAAAGCTCTCTATTCCCCGCTCTGTCAGAACCACAGTTTTTTTCATGAGGGTTGCCAGCAGGCAGAGAATCCCGAAGAGGATGGAAATCCGAATCGGAGTGAGAATCCCGCCGAAAATCAGAAATATCGAGAGACAGAGACAAAGACGCTTCATGTTCTTCGAGCGGGGTTTCACTTCCCTAGCGAAATATATCGTTTTCACAGCCCCCTCCCAGGGAGCCTTTTTTTCATTTCGCAGATCCATACTGCTCCTTTCTCTGTCTCTCCAAACGGACTGTCCGGATATCACATCACAGATCCTAGGATTTTCAGCCGTCTACTTTCGGCGCCCTTCCTTCTGCACGCAGCTTTTCCAGCTGTGCCAGAGCAATCTTATGTGCTTCCTCTGGCGCACCGGCCACCTTCTTCATCCTGGTTCTGCCAAAGAGGTTGGTATAGGAGCCGTCAGCCCAGAAGATATTTCTGCCCAGCATTCCGGTAATCGCCGCATAGATCGGGTTTAACAGATTGACAAAGGCATAGGGGAAGTAGGTGAAGGGATGGATGCCGAGAACACCCATCTGGTATGCGCCGCAGCCGGTCCAGGGGAACATAACCGCCCAGAGAGTACCGCAATCCTCCAGCGTTCTGGACATCATGTTTCTGGAAAGCCCCATCTCATCAAACTTATCGGCATAGAGCGGTGCCGGAACACCGATACCCAGGAACTGATCTCCCATGGCGGCATCGCAGAAAAGAGATGTCAGCATGGTTGCCAGCAAAAGCTGGCCTACGCTGTGAAGCTTATTCTTGATTCCGCCGAAAAGTGCCTCAACACAGCCGCATCTCTCGAGTGCACCGCCGTAAGCGACTGCCAGAAGAATCAGATTAATCGTCCACATCTGATGGTCCATACCGCCCTTATTGAGAAGCTTATCCGCGATCTCATTGCCGGTGGAAAGCTCAATCCCATAGTGAAGCGCATTGAATATGGCGCTGACATTGTTCATGCCCTGGCTCACTGCGGCAAAGATAACACCGGTAGCCACGGAGATGGCAATGCCGATCAGTCCCGGGATACGCATCACACAGGCGATGATGACAACCAGAATCGGGAGCAGAAGCAGCGGGCTCAAATGGAAGCTTCCGGCAAGAGCAGTCTGAAGATCTTTCGCCACTGTCGGGTCATACCCTGCGGTATTGCCCATTGTAAAGCCGAGAATGGTATAAATCACCAGAGCGATGCAGAAGGTCGGCGCTGTCGTGCTGACCATCGCGGTAACGTGGTCAAAGAGTCCGGTGCCAGAAACTGCCGCAGCGAGATTGGTCGTGTCGGACAGCGGAGAGAACTTATCCCCGAGATAAGCACCGGAGATAATCATACCTGCGGTGATCGCCGGATTGATTCCCAGCCCTGCCCCGATACCGAGGAAGGCGATACCGACTGTTGCTGTTGCCGTCCAGGAGGAGCCGCAGGCAAGACCGACAATCGCACACATGATACAGCCGATCGGCAGGAAAAGCTGCGGAGTCAGAAGATCCAGTCCGTAGTAGATCAGTGCCGGGATGGTTCCCGACATGATAAAGGCGGAAACCAGAAATCCGACCGTACAGAGGATGAGAATCGCCTCCAGAGTGGCGCTCAGTCTCTCCAGCATACCGGCAAGCATATCGTTGAAATCATGTCCGCAGAAATGTCCTACAATGCATGCCACACAAATCGAAATTGTCAGAGGCATGTGGGCGTCCTTATATCCGCCGCCTCCAAGAAATCCATAGAGCATCAGTCCCATCATGATAACGACGGGGAGAAGTGCCTCGAAGACATTGGGAAGTCTTACCGGGCGTTTTGCTTTTTCCGTACTCATAACCTGTAGTCCTTTCTGAAAATTTTCACATTTGTTCCCGGGATATCCGGGTATCTTCCTGTAAACCTAATAAGAAATCTCTTCTCCGAGTGCCTTCTCCACAGCTGCAATCAGAGAGCCGTCCTTGATCAGTGCCTCACATGCCTCGATATCCGGGTAGAGCTCACGGTCATAGTCGAGAGTCGCTACCTTTTCACGAATCAGATCATAGGCAGCCTGCGTTCCCTTCCCAAGTCCCTTGTTTCCGCGAAGGTCGATGCCCTGGCATGCCACCATCAGCTCCATGGCAAGGACCCGGCGCACATTCTTACCGATCTCTGCCGCCTGGCGGGCTGCAATGGTACCCATGGAGACATGATCCTCCTGCCCCGCAGAGCTCGGAATCGAGTCCACACTCGCCGGATGTGCCAGAACCTTGTTCTCGGACACAAGCGCTGCCGCACTGTACTGTACAATCATAAATCCGGAGCAGACACCGCCCTTTGTGGTCAGGAAAGCAGGAAGTCCGCTGTACGCCGGATTGACAAGCCGCTCGATACGGCGCTCGCTGACATTGGCAAGCTCGGACTCTGCAATCTTCAGGAAGTCGAAAGCAAGAGCCATCGGCTGTCCGTGGAAATTTCCGCCGGAGATTCCTGCCCTGTCCTCCGGGAAGATAATCGGGTTGTCGGTAACGGAATTGATTTCGATATCCACCTTGTTATGAACATATTCCACCGCATCCTTGGATGCACCGTGAATCTGCGGACTGCAGCGGAGGCTGTAAGCGTCCTGCACGCGAATCTCTCCCTGACGTGAGACATTCCTGGAGCCATGGAGAAGCTTGCGGAGATTTCTCGCGGTTTCCAGCTGTCCGCGATGCTTCCGGACCAGATGGCAACGATCCTCCAGGGCATCCATAACTCCGTTCTGTGCCTCGAAGTTGAGCGCGTCCGCAATATCCGCAATCTTTAAGAGCTGGATCGCATCATAGAGAGCCAGAGAACCGGCGGCAGTCATTGCCTGTGTCCCGTTAATAAGCGCCAGTCCTTCCTTCGCGGAAAGCTCCACAACCGGGATGCCCGCCTGATCCATGGCAGCCTTTCCGTTCATCAGCTCTCCCTGATAATATGCCCTGCCCAGTCCGAGCATCACAAGAATCATATGGGACAACGGCGCCAGATCGCCGGAAGCACCAAGGGAGCCCTGCTGCGGAATCCACGGAGATACTCCCCTGTTGAGCATCTCAATCATGGTGTCGAGTGTTTCCGGACGGATGCCGGAAAATCCCTTGGCAAGATTGTTGATACGAAGAAGCAGCATGGCTCTCGATACGTCAATCGGAAAGGGCTCTCCCGCACCGACAGAATGAGTGATGATCAGGTTTTTCTGCAAATCCTTGCACTCTTCCGTAGAAATCACCACATCACTGAACTTTCCAAAGCCCGTTGTGATGCCGTATACCACCTTCTTCTCGGCAACCAGCTCGTCCACAACCTTTCTGGAAGTGAGTACTTTTTCCCTGCACTCATCGGAGAGAAGTACCTCAGCGCCGTGGCGCGCGACAGCTGCCACCTGCTCTATCGTCAGATCCTCTCCGGTAATGATTACTTTCTCCATCTTCATCCTCTTTTCACTATAAATATTTTCTTGGGTCACGAAGCATATTTAATTTACAGCTTAAGAAAATGGCGTCCAAAAATTGTCGAATATTCAGAGGCTCTATGACGATATCAGGGCAGTGTGCTAAAATCGCTGCTTCCCTGAAGCGCTATCTGCTCCGCAGGGAGAGGATCTTTTCCGTCTCCGGATGCTGTGCCTTCTCCTGAATCTCCCTTGCCCGATCCTCATAGGCTCTTGCGGCTTCCTCCCTGCCCGAAAAGGAGGAAAGCACCGAGAGAAGCGCATACACCCGATCCAGCCCAAAGGCATAGTCTCTCTTTTCCAGACCGTCCCGCGCCTTTAATAAAAGCTCCTGTGCCTCCTGCAGCTTCCCCTCCTGGAAATAAACTTCCGCCATACCGGCATAGATCTGAGAGAGACCATTGCTCTCCTCCAGTCCCTCCAGAAGCTGAAGTGCCGTCTGATACTCTTTCTTTGCCCGCTCCCAGTTTCCTGTATAGCGATAGCTGTCCCCGAGATAGGAATGTGCCGCGGACATCCCGCCCCGGTAAGAGCTGTTCCTGTCCTTCTGTTCCAGTGCAAAAAAGGTCTGACAGGATTCCTCCAGATACTTTCTTGCCTCCTTCTGCTGATCTTTCCTGAGGTAATACACTCCGAAAAGCCTGAGAAAGGTCGCATACAGCACCGGCTCGTTCTTTCCGAGCGAAAGTCCCAGCTCGGTATACTGTCTGACCTTATTGAGCTTCCCCGTCTGGAGACCGTGAAAGACCTGCTGCCGATAGCACAGAAGCAGTTCGTGGGTATCGTGGCATTCCCGGCACTGCTCCATGCAGCGCTCCAGATAACCGATGCCGCTCTCGTACTGTCCTTTTGCGATATCATGCCGCGCAAGAATATAGTTCATCTCCATCTGCATCCGCGTCGCTTCCAGACTCGGCGGAAGCTGATTCACCTTTTCCGAAAGCTCCCGGATTTTTTCCAGCTCCTCCGGGACAAAGAACGCCTCCTCCGGTTCAATCCCTTCATTCCTGAGGCGCTTCTCTCCCTCCAGCGGAAAGTTTTCATTGCGGATGCTGTAAAACTCCTTCAGAAAGCGAATCTGATACCGATAAGATTTCTCCAGCATACGTGCCCGTTCATAATGATAGGCAAGCAGGGGAAGTCTCCGGAAATCCGCGCCTTTCTTTTCATAATACTGCGCCAGCATCCGATGATAGAACTGCACCTTCCCGGCATTTCCCGCTTCATACATAAACTCCTGAAACCAGCGGTGGGAGAAGCGGTAGTGGACATCCCAGCCCTGAAGTATCTCCTGAATAATCTGTTCCTTCTCCAGGCGGTCAAGCGCACGGACAATCTGAAGACGGTCCAGCTCGGGAAGAAGGTACTCCAACTCCTCCAGCTCGATCCGCTCCGGGAAAACCGACATGACAGACAGAAGCTCCCGGTCCTCCCGGGGCAGGCGCTTCACCCGGGTTGTCATCAGAATCTTCATCTTCGTCGTTCTTTCCAGAGTGAAGCCCTTCTCCCGGATCTGCGTGAGCATTTCCCTGAGATAAAAGGCATTGCCCTCCGTCTGTTCATAGATCTTGCCTTTTTCCTCTTCCGTGAGGGAAAGCTCCGGAAACTCCGCCTGCAAAAACCGCTCCGTCTCCTGTCTGCTAAAGGGAGAAAGATGCAGAAATTCCATACGGTCCTCCCGCACAAACTGCTCCAGCTTCTCCAGAATCTCCTCCTCCATGGTCTTTCGATAGCTGAAAATCAGGCGAATTTCCCCCTGACGCGCCTTGCGAAGCACCCGCACCAGGATCTGAAAGCTCATGGGATCCATCCAGCCCATATCATCGATGAGAAACACCAGACGGTGCTTCATCTGGAACTTCTGGAAAAACTGCAAAATCCGGCTCTCGATCCGCGGATACTGAAATACCTCCTCCCTGTCCTCCTCCATCTCCCGGAGAATCTCCTGAAGCTCCCGAAGGTTCTCCGAGAGACGCTCGCTGCCTCTTTCCTCCTCCAGCTTTTTTTGCAGGGTTTCCAGCAAATGCTGCCAGGGATTCAGAATAAAGCCGGACGCCTGACGGTAGCAGATCGTATAGAGCGGCAGAACCTTGAGGGAGCCTGCCAGTCGTCCCGAAAGCTGCAAAAAGCTGCTCTTTCCGACGCCCTCCTCCCCCTCCACAGCGAGAATCTGCAGCTGAGAAACCTCCCTGGAAAGCATGCGGTTCACCGAAAAAATCTCCTGCTCTCTTCCGATAAAGCTGTTCTCTGTCTGCCTGCTTCCGGCAGGCACCTGCTCTCTCATGCTGTAGATCTGATGAAACAGCTCCCTGGTTTTTTCGGACGGTTCCTCCTCCAGCTCCTCCTTCCAGACCCTGACGAGATCATGGTACAGACGGATTGCCATGTGATAGCTGCCGTTTCTGGCATAGAGCTCCATCATCTCCTGATAGAGATCCTCATTATAGGGATCATCCTTTAAAAGACGGGTAGCAATCTCCTGCATGGTATCTGTGTCATGCATACGCACCGCCTCCTGCAGCTCGAGACGCGATTGCTGATCCCTGAGCTGCCGCCTTTCATTCCGGACCGACTCCGCCCATTCTTCGAACTCATAGCAGTTTTTAATATAAAAGTGAGACAGAAAGGTCTGAGAGCTTTTCTCCCGCTCACTCCCCCAGTAATCCACCTGCAGCTTCTCCCGATTCAGCTTCACATCGCTGTGCCCCCTGGTCAGAAGAATCTCCTTTCCGAGCGCCTGGCGAATCTGATAGATAGCATCCCGAAGCTTCTTTTTTCCACTGAGCTCCGACTCTTCGCTCCAGAGCAGCTGAATCAGCTCCTCTCTCGTCACCTCCTGCCGGATACACAGGTAATAGAACAGTCCCTCCGCCTTTCGGTAGGGGAAATGAATCTCTTCTTCTCCGATTTTCACCTCCGGACTCCCCAGAAGTCTTACCCTGACTGCCACATGCTCCATTTTCTTTCACGCTCCATCATGTTTCTTCCGGGAATCCCGTGCCCGCATACTGCTCCCGCTTCTTCCCGTCGCTTTTCCTATCCGCATTTTATCGCAAATTTCCCTTACTGACAAAGAAAAACGTCAAATCTTTCTGAAAATTCGACTTTTTTTGGACTCTGCCCCTTTATACTGGTTCCAGAAACCTAAGGTCACGAAACAGGGGATCGGAAACGAAGCCCGGTCCCGCGGGCAGTCGGAACAGCTCCGGCTGCCTTCCCGCAGGGGATTCAGGATTACAGGCAGAAGGCGGCAAGCCTTCCGGAAAGGTGGAAGTGAATGATGACCAATCAGCAAATTGGTGAGGCAATGCAGATTAAGCTGGATCCGGTGCTGCCGGAGTATCCGGCATTTGACCCGAAGATCCGCAGAGCTCCGATGAGAGACCTGGAGCTTACAGACCATGAGAAGAAGCTTGCGCTGAAGAACGCGCTTCGCTATGTCCCGGAGGAGCTGCACGAAAAGCTCGCGCCCGAGTTTATGGAAGAGCTTCTGACCCGCGGTCGTATCTACGGCTATCGTTTCATGCCGAAGGGAGAGATCCACGGCAGGCCGATCGACGAGTACAAGGGCAAGTGCACACAGGGCAAAGCAATGCAGGTCATGATCGACAATAACTTAAGCCACGAGATCGCTCTTTATCCCTACGAACTTGTCACCTACGGCGAGACCGGTTCTGTCTGCCAGAACTGGATGCAGTATCAGTTAATTAAGAAGTATCTGGAGCAGCTGACAGATGAGCAGACTCTGGTTGTTATGTCCGGACATCCTCTGGGACTGTTCCACTCTCATAAGCAGGCGCCGCGTGTCATCATCACTAACGGTCTTCTCGTCGGAGAAGCAGACAATCTGAAGGACTGGACCAGACTCACTGCCATGGGCTGCTCCAGCTACGGTCAGATGACTGCCGGCGGCTGGATGTATATCGGACCGCAGGGCATCGTACACGGTACCTTCAATACCCTGCTCAATGCCGGTCGTAAGTTTCTGGGTATTCCGAAGGACGGAGACCTTGCAGGGCATCTCTTTATCACCTCCGGACTCGGCGGCATGAGCGGCGCACAGCCGAAGGCCATCGAGATCGCCGGCGGTGTCGGCATCGTCGCCGAGGTGGACTACTCCCGCATCGAGACCCGTCACTCCCAAGGCTGGGTCAGCGAGATCGCCGAGACTCCGAAGGAAGCCTTCGAAATCGCACACAGAGCAATGTCAGAAAAGAGGGCTCTCTCTATCGCCTTCCACGGCAATGTCGTCGATCTGCTGCAGTATGCTGTCAACAACAACGAAAAGGTGGAGCTTCTGTCCGATCAGACTTCCTGCCATGTTCCTTATGACGGCGGCTACTGTCCGCAGGGCATCAGCTTTGAAGAGAGAACCGCTCTTTTAAAGGATGACCGTGAAAAGTTTATCACTATGGTCAATGAAACTCTGACCAGACATTTCCACCTGATCCAGGAGCTGGTAAAGCGCGGCGCTTACTTCTTTGATTACGGCAATTCCTTCATGAAGGCGATCTATGACGCCGGCAACAGGGAGATCGCAAAGAACGGTCGCGATACCACAGAGGGCTTCATCTTCCCATCCTATGTCGAGGATATCATGGGACCGATGCTCTTTGATTACGGCTACGGACCCTTCCGCTGGTGCTGTCTCTCCGGAAAGCATGAGGATCTTCTGAAGACGGATCACGCCGCAATGGAGATCATCGATCCGAACCGTCGTTTCCAGGATCGCGATAACTGGGTATGGATCCGTGATGCGGATAAGAATGCGCTTGTTGTCGGAACCCAGTGCCGTATCCTCTATCAGGATGCGCTCGGCAGACGGGATATCGCCCTCAGGTTTAACGAGATGGTCCGTAACGGCGAAATCGGACCGGTCATGCTGGGACGTGATCATCATGACACCGGCGGAACCGATTCTCCGTACCGTGAGACCTCCAATATCTATGACGGCTCCAACTTTACGGCAGATATGGCAACCCAATGCTATGCCGGAAATGCCGCCCGCGGCATGAGCCTCGTCGCTCTCCATAACGGCGGCGGCGTAGGTATCGGCAAGGCAATCAACGGCGGCTTCGGTCTCGTCCTCGACGGTTCCGAGCTGACGGATCAGATCATCCGCGAGTCCATCCCTTGGGATACCATGGTCGGGGTCTCCCGTCGTAACTGGGCAAGAAACGAGCACTCCATCGAAACCGTCGCCGAGTATAACAAGAAGTTCCATGACAGCGATCACATCACGATGCCGTACGTAGCTTCTGACGAGCTCATCGAAAAAACCTTTGCGGCTGCCACCAGGAAATAAGCCGTATTCTCTTCTTTCATGGAAAATCCCGGGAAGGGATCCATGGAAAAAGTGAAGCCCGCTGGCTCCCGGAAAACCGGGGGTCAGTTGTTTTCTCAAACAATTTGTATTGTCGAAATCTCTCCGGAAGCATACCTTTCCCGGCCTTTCGGCGATTTCTTTTCTCAGGAGTATAACTATGAATAAAAAACTTATCCTTCATGCCGCCCAGCTGGCGACACCTACGGGAAAAAGCGGCAGGCATGGCGGGGAAATGGCAGAGATCAAAAAAATCGAGGATGCGGCAGTGCTTATCGAGGAGGATCGCATCGCCCTGGTAGGAACAACAGAGGAAGTTCTCAAAAAAGTGGATGCCGGAAGCTGTGAATGTCTCGATGCCAGCGGAAAAACGATACTTCCCGGCTTTGTTGACAGCCATACTCACTTCGTTTTTGCCGGATATCGGGAGGAGGAATTCTCCTGGCGTCTCCGCGGTGACAGCTATCTCTCCATCATGGAGAGGGGCGGAGGCATCAATAAAAGCGTCATCCCAACCCGCGCAGCTTCCGTCGAGGACTTCCTTACTCTTGGCAGAGACCGTCTGGATGAGATGCTGCAGTACGGCGTCACCACTGTCGAAGGAAAAAGCGGCTACGGTATGGATCATGACACCGAGCTTCGGATGCTGGAGGCGATGAAGCAGCTGGATGCGGAGCACCCGATCGACATTGTCCGCACCTTTTTAGGTCCTCACAGCGTGCTTCCCGAGTGGAAAGGGAGGGAACGTGACTTCCTTGATTTCCTGCTGGAAAAGGTCCTTCCGGAGGTGAAGGAGAAGCGGCTCTGTGATTTTGTGGATATCTTTACGGAAACCGGTGTTTTCAATATCGAGGACAGCCGTTACTATCTGGAAAAGGCCAGAGCCATGGGCTTCCCGCTGAAAATGCACGCGGATGAAATTGCGGAGAACTTCGGCGGCACAGAACTCGGTGTCAGCCTCGGTGCGGTTTCCGTGGATCATCTCCTCAAATGTTCCGCGCAGGGCATCCGGGATCTCAGTACCCATGATACGATCGCAACCCTGCTGCCGCTCACAGCTTTCTCACTGAAGGAGCCTTATGCCGATGCCCGCAAGATGATTGACAGCGGCTGCGCGGTAGCTCTCGCTTCCGACTTAAATCCCGGCAGCTGCTTCAGCAACTCGATCCCGCTGCTCATTGCCCTCTCCTGTATCTATATGAAGATGAGCATCGAGGAGGTCATCACCGCACTCACCCTAAACGGCGCCGCCGCACTTCAAAGGGCGGATCAGATCGGTTCCCTCGAGGAGGGAAAGTACGCTGATCTCCTGCTCCTGCACTTCCCGAGCATCCACTTCCTCCCCTATCATACCGGAGTCAATCAGGTCGATCTCGTAATCAAGAAGGGCAATATCGTCTGCCGGAGAGAGAAAGCGATGTTCCGAAGGTAAAACCGCGGGATCCCTTTGAGTTCACAGTAATCGAAGGAGATACTCCTTGCACCGTCCGAGGATTTCCTGGTTCAGAGAAACCTCAATATGAATGCCGTCTTCCTCATAGCGTAGTTCCCGGATCTTTGCCCGCTCCCGGAGAAGATGCTCGATATCGGCTCTGTCATAGGGTACCAGAAGCTCCACTGTGAAAAAAGAAGCACAGAGCCGTTTCTCGATCTCCTGAAGCAGCTCCCGCATCCCGATTCCCAGCTTTGCCGAGAGATAGATCTGATCTCCTCGGAGCATCGGCAGCTCCGCTACGGGATAGAGTCTGTCCGCCTTGTTCATCACATGGAGAATCGGAACATGTCCGGCGCCGAGAGCCTCGATGGTTTTCTCTGTCACTTCCATCTCAAGAAGGTAGTTCGGGTCGGAGCAGTCCACAACGTCCAGAATCAGATCCGCATAGGCGGCTTCCTCCAGCGTCGCGTGGAAGGCTTCCACCAGATCATGGGGAAGATTCCGGATAAAGCCGACCGTATCCGCCAGGAGAAAGGAACGGATTTCCGCACCCTCGATACGGCGTACGGTAGTATCCAAGGTCGCAAAAAGCATATCCTTCGCTTCCACATGAAGCTCCCGGCTCCGGGATACCTGATCCAAAAGCCGGTTCATAAGCGTGGACTTGCCGGCATTGGTATAGCCGAGAAGCGCAACCAGGGGAATCCCTGCACCGGTACGCTGTCGCCTCTGTGTCTCGCGGTTCTTTCTGACCTCCTTAAGCTCCCTCCTGAGGAGAGCCATCTGGTTCTGGATATGGCGGCGGTCCAGCTCGATCTTGGTCTCCCCGGCGCCGCGGTTGGACAAAGAACCGCCGCTTCCTCCCTGACGGGAAAGATTCTGCCGGAGCCCGACCAGCCGCGGGAGCATATACTGGAGCTGCGCAAAGCTGACCTGCAGTCTGGCTTCTCTGGTTCTGGCTCTTTTCTGAAAGATCTGAAGAATCAGCCCGTAACGATCCAGCACCTCCACACGAAGCTCATGGGCAAGATTCGCAAGCTGAGAGGGCGAAAGGAGATTGTCAAAGACCACAAGATCCGCATCATAGTTCCGGATTTCCTCAAGGCACTCCTGGAGCTTTCCGGACCCGATATAGCTCGCACTGTCCTCTCTTTCCAGATTCTGCGTTACGACAGCAGCCGGCTCCACATCCAGCGCCTCGCAAAGCCGGCAGAGCTCTTCCATATCCAGCTGAAAGTTCTCATTCCCCGGAAGACAGACGCCGACCAGCAGTGCCCGGCGCCGGGTATTTTTTTTATTTTGCGATTCTGTCATGCTCTGTTCTCATTTCTATTGTTCTGTACTCCGGGAAAGCCCCTGTCTGTGATATTTCCAAAAGCGGTATCCTGCCTCGATGACCTCCCCCCCTGCATCAGCGCTCCTCTAATGAAAGTCCTCGTGATCCAGTTTTCTTTCCCTGATATCCTTCCCGCCAAAAATACAGGAAAGAAGATAGAGCAAAAAACTGCTTCCCAGAAAATATCCGCCGATTCGAAAAGCCGTGTCAAAGAAAAAGCCTTCCGGCAGCATGGTAATCATCCGGCTTTCCAAAGGGCTGAAGACATAGTTTCCCTGCCGGAAAAAAATCTCGTGAAAGAGAGTGAAAACTCCATCAAAATTCAAATAGCCGGTGATTCCCAGAAGCAGCAGAATGAAAAAGAAAACCGTATAGCATCTGCGATATCCCCGCATCAGAATCCGAAGGCTCGTCCATCCCTCCAGAATAAACAGCAGAGAGAACAGCGCCGGCAGAAGAAGAAGAGAAAGAGCTCTCCCGAAGATCCCCCCGAGGAACAGGCTCTTTACCTCCGCCATATGTGCCTCTTCCTGCTCCTGATAAAAATTTGTCTCATTTCCGTTCACCAAAACAGGAATTATCAGGTTCTCCCGATACCCCTCCAGATATAACATGGTTTGCTGCATCACGGTATTCAGAGAATCCAGATTGATTTTCTCATCCCGGTACTCTGCGAAGCGTTCCGGCACCCTCCATTTTTGAAATTCCCCGGAGAAATATCCCGGCGACCAGTCTGTCACTGCCTGAACACTGGTCGTCATCATCGTAAAAAGCAATGCCAGCGAAAATAAAAGTGCCAGCCCCTGCAGTATCAGCTTTCTCATGAAACCCTATATCCATCCTTCTTTCTGCTTCTGTCAAATCTGTGGAACAGCGGCGGGATGATGCTCCTCCCTGATTTTCAGAAAAACCGCATATGAGGCATCTCCGTCATAATATTTTACCATTGCCGTCATTCATTATATACTAAGGGAACAAGGATAACATCATCGTTTCCTGCAGCAATTCTTATTTCTGTGATTTCCACGACAGGAGAACATTTCATGAAGGATAAATATCATCTGAATCAGCGCGAAATGGCAGTAATGGAAGAGCTCTGGAAAAGCGGAGAAGCGCTTACTAGCATGGAGCTTATGAAACGGAAAGGAGAGAGCTTCCCCCATCCCGCCAGTCTCCATCTCGCCCTCAATACTCTGCTTTCCCAGGAGCTGCTGGAGGTCAGCGGACTTGTACTTTCCGGAAAAAAGAATGCCCGTAAATTCCGCCCCGGCATCAGTGAGGCCGAGTTTCAGTGCCAGCGCGCACTTTCGGATTATGCGGACAGCAGCACACTCCCGGAGGTTGCACTGAAGCTTGTGGAAAGCTTTATCGAGACTCCCGGGCGAAGTCAAAAGGAAACGAAAGACTTTCAAACACGTCTTGCCGCACTGCTTCGGCGTCTGAAGCAGTAAGGAGGACAGGAATATGGCAAAGAAAAAAGAAGTGAAAACCAATGTGATGCGCCTTCTGGAGCAGGCAGGGATTCCCTATCAGGAGCGGGAGTATCCTGTCGATGAAAACAATCTCTCCGGCAGCCATGCCGCAGATCTTCTGGGAGTACGCCATGAGACTCTTTTTAAAACACTGGTACTGCTCGGCGATAAAACAGGGTATCTGGTCTGTGTCCTGCCGGTGGATGACGAGCTCGACCTGAAAAAGGTCGCCAGAGCCTCCGGCAATAAAAAAGTGGAGCTGCTTCCGATGAAGGAGCTGCTCCCTGTCACCGGCTATCTCCGGGGCGGATGCAGTCCCGTCGGGATGAAGAAACATTTTCCGACTTACCTCCACAGCTCCGCCAAAGCACAGCCCACCATAGGAATCAGCGCCGGACAGAGAGGGGTCCAGGTGCTCCTTTCCCCGGAGAAGCTCGCCGAATATGTGCAGGCAGACTTTATTGATCTGATACAGGGCTGAAGCTCCAACGGCTTTGCCGCGTGAGTTTAGGAAGCGATAGTGATTCCGCGGCTTCTTCAGAGGTACAGCTGTACCCGCACATAGAAGCGCCCCTTTTTTGTACTGCTTTCGATGCCGTCATAGCAAAACTTCCCGAACCTTCGGAGAGAGACAGTGTCCCCTGCCGAAAGTTTTTTGTCTACATGGGAGCAGATTCTGCCGTTCACCATCACAAGCTCCTGCTGAACCGCCTCCTGCGCACGCCCCCGGGAAAGGCGAAAAACAGAGGACAGGACTGCATCCAGCCGCTCTCCGCTCACAGAGAGATGCAGTTCCTTTCTTTTCTTTCGGATACTGTATCCGCTCTGCTCTGTCATCTCGCAAAGCACTGTCGTATGACGTACTCTCCCAAGCTCCCGACAGATCAGCTCTGCCATCTCCGGAAGGCAGAACAGCTCTGCGGACTTCCCGTCCTCTGCTACCAGGATATCTCCAAGCTTTTCCCTCTTGATGCCAAGCTTCATAAGCGCACCGAGATAGTCTCTGTGAGAAAGCTGTTCTCCGAACTTCTCTGCCTTTGCCCGGATACGAATCTCCCGAAGCAGCTCCTGTCGCATCCCGGGTTTTTCTTCCCTGAGATGCCCGGAAGCTGTTCCGTCAGAGAAGCAGGCTTCCGGAATTTCCTCTTCTCTCATCTCTTCCCGGAGCTCTGTTCCCAGAACATCCTCATATCCCAGGTAGTCCGGCAGAAAAATCAGAAGACATCTCTCCGCTTCCGGATAGCCTCCATAGAGGAGATAGGGGAGCTGATCCAGTATCCCTCTGCGGTTTTGGGGATTTCCTGAAAGGGAATAAAGGATCTCAGCGATCTCTCCCTCAGACAGAAAATCCGTGTGCGTCAGATAGTTCTGCTCTCTGCATCTGTCCATCAGATCACGGATCCGGGACAGCAGAATCCGCCGTTCATCCATTTGAGAAACTCCTTTTCCTTAGGAAAACACTGATTCCGTTCTTCCCCATGACATGCGGCAGACACCCCGGACACAGTTTAACTCATGATGCGTCTGCTGCGAAACAAGCGGTTCCCGCAAAAAACAGAGGAGCAGTTCTATTCCTGCTCCCCCGTCAGAGTCTTCGGCTCCGCGAACACCATCTCTCCCTGCATCCAGATCTTTCCCTTGAAGCGTCTTCCCACCGCCGGTACACCGACAAGATCTGCCTCGTTGATGCAGACATGGAATACGGCTTCGTTGCACTTCAGTCGGAGATCTACGACATTCTCATGCGTATAGACGTTGGACTTGACCCGGATTCCGATGATCTCCCCCAGAACCTGATACATATCACACTCGACGCCGGTCGGCATAAAGGCGGATTCCACAAGGCTGTAGAGATCCTCCGTCTCAATTCTCCGGGAAACCTCGGACATGATGTTCATATCCGACTCTGTCAGGGTCTCTATGGCATCCTCATCTCCGTTCTTCGCCGCTTCAAAAAGAGCATGCTGCGCCCGGTTTCTTTCCCGTCGGACGGTTTCATCCTCCTCGTGCTTTTCCATCGGCAGGAGAATCTTTCCCTCTATCGCAAGCCCTGTGAGATATGCCGCCTTCGCCATAGTAAACATCTTCATTTTCTCCATCTGCCGGACCTCCAGGGAATTGGTCAGATAGAAAATCAGGGAGATGCCCGTACGGAAGTCATCGAGAACTCCGGCAAAGGTCTCTTTCTCGGCATGCCGCTCGCATCCCCCCTCCTCGGTACGGGTCATATCATAGCTCCTTACAAAGGGGAAGGCATAGAGGCGGCGGAATTCACGATTCTCGTCCCGTTCTCCCACCACCTGGATTCCCATCGAAGGCGCCACCGGAAGCTGATACTCCTCCACCACTCTCCCGTGATCCAGCGGGAGAAGATTGCTGAGATATTTTTCATTGATGGCACGGCTCAGATAGGGTTCTGCGTCAAAATCATCCTTGACAGAGGCAAAACCGATACTGCGTAGAAATTTATGCATCTGTTCTCCAAACTTAGCGGGAGCGAACGAAAATTTTTCCGTTTGCCGCCGGAACATGTCCTGCACCGACGAAGAAGACGAGGGTCAGGATCGTCACTACATACGGAATCATCGAAAGAAGATCCGCGGAAACCACATGGGAGCCGCCAAGCAGAGACTTGATGCCGCTGCAGAGGCCGAAAATCACACAACCGAGGAAGGTGCCCTGCGGCGTAAACTTTCCGAAGATCACCGCAGCGATCGCGATAAAGCCCTGCCCGACAATGACAGACGGGCGGAACTGCGATACCACTGCCAGCGTCACAAAGGCGCCGCCCAGTCCTGCCATGAACCCGGAGAGAATTACGCTGGCATAGCGCACGGCATAGACATTGATGCCCAGGGTCTCACAGGCTTCCGGATGCTCTCCGCAGGCGCGAAGCCTCATGCCGAAACGGGTCTTGAAGAAAATAAACCAAAACAGCGGCACCAGCAGGAAGCTCAGGTAAGCCACGGGATAGGTAGAGATGACATTGTAGCCAAAAGAGCCGGACGGAAATACGCCGTCAAACATCTTCGGAAGCTTGGACAGGGTGTCCAGAGACGGAGTATCCGAGGAATTTTCAAATATCGCCTTGCAGAGGAAGACCGCAAAGCCCGGACCAATAAAATTGATCGCGGTGCCGGCAATGGTCTGATCCGCATGCAGGGAGATACAGACCACGGCATGAATCAGTCCGAGCAGCATCCCGGCAAGTCCGCCGCAGAAGAAGCCGAGCCAGCCGTTATGCGTAAAATAGGCTACCGCGGCACCGACAAAGGCACCGATCGTCATCATTCCCTCGATTCCGATATTGATTACTCCGGAGCGCTCCGAGAAGCAGGAACCGAGTCCTGCCATGAGCAGCGGCGGTGTCGCAATCAGAAGAGCATTGATCAAAAGTCCCAGATTCGTGATAAGCATTAGGCCTTCCCCTCCTTTTTCTGCGTCATCCTGAGGAAAATCGCGCGGAATACCGGGGCGATCGCGATAAAGACCACGATGATGCCCATGATAATGTTGACAACTTCGGTCGGAACATTGACAACGGTCAGTTTATTGCCGCCATACTTCATTGCCCCATAGAAGAGACCGGCAAAGATACAGCCGATAGGATGCGTCCCGGCGATGAGGGAAACGGTAATTCCCTGAAAGCCGTACTGCTCCTGTGCCGCGAACTGCGCGACACGGCCTGCCATGCCAAGGGTCTGGATCGCACCGCCGAGTCCGGAGAGAACTCCGGAGATTGCCATGGAAATCAGAAAAACCCGGTTCGCATTGATACCGGCATACTCCGCCGCCGTTCTCGAGAAACCGACCGCACGCAGCTGGTAGCCGAAAGTCGTCTTTGTCATGATGAACCAGATCGCGACAGCGGCGAGTACCGCTAGGGGGATCCCCCAGTGCACATCGGAGCAGCCGGTCAGTCCGGCAAACACAGACGGCATCTTGATCATGGCACCCTCCGCGACATTCCGGGAAGCATCCGCGCCCTGATCCGTATGAATCATCTTTAAATTGATGATGTAATTTGAAAAATAAAAGGCAATCCAGTTGAACATGATATAGGACAGAACCTCATTGATCCCCTTCTTTACCTTCAAAAAACCGACGAGCATCCCCCAGAGTCCTCCGGCAGCTGCTGCTGCCAGGATACAGACGATGGCATGGAGCACCGGGGGCAGAGGACAGAGGATGCCGATGACTACCGCCGCGAGGGATCCCATCACATACTGCCCTTCCGCACCGATATTAAAGATGCCGGTACGGAAAGAAAATGCCACGGACAGACCGGTGAAAATCAACGGCGCCGCATAGACCACACTGTAGGTCATAAACTTCGGTCTTCCGAAGATACCGTGAAAAAGCTTTCCGTAAGCAATTGCAGGACTCACACCGATGAGGCTCAGGAGCAAGGCTCCGATCATAAAGCCAATCACGATGGAGATCAGCGTGTAGAGAAAAGTTCCATTTAAAATTTTCTGCTTCATGCTTTTCCTCCTGCCATGATCAGTCCCAGCTGATATTCATCCGCCTCCGCGCCGGAAAGCTCCCCGCCGATTCTGCCGTCAAAGATAACATTGATGCGGTCAGACAGCCCCATAATCTCATCCAGCTCAAAAGAAACGAGGAGAATGGCTCTGCCCTTGTTTCTCTGCTCCACAAGATACTTATGCACAAACTCGATCGCTCCGACATCCAGCCCCCGGGTCGGATTGAAGGCAATGAGAAGGTTCTTATCATTTGTCACCTCTCTCGCAATGATGACCTTCTGCTGATTTCCGCCGGAAAGCTGTCCTGCCGGCCGCTCCTCACAGCCCTGCGGACGGACATCAAACTTCTCGATCAGCTTCGTGCTGAAGTTTCGTATCTCTCTGCTGTTCAGAATCCCCCTCCTGCTGAACGGTGCCTTACCGAAATTCTGAAGTATCATGTTCTCTGCGACAGAAAAGTCCAGCACCAAGCCGTGTTTCTGACGGTCCTCCGGAATACTGGAAATCCCCCTGTCAAAGATCTCCTTCGGCATCCTGTTTTCTATCTCCTCTCCCTCGAGAAGAACCTTTCCCGAAGTCGCATGGCGAAGTCCTGTCAGGATCTCTACCAGCTCCGACTGACCATTGCCATCGATTCCGGCAAGGCCCAGAATCTCGCCGGCATGTACCTTGAGGCTCAGTCCTTTCAGGATCTCTGTTCCGCGGTAATCATTCGCGTGCAGCTCCTCCACGGCCAGCACCACCCTGCCCGGCTCCTGCGCCTTCTTTTCCACGCGGGAGTTTACCTGACGGCCGACCATCATTGCTGCCAGCTCGTCCTCCGAGCAGTCGGATACCCTGACGGTACTGATATATTTGCCGCGGCGGATGATCACGCAGTGATCGGAGCAGGTCTTAATCTCCTTCAGCTTATGGGTGATGATAATGACCGATTTCCCGGAGGCTGTCAGATTCTCGATAATATCCATCAGCTCATCGATCTCCTGCGGTGTAAGCGATGCTGTCGGCTCATCCAGAATCAGGATATCCGCGCCTCGGTAAAGCACCTTGAGAATCTCCACTCTCTGCTGCATACCGACAGAGATATTTTCCACCCTGGCATCCGGATCCACCTTCAGGTTGTACTTCTCGGACAGCATCACGATCTTCTCTCTCGCCGTCTTTAAATCCACCTTCATCCCCCGGATCGGCTCATCCCCCAGGATAATATTCTCCGTCACGGTAAACGGCGGTACCAGCATAAAATGCTGATGCACCATCCCGATCCCGAGCTTCATCGCAATCTCCGGATTATCGATGGATGCTGCCTTTCCCTTGATCTCAATCGTTCCCGACGTGGGACGATACATCCCGTAGAGGACATTCATAAGAGTGGATTTTCCTGCACCGTTCTCTCCGAGAACCGCAAGCACCTCTCCCTTATGCAGCGTCAGGTTGATATGGTCATTCGCCACGAAGCTGCCAAACTTCTTGGTGATGTCCTTCATCTGAATGACAACTGCGGATTCATCCATATGTGACTTCATTTGCATTCCCCCTTCCCGCACGCAAGACATCATGATGACAGGAGCATCAAGCAGCAGCTCAGCCTGCGGCATTTTCCGGTGCCTGTCATCCCCCTATATCAGAATAACCTCCGGCATTCCGGCATTTTCTGCAATCTCCCGAAGCTCTCCCAGCATCTCCTGAGAGGGCGTTTCAAAGTGACGGTACCGTTCCCGTACTCCCATAGGACGATAGGCAATGATCTTATAACGGATCGGTGCAATTTTCTGATAGGGCAGAAGCGCTTCCGAAACCTTTCTGATACATCCTCTCACGTCAAACTTCCCCGGCACCACTACTGTGCGAACTTCGTACAGTTTAGCACATTTTGCAAGTGTTTTCATACTGGCAAGCACCCGAAAGTTGTCCTTTCCGACAAGTTTCAGGTGCTCTTCGTTGTTCCACGCCTTGACATCAAGCATCACCCCGTCAATGGCGGAAAGAAGCCCTGCGGGATCTCTCTCGAAATCATAGCTTCCGTTGCTGTCCAGAAGTATGCTGAGTCCGCAGCTGTGACAGAGTGCGGCAAGCTCTTTCAGAAACTCCGGATAGAGGGTGCATTCTCCACCGGAAACCGTCACCCCGCGGATAAAGGGGAGATTTTTCCGGATTTCCTGAAAGACCTCCTTCGCGTCCATCTCCCGAATCCGCGGACTTGCGTCATGAGGGCAAACCCGGATGCACTGATCACAGGCGATACATTTTCCGGGGTCAAAAAGAACCTGGCCTGTATCGGAGGAGAGGGTAAGAGCAGCCCGAGGGCAGCCCGGGATACAGAGAGCACAGCCGTTGCAGAGCTCACGGGTTTCCGGATTATGACAATACTGACAGTTGAAATTGCAGCCCTGCACAAAGACAGCCGTTCGATTCCCCGGACCGTCAACGGAACTGAAGGGGATCAGACGGTTGATGGGGATCTTCATCAGCGGATCCTTCTCTCTAAAATATGACCGTTGTGCTTGGCGCCCATACCGAGCGCTGTCGTATCATGCTTGACATTTTCTCCCCTCTCCAGCTTCTCAATCTCCGACCTTTTGACGAGATAGCCGCTGATGCGGATGACATCCGAATCGCTGGAGTAGAAGGAGAGATAACGCAGCTTTTTCTGAAAAGCGCCGCGGATAATGTCGAGAACATATTCCGGATTTCTGTGCACTGTCATGTCAATCGGGAAGATATCTCCTGTGCCCGACGGGAAGTAGTGGTGGAAATGGGAAAGAAGCTCGAACTGATCTGCCATATTTTCCGGTTCCTCTCCGATCGGGATCCTGGTCCCCGGCGTCACATCCACATCACTCGCAATCCCTACCTGCGCATGCAGCAGGAAATGCCCGCCCGTCACCTCACAGTAGGGATTCTCATGCGCACGGTTGAAGGCAGCGATTCTTTCCATGATACGTACTCCCAATGCGGTAGCTTCCTCCGCATGCCCGTATCTGACCCCCTTCTTCCCTTCCTTTTCCAGCAGGATATCCACCGCCTCCGCCAGTCCGACCAGCCCATACATCGCCGTGAAACGGTCACGCTGGATGAGTCCCTCCTTCGCCAGGAAATTGTTTTCAAAGAACGCCGACTCCTCCACGATAAATCGGATACGGGCATCCATATACTTCGCCTGTATCTCCATCACATACGGAAGCTGTCTGTTAAGGAAGTCCTCTGTATCCTTCGCGCGTTTTGCGATATTGCCGAGAATCAGGCGGCAGAGGGTATAGGAACCGCCGCCGCAGCGAAGCCCGTTATAGCAGGAAGCAATAACATAGTTATCTGTCAGCTCCGAGGAGAACATCGGATGGTTCGCAAAGCTCGGCTTTGCGCTCTTCAGGGCAGCGTCAATCCCGGCAAGTAAAAATTCGTCACTGGTCTCTGACGGATCCACCTTCATCGTCATGTTCGGAACCGCATCTCTCGTCTCTCCGATCGCTCTCAGAATCAGCCTGCCTGCCTTGGTATCCCTCGGTCCGATATTGCCATGAGAGAAGCTGTCCAGGATCGTCCGGTCCATGTGGATAAAGAAAAGCTTCAGAATCCTCAATGCCTCTTCCTCCTCCATCTCCTGCACAAAGGGATCGAGAAGTTCATCCAGCTGCCCCACATACACCGGATAGTTGGTAACAGAGGGCACATGAGCATAGAGAATCTCCAGATGGTTGACCGCCTCATAAAGGTCTCGCGGCGGGTCGAGATTTAAAAACCTCGATCCCTCCTTCAGAAACTTCTGATAGTCCGGGATGATATAGCGGGGACGAAGCGGGGCATGTCCCTCCGAAAGATCGCAGATACACTGCGTCTCGATCGGCTGACAGAGGAGCTCCTCCAGTCCCTCCGGAAGCTCCAGTACCTCGAGAAGAGAATCTGCCTGATTTGCCATCAACGCAACCTTCTGCTGGTGTGTAAGTGTCGGAGACTTCACTGTCTCCAGCATTTCATTTCTGATTTTATTCACTTGCTCCATTGAAATTTGTCTCATGGTTGTCCTCCTGAAGCTAAAGTATATCACGATCGCTCCATCTTAAGCCACTCTGTATCAGCAGCAGCGCTGCCTCCTCCGAAAATTGAAAAATACCGTTGTCCGGGAACCTTTCATTCCGGCTGCAGATTGTCCTCAGACGCCTGGAGAGGAAGCTTCCACATCAAAAAAGAGTGGGCTCCCGAAGAAGCCACTCTTTTTCATACCCGAACGTATGCTCCGGGGATGTATCTCAGGAAGCTCTGATGAAGCATCCCCGCAGGAAACGATAGCAGAAGCCGCGCCTCCTTACTTGTCAAGCTCGTAAACGTCGCCGTACTTCGCCTCAAAGTCTGCCTTGGTCTTCGGCACGGTAATCTCACCGGAGATAATCTTCTCCTTTACTTCCTGTACTTCCTTCAGAAGCTCCGGATCGATATTATCGGTCGTCGGTGCAAGATCAACACCCTCATCTGTCAGAGAGTAAGTCTTGACACCGGCACTTACCTTGCCCTCTGCAGCCTCCTTCGCCACATCATAGCAGGCGTTGTCGACACGCTTCATCGCAGAGGTCAGAATCGTCTCCGGAGCCACTTTGGACTGATCTGAGTCAACACCAATTGCCCAGATCTTTGCCTCCTTGCAGGCATCAATAACTCCCAGTCCGGCCCCGCCTGCTGCATGGAAGATCACATCAGCGTTCTGTGCGACCATGTTGTTGGCAGCGGTCTTGCCGGCAGCGGTATCCGAGAAGGAGTTGACATTGTTCTGGAGAACCTTGACCTCCGGATTGGCATCGATGGCACCTGCCAGATAGCCGTATCCGAACTGGTTCATAAGCTCTGTGGACTGTCCGATAACAAAGCCGACAGTATTGGATTTTGTGGTCTTGCCAGCGACATAGCCTACCAGATAAGACGCCTGAGACTGCTCAAACATCAGAGAACTTACATTCGGCTCATCCGCCAGACTTGAGTCGTCCACAATGGCAAACTTCACCTTCGGGTTTGCCTCTGCCTCGATCTTCAGCGCATCGGCAAGAGAGTATCCGATACAGATGATTACATCATAATCCTCATCAATAAAGCTTTCGATGTTCGGCTTGTAATCTGCATCTGAGTGGGACTCCAGATACTTGACAGTCACCCCCAGCTCCTTCTCTGCTCTCTGAAGTCCTGCCCAGGCAGACTGGTTGAAAGAACCGTCATTCACTCCGCCGGTATCCGTAACCATACCAACCTTCACATCAGCATGCTTCTCTGCCTTTGCATCCTCAGCTGCCTTGGTGCTCTCTCCGGCTGCAGAAGTCTCTGCCTCGGCTGCCTTGGTGCTTGTTTTTGTGCTGCCTGCTCCGCCGCATGCTGCCATGGACATCACCATCATTGCTGCCATGACGGCTGCCAGAACTCTTTTTTTCATTCTCCATTCCTCCTAAATAAAATTGACTCTGAGAGCCAAATGATAGTTTTATTATAGATGCTAATAAAAGCAGAATGCAAGGTGTAAATTCCGAGCAGAAAATTCAAAACGCGGCCGGTTGATTGTGAGATGATGGTATGTTTACCCTCTATCCTATCTCTAATAAAGTACATCTTTACACATTATAATAATCAGCGGAAGAAATATAATTCCGACAAAAAGTACAACATACTCCAATCTTAACCCGTATACCGTATGTTTTACTTCTTTTCGGTTCAAATATTTTGAGAGAAAGAAATTGATTCCTGTGATAACAATATGAAATAACAATAGAGCAGTATACTGTTGTTTTTCCGTCTCAAAAAGATAGGGACTAAGTCTGCTTAAAAAAAACAAGCCTCCAAAATAATCCGCTACTACAATAATAAGTCCATATCTGCTAAAGCTTATCATCTTCTATTTCTCCAATCTTTATCCATCCAGTTCCTTATCATTAAAAGCCTCCTGAAAGAACACCTGTCAATAAGGCTGACTGTTTTTGCCATCCCCTTGCTCCATCTGCAGTTGCTAAACTCTTATTCCGGCATGCGTCCTTCGTACATGATCGCTATCTCGCTGTAGATCTGTCCCCAGTTCCGGATTGGCATTGACCACCTCTTTGTCGCTTCATACGTAGATGGGAGTTTATCGCTTTACCTCAGTCTCACTAAAATAATCGGATTTCAATAATCCATACATAGATGCATCCACTATTCCTTGATTACTCCAATCATTTTGTCTCAATGTCCCCTCGTACTTCATTCCACATTTTTGCATTACCTTCCCGGAATTTGGATTGTTTGGGTCATGCTGAGATTCCATTCGATTTACTTTGACCTGTTCAAAGAAAAAAGGGATTATGGTTGCCAGAGCTTCGCTCGTGTAGCCCTGGTGCCACCATTTTGTCCCGATGCAATATCCGATATGAACCTTATCAATTTGCTCATTCATTTCTACTACCGATATTGTGCCAATCGGTTCGCCAAAATCCCTTGGTACAATCGCCCATTGATAGAAATTCTTATTTTTGTAATTTTCTATCCAGTCATTTACAACTTCGACTGCAGCTTCTAGCTTTTCAACGGCTTTCCAGCGTAAATATTTTGTCATTGTATCATCGGATTCAAAATTTTTATAAACACTTTCATAATCTCCCTCCGTGAATGGGCGGAGAATTATTCTATCGTTTTCAAGTCTAACAGTGCCCTTATGTTCCATATATATATCACCTCAAGAACTTCAAATTTATGTATTTAAATTAAATGTATTCATCAATTCTTCAAAGTAATCGACTTTGCCAGAAAAATGATTATACCATGCTTCAATAAATTCATATTTTAATTCTCCTATCATTTTTTGTAATGTCAATCCTTGTAAGAAATGTCCATTTTCCCAATCTGCCATTGCATCTAATACATATACATTTTATTTAAAACTCTAATATGATTTTTAACTATCTTTTTAAAAGTTCTTATATGCCGATATATCTTGTATTTTCAAGTAATATCGGCATTTTGTGTATCGGGAGATACTCACATATTTTCTTAAATCTGCTTATGTTTTTGCTTTGAAAAGTAGTAAAGAAGTAGTAAAACATCTCTTTTCCTTTAAGCCGTCAGTCTGAAAAATTCCGCCTGTGCACTGTCAAAAGTAGCGTGTGCGTAATAGTTCAGGGTCATTATAATGTTGGCGTGTCCCATAAGATACTGTAAGGCTTTCGGATTCATTCCCGCATTTGCCATATTGGTACAGAATGTGTGCCGCAGAGTATGAGGTGTTGTTACCACCGGCAAAACTTCCTCGTGTTTCTTGTTGTACTTTTCTACAAGTTTACGAAACATAATATCATAGTTAATGTAGTTTTGAGGTGTTCCGTTTCTTGTAAGAAAGAGAAAGCCTGTATAACCGTCAACAGTAAAATCGCTTTTTCTTCGGTTCTGCATCACTCTCTGTAAGGCTTCCAGTACGCGGTCGCTCATTGGAATTTTACGAATGCCGTTTTCCGTTTTCGGAGTTTCTATGCGGTAGGACTTTTTACCGGAGTATTGAAGCTGATGATCTACATTGATTGTCCGATTCTCAAAATCAATATCACTGTCCGTTAGTCCGCAAAACTCGGAAATACGAAGTCCTGTTCCAAGCAGAATGATAAGCTCATCATAATACTTGTAATAGACCTTATCGCTTTTCACAAAGGAAAGCAGGCTTTCTTCCTGCATGGGCGAAAGAGGAATTTTCGGCTCGGTGTCATCCTCAATAACTGTATTGATATGAAAGTCAAAAGGATTTTTCCTGATACAGTCATCCTGAATAGCGGTGTAAAAAGCTGCCTTTAGAGAACGCTTATGGTTGCTAATCGTGATAAAAGAATAGCCTTTTTCTTTCATGCGTAAAGCCCATTCCTTTGCATCGGACATTTTCACATTCTCAATGCTGCATGCTCCGATTGTATCTTCCTCAAGTATTCTCATGAGCTGCTTTCGCCCTTGCTTTGTACCATGCCTTACATTCGCATGATTTCGTATGTGCTTTTCGTAAAGCTGGCATATGGTCATTTTCTTTCCTACAGGGTCAATACCGTCATCAAGGTCTTTTTGTATTTCCTTGATTTTTTCACGCAGGGATTTATCCTCGCGTTTTCCTTTCGGTGTCTTATCCGTAGGAACTAATTTCCATGCGTATACAAACTGCGGCTTCCCAAAAGTATCTGTATATTTGTAAGCATATCTCCCGTCTTTTCTCTGGCTCTCACCTGACCGCAAAATTCGGTTTTTGCTGTCCCGTCTTTTTTCTGACATTTTATGCTCCTTTCCAAGACGGAAAGAGCCTTGATATGCTATATCTATTATACCATCGACAAGGCTCGATCTCCATTAGATTGTGTCAACCGTATCTATCATTTTTTCAAACTGCTTGCGTTTGATCTGAATACGGTTGCCGTTTAACATCACCCAATTTGCAGTAGGATTTTCTTCCACCAGCTTTCGCAGCTTGTTTTCTCCGATGCGAAAATACTTTGCCGCTTCTTCTATGGTGAGGGTATATTTCTCCCAGATAGGGACATCCGGTTGATTCATCTCATCGCCCCCTTTATCAAAATAGGTATAGTAAAAGTTCTGATATTTATATTTAAGAAAGGCATTACCGGATGGCTGTCAGCATTAGCCTCACGGGAATTTCACCCCTGCGTGGTTCTCACGCGGCCCTACCCATTGCCTGCGACGCTTCTAACGCTCGGACTGTGGCTGTAAGGGAGTATCATTATATATTTTTGTGCTGTCATGGCTTGCAAGGTGCTACGCTTGCTTTGCGGTAGAATATTTCTCGCTCGGCTTCCGTGTAGGGAAGTGTCATGGCGTATTCTCCGCACAGCTAAGGCACAAAAGGAAAGTGTCCGGTTTGCCCTATGATACACCGCCGTTATCTTGCGGGTATATTTGTCAAAGAACAGGTTCAAGATTTATTGCCTTATCTGCGGAAAGGGGAGCGCAGATCGTTACAATATTAAATCTTGAAAATCAGGACAGCCTGCATGAGCTTTGAACGAAGGCGATCTCGTATATCCTCGTCTATGCCGTAATAGGTATTTCCCCGTTCATCACGGAGCTTTCTCATAGAGAGATGGGAGATATAGCTTGCATAGTGCTGCACGACAATATTCATTGCCTGCGGCTCTCCTTTGGTTGCGGCTATGATTACCGGATAGGGCAACAAGCCACGTTCATCATCGGTTGTTTTACCAGTCTGGGTAGTCATAAGCGTGTTCCTCCAAATAGCGTTTCAACAGCTCAAATGAGCTGGTTCGTCGATACTGCACTGTACTTCTTGGAATCTGATAGAGTGCTGCAATTTCTGCATCACTCATATCAAAGAAGTAGTAGAGCAGGACGGCTCTGCGTTTTTCATCCGGCAAGCTGTGGATTGCATCAGCGATAACCTTTGCACTCAATTCTTTTCCGCCTGCGAAAAAGGTCTGTTCTTCTTTATCTTCCGCAAAGAAAACTTCACAGGTATAAAGCTGATTTTCCTCTTTCGGCGTCAGGTCGGAAAAGTTAATCTCGTGTGCCTGTCGCTTCCTAAGCTCTTTATGGGCATTGATACTTTCATTTTTCAATGTCCGCTTGCAGAAGCCGTTAAATGCGCAGCGTATCTGCCATTCGGTTCTTTCAGGTTCATTCATGGTATTCACCTCCTTTCGCAGCCGCGAAAGCGGGTAGAATTTCCCCTTTCGTAAACCCTCAACAACGCAGAGCCCAAAACTGCCAAAGAAAAGCGAATATTTTTAGAAAAAAGTTTTTGCAGGCACAAAAAATCCCGACTGCATAGGACAGCCGGGATCGGACATGAAAAGATAGCTATGTGGATATGATGTAACAGGTTATCCGTAAAGGCACGGAAACCCGGAAATAGAATATATCCCTTTTAACAAGATTTTAAGATAACGAAGAATGAACACGGCGATACCTCCTTTGATACCGCCGTTTTTCATAACCTATAATTGATTTTAAGCCTCCGCTTCTTTATTCAAACAGGATAAAAACGGCGGTCATATATAGCTTGTGTATTGCAACTTTTGCATAAGCGGGCTTCTCCTTAATAAAATGAGCCGGCAATTACAGTTTCATAAACTGTGAATCACCGGCTCTGTGTCTTTGCATCTGGCTCTTTGATGACTGATACATTAAATTGTTTTACATTGATTAGCGTTTCCTGTTTGCACTTTGGACAGAACAGCGGAAAGTTTTTCAACTCCGTATCTTCTCTAACTTGCAGCCGTGTTTTATTCTTGCAAACAGGGCAGAGTAACCATTGTCTTTCATCGTTTATATAGTTCATTTCATACAACAGCCTATTCTATAATATGATTTATTATCACAAGTAATCGCGTTATCTTGGATGTTATCCAACACTTGCTTTATACTAAATTTTCTTTTCAAAACTATTTCCCATTAAATTGCCCACTCATCGGATCGTTTCCTTGTTTCAAGAAATTCTTTATATATACCTTGTTTAGATGCAAGTTCGGTATGTGTTCCTACTTGTTCTATTACTCCGTTTTTCAAAACTACTATCTGATCTGCACTTTTCACAGTAGTGAGTTTATGAGCGATTATAATTGTTGTCTTTCCTTTTAATAAATTCTTCAAAGCAATCAATAATTGTTTTTCGTTTTCCGGATCTACACTTGAAGTCGCTTCATCAAGAATCACAAATTTACTGCGTTTTAACATAGCTCTTGCAATAGACAGTCTCTGACGCTCTCCGCCGGACAAATTCGAACCCCCTTCTTGTAAAACAGTGTCATAGCCCTGTGGTAATTTCATGATAAAATCATGGCACTGAGCTTTTTTTGAAATGTCTATCATTTCTTCGTCTGTTGCGTTCGGATTTCCAAATTTGATATTATTTCTCACGGTATCATCAAAAAGGTATACATCTTGGAAAACAAAGCTAAAATTTGAAAGTAACTCATCGTACTTATATTCCTTTATATTTAGATTCCCAATTTTTACTTCACCAGAATTTACATCCCAAAATCTTGACATTAAATTGCACAATGTCGTTTTACCACTTCCTGAAAATCCAACAAGGGCAGTAGTTTTTCCATCAGGAACAACCATACTTAAATTGTTGAAAAGATTTTCTTTCCCATACGAAAATGAAATGTTCTTCATTGATATTTCTGCTTTATCTACTTCCGTTTTTTTACCATCTTCAATCACAGGCAGGTTTCTCAAATTTATAACACTGTTAAGATTTTGTACGGCAACCCCCTTAATACTCTGCATGCTTCCCGCCAATTCAAATCCTGAAAAGACAACAAAGCTCATAACAATTAAGATAATAGCCTTGGTTGCTTCCATATTTCCTGAAAAATATCTTATGAGAGAACTCAAAATTATCACGCAGATACCTATTTTGAATACTAATAGGAATAAGAACTGTGTCGGAACTAATATTTTTTCTACTGATAGGAACCCTTTACGACTTTCTGCAATACTTTTATTTAATTCCTTAACTGTATTTTTATCTTTCCCAAATGCTTTGGTTACTCCTATTCCTCTGACATATTCAAGCATTTTTTCGCTTAAATCCAATTTAAGCCCCAATAATTTCTCTGTTAGCTGATCAGTCTTTTTTTGTGTAATTAAATTAACTATAACCCCAACAATTAAAGTCAGTAATATAATTACAGCAGTTATAAAATCATAAGGCAGAACAAAAATAACCATTATAAGCGTTTGTATTGTCCCTACAAGTATTTGCTCAATAATCGGAACACCGATTGTTTCAAGTTCTCCTATAACCGTTGAAAGACCTCCTGCTACATTTCCCAAAGAATTTGTATTGAAATACCCCATATTCACATTTTTCAGCCGATCCCCAATATATAGCCTGTTTTCAGCACCTAAACTGTACGAAGCAATATATTTGTTCTTATCAGCTAAATATCCGAATATAATTTTACCGACCATACTTGTGGCTGCAATAGCAAAAACAATATACACATCCCTTATTAAAACGCTCTGACCTGTGAATACATTTTCGCAAATTTTAGTCAAGCAAAACAAAATTGCACCTAAAGAAATACCTTCAAACACACCCTTAAACACATCAAAAATGAGCATTCTTGTTATTTTATTTGAATATGAGCCCGAAACTTCATACAAAGTTTTTATCAATTCTCTCAATTTAGATCACCTCAATTTCTTTAGATTCTGTATATATATCCCACATTTCTTTGTATTTGCCATTCAATTCAAGCAATTCTTTATGAGAACCTTGTTCTATAATACTTCCGTTATCTACAACGATGATTTTATTCGCATTAACGATTGTAGATAATCTGTGAGCTATCATAATTACAGTCTTGTTTTCAATAAGATTATTGATAGATTCCTGAATAACCGATTCATTATCAGGATCAGAATATGCCGTTGCTTCATCAAGTAATACAATCGGGCTATTTTTTAAGAAGCTTCTTGCAATAGCGATACGCTGTTTTTCTCCACCGGAAAGATTTGCACCACTTTCTCCAACAATGGTTTCATATCCATTCGGAAGGCTCATGATGAAATCATGGCAGCTTGCTTTTTCACACGCCTTCTGAATCTCACCCATACTTGCATCTTCCTTAGCTATCTTCAAATTTTCCAAAATCGTTTTATTAAAAAGAAAATTCTCTTGAGATACATAGGTTACAAGTTCCATATTTTGTTTTAACGGCATATCATTCAAATCATTTTTCCCAATTAAAATTTCTCCGCTATTTACATTCCAAAATCCTGCAAGCAGCTTTGCAATGGTGGATTTACCACCTCCCGACCCTCCGACTATTGCGGTTAATTCATTCTCATTAGCCTTAAACGAAATCCCGTTTAATACATTTTTTGACTCATCATAGGCAAATGTTACATTTCTAAATTCCACATCATAGGAGTATATATTTTTAGTTCTTTCCCCTCTTTTCAAGTCGGGAAGATTCATCACCTTGTTTATTTCTTCCAAAATGGTTTTTATATTTGTTATTGTTTCCAAGTGACTCATAGCTTTTATCAATGGTTTATATGATGCATAAGATAGTAGTACACAAATAACCAGAGTTCCTATTTCTATGCTTCCATTCATAAAAAAATATATAGAAGCCGGCAAAACAAAGATCATGGTTGCCGGGATAGTTTCCATCGTTGCGGTCATCGAAAAACAAACACTCAAATACCAGTCAAGCATTGCTTTCTTATTTTCATTAACAGTTTCTTTGAATTTTCCAAAGGACGAAGCCGACTTATTGAAAGCCTTGATTACCTTAATCCCATTTACATATTCAACCATTGTAGTATTCATAGCTTTAGATGCTTCTTGATATCTTTTGGACTTTGCCTCGTACCCTCGCATCATTAACATAGAAAAAAGCAAGCCTAATGGAATAGTAAGCAGGTTAGCTATTCCTATTCTCCAATCAAGAACAAAAATAATAACAATCAATACAATAGGTATAATAATATTAGCAATTACCTCAGGAATAACATGGGCAATAGGTTTTTCCATTTTATCAAGAGTTTCTACCATAAACTGTGACCATTGACCGCTGCTTTTTTTCTCAACATCTCCCATTGAAAGCCTGCTTATTTTATCAGCTAATAGTTTTCTTTTATCCTCAATAATTCTATATGCAAGATTGTGAGAGATAATCGTAGATACCTCATGGAACAATACACTGCCTAAAAAGCCTACCAATATGGCAAAAATATAGGGCAGATAATTGTAAATATCAGTATTATTATCGACAAGGTTATTGATAATAGATGCAACAGAAAAATAAGGTATTACTCCGAAGCCGACTCCGATTATTGCAATCAGAACAGATGCAAATACTTTGCTCTTATGTTTCTTTAACATTTCCTACCTTCTTTCATAAAATTTATTTACTGTGCCATTACGGATTTCAAGTAATTTATTACAGACACTGTCAATCAATTCTTTATCATGCGTTACAATGAGCACTATTTTATCTTTTGAAAATTCTCTAATAACTTTGCTTATTCCCAACATATTCAAATAGTCAAGTCCGCTTGTCGGTTCATCTAAAATAATAATTTCTCTATCAACTAACATTCCGACTGCCACGGCCAATCTCTGCATTTGACCTCCAGACAAGCACATAGGATGGCGATTTTTTAATTTAATCAGCTCTAATTTTGTTAGAATATCATTTATTTTCTTTTCATCTATTTCTGAATCAAGCAAACTAAATTCACCAAGCACGGACTCCGAAAACAACTGATGAATTACATCTTGCATAACCATATAGCAAATAGTTCTTCGCTTTTTATATTTAACGTGCCTACCTTTATAGCGAATTGCTCCTTCTTTTTCTTTCAATAATCCGCATAAAATTCGCATTAGCGTTGTCTTTCCTTGACCATTATTGCCAGTTATTGCAATAATATCTCCTTTGTTAGCAGAAATATTTATGTTATCCAAAATATTTAATTTCTCATTTTCATATCGTAAATTTGATATTATAAAATCATCAGATTCAGAATATTTAACAGGAATTGTAAAATCATCATTTTCTTTCCTCACGAAAGTTCTAAGTCCCATTTTCTTTCTTGTTATATTGTCAATCAAAGAAAATTCCACATTTGAAAAGCTATGCTCTATTTTTCCATCTTGTAAATAAATCGCCTTATCAATTAAGTCCATTAAATAATACAACCTATGTTCAGAGATAATAATTGTCTTGCCTTTAGACTTTAACTTTATAAGCATTTCTCTTATTTTTTCAATTCCATAATCGTCAATATTTGCAGATGGTTCATCAAACACATAAATCTCAGGATTAGTAGCATATACGGATGCAATAGCCAATAATTGTTTTTCTCCACCCGACATCTTAAAAACATTTCTGTTTTTTAATGTTTCAATTTCTAAATCAGATACGACCTTAGAAATTTGTGCCATAATCTTATCGGGTGTTTTTCCCATGTTTTCTAATCCAAATATGAGTTCACTGTCTGAATCTAAATTAAAAAACTGTGTTTTTGGATTCTGAAAAATTGATCCTACTTGCTCCGAGATTTCATAAATCTTCATTTCTCTTGTAGTTATCCCATTTATATAAATATTTCCTGATAAGTTCCCATCTAAAAAGTGGGGAATCAGTCCGTTAATCAATTTTGTTACTGTGGTTTTTCCACTCCCGCTTTTTCCACATAACAGGATAACCTCACCCTTACCAATCTCCATTGAGGTCGTATTTAGTTGTTCTTCTTCACTTCTCTTATAAGAATATGAAACCCCATTTATACTAATCATGGTTCACCTCTATAAAAATAATTTGAGCTTTACAATAAAGAGCATTAGAATGCACAATGCAACTATTACTCCATCCCAAAGTCCAAAACTCACATTATCTACAAATATTTTTCTTGCAGGATTTTCTATACCTCTAACCGTAATGGCCTGTGCTAATTCATCTGCCGTATTGGAAGCTGTGACGATCAACGGAACTAATCCTAACTCTATCTTTTTTAATCCCGTTACTCCCCGAATTTTCACTGCATCTGAGATCAGGTTATATTCTTCTCTTAAAGTAGGAAAATATCTAATGCTTATCGCTAATGGTATTATCAAGCTGTCCGGCAGATGCAATCTTTTCAATGCATACATAATACTTCTTATGGGATTAGTCTTCACAAGAATTTGACCAACTAAAAAAATAGGGATTAGTTTTGGTGCATGGATAACCAGCAAACCAAAATTAGCTGAAATAATGTCTGGCAAACTTGGTAATATGATGTGTTTTATACCTTGCAACAAGGCAAATAACAATAATGCTTTCGTTGATGTTTTTACCAACCCTAAAAGAGATGCTGCTATTGCTACTATTAAAAGAATGATTATGTCTATTGTTAGATTGTCATTTGTAAAGCTAACAACGCTAACCGAAACTAAAAATATAATTTCGGTTAGCGGATTTAATTTTATAATTCCTTTTACGATACCTTCCATGTTTATATAATTCCAGCTTTCTCAAAGCGTTTCTTAAATATAGCTTTCCCGATATATGCACCAATTACACCACCAATAAATGCAGTAGCTATCATTACAAGAAGTGTCGGAATTGAAATTAAGGTTTGCAATTTGTTTACATATTCTGGATTCATTCCCATTTTAACGATTGACTGCATATATGATTCTTGAAATAGCCACATCGGTAGTATAGAACCAATAAGTCCAACACAAATCCATCCTGAAGATACGATTTCCCCCTTAGGATTCTTATAACCAAAAATTTTTCTTGAAATTTCTGCTAAAATACCTGCAATAATACAGGTTACAATAATCACCCAAGTGCATTCACCAGTAGCAAAATATATAATCCCTGTTATGGTTATCAGAATAAATGCTGTTCCCGGTTTTGGAACTTTAGCGACCAATAACATATAAATAAAATTACATATTATTCCTGTTATTGCAGGCCACAGAATCCAAATAATAGGTGATAAAATTGCAGAAGCCATCACTATGATTGACAGCACCATGTAAAGCACAGAAAAAATACCGATATTAACCAAGTCTTTTGTTCTTAATTTTGTTTCACTCATTTGAGTACCTCCATCTTTCTTTAGTAAAAATTTCTTTAATTCGTTTACTTTCTCTAAAAATGCAGAAAATCGGGTTTAACCCGATTTCGACAGTTTCTTCATTTAATTACTTAGTTTAATTACTGTCTCTTATACACATCTCCGAGCC
>CAUUIW010000011.1:0-98219 GCA_963545355.1 uncultured Oribacterium sp. | reverse complement strand
TTATAGGACAGGACGCCGATTTCCATATAATGCCCGCCGAAATACTGGTTCAGCACCGTAAAAATATCCGCGGATTTCAGAATGCCGCCCTTATGCGGCGACTGGAATCGTACTGCCATACCCCGCACGCCGCTGGTGAAAAAGATGGTCTGATAATTGCCGTTTGCATCCGTTTCGTCTGTAAAGTGATAGTCTATGGTTTCCGACAGCAGACTGCCGAGGGGCTTCAGCCGCACCGAATCCAGGGTATTCGCGCCGGGATGCAGCACAAGCTCCTTCTGTACTGCGGCATAGCCCTCTTTGTAGAAGCGCACGGTATAGCTGCCCTCATAAATACCCTCTGCGGTGAAGCTGCCGTCCTCTCCGCTGTACACCGCGGGCTGCTTCTCCTCGTCGACGATCCGGATCCGGACATCCGAGAGTCCTTCCCCGTTTTCGCCCGTCACACGCCCGCTGAGGGACGCCTTCTCCGCAGGCTCCAGGACAATGTCGTTCAGAAGCGTCTTTCCGGCACGAAGATCGATGTCCTTCACCGTCTTCGTCCGGAAGCCGTAGGCGGAAACCTCCAGGGTATAGAAGCTGCCGCTCCGGTTCACGGCGTGGTCGATCCGGAAGGAGCCGTCGATCTCGGAGGACTCTGTATACCGTCCCGTCTCCTTTACCTGAACCCTGGCACGAAGCGGGATTGCGTCGCTTCGGTACTGTCCTGCGCCGTCCGCGCCGCGGTCCTCCGCAGTTTTCCCTGCCGTCTTTCCTCCGGAAGCATTTTCTGAAGCGGCTCCCGCGTCCTCTCCCGTCAGTTCATACTTAGCCCGCAGCGGGAGATCGCCGTTTCCGAACCGCTCTCCGCTGCGAAGCCTTGCCGTCCCGTCCGTTCCCTTTCTTTTCCCGGAATCCGCGCGGGATACGCCTTCCTCCGCTCTTTCCGGCTCGGAGGCGCTGGCTTTTCTTCCGGCGCTTCCGGGATTTTCTTCCGCCGTTTCCTCGCCGCCCCCGCTGTCCGGGATCACGGACGGCGACACCGGCCCTTCCGCTCTCTCAAGCTCCGAGGGCGTGGCGAGCTTTTTTCCGCCTTCCGCTCCCGCGGCGCGCCGCTTCATGAAATCCACGTTAGCCGCGCCGACATACACATTGTCAATGTACCATCCGAGGTTATAGCCGTCGATCCAGCCACCTCTCGTGGTCATGACATGGAATCGCAGCTCTGCCTCTGTTCCCGCATAGTCCTTCAGTGAGGCGCCGATCTGCTGCCAGGTGAAGAGCTGATCGGGATCCTGCACCTTTTCCTTGGAAACGAGCTGTGTCCACTGTCCGCTTCCCTTCTCCCGGATCTCTACGGTAAAGCGCACCGTATCGGATACGGCGTCGTTCCCGGAGTAGGAGTCGAAATAAAGGTAGTCGCCCTCCTGCACGCGGAATGCGGGCATCAGCAGCCAGCTATCCTGATTGTTATGGATCTTTCCGGAGAGATTGGTGCCAAAGACATGGCTGATCTGCTCCGTCCGTTCCTTCCTGAGCCCTTCCCAGGCCGTCCTCGGAAGCAGGGTCATATCCTTGGTATCCGGAATCTCCGGCTTTCCCCACTCCCAATCATTCACCGTACTGACGGCGGCATTTTCCACGCCGGTCGTGAAGCCCTGCTCACTGTCCTCGAAATCATAGAAAGCCGTCTCTTTATATGCGCTGTAATGCACGGTCAGCTCCCCGGAATACGGTCCTGCATTGCCGCTCTGATCCACGGCACAGACCCGATAGACGTAGCTCTCGCCGGAAACCGCCGACATGTCATACCAGTTTGCCCGGTAATGTGAGCCCGGCCGCTTCGGATCCTCTCCCTTGTTGATAAACTGAAACGCATCCTTATCCTGCTTGATCTCGGCGACCGTACGGAAGGCGTCGGCAACCTCTGCCTCGCCGCGCCGTTCGATCCGGTATTCCTTCATGTCCGTCTCTTCATTGGCGACGAAGGAAAGCAGCAGGCCCTTCTTCTCGATCCGCGCTTTCAGATCCTGCACCTGTCCCGGAGCGGTGTTCTCGCCCTTATCCACCCGCAGGTTGTCAAGATACCAGCCGACACCCTCATCTCCGTCATGTCCGAAGAAATAGAAGCGGAGCTGCAGCGGCTTATCCGCTCCGGCGTATTTCTCAAGGGAAATGCTGTTGTGCTCCCACGTCCGATCCTTGATATCCGGACGCAGCACGACCTGATAGAGATCCTCCCAGTCTCCCTCCCGTCCGCTCAGGGACGCCTGCAGCTTCGCCTGCGAGATCCCGCTGAAGCCGTTGTACATGTCTACGGAAAGAGAGGGCACAGTGCGCGGGTCCTGCGGATCCACCGACACATTGCTCAGATCGATCGGCGGAAGATAGAGGTGGCTGTCCACACGGCGCGCAAAGCCGGCATTGCCCCCGCTGATCCCGATATAGGTCCTGTTCTCCCTGCCGTCTCCGCTGTCCGGGAGCGCCGGTTCCGCAGCGGACTCCCTGTGAGAGATCGCCCAGCTTCCATCCATCAGGAAGCCGCGCAGCCCCTCTTCCGCTTTTTCGAAATCCTCCGACCACGGGAGACTTGCGCCCTTCTGTATCGAGACGCTCTCCTCTGCCTTTACCTCATGGTTCGCGTAATCCGTCACGGTCGCCTGTATATGAAGTACGCCCGTCTTCAACTCCTCCGAAGGGATCACTGCGGTATACACGCCGTTATTCTGCTCTCCCGAGAGCAGGGTCATACGGAGCTCCTTCGCGCTTCCGCTCTCGTCGTTTCCCCAGTAGCGAAGCATGAGCTTCCGGATGGAAACATCGTCGGAGGCCTTTGCCGTCACCTTGACATCTCTCCCGATATAGCCCTCCCGGTTCACATCGAGCGTAAGCTTCGGCTCCTCCGTATCCGTCCCCTTTTGGTAGACCGTCCCGATAACCGTCCCCTGCTCTCTTTCCATGAGCTTCGCAACCGCGTCATAGGCGTTAATGAGTCCCGCACCGTAGGCATCGTTCGGGCTGCCCGGATACTGTCCGTCCTCCAACGGCTCCGCCGTCTCCATCAGAAGTGCACGAACCTCCTCCAGCGTATCCACCATTTCTTCCCTGCCCTGCTTTTTTGCGGCAGAACGAAGCAGCGCCACGACGCCCGCGACATGCGGCGCCGCCATGGAGGTTCCGTTCCAGGAAACATAGGTTCCGGCGGTATTCACGGAGCGCACCTGCACGCCCGGCGCGGAAAGCTCCGGCTTCGTTATTCCGCTGTTGAAGGCGGACGGCCCCTTATTGGAGAAGCGTCCGATCTTTTTGTTCCGATCCACGGCCGCCACGGCAATGACATTTTCATAGTTTGCCGGATTGGAAATTGTGCCCCGTCCCGGGATCTTGCCGGAGGTATTTCCCGCCGCAAACACCGGAATGATGCCCGCTTCCACCCATGCATCCGTTACATCCTTAAACCACGGATCCGTGTCGGCCTCGCCGCCCCAGGAATTATTGACGACATCCGGATGCATTTCCAGCATCCACTCTGCCGCCTTGATGAGATCGTCCACCTCGCCGCCCTCCGGTCCCATGGCGCGTGCCGTAATGAACTTCGCGCCCGGCGCGACGCCGATGCGGTTCCGATTGCCGCCCTCCTCTCCGACGATCGTCCCCGCCACATGGGTGCCGTGGTCGTCCGAGGAGGTCATCTGTGGCGCGGTCGTCCCGTCCACAAAATCACGGTACGCGCCGCCCTCCCACTCCTTCGTGGCGGGATTGTCCTGCTTTTTCAGGATAGAATCGCTCCCCGCGTCATAGTCCAGAAAGGAACGGCGGAGCGCCTTCAGATTATAGTTCGCACCGCCGTCGATGATGCCGACCTTCGCGCCCTCTCCGTTGACGCCGAACTCTTCCCATACCTTGTCGGCATGCACCATCCGCACGCCCCATTCGATGTCACGTTCATCCGGCTGGTACAGCGTGCTTCTCTGGATCCGCTTCCTGATGGAGTAATCCTTCGTCCCGTCGTCCTCCACCGGCGCGATGCTCTCCACCCTCCCGTTCTCCCGGATGAGCTCCAGCTCCGGCAGGGCAGCCAGCCGCAGCACCAGCTCCCGGTCCTCCGTTACGAGGTGGATCGCATTCGTAATATAGAAGGACTCCCATTCCGCGACCTTCCCCTGCTTCTCCGCTTCCCCGATCAGACTGACGGCATTTCTCTGTGCCTTCTCCGCCTTCTCCTTCCGCGTCAGGCTCTCGTCCTCGCAGCGGAACTTAAGCATAAGGTCATACGGCGCAGACAGCGCGGAGAGAAGCCTCTCCGCCTCCGCCGTATTCTCCGAAACGCCCTTTCCCGAAGAAGCGCCTGCCGCTCCGGAAGTCGCCCCTCCTATGGCGATACCGCCTGCCGCTTCCGGCGGCGCCGCATAGGAAGCCGGCTGAACGCCTGCCAGGAACTGAGACAGGAGCACTGCCGCGGCGACGGTTCTCGCCGCGGTCTTCTTTACTTTATATTTCAGCATAGTTCTCTTTTCCTTATATCGTTATCGATGCAGGGGGACGCCGCGCCTTCGGCGCCCTCCGCATTATGACCCGGTAGCCCGGAGCATCGTATCGTTCTCTGCACTGTTTCATCCACCGCAGCCGCTTTCAGAATGGCGACTTCAGCGCGATGTCAAAGCCGGTCTTCGCATAACCCGCCATATAGAGCGTCACGGTATATACCGGGTATTTCCCGCCCTCCCCCTTCTCCAGGCTTCCGACCTGCTCCGCATGGGTGTAAAGCGATTCCAGATTGACGGCAATGACCGGCATGCCTGCTGCATTCCAGTCCTTTTCCATATCGGCGACCCCAAGGGCAAACGCCTCTCCCGCGGGTTCCGACTTTCTCTTCAGCGTCACGCCCATCGCCTTCCACTGCGCCTCCGTGATGGACGGATCGGAAACTGTGATGCGGATCGAGCCTTTTCCATTCATAACCGGCAGCCCGTCCTGCAGCGGATATGTGTCCCCATAGCGTTCCTTCAACGCCGCGGCGGCAGGTACCGGTGTCCCCTCCTCCGTGACCTCCGCATACCGAAGTGTGATGGACGCCTCCGGCGCGCCTGCCATCACAGCACGAAGCGTCACACTGTGATCCCGGATATCCGGCACAAGCTCCGCATACGGCAGTGTCAGCTCGGCAAGCCCCGTACTGTAATTCCGAAGCGCCTTCACGTTTTCCAGCTTCCGCCCGCCTGCATACAAGCGGATATCCGAGGGGTTATCGCTGCTGTCCAGTCCCGATACGGTAATCACGATGGGCGCATAGGGCGCGAGCTTTTCCGCTGCACTGAGTGTCAGCGCCTTATCCTTCTTATAGCAGATCACAAGCTCTGCCGTCTCCTCGTCTGCCTCCGCCTCCGCCCGAAGTATACAGCTCTTGTCCTCCGAAAGACTTGTCGTCCCGAGGAGTATTCCGGAATGCAGGCGGAGCTCCTTCTTCTCCGCGTCCAACGTATACTCCGATCCCGCGGTGAGCAGCCGCATCGCGCCGTCCCTTTCTCCGAAATACAGACGCATGTCCCTCGGCGCCGTCTTCTCCCAGGAGAAGTTCCTTAGAGTGAAGAGCGGCTCCTCCGCCGCATAATAGCCGCCGGATTTATCCGGGGTAAGAGCAGGAGCGCTTCGATAGGTGAAGCGGAGCGTCACCGGCTTCATGCCCCGTATCCGCATTGACAGCGTCAGCGTGTCGCCTCCCCATGTACTGCTGCTGATATATCCCGCCTCCTTGAGCGCAGCATACGCCGGAATGGTCAGCCGGTAGCTCCCGTCCTCCTTCTCGAACGAAAGCCCCGCCGCCTCCGTGCTTCCGACGAAAAACCGCGCCTTCTCCGTATCCTCCTCGGGAACCCCATGCAGCGTCACACGCTTTGAAACCGGCGCCTTTCTCGAAATATCGTTATAGGAAACAGTGCTCGCGCCGTCCCTGTTCTCTTCCCACTCCGCGCTCCGATCCGTCGTGATCGAAAGGCTGGCTCTTCCCAGCTCGCTTTCCCCGCTGTAAACGGTAAGAGAAACCGACTCTTTCATCTCATTTGGCATCAGATCCTCTATGCGGATCGACGCTTTCTTGGAGGCTCCGTCATAGCTAAAGCCATTGTCCCTTGTCAGTCTGAGCTGATCCGGCCAACCGGTCCGAAGCGACAGCTCGCTGCCGTCTCCCTGATAATTCTCAAGCGTCAGCACTGCCGTTTCATCGAAGCGATAGCCGTGCTTCTCTCCGCCCCAGCTCGTGCTTTCCGTATGATCCCATTTCAGCACGACCTTTTCCGTTTCCTTCTTCTCGTTGAAACGGACCCGCATCGTTACTGCTCCGAGGCTTTCGAAGGACTCCAGCAGTCCGTTGTATTCGCGGGGCAGGTCGTCGAGAATCGCCTTTGCCGTCACTTCCTTCCCGGGCTCCGGCTTCCCCTCAAATACCCAGCTCATAACCTTAATCTCCAGCGAGCTTCCGTCCGAGAGCGTGAAACGGATCGTCTTCGGAAAGAAGGAATACGCGGAGGGAATATTGGATATATAATCCGCGCTCACGTCCTCCGGCCGGATAAATCCGGTGAAGCGCAGCTCCTCCGGCGGCTTCGGCTCCTCCGATTTTTTCCGGAAGCTGACGGTAATGCTGACCTCCTGCCCTAAGAACTCTGCTTCAAACGCCCGATAGCGGGACGGAATCTGATAGCCTGCCGCCGTCGCCGTTACGGTGCCGCCCTCCGAAGCCTCCTCCGAAAACCTCCATCCCTTTACTTCCAGCGAGACGTATCTGCCACTCTTCATGCGGAATCGCACGGCTCTCGGAAGCTTCCGTCGATAGGATGCCGGGTTCCCGTCAATGTAATCCAGCGTGGTGTCCTCCGGCCGAATATAGCCGAGAACGCCGTCCTCTTCGGAGATCTCGCTGTCGCTCGCCTTGCCCTGCTCCTTTTCCTTCGGAATCTCGCTCGGGCTTGTCTTTCCGGGACGATCCGTATCCGTCCTTCCGGAGCTGTCCTTCTCCTTCCTTCTCCCGCTTCCGGAGCCGCTCCCGCCTCCTCCGGAGAAGCCAGCGGACACACTTCGGGATATCGCCGGCTTTGCCGCCGTGGAAATTCCCTTCCCCTCCTCGTGATGCACACTGCCGTCGGCTTCCGCCCAACGCCCGTCCGCATTGACACGGTAATGATCCGGCGTCTCCGTATCCGTCAGAAGACGTCCCTCTCCACTGCCGTTTTCCGTAAAATAATAGCAGTAGCCGTCGATCCACTGCCAGCCGGTCAGAAGGGCCGCTTTCCCGCCCTCCTCCGGCGCATTCAGGAAATACCAGCTGCCCTGCTCGTCCCTCAGCCAGCCCTGCTGCATTGCGCCGCTTACGGGGTTAAAATAATACCATTTGCCGCCCTCCCCTCGGAGCCAGCCGCTCGCCATATTGCCTGTCGCAAGATCCAGATAATACCACTTTTCTCCTATGCGGAGCCAGCCGGTCTGCATGCCGCCCGCATTGTAATACCGCCAGCCTCCGTTTTCCTGCCGCCAGCCGCTTGCCTGCGGTACAGCCGTATTCCCCGCCGCAAACGATACCAGCGGAGACATTACGGCGCATGAAAACGCCAGCGTCCATGCTAGCGTTCTCCATAGCCTCTTCCTCATATTCCCTCCTGTTTTCTCCGTATTCTCCGCCGTTTCCTGACGGAGGACGGCAGATCCTCTGTATCGAAATTAGTTAGTTATATCTAACTTATAGAGTGTAGCAGACGGCGATTTTTCCGTCAACATAAAAAAATTATAGACAGGCATAAGAATAATAAGGAGAATCTGAAAAACCAGCTTTTCCCTCACCCTGCGGCTCCCTTTCTCAATGTCATCGCAAGGCAAACAAAAAAGGCTGTGAAAAAAAAACACAGCCGAAAATGGAAAAATACCCCGCTCCTCCGGAAGAACCGAGAAAACGAGGATTACATCAGCGTTTTTTGGGGAAAATCCGGGAACCATAGCGCGCCGCATAGGTCCCCCGCGCTTCGTCATGCAGGAATTCGAGATTGATATCCATATACTTCTTTCGCACAATGCCCCGGTCCGCTGCAACCGGAATCATTTCTGTCTCTTCTCCGTTGACTTCCATCTCCGGAATTCCCTGTTTTTCCGAAATCACAAAGCTGTCTCCCTCCCCGGAGATATACTCACCGCATCTTGCCAGAAGATCCTCTTTGCTCCAGGAAAGCTCTCTCGGAGGCGGTGCCTCTTCCTCGGTCTGTTCTCCGAGAAATGCCCGAAAAGCACAGTCGCTCAGATAATTTACCGGTATCTCCATGGTATTGCAGAGAATCAGAATCCCGATCCCTAGATCGTGGGAGTAGGCAAGATGTGAGGAGACTCCCGGGAGACTGCCACCATGCTCTATGATGCGATATCCCTTAAGGAGCTTCTGCATCAGCCCATAGCCGCAGCTGATTTCCGGACTCACGGCAGCTCTCGGATGCTCCATCTCCCGGACGGAGGACTCCAGCGCGATTCTGATGCCGTCCTGCGACAGTCCCTCGTTCAGGTACATCCGAAGATAGGAAAGCATATCTCCGGTGGTGCTTTTCATATTCCCGCCGCCGTTCAGGACGAAGGCATCGTTATAGAAGTCGAGGTCGGCACGCCACTCCCCCTTTTCCAGACTGTAGAGCGTGGCAACATTGGCATCTCCTGCGGCTTTTACAAAGCTGCATCCGGAGCGTGTCATATGAAGCGGCTTCAGAATATGATTCTGTACATACTCCTCATAGCTCTCCTCCTGTGCCTTCCTCCGGATAATGTCGGACAGCAGGCAGAAGCCGTCATTGCTATAGGACATATACTCCCCCGGATCGCCGATAAATTCCGTCTGATGATCCAGCCTCTCCGCAATGCGCCTTGCGCCGTCCTCTGCCAGAATCGGATTTGTCACAAAATCGTTTTCCGGAGAATCCTCCAGGTCAAACTCTGACGCCACCTCCGAGAGAAGGATGCGCGGCAAAGGGTAATAGCCTCCGCTGTGGCTGAGAAGATGCCGAAGCCGCACAAAGGGGCGGTCATGATTGGAAAAATAACGGATATAACGTCCGAACGCATCCTCCAGCGTCAAAAGCCTCTTTTCCTGCATCTGCATGATCGAAAGCGCCGTGAAGCTCTTGGTAATGGAAGCAATGCCGAAAATCGTATCCTCGTCAATCTCCGTTTTCTTTTTTTCATCCCTGTAGCCGAAAAACCTCTGATAGAGCTTCGTCCCGTCCTTTTTTATCAGGGAAACCGACATCCCTCGCGCCTGTGTATCGCGCATCACTTTCTCGATGACGGACGAAAGCTCCTCCTTCTTTTCCTCTGTCAGCTGTACTGTCAAGGCCTCTCTCCTCTCCCTGCTGTCTTATCAAATCCCTATTTTTTCCGGAACGGCTCCCGTCTCCAAGCTCTCTTTGCCGTGAGCGGAGATCTCTGCCTCCGGCGGAGCTCATAATATACTATCCCCGAAGCAAGCCTCCGCAAAGCGGATGATACGAGAATCTCCGGTTCGATTATCAGCTGTCATAACAAAGCAGATTGAGACCGGTTCCGGAAAACCAGTCCTTCTTCCGCCCGATCTCTCCATCCATCAGGGTCAGCACAAGCTCTCCGGTACAGCTGATACACGCGGCACTCAGATGTCCGCCACGGCAGAGATTTTCTTCATTGGCAACATTGATATGCAGGTGAAGATAAGGCTTCCCCTCCATCTCCGTAACGGTTCCCAGCAGAGAAGTAATTTCCATCGGCTCTGCATATTCCCTGGAGGAAAATCTTTGTGTATCATAGTTGTAAAGGCCGATCTTCACATAGTCCGCGGCACCGATCCCGGACACAGCTGCAAGCTTTACTTTCTCCTTCCCGCAAAGCTCACTGAGCTTCTCTATAACTTCCTCTCCACGGTCCAGACGAACCACCATCTGATTTCCAAATTTATGATATTCCATGCCCACCCTCCTGTTGCTCGGTTATTTTAAGAATCATATCACATTACGATAAAAATTCATCCGGTAATCCAGCTGAATTCTCTGTATGCCAAAAAGCCGAGTCATTTCCGGCTCGACCGAAAGCACACATCCGGAAGGATGAAATTGGCTATCATAAAAAGAAGCACGGTTTTCCGTGCTTCTCAAAATCGCGCAGAGGGTGGGGTTCGAACCCACGTGACGTTGCCGTCAAACGGTTTTCAAGACCGCCTCGTTATGACCACTTCGATACCTCTGCCGGTACGAGCTTCCACGATGCGGAACTCATACTCCGGTATGCTATCACGGAAACTCCCGCTTCGTCAAGGTGAACCTGACAAGCTTCTGAGGAATGCCTCCGCGAGAATCAGATCCTCAGCTGTCGTCACCTTGATGTTTTCATAGGAACCGCGGATGATTTTGACCGGCACCCTTTCCATGGACTCCACCACCATCGCATCATCTGTCACAGAGAGTTTCTCCCCCTCCTGTATCTTCCGATACAGCTTCCGATACGCCCTCAGGAGCAGGGGGTAATGAAAGCTCTGCGGCGTCTGCGTGAGCCATAGCGAGCTTCTGTCCGGCGTGGAGGATACGAAATTATCCGGATCCACCAGCTTTATAGTATCCTTTACCGGCATTCCGACACAGACCGCGGGGCAGGAAGACAGAGCTCTGAGGCTGTCCTCGATCATTTTCTCCTTCAGCATCGGACGGGCGCTGTCCTGAATCAGGATATAGCTCTCTGAAAGAGCTGCCTCCCTCGGCTCCTTCCCCGCTGTTTCCCGTCCTGACTCCGTATTTTCCTCCTGGGTAAAATGGCACTCTTCTGCGAGGATAATCTCCCTTTCCATATACCGGAGCGCCGCATAGACCGAGTCACGGCGCTCCCTCCCGCCCGCAGTAAAGAATAATTTTTTCCTGTTCAGAATCTCTTCCTCGGAAATTCCGTACCAGTCTTTTCTTCTCTGTACTTCACGGCGGATTTTTGAAAGATCCTCCTCTCCCGACACAAGGATGACCTTATCCACCCACGGGCTTTGCAGAAAGCTTCGGAGACTGTAGCTGTAGAGCGGATGTCCCAGAATCTCGATGAACTGCTTCTTTTCCTCCCGCTGCATACGTCTTCCGCTTCCTGCCGCCAGTACCACTGCTGTGACCGTATGTTCCTCAAACATCAGCGTTCCCCCAGCGCCAGATCCGGTCTGGCATTCAGGCTGAGTGTATCTCTCCGCCCGGCAAGATAAGCATAGTAGGCGGCACAGCCGATCATGGCAGCATTGTCCGTGCAAAGCACCGGGCTCGGACGGTAAAAGCCGATTCCGCGATTCCTGCAGGCACGTTCGAACTTCTCCCGGATCCGGCTGTTGGCAGCAACACCACCGGCAAGCGCAAAGCGCCGGAGCCCCCGCTCTTTGCAGAGGAGCATGCTTCTTTCCAGAAGGGCATCCGCGACGCTGTCTTGAAAGGAGGCACAGAGATCCGGCACGGAGATCGACTCTCCCTTCATCTCCGCATGGTTAATGTAGTTCAGCACCGAGGATTTTAGCCCCGAAAAGCTGAAATCGTAGGGGGCGTCCTTGACGGAGGCCCTCGGGAAGCTGATGGCATTCGGGTTCCCCTTTTTTGCTTCCGCATCCACCTTCGGTCCTCCCGGATAGCCCAGTCCCAGTGCCCGCGCCACCTTGTCAAAGGCTTCTCCCGCGGCATCATCCCGGCTTTGTCCGATGATTGAGAAGCGCTCATAATCCTCTACCATCACAAGATGTGTATGCCCTCCGGACACCACAAGACAGGCAAAGGGTGGCTTCAGCTCAGGATGCTCCACATAATTCGCGGCAATATGTCCTTCGATATGGTGTATGCCGAGGAGCGGCTTATGCAATGCATAGGCAAGTGCCTTGGCTTCGGAAACGCCTACCAGCAGTGCCCCTACCAGCCCGGGACCGTAGGTAACTGCCACCGCATCCAGCTTGTCCAGTGTCACTTCCGCGCTGGACAAGGCCAGACGCAATACCTCGTCGATTTTCTCCAGATGCTTTCTGGAGGCGATCTCCGGCACCACCCCGCCGTAAACGGTATGCAGCGAAATCTGCGAGGAGATCACATTGGAAAGCACCTCTCTCCCGTTTCTTACGACAGATGCCGCCGTCTCATCACAGCTGGTCTCGATCGCCAGTATTGTCACATCCTTCTGCTCCATATCTACGCATCTCTCCTTGGCAGTATGAAACTGCCGCTTATCCGTTTTCTCACCAACAAAACCCTAACGCAAATGTCAAAAGCCGATATTCGGAGCACTTCACACCTTGTATTCCCGTGCTTCCTCCCGCTCCTCCGGAAAATTCAAATTCCTAGACCAGCCGTCCTTCGGAAACTTTACCGGAAAAATCTTCTGGATTTCCTCCCGGTACTGCTCCGGATGAATCTCCGACGGAGAAAAATGGGTAAACCACATCTCCTTCGGCTGTGCCGCCGCTCCAAGCTCCGCCGCCTCCCGCATCGTCATGTGCCGGTATTTTCTGGCATTTTCCTCCTTGCCCTCCTCCCCGTACATTCCTTCACAGATAAAGAGATCCGCGCCCTTTGCCATCTCGGCAATAATCGGAAGCGGTCGGGTATCGGTGCAGTAGGTAACAGACAGTCCCTTCCGGCTCTCCCCCATCACCATGTCCGGGGTCAGCATCACCCCGTCCAGCTCCACCGTTTCACCATGCTGCAATCTGTTCCAGCAGCTCAGCGGGATTCGATTCTTCTTTGCCTTCTCCACATCAAATTTTCCGAGACGCTCGATGGAGACACGATAGCCATAGCAGAGCACCTTGTGCTGCACTTTGAAGGCTTCAATGATAAAAGGAGCGAATTCGACTCGTTCTGTCGGCTCGTTAATCTCATGACAGAGAATTTTGAAAGGCAGCTCCGGAGCGATCACGCGAAGTCCGTCCACAACCCGTCTCAGCCCCCTGGGGCCAATGATGGTGAGCGGCGCCGTGCGCTCGGAATTTCCCATATTGAGCAGCATCCCGGGAAGCCCGGAGATATGATCCGCGTGATAGTGAGTAAAGCAGATCACATCAATGGGATTCGGGCTCCAGCCCTTTTCCTTCATGGCAATCTGCGTCCCCTCTCCACAGTCAATGAGGAGATTGCTGCCGTTGCAGCGAAGCAGAAGGCTGGTGAGCCATCGATTCGGAAGCGGCATCATCCCTCCTGTTCCCAGTAAACATACGTCTAGCATTCGATTCCTTTCTGCATAACCACAGCATCCTCCGCAGGATCCCGATAATAATTCTTTCTTTTGTACTGCGGACAAAAGCCGAAGCTCTCATAAAGGGCTTTTGCAGCTGTGTTGTGTTCCCTTACCTCAAGAAAAATCCGTGAAGCGCCGTGCTCCCGGGAAAGTCGGAGCACCTCTGCCATCAGGATTTTTCCAAGCCCCTGTCCCCGCATCGTCTCCCGGACCGTGATGGTCTGAAGCTCCGCCTCCGGTCCCAGCAGCCGGACTACGGCATAGCCCAGGATGCCGGCATGTTCTGGATCCTCTGTCTTTCCCATCAGAGCAAAGGGAAAATCATACGCTCCGGAGATCGCGGAGAGGAAGTCCCGCGCATGATATGCCATCGTTCCAAAGGCTGCGCGTTCCATCGAAAGAACCGTCTCGATATCCTCTTCCAGCATCCCGCGAATGTACATTTCTGACAGCTTAAACGTATATCCCTTCAAAATATCTTCAGCACTGCTCTTCATTCTCGTACCCTGTGCCTTCTCCGATCACATAATTTGTCGCCTTCAGCCTGTCCTCGGTTTTCGGTACGAAGCTGTGGCTTCCGGCATCCTCTTCGATCAGGCGGAAGTCCCGAAGCCCTCGCCGTGCTCTCTCCCGCTCTGCCTGCGGGCGGCGAAGATAGCTGAGACAGAGTCTCCTCTGCACTGCTTCTCCGCTTTCCAGTTTTTTCTCACAGAGCAGCGTTGTGGCACTGGCTCTTTGCAGGAGATTCTGCGGAAGAGCATAGTGATGGGGGATACGCAGAAGCCGAGACAGCATTTCCCGGTATACGGGAACACCGTCTCCGAGGAAAAAATGCTCCGGTTTCTGCCGCCTCCGGACCTCCTCCCACTGTATCCATCCCGAATTTCCCGCTGAAAAAAGAAGTTCGTCTGGAATCTCCGATTCCGGAAACGTATAAGTCCCCGCATTGATCTCATCCGCAAGTTCCTGGATCGAGATTGCCTTCTCTTCTGAAATCAGCTTTCCCCGAAAATAGGAAGCGGTGTAAACCTCCGCTCTTCTGGCGTCGAGAATCGGATGAATCACATAAGGCAGCTCTGCCACCTGATAGCAGAGAGACTCCAAGGTACTGATGGAATAAAGAGGAAGCGCGTATGGCAGTGCAAGTCCCTGCGCCGTCGCCCCCCCGATGCGAAGTCCGGTAAAGGAACCGGGCCCTGCGGTTACAGCAATCCCGTCCAGATCGGAAATCTCCGTCTTTGCTCCCCTCAGGAGCTCGTCAATCATCGGAAGCAGGGTTTCCGAATGAGTGAGACCGAGGTTTCTCGTAATCTCGGAAATTACCGTATGATTCTCCACTAGTGCTGCACTGGCTGTCTTTCCAGAGGCATCGATTCCCAAAAGTCTCATCCCTTAGCCTTCCTCTCTTTCATCCTCTCTTTTTAGGAAAACAATGATATCATCAGTATTTCCTCAGCTGAATCGTCCGGTAATCCTCTCCCTGCGGGAGATCTTTTTTTATCGTCACCGTAGAAACCCTCTCCGGCAGCAGCTCCGAGATCCGCTCCGGCCACTCGATCAGACAGACCCCTTCCCCGAAAAAATAATCCTCGTATCCGAGTTCAAGCAGCTCCTCACTGTCTCTGATCCGGTAAACGTCGAAATGATAGAGAGGGATTCTTCCCTTATATTCCCTGACGAGGGTAAAGGTCGGGGAGGTTACCGTCTCCCGAACCCCGAGTCCCTCCGCAAAGCCCTTGGCAAAGACGGTCTTTCCTGTGCCGAGATCTCCGTCCAGACAGTATATCTCTCCCGCTTCTGCCTGCTGCCCCAGCTCCCGTGCGATACGCCTTGTTTCCTCTTCACTGTGGCTTTCCCAAAATTCCATCGAATTTCCCTTCAAAACACCCTGCATCATATACTTCGATTTTACTGCGCCGATACTTCGGCTTCGCTCCGCTTGTCTCAGTTTCACGGTACCCGCCAAATCACTGCGCAAGCGTCGGATTTTTCCCGCTGCTCGTGAAAAATACCGGCTCTTTCGAACCGGTATTTTTCCGATACACTCAGTTCTCCGGTGTCAGTTTTGCCCGGAGGAAGTGGAAGATTCGTCGTCCGGTCTTCTCCTCGAACTCCTCAACATTGGCACGGAAATCCGACTCACACATCACATCGCTGAGAAGCCCGAATTCATCCTTGCGCCCGTCCAGATGAATCGGCGTAAACTTGCTGTCGTCATTCAAGAAGAAGCCTCGAAGCTCCTCCTCCAGTCCCTCTTCGGTCCCCTCTATCCGGATCAGATAGCGGAAGCTGTTCTCACCCATCGGCTCAATCTCAATCATCTTCTCCGACCATCCGATTCCCTGGAACTCATGCTGATGACGTGCTGCCGCAATCATGTCTGACACAACCGCAGAGGCTGTCGGAAGCTTGCCTGCACCCATCCCGTAGAGCATCGTGGTACCGATGCAGTTACCGACGATGCGGATGCCGTTAAACACATCGGAAATGGGATAGAGCGGATCCCGCTTGTCAATCATCACCGGAGCGACATAGGCGAAGTTCTTGTCCTCCAGCACCTGTACAGACCCCAGCAGACGGATATGAAGCTTCAGCTCCTCCGCGTACCTAATGTCAATGTCCGAGATGCTGCGGATTCCCTCGGTAAAGATATCCTCATGACGGCAACGCTTGCCGGAAGCAATGGAAAGAAGAATCGCTGTCTTCCGGGAGGTGTCAAAGCCGTCGATATCCGCAGAGGGATCCCTCTCGGCATAGCCCAGTCTCTGTGCCTCCGCAAGCGTATCCGAAAAACCGGAGCCCTCTTCCTCCATCTTGGTAAGGATGAAATTGGTGGTGCCGTTCAGAATTCCCGTGATCTCCGTCACCCTTTCCCCCGCATAATTATGAAAAATAGTGCGAAGCACCGGGATCCCACCGCCGACAGAGGCCTCAAAGTAAAAATTGACGTTATGCTCTCGTGCGGTACGAATCAGCTTGGAGCCGGTAGCATCCACCACCGCCTTATTGGAGGAAACCACATGCTTGCCGTGCTCAAGGCAGGACTTGATATACTCATAAGCCGGATGGATGCCGCCCATGGTTTCCACCACCAGCTCCACCTCCGGATCCTCTTCAATGAGGGAAAAATCATGAATCAGAAGCTCCTGGTGGTCAGAAATGCTCTCGCGCATATCAAGGATATATTTAATCTCCAGCGGCTCACCGGATTTCTTGACGATCTGCTCCTGGTTCATGTGAAGTACCTCGGCAACGCCGCTGCCGATAGTGCCGTATCCCATGATTGCTACTTTCATATTTCCTCCCCAACTGTGTTTTCTTCCCGATTCCGCTTATTCTCCGCCCTGTACCTTACGGTCCGGGCATCCGAGCTGCATCCACTTCAGGTATCCCGTGATGAAGCGGTCAATGTCTCCGTCGAGAACGGCATCGGTATTGCCGGTTTCCTCGCCAGAACGGAGATCCTTCACCATACGGTAGGGCTGAAGGACGTAAGAGCGGATCTGAGAACCCCAGCCGTTGTCCTTGACCTCACCGCGGATCCCGGCAATCTTCGCCTCCTGCTCTTCCTTTTCCTTCATATAGAGCTTGGCTTTCAGCATCTGCATGGCCTTTGCGCGATTCTGCAGCTGCGAACGCTCCTCCTGGCAGGCAGCGACAAAGCCTGTCGGGATATGGATGAGGCGGACGGCGGAAGAGGTTTTGTTGATGTGCTGTCCGCCGGCACCGGAGGCACGGAACACCTCCATCTTGATATCCTCTTCACGGATCTCGATATCAATATCGGTTTCGATATCCGGCATGACATCACAGGACACAAAGGAAGTCTGTCTCTTCCCCTGTGCGTTGAAGGGAGAGATACGGACAAGACGGTGAATCCCGGATTCGGAGCGAAGATAGCCGTAGGCATAATCACCATCGATCTCCACTGTCACCGATTTAATGCCTGCCTCGTCTCCCTCAAGGTAATCCAGGAGCTTCAGCGTAAAGCCGTGACGCTCCGCCCATCTGGTGTACATACGGTAGAGCATCCCTGCCCAATCGTTGGACTCGGTGCCTCCGGCACCGGCATTGAGCCGGAGGATCGCATTCATCTTGTCGTATTCCCCGGACAGAAGAAGGGTGGTGCTCATCTGATCCAGCTTCTCGGAAAACTGCCGGAGCTCCTCCCTGACCTCCGGCACGAGGCTGTCATCGTTCTCCTCCCGTCCCATCTGTATGAGCGCTTCGATATCCTCATAGCTCTGCTGAAGCTTCTGATAGCCCTCCAGCTCATCCTTCAGATGCTTTGCTTCCGCGGAAAGGCGGTTCGCCTTCTCGGCATCGGTCCAGAAATCCGGCTCCTCCATCATTCTGTCCAGCTCTGTGATCCTTCTCTGCTTATTGGCAAGATCCAGAGACTGCCCCAGCTGCTGAAGCGGTTCTTTCTTTTGTCCCAATTCATATTTAAACTGATCGAACTCAATCATGAATCGTTTCACTCCCTTTCACAGTATCACAATGAGGCTGCAGGAGTCCCACAACCTCATCCCTCCGGGCATTCCCGGCGGAAAACACAAAGCAGTGTTTCTCTCAGGGAAACAGGGATTCCGTGTTTTCCTTCTCCTGCCGAATTCGAATTACCGCGGCAGCCGCATCAAAGCATCCCGGTAAATCAGTTTTCGGAGGATCCGGAGGCGGAGGCCGCCTTTCTCTCCTGCGCCTTCTGTACCTGCGCCTTTAAAAAATCCTGATACATCTCCCGTCCGTGACACTGCTTGAACTTTTTGCCGGATCCGCAGGGACAGGGGTCGTTCGGATAGATCTTCTTGACCTCTCTCTGCTTCGGCTGACGGCTCAGACTGTTATCCTGATTGGTGCCGGTCGGCTTGGCAATCTGCTCCCGCTCCAGCTTCTGTTCGATCTTGATGCGGTAGAGAAGCCGGACTGCCTCTTCCTGCACGGCGTCCGTCATATCCTGGAACATCTCATATCCGGCGATCTTGTATTCTACTAGAGGATCCTTCTGCCCGTATGCCTGCATGCCGATACCGTCACGAAGCAGATCCATGTCGTCAATATGGCTCATCCACTTCTGGTCAATCACTTTCAGGAGGATGACACGCTCTACCTCCCGCATCTGCTCCGGATTCTGGAACTCCGCTTCCTTTTTCTCATAGAGCTTCAGCGCTTCCTCCTTCAGGAGCTGCTCGAACTCCGACTTTGTCATCTTCTCAAACTGCTCTTCTGTCAGCCGAATACGCGGAATCGGGATGATGGACATCAGCGTATCGTTGAGGCCGGCGAGATCCCAGTCCTTGGCGCTCTGCTCCTCCGCAATATTCTGGTCAACCGCATTTTTTACAATGTCGGTAATAAACTTGACAATGAGCGGCCGCATATTGTCACCTTCGAGGACCTTCTCGCGCTCTCCATAGATGATATCGCGCTGCTCGTTATTGACCTCGTCATACTTTAAGAGGTTCTCGCGAATGCCGTAGTTATTGTACTCGATCTTCTCCTGCGCCTTCTCAATGGCATTGGAGAGCATTTTATGATGGATGCGCTCTCCCTCCGGAACCCCCAGAGCCTCAAACACGCCCATCAGTCTCTCCGAACCGAAAAGTCTCATAAGGTCATCCTCGAGAGAGATAAAGAACTGTGACTGTCCCGGATCCCCCTGTCTGCCGGCACGTCCGCGCAGCTGATTGTCAATGCGGCGGGACTCATGCCGCTCCGTGCCGATGATATGGAGACCGCCCGCCTTCAGAGCTTCCTCGTCCAGCTTGATATCCGTACCACGGCCTGCCATGTTGGTGGCAATCGTAACAGCGCCATGGATCCCGGCATCGGCAACTATCGCCGCCTCCTTCTCATGGAACTTGGCGTTCAAAACGGAGTGCCTGATGCCGTGGCGCTTCAGCATGGCAGAAAGCATCTCCGAGGTCTCAATCGCAATGGTACCGACCAGCACCGGCGCACCGGTGGCATGGATCTCCTCAATCTCCTCCACGACAGCCTCAAACTTCTCTTTCTTGGTCTTGTAAACGGCATCATCCAGATCGATACGCTGTATGGGACGGTTTGTCGGAATACAGATAACATCCATGGAATAGATGTTTCTGAACTCCTTTTCCTCCGTCTGTGCGGTACCGGTCATGCCGGACTTTTTATCGAACTTGTTGAAGAAGTTCTGGAAGGTAATGGTCGCGAGGGTTCTGGACTCGCGCTTTACATCGACATGCTCCTTCGCCTCTATTGCCTGATGGAGGCCGTCGGAATAACGGCGCCCCGGCATGATACGTCCGGTAAACTCGTCGACAATCAGGACCTCATCATCCTTCACCACATAATCCTTGTCCTTCTGCATCAGGTTATTGGCACGGAGTGCCAGGATAATGTTGTGCTGAATCTCCAGATTCTCCGGATCCGCAAGGTTTTCAATATGGAAGAACTTTTCCACCTTCTCCACACCCTGCTGGGTGAGATTCACGGTCTTTTCCTTCTCGTTGACAATAAAGTCACCCGTCTCCTCTATCTCCTCGCCGAGGATGGCATTGATCTTGCTGAACTCCGCGGACTCCTCTCCGCGCTCCAGCTGGAGTGCCAGATTGTTGCAAAGCTCATAGAGCTTGGTGGACTTTCCGGACTGTCCGGAAATGATAAGCGGAGTACGTGCTTCATCAATCAGAACGGAATCGACCTCATCGATGATACAGAAGTGGAGTCCGCGAAGCACCTGCTGCTGCTTGTAGATCGCCATGTTGTCACGGAGATAATCGAAGCCGAGCTCATTGTTCGTAACATAGGTGATATCACAGCCATACGCCGCCTGGCGCTCCTGCGGAGAGAGGGCATTGAGGACCACTCCGACAGTCAGTCCGAGAAACTCATGCACCTTCCCCATCCATTCCGCGTCACGCTTTGCCAGATAATCATTGACCGTGACAATATGTACGCCTTTCCCCTCCAGCGCGTTCAGATACGCCGGACAGGTGGACACAAGGGTCTTTCCCTCTCCGGTTCTCATCTCGGCGATACGCCCCTGATGCAGAACCACACCGCCGATCAGCTGCACCGGGAAATGCTCCATCCCAAGCACACGCTTCGCCGCCTCACGTACCGTGGCAAACGCCTCCGGCAGAAGATCGTCCAGTGTCTCTCCTTCCTGCAGTCGGGCCTTAAACCTGTCCGTCTGTGCTCTCAGCTCCGCATCGGACATTGCCTGCATCGTCTCCTGCAGGGACAGGATCTTATCAATTTTGGGTTTAATCATCTTCAGTTCGCGCTCAGAGTGCGTACCAAAAATTTTTTCAACAATATTCATTTCGAAACAAACTCCTTCGGATGATTCAGTCAGTATAATTTTAACTTATAAATACTAGCATGTACGTGCATTGTCCGCAAGTGAACAATATTTAATTCATATTTCGTTTATCTTTTCTCTGAACTTTTCTTGACATCCGCTTTTCAAATTGCTACTTTCGTTGTAATTGTTTTTCGCTTTAGCACGAAAAAGGGGAGTCTATAAAAATCACAGAACTGCGTCTTGGAAAAATTTCCGTCCCGTTGCGGGTACCTTTCAAAACCGCGCTGCGTACGGTGAACAGTGTCGAGGATATCATTGTCGAAATCGTTCTGGAAAACGGAATGGTCGGCTTCGGAGAGGCTCCGCCGACAGCTGCCGTCACAGGAGACACCACCGGCGCCATTCTCGGCGCCTTTCAGGAGCATATCAAAAAGACCCTGCTGGGACGGGACATCGAATTCTTTGAACCTCTGCTTCAGGATCTCCAGCACTGCATCGTCAAAAACAGTTCCGCAAAGGCGGCAGCCGACATTGCCCTTTATGACCTCTACGGACAGCTGTTGGGTGTGCCGGTGTACAGGATGCTTGGCGGCGCCAGAAAAACCGTCTCGACGGACCTCACCATCAGCGTTAATCCACCGGAGCAGATGGCGGAGGATGCGAGAATCGCGCTTGCCCGCGGATACGATACACTGAAACTGAAGGTCGGCGTCGATCCTTCCCTCGATCTTGAGAGACTGCGGGCGGTACGTGAAGCCGTCGGAAAGAATGTCCGCATCCGCATCGATGCGAATCAGGCGTGGACGGCAAAGCAGGCGGTCCGGCTCCTGGATCAGATGCAGGAGCAGCTGCTCGATATCGAGCTGGTGGAGCAGCCGGTTCAAGCACAGGATCTCGAGGGACTGAAGTTTGTCACAGAGCACTCCTCCGTGCCGGTGCTCGCGGATGAGAGTGTTTTCTCTCCGGAGGATGCCCTGAAAATCATTGAAAGAAAGGCGGCAGATCTCATCAACATCAAGCTGATGAAAACCGGCGGAATCTATAATGCTTTAAAGATTGCCAGTCTTGCCGAGCTCAGCGGTGTCGAATGCATGATCGGCTGTATGCTGGAAGCCAAGGTCAGTGTCAATGCAGCAGTCCACCTCGCCTGTGCCAAAAACATCATCACCAGGATCGATCTGGACGGACCGGTGCTCTGCTCCGAGGATCCCGTTGAGGGTGGTGCGGTATTCCGGGAAAAAAACATCACTGTGTCGGAGGAAGCGGGACTCGGCATACGGAAGATACACGGCATCCGGTATCTCGACTAAAAAAATCATAAAAAGGAGGCAGATATGGTTATACAGAACGGATTTACTTATATTGCAGTTCTCATGTGTATCGCCGGTGTGATGCTCGGACTCGAAAAATATACAAAATGGAAGGTTTTTCAGCTTATACCGCCCCTCGTCTTCATCTATGTGCTGAACATGATCTTCTGTACCCTCGGGCTCTACAGCTCCGACGGCATCAGTGCCGCCTACAAGGTTCTGAAAAACAATCTTCTGTATGCGATGATTTTCGTGATGCTTCTTCGCTGTGACTTCCGTAAGCTTTCCAAGCTCGGCGGCAGACTCGTAGCGGTCTTTCTCGCCTGCTCGGCAACACTGTTTGTCGGTTTCCTTCTGGGCTTCCCGATCTTTAAGGGTTTTCTCGGCAGGGATGTCTGGGGCGCTGTCGCAGCCCTCTATGCGTCCTGGGTGGGCGGCAGCGCCAACATGGCGGCAATGCAGGCAGCCCTGCCCGTAGATGCCGGTGCCTACAGCTGCGCACTTGCGCTGGATACGGTCTGCTACTCTCTCTGGATTGCTCTTCTGCTCTTCGGTGTACGTTATGCTGCTCTCTGGAATAAAAAGACGCAGGCAGATACCTCTGCGCTGCAGGCTGTTGCAGACCAGGCACATCGGGAGCTTTCCGGCGCCGGGAAGACGGCCGCATACCAGGACTATATCTTCCTGATCGGGCTTTCTCTCATGGTCTCCGCACTTTCCCAGCAGATCGGTGCTGCTCTCAGTTCTTCTCTGTCCGCCATAGGACTTTCCATGTTCGACAAGGGAACCGTAACCACCCTCTTTGTCACCGTACTGGGGCTCTTTTGTGCGCTCAGTCCTCTCGGAAGGCTTCCTGCGGTAGAGGAGCTCTCCAATATCTATCTCTACGCCGTCGTTTCCCTCCTTGCTTCCACGGCTTCCGTCGTAGATCTGATCTCCGCACCGATGTGGATTGTCTACGGACTCTTTATCCTCCTGATTCATGTCATACTGATGTATCTTCTCTCGAAGCTCTTCCACTGGGATCTCTGTATGGTCTCCACGGCAAGCCTCGCCAACCTCGGGGGATCCGCCTCCGCTCCCATTGTCGCTTCTGCCTATGACATGAGCTATGCAGGCATCGGTGTACTGATGGGAGTTCTCGGAGCGGCAGTCGGAAACTTCTTCGGACTTGGCTGCGGCTGGATCCTGCATTTCCTGGCTTAGGGCTTTCCTGTGCCGGCGCATCATCTTCATCCTATCCTTTCCCGTCTGTCGGGAAAGCCGTCTTAACTCCGGGGAGAACCCCATCTTAGATGGGGACAGCAGCAAATCATGAAAAAAAACTATCAAACAGAAATCGAAGCCATCGAAACGATGATTCAGAGAAGCGGCGGGCAGGCATCCGTCGCTTTCTATGATTTTCACAGCCAGGACGGATTCTCAATTCGGGGAGATGACGTCCTGCCCTCTGCGAGTCTCATTAAGCTCCTGATCCTGACAGAGCTGATGGAACGGGTGCATGAGGGAGTGCTTTCCCTCGGAGACAGGCTGTCCCTTCCGGCAGCTTCTCCTCCGGAGACGGTTCCCGCAGCTCTCGCAGGACAGATACTCCCTGTCCTTCCGACTCCCGGTTCTGACAAAACGAAGGCAAAGAATGTAGCAGGGCGTGAATCTGCTTTTCCGTCTGCCCGTACCGGCGGAGACGGCATCCTGAAGGAGCTGTATGGTGCGCATGAATTTTCCCTCCTGGAGCTTGCTGTTCTCATGATTGTCCTGAGCGACAATCACGCGACCAATCTCCTCATCGACCATCTCGGAATGGAAAGCATCAACCTTCGGGCGAAAAAGCTCCATTTGAACGCAGCCGGTCTCGGACGGAAAATGATGGACAGTGAAGCAAAAAAAAGAGGTTCTGACAACTTCCTCTCTGCCAATGATGTCAAAAGGATGCTACAATACTTCTATCTCGGAAAAATGCCGTGCGAAGAAGCGGACGGAGCTCCTGAAGACCGCTCCGAAATCTGCGGGCTTATCTGTGATATCCTCGGAAGACAGCAGCAGAAGGAACGCCTTCAGAGATATCTCCCGGAGGAATTGCCGGTACTCCATAAGTGCGGGGACCTCGAGCTTCTGGAGCATGACGGCGGCATCATCCTGCTGCCGGAGAACCCCTATCTTCTGGTCGTCATGACGCATCATCTGCCGGAGAACCGCATCGGGAGAGAGCTCATCGGAAAGATCAGCAGATATCTCTATGACAGAATGACTTCTCAGCCTTGACTGCCGTTGTCCCGGGGCATCCTCCCGCGGAAGGCGGGACCCCTCCCTGGGATTCATGGGATACGTATAAATCCCAGGGAGGGAAATATACCAAAAAAGCAAAGGAACACAGACCCGGAGGGAGTGCGGCAGCGCTCTCCCGGGGAACTTCTCACGGAAATTTTTAAGAACAGAGGATAAGCAGATGGAACAGGCTATGTCAGATCAGGAACGGCTTTCCGCAATGACTCCGGAGCGCATGGATTTTGCCAGAAAGGTGCTGTATGCCGCCATGATGGTCGGGAAATACATCCTCCTCTCCGGCGGCGAGGTAAACCGTGTCGAGGACTCCATTCAACGTATCATAAGGGCATATCAAATCGGAGAGCCTGATGTGTTTACCATTACCTCTACCATCATCGCCACTCTCTATCTCCCGGATCGAAGCAGCCTCACTCAAAGCGTGCGGATCAGCCAGATTTCCAACGACTTTCTGCGGCTGGACCGCCTGAACCAGCTGTCCCGCGATATCTGTCAAAGCTGCCCTGATCCGGACACGATTCCGAAGCAAGTGGAAGAGATTCTTCAGGATGAAAGCTACGGCTTCTCACAGCAGGTGCTGATCTATGCGCTCATCTCCCTGAGCTTCACACTCTTCTTCGGGGGAAATACAAAGGATATGCTGTGCTCCGCTGTGATCGGCGTGCTGCTCCGTTTCCTGACGAGGGAGATCGTAAGACGCGGACAAAGCTCTCCTCTTCTGCATACACTCATCCTCTCCATCCTCGGCGGTATCGCCGCAAACCTGCTGGTCTATTTTCATCTCGGAGATCATCGCTCCCTCATCAGTATCGGAAACATCATGATCCTGATTCCGGGGCTTTCCTTCACAAACTCCATCCGGGATCTTTTTGTCGGAGATACCATCGCCGGAGGCGTAAAGCTGCTGGAGTCCACCCTCCTCGCCGTTACCATCGCGCTCGGCTTCACGGTGTCCAACCTGGTCTTCGGCTAAAGCCTGATCTTTCTGCAGCTCCGCCGCATCACGATTTCAGAACGAAGGAGAACTCTCATGACCGCCACTCTTCTACAGCTGACTGCCGCCTTTACCGGCGCCCTGTCCTTCGCCTTTCTTTTTAATATGCATCGAAAAAAGGCCCTTGTCGCCGCGCTTGGCGGAGCCTTGGCCTGGCTGTGTTATCTCACGCTTTTCCGCATGACAAAAGGCGAGATACTTTCCGCGTATCTCGCCACAGTAATCATTTCCTTCTATGCGGAATTTATGGCAAGAATCATGAAAAGTCCTGCCACCGTCTTTTTGATCATCGGTTCCATCCCCCTGTATCCCGGCGCCTCTCTCTACCGCACCATGAACTATCTGATGCAGAAGGATTACTCTGCCTTCCGCCTCACCGGTCTCTCTACCATCCTTTTCTCAAGTGCCATGGCAGCAGGCTTTGTCACCGTTCTGATCCTGACAAGAACCTTCCATATCTTTTCCTTCCGCTCCAGATCCCGAGGCTGTTAAAGCCCTTTCTGTTTCTTATTTCTCTTCGTCCCCGAAGACCTGCTTCCGGAGCTTCTGTCCGGTGGGACTGACGGCAAGTCCGCCAAGAGCCGTTTCCTTCAGGGCACTGGGAAGCGCATCTCCGACCTCACGCATTGCATCGATGCACTCATCTGCAGGAATCTTTAAATCAATCCCGGAAAGTGCCATATCGGCGGCGGAAAAGGCGATTACGACGCCACTCGCGTTCCGCTTGATGCAGGGAATCTCCACAAGCCCTGCTACAGGGTCGCAGACCAGCCCCAGCTGATTGACAATCGCCATACCGAGCGCATCGGCACACTGCTGCGGCGTACCGCCGCACAGCTCCACAAGCGCAGCCGCTGCCATTCCCGAGGCACTGCCGCATTCTGCCTGACAGCCTCCCTGTGCGCCGGCGATGGAAGAAACATTTGCGATTACCATCCCGAACGCACCGGCAGTGAAGATGGACATCACGATATCCCTCTTCTCCCGTTTCTTGTCTTCATACATCGAGACAAGACAGCCCGGCAGGATTCCGCAGGAGCCTGCTGTCGGTGTCGCGACGATCTTTCCCATGGCGGCATTGCAGTTGGAAACCGCAAGTGCCCGCCCCAATGCCCTGGTCATAAAGCTGCCGGAAAGTCCGCCGCCGCTGCTCTCACTGTAGGCAAGCATTTTGGCTCCCTCGCCGCCGGTCAGTCCGGAGGTGGAGCGAAGATTCGGATCCCGTCCGCTTTCGACGGAGCCGCACATGACATCGAAGCTTTCTTCCATCTTCCGGTACAGCTCTTCCTCTGTCTTTCCCATGGCCTTTGCCTGATCCCGAAGCACCAGCGCGGAGATCTTCTCCTGATTTCTTACGGCTTCCTCCACCAGTTCCTGGATTTTCTGATATTTCAGCATCTTAAGCCTCCTCAGACGGCACGAATCAGAATCGCATTTTCCACATCCCTCACCTCCAGGATGTCCTGTGTCAGGGTTGCCGGCGGCATCTGATCGATCTCGATCGTCATGAGGGCAAGCCCTCCCTTTTCCTGCCGCGACAGACGGAAATTACAGATATTCAGATCCTGATAACGGTCATAGATGAGCTTCGTCACATTGGCAATCAGGCCCGGCTTATCCTGGTGGAGCACCAGGATGGTATTGTTCTCCCCGGTGAAATCGACACGCATGCGGTTTACCTCATCCACACGGATATTGCCGCCGCCGATGCTGGCGCCTAGCACCTCTCCCTCCTCGCCGGATCTGGTGCAATAAAGGATACGGGCAGTATTCGGATGTGCGCCGGGAATCTCTGTCGGAACAAAACGATAGCTGATCCCCCGCTCCTTTGCGATGACAAGCGCATCCCGGATCTCCTCCGAGTAGCTGTGATACCCCATAATGCCCGCAAGCAGTGCCCTGTCTGTCCCGTGCCCGCGGTAGGTTTTTGCAAAGGAACCGGCGAGCTCGATGGTGACCTCCTCCAGAGGCTCGTTGTTGCTGATTTTATTGACAACTCTTCCGAGACGGCAGGCGCCTGCGGTATGAGAGCTGCTGGGACCGATCATAATCGGTCCGATGATTCCAAATACATTCATCTGTTCCTCTTTGGGGCAGAGTCTCTTTTCAAGCGTCTTCGACACTCTGCCGTAACATCAACTGTTTCGCTGGTCCGAGAAAGCACGGTGAAGTCTTTCCCTTGTCAAATTTATACCCTTGCTGCTTCGTCCTTTTTGATCCAGCGCTCATAGATTTCATTCACAACCACGCCGATCGCATTGTCACCGGAGACATTGCAGGCGGTTCCGAAGCTGTCCTGTGTGATATACAATGCCACCATGATGGCGCAGATCGGACCGTTCGGATCACCTGCTTCCCTTCCGAAAACAAGGTACAGGAACGGCAGCGCGGTCATGATGGAGCCGCCCGGCGCTCCCGGAGATGCCACCATGGCAATCCCCAGCGTCATGATGAACGGCACCACTGTCGTGATGCTGATCGGAAGATCATTCATTAGGCAGACAGCCGTCGCACAGGCAGTGATGGTGATCATGGAGCCGCACATATGGATGTTGGCACAGAGCGGTACCACGAAGTTTCTGATCTGATCCGAAATCCCGTCCTTCTTCGCACACTCCAGATTGACTGGAATCGTTGCTGCCGAGGACTGGGTTCCCAGCGCCGTGGTGTAACCCGGGATCTGATTCTTAATCAGCGTAAACGGATTCTTCCGGGAAAAGCTGCCCGCAAAAAGGAACTGCAGGAGAATGTAGATCAGGTGCATACAGATCACCACAATAAATACCTTCCAGAGGATACCAAGGATGGTGAAGGTCTTACCGGATCTGGTCATATCCACAAAGGTTCCGCAGATGTAAAGCGGAAGCAGCGGGATGATGGCACTGTGCAGTACCTTGTCGATGATGCCGGAGAAATCATGGAAGCCGTTGTAGAGGCTGTTTCCGATCTCCTTTCCGCGCATGGCAGAGAGGCAGAGACCCAGCATGAAAGCGAGCACGACGGCAGACAGGGTATCGAGAAGCGGCGGCAGATTAATGCCGAAGAAAACAGAAACCGAATTGTCCGCGGTTTTCTGAATCTGCTCCAGTGCTTCCGGCGACATAAAGAAGGGAAACAATGTCTTTGAGATCACATAGCTGGCAGTTCCGGCAACCAGCGTAGAGCCGTAAGCCAGAAGCACCGTGATTAAAAGCAGCTTTCCTGCACCCTGTGACAAATCCGCGATACCCATGGTGACATATGCCAGAATCATCAGTGGAATGACAAACTTCAGGAATGTACTGAATATGCCGGACAGCGTAACAACGGTTCTGCAGAACCAGAGCGGTGTAAACTGACCGATCAGGATACCGAGAATGATCGCGATGATCAGCTTCGGTACTAAGCCCATTTTCTTTTTCATACCTTTTCCTCCAAAAAGCAAAGCAGCGACCCCTTTCGCTGCCGACTGATTTCATTATATCTCCGCCCCGGTATTTGTACAGCTTAACGATTTAATGAATTTGTTGAATTTCATTTATAGGTATTTTTATTAAACACCCCTATAAATAACAAAAAAGGGACAGCAGAAGAGATCTGCCGTCGCCTTGATTTGTGAAATATTTTGACTTTAGAATCTGTGTCCTCCGCCGCCGCTGGAAAATCCTCCTCCGCCGGAAAATCCTCCTCCGCCGGAGAAGCCGCCGCCATGAGAGGAGCTGCCACCGGAGCTGCTCTGCTGACGAATCACATTCTGACGGATGAGATCCTTTCTCAGGTTCACCAGTGCAAAGCTCGCAGCTGCGGCACCGAGGATTTCCGCCTCAGCTTTTTTGCCGGGGAAACGGCTGAGCAGCAGAAAGACATAAAGTACCAGGAAGGAAAGGATTACGGCAAGGATGGCATTGCTGATCCACTGCAGCGGTCTCGCGATCCAGAGCCCCTGATGGATACGGAGCATCTCCCGGTATGCCCCCTGCGCAGCAGCACCATAGTTGCCGCTGCGGGCGAAACGATAGATGTTGTCGGTAATCGCATTCGCATTCTTGACGGTAATCTCATGAAACGCCTTGCCCTGGCTTTGAATCCAGAGCTGTCGGTTGTCCATGTCAATCACAAACACGGAGGCGGATTCATGATAGTAATTATCTTCCAGAAAGCTTCTGGCAATATCGCCGGTGGAGCGGTACCCGGCATCTCCGTAGCTCACAAAAGCAATATTGGAATATTTCGTGAGCTCCTTCATGACTTCCAGTACCTGCTCCTCCTCAGAGGCCCCAAGAAGCGACGCGGCATCCTGATAGTACAGCTGATAGCCCGTCTCTTCGTTGGTATAGCGCACATAGGGATTGTCCGCCTCTGCCGCAAGGCCCGGCATGGAGCAGAGCAGCACAGTCAGACTCAGAAGGAGAAAGCTCCAAAAGACAGATAATCTTTTCATCAGTCCCTGACCTCCTTTCTGGCAAAATAGCTCGGGAGCGGACGTGTCGCCAGGAGATTGTACTGGGAAATGATGCCCCTGATACTGGAAATCAGTGCCAGCATTGCCAGGACTGCTCCCGCATAGGAATACTCATCCTCCACCGGATTAATCAGGAATAATGCTCCCGATATTATCAGCGCAAAAAACGCCGGTAGTACACTTGCCTTCCTTCCCTTCATGGAGAAGGACAGAACCTGTTTCCGGTTCTCCTCTTCCGGATCCGGCTTCTCCGCGCGGACTCCGTGGGCTTCCTCCGGCAAAGGCTCCTCCCTCTGCATGCTCTCCTCTGTTTTTTCCGCCACAGCGGCTTCCCCCGGCACCGCAGCTTCTTCCGCCCTGTCTCCTGCTTTTTTTTCCTGATGCTGCCCGGTCTCCGGTGCATCCACCGGCCGAGAACCGTGTACTCTTGCGTACTGGTATCCCGCATCCCTTTCTCTCGTGCTCTTCTCCAGAATTTTCTTGTTCTCCGCTCTGTAAAGAATAATGGTCAGAAGAGAGACAACAAAACTGACAAAGAGAAGGGCATGAGGCGTCAGTGACAGAAACAGCATCAATACAGCAAACACAGGAATCGCAAGGAGAAGACCGCGGCGGAGAAAGGCGCTCTGGTTCACCGGGATATCCGCGTAGATATTGCCGTTATCCCCGTTTACGACAGCATAGCCGAGACGATCTCCGTCACGGTAGGTCAGAAACCATACCGGAAGAAGCACCGCCTCCTGCTCTATGTTCTTTCCGATGTTCTGAAGCACCTGTTCCTCGTTCTTCAGTTTCACGGTTCCCTTCCCGGAGATCTTATTCTTCATGGCAGTGAGGGCTTTATTCTCCAGCCGGTACGAAGCCTCTTTTTCATAGATTGCGGCAGGCACATCGGCGACATCCGCATAATAGCCGAGCATATATCCCGGTGAGAAGGGCACGATGTCCTTTCCGCGGAAGGGAGAAATCCCCCGGCTGATGCTGTCCTCAAAGGAGGAGGAGGCATCATAGCAGACCCCCTCATAGGCGGCGTCCACGTCTCCCTGTACATGGCAGGTATCATAATAAAGATTATTTCCCCGGTTATACTTGATAACTGCTTCAAGATCGAGATGCCCCTGCATGATGAGCTTATAATTCCAGAAGGGAAGGTAGAAGCCGATAAAGTGCTCCAGCAGCTTTTCATTTTTCAGCTCCTTCGGCGCAAAGGGCAGAGAGGAGACATGTCTCTGAAAGAGACGGATACACTGCGTCTTGTCCACCTGAAAGGGAATAATCCTTTTCGGGCGTTTCTTGTAAATGATGCGTTTCGAGAAAACGACAGCACTGCCACAGTAGCTGCAAAAGCCTGCCGCCTGAAGATTGGTGCTCTCCAGCTCCGCTCCGCAGCTCGGACAGGTATACACGGTCACCTGATAGCTGTCATCGACATGCGCCTCTGCATCCTCTTCCTTCTCCATCTCCGTGACCGGAAAACTGTTTTTGCAGTAACGGCACTTCAGCTTCTGAGATGTGATGTCAAAGCGAAGATCCCCTCCGCATTTAGGGCATTCATACATGATTTCCTCCTGACCCTCTCTTTTGCAAAGAGAAAAAAGCTGTCACAGTTTCCTGCCTTTCTCCAGTATCATTTCCTTCAGTGGTCTCTTCGGAACGTGATGCACTTTATTGTTCTCTGTCCGGTAATACTGAACACTTCCGCCCTCTTCTGCCTCCTCCAGCACGACTTCCTCTTTCGGCTGACCTAAGGCAATGAGGAGCAGCGGATGAAGCGAGTCCGGAAGCTCCAGAAGCCGAAGAAGCTTTTCTCCGGAAAAGTTCTTAATCATCAAGCCTCCATAGCCCTTCTCCACAGCCGCAAGGGTAATGGATTGTGCCGCGATACCGCCGTCCATCTCTCTCGTCGGATGATACGGCGCGATACTTTCATCCTGTAAGATTGCGATAAAGGCGGAGGGATGCTCTCCCGGAAAGGGAAGCGCAAGCTCTTTCAGTGCTGCCGCCCAGTGTGTGAGCCCGAGGATATCCTCGACCTCCTCCTTCTCCCGGGCGATATAGAACTTCAGTCCCTGAAGATTTCCGGCATTCGCGCTCAGACGCGCATGATCCACCATATCGAGAAGTTCCTCCCGGGGAATCACCGCCTCTTCCCGAAAGCCGCGATAGCTTCGGTTCTTCTTGATCAGCTCCTTCAGTCTCATCTCTCTCTCCTCTCTGTTTCTTCTTCATTCCGTCCTGCGGAAAACTCTCCCAGCAGCTCCAGGGGCTTCTCCACCAGCCCATCCGCACCGAGGCGCCGAAGCTCCTCCGTATCTCCGTATCCATACTTCACTCCGACAGAATCAATCCCCAGCTTCTCCGCCGCTTCGATGTCATATCTGGTGTCTCCGATCATGACCACCTCCGAAGCTTCAAAATTCCCATAGGAAAGCGCCTTCTGAAGAAGCCCCAGTTTGTCAGAGCCTCCGTCATCGCTGCCCGGACCGGTCTGAAAGGAAAAGTAGCGGCTGAGTCCAAAATGCTCTATCAGCTTTGTTGCATAGATATAGGGCTTTGAGGTCACGAGAATCAGGATCTTTCCTTCCCGATGCAGATGCTCCAGTACCTGCTCGATCCCATCATAGAGCTTCGCCTCATACATTCCCTTGTCCGGGTAGATCTCCTGATAATAGGCGATGGCAGCCTTTCCTTCCTCCTCCGTCATATGAAACTCTCTCCGAAAGGAATCCATAAGACTCGGACCGATAAAGCTGCGAAGCACTTCCTCTCCCGGGCGGGAAATTCCCATCTTCTGAAGAGCATATGCGACTGCCTTCATGATACTGGGGCCGGACTCCAGAATGGTGCCGTCCAAATCAAAAAATACTGCCTTATATTTTTTCAAATTCATCTCGAATCTCCCCGGCAATCTCCTCCGGTGTTTTCCCGTCGGTCTCCATGCTCCAGTCCGCGATGCTCTCATAAAGCGGTGCCCGTTCTCTCATCAGCGCCTCTATCCCGGCAGAATTCCTCCCGACAAGAAGAGGGCGCTTCTCCCGTCCTCTCATGGTTCTTGCAAAGATGGTCTCCGGCTTCGCCCTGAGATAGACGACAAAGCCCTGCTCCCGGAGAAGTCTCCGGTTTTCCCTGCGCTTCGGGATACCTCCGCCGCAGGAGATTACCGTCTCCCCCACTGTCAGATCTCTGAGAAGCTCTGTCTCCCGTTCCCGGAAGCTCACTTCTCCCTCCTTTGAAAAAATCTCCGGGATACTCATTCCGCTACGCTTCTCAATCTCCCTGTCCATCTCCAGCATCTTCCACTGCAGCAGCTCCGCAAGCTTTGGCGCAACACTGGATTTCCCGGAGCCCATAAAACCGATCAGATAGATAATGTTTTTTTTCTTCACTTCCTGTCCTCTCCTCCGAAAGACTTCCTCCCGTGTCTATCCCATCGCCTCCTGAATCCTCAGAAGCCGGGAAAGCTCGATCTGCCCCGGAGCAGAGCCTTCCGTAATCCGGGAAAAGCTGTAATCTGATCCGGACAGTTCCCCGAGATACCTGCTGCATCTCCCGGTCTCTCCCATGCCGATCACGATGTACTCCTTCTCCGGCCTCACAGCTTCCCCCGGAATGCTTCTTCCCTCTTTGCTGTATCCTGCGTCATGGGACAGCGCTCTCTCCCTGTGATCCCGAAATTTACGGACTGTCAGCATAAAGCGGAGCAGCTCCGGCTTGCTTTCCGGCATCACCGCCAGCTTATAGATATCCGCCCGGCATTCCTCCATCTCGCGGAGGTAGCAGAGGAGTCTCCCCTCCTCCGGCACGGTACGGAAATCATGAAAGGAGCCTATCATTCTGACCTTCAGCTCCTCTGTTTCCTGCCGGAAGGCCAGGTTCCGCACTCTGTCGTTCCTGCTCATTGCCCCGGAAGAATAACCCTCTCTTTCGATCTCCAGATCTACATAGGAAACGGCGCCAGACTCACAGGCAATCCGGTTCCAGTGAAAATACGCATCCTCCGAGCCGTCAAAGCTGCCGCCCTGCCGCTTGCTGCGAATCGTAAAGAGAAGTTTTTTCCCCGGCAGCTCCTCCTCCCACTTCCGAAGATAAAACAAAAGCTCCGATTCCAGCGGAGACCGCAGACTGTCAAAGCGAAGCTCCAGAAGAGAAACCGCGGAGTGCAGCGGATGATGCAGAAGCCTTTTCACTTCGCGATCCATGATCCGAAGACTGCTCCCTGTGATCGGAAGGATGATTTTTTCTCTCATGTCGGCTCCTTTCCTCTTTTTTCCGAAAGCAAGCTCTGCTCTACCGTATCTTCGGCAGTGCCGGAATCGCTTTTCTCCGAAGACTCGCGCGAATCGGACGCTCCAGGATTCTCTTCAGCCTGATATGAAGATAAAGCTCCTTCCCGACCGGATCCACCAGGCAGCAGGGAAGCGCCGCATTTTTGGCTCCCAGAATATCCGTGAACAGCTGATCTCCGAAAAACAGTGCCTGCTCCTTCGAGATCCGAAACCGCCGGAGCGCCGCAAGGTAGGCTGCGGGACTGGGTTTCCGGCAGTGATAAAAGAGAGCATCCGCATGTACCGCCTTCGCAAAACGGGAGGAGCGGCTCTCTCCGTTATTGGAAAGGATGGCACTCTTCATCCCGGCCTCCCTTACCCTCTGAAAAAAACGGATTGTCTCCTCCGTCGCCGGCTGCTCATGAAGCACCAGTGTATTGTCAATGTCAAAGAGCAGCGCCTCAAAGCCCATCTTATGCAGTTTTTCCAGATCTATCTCATATACCCGGTCAACGCGATAGTCCGGGGTGAAGCGCTGAAACATAGTCCTCCCTTATTTGCTCATCAAGAGCTTTCCAATCTCGTCCACGAAGGTATTGACATCCTTAAATTCCCGATAGACGGAGGCAAAGCGCACATAGGCGACCTGATCCAGCTCCTTCAGCTTCTCCATCACGATTTCGCCGATCTTCTCGGACGGAATCTCCTTGCCCTCCAGAGAAAAAATTTCATTTTCAATCTCGTCAACCGTCTCCTTGATCCGCTGTGTCGAAATCGGCCGCTTGTGGCAGGATTGAACAATACCTGCTTCGATCTTGCTTCTCTGATAAGGCACCCGCGTATGATCCTTCTTAATCACCATCAGCGGAATTGTCTCCAGTGTCTCATAGGTAGTGAAGCGTTTGCCGCAGTTTTCACACTGTCGGCGGCGGCGAATCGCCGTATTGTCCTCCGAGGGTCTCGAGTCGATCACTCTTGTGTCATCATCTCCGCAAAATGGGCACTTCATACTTTCCTCCCCTCTATTCTCCTCTCTCCTGAAGCTCCTCTCCATTCAGAAGAGTCGTCTTCCGCTCTCCATTGCCTTCCTCGGCATCCTTTTCCGGAGAAATCCCTTTTTCCACGGCACTGTTTTCCGGAGAAAGTCCCTCGGCTTCCGCCTGCATCCTTGCCTTATGCTCCCTGACAAAATTCGGAAATATCTCCGGATGCGAAAGCTTCCACTGAATATAACTCCTCTCGTCCATCTCCCCGAGATAACCCGAGCCTTCCCCGAGCCTTTTCTCCTCCGCCTCTGCCGAAGCCGTCTTTGCTGCTTCTGTCTCTGATTTTCCAGCCGTTAACGGATCGTCTTCCGGCGTAACGAGTGCTTTTTCCCATGGCTTCCGCTTTCCTGAAGGCGTGGACTGCAGAGAATTTCCGCCGTTCTCGGTCTCCGCAGCAACTACTGTACTTGTCTCTGCTGCCTCTTCCGTTTTCTCTGTCCCCGGCAGACTCTGTGTCTCTGGGGAATGCGTCCTTTCTCTCTTCACACCATTCACATAGTCCTCCGGTCTTCTTTCCACGGGAGGCAGACCCTTCCGTGCTCTTTCCGCATCCTCCTGTCTCGCCCGTTCCAGCTCTTCCGGCGTCATACGAAGCGGGGCAATGCGTCCCAGCGTCTCCCCTGCGCCGAGGGCAGAGCTGCCTGTCTCCACCTCCGGAGGAACCCTGCGGCAGGCCTCCTCGAAGGAAGCTCTGCGGGCTTCCGCATCCTTTTTCTCCTGTGAGAAGGAAGGCATCCCGTCTTTGGAAGATACATCGGAGCTCTCTTCCGAAGAAAGTCCCAGAATCGGCGCAACTCTCCCTCGGAACGCGGGATCACCGCCTCGTTTCTGCATGATATCCAGATAAAACAGAAAACGGCAGGTTTCCATATAAGGACCCACATACAGAATCAGGAGGCCGCAGCTCAGAACGGAGAGCAGAATCCAGAGAAAAAAGGACATTTCCAGTCGGAAGAACTTCCACTTATAACCATGGAAAACCTGAATACTTTTTTTCAGGATATCCATAGCCCGCTCCCCCGTCTGGAACATCATCATCGGTACTGCCATCGACAGCAGAAAGAAAATAACGGAAGAGAATATCGTGGTAAGATTGGAAACCATCATCGTATTGAAAGAACGCAGTCCGTAACGGACAGACACGATAATATATGGCAGTTCCACCAGAAAATATATGACAAGCGTCAGCAGCTGATAAAAAAGAAAGGTTTTAAACTGCTGCCTTCTCTTCGCAAACCGCAGCAGATCAAACCTCGCTTCTCCCCGGAGCATCAGCTCCTGAATCAGGCACAGAAAGGCAAAGCTGGCAATACAGGAGAACAGCAGCAGGAGCAATAAGCTGAGAACCAGACAGATTCCTCCCAACGAAAAAAAGGCAGGATTCTGCGCCATATGATAAAGCCTCAGGTCCTCTCTGCCATACTCCAAAGAACTATACCCCAGAAAAATGACGCTGAAGATAAAATAAAAAACGACGGCTCCAAGCAGATAAAGCATTCCCACCAGGACCTGTGCGCCGACAATCAGCGGCCAGTGCCCTCGTAAAATTGCCTTTGCCCGTCTTCTGATCTGCGAATTTTTCATTCTTTCTCCCCTGTCGCAAGCAATGAAGTCAAAAAGTAAATACTGGTTCAGTATACAATATCATCTTTTCATTTCTCAAGTTATAGAGGGATTCTTCAGAAAAAATTCTGTCCTTTGGCTTTCATCCCATAAAGAACCCGGAGGCATAGCAGCTATCCTCTGCACCCATGCAGGAAGGAAGCCGTTTGACCCCGGTATCCTCATAAAAAGAGGGCTGTCGCACTAAATCGGTTTCGCACAAATCATTGTCGATGAAAGCGATCATCCTCTACCATCTCCTGTGCAAAATCAACTTAGTGCGACAGCCCCTTATGCCTTATTCCTCATCATTCAAGAGAGGATTTACAGGCTCAACCGTCTCGAGTCCTTCGTCCAGAGTCAAAATACCCTGCGCGTTACTGGACCATCTGGTCCCATTCCTGTCCCTGGAATTCTTACGGTTTTTAACGACCCTGCCGGAAGCATTGATGACATAGTTCTTTCCGTTAATCGTAATCTTTGCATAACCGAGATCACTGTCCGCCGTCTGGATGCGCCCATTCAGATACACCGTGTCACCGTTGATACCGGTATAGCCCTTGCCGGTGGAATCAAAGTAGGCAGTGATTTTCTCGCCGTCACTCTGCATCACGGCAATCTTGCCGGTTCTCACCGAGCAGTCCTGCTTGGAAGTGCCGCAGTAGTAGTACGCCACTGCACCATCATTGCCGACCTTTCCGAGCTGAATCCCGTAAACAGGGTTTCCCCTCTCATTGAAGAGATATCTGCTTCCGTTGATCTTCTCTACCCTGCGTACCCTGTTGTCTCCTCCGGCAACCGGATGTCCGTTGGAGCCGAAATAGAACCATTCCACTTCTCCCGTGGAGAGAGAATTGTCCTGATTTCCGTCCTCTCTGAGAGGCCCCTCCACCGCGTACCAGCTCCTCTGAAGTCTCTGCCCCATCTTGATTTTGCCGTCATTCTTCTCTGCAAAATACACATATCCGGCGATCTCCGGGGAAGCATCCTCGGTCTTTGCCCATCCGCTGACCATCACACCGTTCTGGTAAAACCCATAGGAGACACCGTCGATATTTCTGACGACAGCCTCGGTATTCTCCGCGGCATATTTCAGACCGTTTCTCGGATTCAGATAAAACCAGTAGGTCCCGTCCGCCGACTGGCGGTTCAGGTCCATCTCCATCCCGTCCGGAAGCGGAAGCTTCTGCCAGCCGGTCTTGCGCGCCCCGGAGACCTTGTCACAGTAGTAGCGATCCTCGTCCACCCAACCGACCTGCATCACGCCGTTCCCGTCGAAATAATACTGTGCTCCATTGATGGTCTGCCAGCCGTCCGTCTTAATCGCGCCGTTTTCTCCGGCATAGTACCAGTAGGTATTACTGTCCTTCATGACCTTGAACCAGGAGTTCCTGATGGTGGACCCGTCAGCATTCTGATACATCCACTCGCCGCTGTTGCTGCTGATCCAGCCTGCTGCGAGCGAGGAGAATGCGGACACAGTCATCAGAACTGCTGTACCTGCCATCCACGAAAGAATCTTCTTTGTCATCGCTACCTCCATAGTCCATGCGCTGCGAGCCAATGCTTATCTTTTCAAGGTCTCCGCTGACATCCCTGACAGGTATGAGTGCTCCATCACCGGTCTGATGCAGTTTCACCGACTTTCTTTTATCTAATCATAGCCAGAAGAAGTTTTGAAAACAACTGCTTTTTCCCAAAGTTCTTCTGTCTTTCATTACAATTCCATTACTTTCCGCAGGAAATAACAGGAATTCCCGTTTTTCCCTGCGAATACGGTCTGTCATGCTCCCGTCTGAAGGAGACAGCTCCTCAGGATTCAGCGCAGATTTACCGGGGCAGTCTGCGATACCGTGGAAATCCGGCGGGAAAACACTGCATCCGTGTTTCCCTGAGCTGCCGGAAGCCTCCTCCGGGAATCCGGCATCACCCTGCCGCATCGCGGATCAGCACTCTTCCCGCACAGCCGCAGGGTAAGAGCAGCTCCGGCGTAGTGACCGGCAGGCAGAGCTCCTCCGCTCTTACTTCTCCTCCCACTTTGTTTGCGATCAAAGTTTCCAGCATATAGCTCATGACTGCCGGCTGAAGTCCTGTCGTGTAGGAATTTAAGAGGAAGAAGAGGGAATCCCTTGTAAGCAGTTCCGCACTGCTTTTGATGAGAGGATATACCGCATCCTCCAGCTTCCAGATCTCCCCCTTCGGTCCTCTCCCGTAGGAGGGCGGATCCATAATGACGCCGTCGTAATGATTTCCGCGGCGAATCTCCCGCTCCACAAACTTTTGGCAGTCATCCACGAGCCAGCGGATCGGTGCATCACGAAGTCCCGAGGACTCCGCATTCTCCTTCGCCCACTGCACCATTCCCCTCGCGGCATCCACATGGGTGACCGCAGCTCCCGCTTTTGCGGCAGCGAGAGTCGCGCCGCCGGTATAGGCGAAGAGGTTCAACACCTTTACCGGATCCCGGTTTCCGCTCCTCTCTCTCCTCCTTCTCTCCTTCAGGATCAGTTCCGAAAACCAGTCCCAGTTCCCCGCCTGCTCCGGGAAAAGTCCGGTATGCTTAAAGGCAAAGGGCTTCAGATGAAAGCTGAGTACCCTTTCCTTTTCCGGGAGTGTCTGAAGCTCCGGCTGCATCGGAAGTGCCGCCCCGTATTTCATCGCAATCCTTGCAAGCCTTTCCGTGTTGTCGGGGACTGCTCCGCCGAGGGTATACTGAATCGTCCACTGCTTCGGCAGAGAAAAAAACTCCCAGTCACCGCCTCCCCTCTGCGAACGGTGATAATGTCCGTTCAGTTTCCTCCAGTTGGGATTTTCCCTTTTCGTTTTCCAGATTACCTGCGGATCCGGACGCTGCAGGATATACCTTCCCCATCTCTCGAGCTTAGCTCCGGAGCTGGTATCAATAACCTCATAGTCCTTCCAGTGATTCGTAATAATCATGCTTCTATTCCCTTCCCCCTGTTAAAATCCGATAGAGCTGCGGTGTATACCGTTTTAAGATCCGGCTCAGAGCATGCGCCGCCGCAACACAGATAGCAGGAAGCAGAAGATACAGCAAAAGGCGCAGGAAGAACTGTCCTCTCCCGGTCATCTGCGGACTCAGGAGCCTGACAGAGTAAGACAGAGCACGAACGACAGGATAATGAACGGCATACAGAAAGAGCGTATGCTTCATAAACGGCTCCGCCGGAAGAAACGGGATCGGAAGCAGTGCATAGAGAAGCAGTGCTCCCGTACTTCTGAGAAGTACGGTTTCCAGGATACCGAGTCCCGTACCGCGGAAGATACCACGGAGCGGGTGACAGAGAAACAGCACAAATACCACCCCGGTAAGGAGGCGGAACGCCGTGTCCTCACACTTTGTTTTCCCTTCAAAACCCGCAGACAGATGCCTTGCGAAGAAGCCCCCGAGCAGATAATAAAAAACAGCATCCTCGTTGAGATAAGGAAAATCTATCCGCAGATACAGAACGGCAAGGCTCAGAAGAAGCATGAAAGCTCCGATCCAGCGGTTTTTCAGAAGCGGATAAAAGACCGGCGCCAGCACAGTCAGAAGAATCAACTGATACAGAAACCAGAAGATCGCAAAGTAGCGGTAATGCTCAACCGCATCCACAATCCCGGCAAGGGAAAATCGCACCCGAAAGAAGAGGACGTAGAAAAGGTACCAGATCACACACCAGGCACCGTAGGGAAGCAGGAGGCTGTAGATTCTGCTTCTCCATTTTTTCAGGATCGCGGAAAACTTCGGGAGGGTGCGGTAAAAGAGATAGCCACTCAGAAGAAAATATCCCGGCACCGCAATCTGTGCAAGCTGTACCGACAGAAAATACTGCAGCTGAATCAGGAAATTCCCGGGGGCTTGTGCGGCAAGCAGTCGCAGCTCCGCCTCTGAGCCTGCGGTATTGATACTATGGATCCAGACCACCAGAAGAGAAAGAAGAAAGCTGTAATGCGTGACTCGTTTGGAAAATGCCGTATTCACCGTTTCCGCCTTTCCCGATCTGCTCCGCCGGGCAGCTCCCCGTCGGGAGTGCCCGGGCGGTGAAGCTCTCAGTTCCCCAGCTCCAGCTCCAGCTGTGCCGTCTCTGCCTGTCTCCGCTCACGGTATGCCGTTACACGACGATTGATTCTTGCCGCCGGGTCGAGAATCGAAGAGATGGACATATCATGGTTCATATTGTCGATCAGGAGAGCGATATACTTTGCCATATCAACGTCATAGTACCAGGGTCTCTTGAGGAGCTCCGGAGACTGATAGATCAGGTTCGTCGTAAAGACACCGGAAAGCGTTCCTGCCGCGTAAGCCTCATCAAAGCGATTGAATCCGCTCGTAAAGAGTCCGAAGGTGCAGCAGGCAAAGACACGTCTCGCCTTTCTCTCCTTCAGCTCCTTTGCGGTATCAATCAGGGATTCTCCGGAGGAGATCATATCGTCAATGATGACCACATCCTTCCCTTCGACAGAGCTTCCCAAAAACTCATGCGCCACAATGGGATTCCGTCCGTTGACAACCTGTGTATAATCCCTTCTCTTATAGAACATGCCCATATCGAGTCCGAGAACATTGGCATAGTAGATGGCGCGATTCATACCGCCCTCATCCGGGGAGATGATCATCATATGATCCTTGTCAATGTCGAGATCCCTGAAGTTGACAAGGAGTCCCTTGACGAACTGGTAGGTACAGGGAACATTGTCGAAGGAATCCCGCGGAATGGCATTCATGACACGGGGATCATGCGCATCAAAGGTCAGGAAATTCTCGACGCCCATCGCATGAAGCTCCTGCAGCATCATCGCGCAGTCCAGAGATTCCCGGGCGCTTCTCTTATGCTGACGGCTCTCATACATGAAGGGCATGATGACATTGATGCGCTTTCCCTTTCCTGTGGTTGCCGCAATCAGCCGCTTCAGATCCTGATAATGATCGTCCGGAGACATGTGATTGGTAAAGCCGAAGAGCTGGTAGGTAATGGAGTAGTTCATGACATCCACCATAAAATAGATATCCATACCGCGAATGGTTTCCTTAATCTCTCCCTTTGCTTCCCCGGAACCGAAACGGCTCAGCTTGCTCTTGACAAGGTAGCTGTCCTTCTGATATCCGTCAAAAATGATGGTCTGCTTGTGCTCGCTCTCCCTCTCCTTTCGCCAACCGGAAAGGTACTGATCCACTCTCTTCCCGAGAGGTTCAATGGATGGCAGCGGCATCAGTGCCAAGGGACCTACCGGAATACGCTCAATAAACTCTGATGTTCTTGACTCTTTGGAATCTGACATGATTTCTCCCCTCTCCATCATAGGATCCTGATGTGACAAGTAAAAAGATACTCGATTTTATCCTGATTGTCTACAACCGGAGATCATTCCCCTGAAAGCCGAAAATCAGAGAGCTGTGAAGAAGACGGGAGGCGATTCTCTCGGAATACTCTTCCCGAATCTGTTCAAAATTCATATTGGTGGAGATCATCACCGGTTTTCGAAGGAGCATCCTTTCATTCAGGATCTGGAACATCGTGGTCAGGGTATAGTTGTTCCGGTACTCCGTCCCGAGATCATCGATGCAGAGCATATCGACCTCCATGATATCCTCTCTCGCATCCTCTTCCTCTTCTCCCCGCCGCTTCTGAAAGGACAGCGCCTCCATCAGCTGCTCGGCGCTGTAATAGATCACCGATCTCCCCTGATCGAGAAGCTCCTTCGCGACGCAGTTCATCATAAAGGTCTTGCCGGTACCGGGCTTTCCCATAAAGATAAGGCTGGGGGAGTCCTCTCCAAAGCTTCTGGTATAGACAAGAAGATCCGCACGGAAGGAAAGGATCTGCGCTCTCTGGGTCATTGCCCTGCCGTTTTCATCGATGACCCCCGGGAGAGGATGCACATTGTCGAAAAGCTCCGGACGGAAGCTTAAGAAATTCTCCCGCCGGAGAATCTCTTCCACCCGGGACTGCCGGTAGAGGATCTTCCGCTTTTCCTCCAGAAAGCAGTGGCATCTCCGCTCTCCGATTCTGCCGGTATCGAGGCAATCCCGGCAGACATAATGCCGCTCCAGATAATCCGCAGGATAGCTGTTTTTTTGAAGAAGATCCCGGATCTCCCGATCTATCCCGTAAAGCTCTTCCTGCAGCCTTTCCTTCTCTCTTCTGTCCCCCTGCAAAAGCTTTTCCGCCGCATGGAGTGCCAGCTGTCCCCGCTTGTCCTGAAGAACGCAAAGAGACGGCAGCTTCTTCCGAAGCTCCGCCCGTCTTTCCATCATCCGTCTTGTTTCTGACGCCTGACGACCATCATAAATTCTCTGGATCTCGTTATACTGAGTTTTTGTCAATGCCATGCCTGTTCCGTTCCTGCATCTTCTTCCGTGCAATCGCATCATAATCCACATCACTGCCGGAAATATTCAAAAAGCTGCTGCTTTTTTTCAAAGAAGAGCCTGCACTTCTCTTCGCCTTCTTCTTTTCCTCAAATGCCCTCAGATGCGCCTTCGCGTCATGTACACTCCGGATCCCCTGCTCATGCCAGTTTCTCGCTGTCGCCTCCAGGTATCTCGGCATCACCTTGTCAATACCGGTACAGTACTCAAGCAAAAATTCAATGAGGTCTGCGGACATCTTCAGCTCATCATACATATAGGCTATCACACGAACATGCGATTGATTCGGAAGCACCGGCAGAACGTGCTTTGCCACAAAAAGAATCCCGGCAAATTCCTCTTCATCTCTCGGAAGCGGCTCCGTCACCTCTGTATGCTCTTCACTGTCCTCCTGTCCGAAAGGAGGGAGAGGGCGCAGTTCCGACGATTTTTTCAGCGCGCAGAGCTCCGCTTCGGAAGCCTTGAAATTTTCTTCCTTCTCCAGCTCCTGATCCGTGTGCGCGCTTGCCCCCTCGGAGAACACACCCTGCTTCTCCCAGTACTGCACCGCCCGCTTCACATCATTGTCTGTCAGATCCAGCGCATCCGCCACGTCCTTCATCTGGACACGCTCCGTCCTGTGACGCAGAAGATAAAGATATACCTTGATGTAGTCTCCGTTGGCACTCGCCATATATTCATCTAAAAAGTCATTGGAAATACAGGTCGCGTTCACTGCCAGCTTATCCGAAAAAGGATTCCCCATCTTCTCAAATTCCCCCATTCAAATTTCGTTCGCTGATTGTAGCATAGGGTTTCCGGGAGTACAAGGTGAGCTGCCCACAACTTTATCCACCTGAGTTTTCCACTCCCCTGTGGATAATGTGGACAGCCCCATCTCTGAAAAAAGCAAGCCCGCCGTGCGGAAAATTATGACGATTTTTTCCTCTGTCTGTCCCTGACTTTCCGTCTGTCAACTCGGAAAAACCGACAAAACAGAATATTGCCGACCTGTCTTATCCACAAAAAAGATGTGGATAAGTTTTGAGGATCTCTCCTTATGATTTACTCAGCAGGGCATCTCCCACCTCGTAGATATCTCCGGCACCCATGGTGATCAGAAGGTCTCCCTCCTTCAGATGCTCACGGAGAAAATCTTCGATCTCCAAAAACTTCGGGATATAATAGACATTCGTATTCTGCTCCAGCATATGTCTCCTGAGATCATCGGAGCTGACCCCGATCGTATTCTTCTCCCTAGCAGCATAGATGTCCGCCAGAACGATTTCATCGGCAGTCGCCAGCGCGCCGGCAAAATCATCCATCAGCGCATGAGTTCTGCTGTAGGTATGCGGCTGGAAGCAGACCCAGAGCTTTCTGTGAGGATACTTCTTTGCCGTATCAATCGTTGCAGCAATCTCCTGTGGATGATGCGCATAGTCATCGATGATGGTGACACCTTGCCACTCTCCCTTTTTCTGGAAGCGGCGATCCGTCCCCGTAAAACGGAGAAGTCCTGCCTGAATCACCTCCATGGGGATGCCCAGCTCTCTGGCTGCCGCGACGGCGGAGAGAGAATTATAGATATTGTGCTCTCCGCTCACGCCGAGGGTGATGCTGCCAAGCTCCTCTCCCCGATAGAAGAGACTGTAGCTTGGACGCGCGAAACGATCATAACGGATAAAGTTTGCCGTGTAGTCCGCTTCCTTTTCCCGTCCGAAGGTAATGACCCTGCAGGGCAGCTCCTCGATAAAATACTCATAATGCGGGATATCCCGATTGATAACAAGAATCCCGTCCTTCGGCAGTTTCTCCGTGAATTTCCGGAAGCTGCATCGGATATCATCGATATCCTTAAAGAAATCAAGATGATCCGCTTCGACATTGAGCACAATCTCCATGGTCGGGAAAAAGCTCAGGAAAGAATTGGTGTATTCACACGCCTCCGCCACAAAAATCCCGGACTGCCCGACACGGATATTGCCGCCGATATCAGAAAGCATCCCTCCGACGGTCACGGTCGGATCCTTCTTTGCTTCCATCAGGATCTCGGCAATCATCGAGGTGGTTGTGGTCTTTCCATGAGTTCCGGCAACATTGATGGAAACCGGATAGTTCTTCATCATTTCCCCGAGAAAATCCGCACGGCTCAGCATCGGAATCCTCGCGGCAGTTGCCGCCCGGAACTCCGGATTGTCCGGATGAATCGCCGCGGTATAGACCACAAGGTCAATACCCGGAACGATATTTTCCGCACTCTGCGGATAAGCCACCTCTGCGCCGAGCGAAACAAGGTGCCGGGTCAGAGCCGACTCCCTCTGGTCGGAACCGGAGACAGGAAAACCGCGGTCCAGAAGAATCTCCGCCAGCCCGCTCATGGAGATGCCGCCGATCCCGATAAAATGCACATGAATCGGTTTTGAAAAATCAACTTGATACATACAGCCTCACTTCTGCTCAGACTGCCTCTCGAAAAATCATTTCTCTCTTCGGATACAGCGCAAGCATCAAAATATTGCCAAGAACCGCAATCGCCAGAAACTCTCCCACAAAGATGGTGAGCATCAGGTACGGGATCGCTCCCGGGACTCCGTAGGCATAACGAAGCACGAAGGGGATAATGACGGTATTGGAAACAATCGGCGGAACAGAGGCAAGCCAACGGGAGTGCTTTCTCAGCCGGTAAGTGAGAAATGCAGCGATAAAGGTCGCAAGAGTCCCGAAGAGGATATCCGGAAGAGCTCCTCCTCCTAAAATATTGCCAAGCATGCATCCGATGGTCACGCCCGGAACGCCCGCCAGGGTAAAAAACGGAAGGACACAAAGCGCTTCCGAAACCCGGAACTGGATCGCACCGAAGCTGATCGGGGCAAACGCCAATGTCAATGCCACATATACTGCCGCGATAATCGCGGACTCAGCCATCGTCCTCGTACTCATCTTCTTCATTCTGTAATGTTCTCCTTTAGTTTTGTTTTATGTGAGGAAGGTTGCGAACTCACATGGATAAATATCGGCTTAGAAGTATAACATCGATCCCCGGTCTCGACAAGTTTCACGGCTCGGCTCTGTTTGCGGCTAATGGTTTGCCTTTTTTTCGATTCCGCTTACATTCAGCCGCATCTGGTACCAGCGTATATTCCCAAGTCGCGAATCGGAAACTCCCTCCTTCCGGTAGCCGAAGCTCTCATAAAAGGGAAGCAGCTCCTGCCTGCAGGCAAGGACAATTCCCTCTCTTCCCTCCCTCCGGCAGTCCGCATAAAGCGCCTTCATCAGGCTGCTGGCACAGCCATGATGCCTTTTCTTCGGGTCTGTCACCACGGAGAGGATCATCAGCCACGCTCCCTCAGGATCATACATTGTCGTTTCCCGGTACATTTCATCCCGGAGCTCGCGTTCCCCTGTGGTGAGACCATTGATAAAGGAGCAGATCTCCCCCTGTTCTTCCAATATCCAGAAGCAGTCCGGACAGCATGTGAGTCTCTCCCGGATACTCTCCCTCGAATCCGCCACCTCTTTCGGATAGGCCTCCGCCTCCATCGAGACGATTCTCTCAAAGTCTTTCGCTGAGGCATGACGAATCAGCATTTTCCTTTCCTCCTTCCCTGCACGCTATGGAAAAAGCAGGGATACTCCCTGCTTTTGTTTTCCTACTTTTTCTGTCCGGCAGCGGCACTCGGCGGATAGAATACCTGTTCCAGCTGCTCCTCCGTGATATCATAGTGATAGAAATTCTTATAGTATTCCTTCACTCTCTGATTCATATCAATATCCGAGAAAAGCTCCGGCTGAATCTTTGTCGCCATCCAGGAAAGGGTAAGCGGTGACTCGGCTGCCGGCGGGAACCAGCGGTACATCCCCAGCGGAAATTTGTAAACCTTCCTGTCCTGTACCGCCTTTACCTTGGACCAGTCGTCTCCCTCAATCTTATTTTCAAATAAGTCAGACGGCTGATAGGCACTGAAGTTCGTGATAAAAATCATATCGGGATCCCAGGCATATACCTGTTCCATCGTGATATCCGCCTGCTTCCGAAGCTCCTGTGCGACATTGATGCCGCCGGCGCTTTCGATCCAGTACTGCCCGAAGAAGTCTCCGCCGCTCGTCTTCATGACGCCGTTCCCATAGTTAAAAAGAATCAACACCTTCGGCTTTTGCAGCTTGTCTCCGGCACTCTTCAGCTTCTCTTCGATTTCCTCGTAGTTTTTCTCACCTTCCTCGATCATGCCCCTGGCGACTTCCTCCTGCCCCATGATCTCTCCCATCTGCTGCACCCAGGCGGCAAAGGTTCGGACGGCATCATTGCCAAACTTGGAGGAAGAAAATCCGATCGCCGGAATCCCGGCATTCACACACTTTTCATATTCTTCCTTATTGTCCGCACTGTAGAACACTACATCCGGCTGCAGCTTCAAAAGCTCTTCCACATTTAAGTCATTCCCCTGATAAAAGTCCGTCGTGACATCCTTTAATCCCGGGTAAATATTGACAAGCTGTGAATTGACCGCCGCCGCCTTTGAGGACGGATGCATCCCGACCAGCTTATCTGCGGCGCCATCAAAGAGACAGTACACCGACGGCAGAGCGTACATGGACAGAATCACGACGCGATGAAGCTCTGCCGGTATCGTCACCTCATTGCCCGCCTGATCGAGGATGGTTCTGGTTCCGTCAGGATTCTGCCGGAGCCCCGTCTCCTCGCCGAAGCTCTCCCCATGTGCCGTCGCTGCTTCCGTGTTTTCCGTCAATGCAGCTGCTGTCGTTTTGCTTTCTGTCTTAGCACCGCAGGCAGCGAACGTCCCGAGCAGCAATGCAGAGGACAGCAGCAGTGCCGTCACTTTCTTCCAGATTCTCATAATTCTCCTCCCTCCTTCATTTGTATACAATGTCCATTGTAGTCGGAAGCGGCTTTTAATACAACCCTGAAGAGTTTATCCCAAAGGCAGTGTCCTTAATCAATGACCCAAAGGCAACAGCTGTTGTAGTTATTCCTCACTTAATCCGTACTTGAAGAGATTGGGTGTTCTTTGGACAATTTCTGACACATTCCATGCATAAAATACATTCTGTCCCATTTTTTCGTTTTCGAGAATTATCCGTAACATCTACATTCATAGGGCATACTCGTTTACATTTTCCGCATGAGATACATTTATCTTTATCATATTTTATTCTAAGAAGCGCGAAGTAGCTCATCGGTTTCAAAAATATGGTGATTGGACATATATATTTGCAGAATGCCCGATTATCCTTAAACGCAAATGCGAGCGCAATACCTGCTGCATAATAGGCGAGATTGCCGGCGATAAAAGCCCGGAACATGATCCGCTCGATATTGCCAACCTTAGCAAGAAACAATAAGGCAATAAATGCCAGTGAAGCCGTAAATGTAATATACCTGATCCATCCGATCTTCTTTTCCGGCTGTGAGGGAGATTTGTAAGGAAGAAAATCCAGGACCATAGCCGTACAGCACGCATATCCGCACCAGCCTCTGCCGAACAGCAACGGTCCGAAAATCTTTGCAACCGCGTAATGGATTGTTGCCGCTTCAAAAGCTCCGGTGAATAAGTAGTACCAGAATCCCTCGATCTACATGTTCTCATTGCAGATAAGCCCCAGATATATCAGCATATACAAGCCGACAAGCAGCTGAACGATTCGTCTGGCGTGCTTATATTTCCTGATAAACAGAAAAATTCCAAGAGATATCGAAAGCCCGATGTAGCTGAAATTAAAGAGATAAAAAACATTATCCTTCGTCAGCCACAAAATAATGGCAACCGCTTCAAAAATAACAAGCATAAAAAGCAGTACCGCATATTTCTTCAAGCTGTCACCTCCGCCTGTCAATTTTCTCCGACATTGGTCTCACAGCCGCAGCTCCCCGGCATCTAACTCGGCAACGCCACATAGTGGCATCTGATGCGGCAGCTCAACCATCACACTTTTTGACCGGGCCTTCACTTTTACCCATTCCTTTTTGCTAATGTTATAGTCCCGGATGCGTCCGGAATGGGAATAGATATCTCTCTGAAATTCTTGGTGTCGGTCAGACCAATAGAATCCATCATCCCCCACTTACTTCGTAGTGTACCGCAAAAATCGATTGGTCCGAATCACCTTTACTCCAAATCTTGGGGGCGGCTTGATGGGTACCTTGGTTAGCCGGTCCCGTAGCTGTTTCGCATGCCGCTTTCTAACTCGTCAGCAAGTCCGATTTCCCGGAACACTTTTGCTATCGGCGGATTCTTTGCGAATGGTCTGGCGGTGCAGGAGTAGATTTGAAATAATCTCACAATCACTGATTAAAGATGCATTTTCAAGCAATCGTCAGAAATCCAAGATCATATGCCGAAAAAAACTGAGCGGCAAATACCAATAACCATTTGCAGCTTTTGCAGCTTTTTTCTCTGATACATATATATCCTCCGCATAAAATGCCTATCATACTAAAACACCATCCGGCAATAACAATCATCATAAGTTCATGAGCAAGAATCTCATATATTGAAAACCAATGAGCCATTCCGCTAATTCCAGAAATCCCAAGCATAGCCCCGCAAATATATAGATATATATGATGCCGCGTACATCTCTTCCATCTATGTAAAGTTGAAATAATGCATATCATCAGTAATGTTAAAAATAATAATGTGGTTGATATATAAGTTCCCAGGCCGAGCAAAAATGCTATTTCCCCTTGTGTGCTGGCGGCAGGGATATAGTCATGAGCTAATCTAAAGCTCATAGAATGTACTTTGCCGTCAGTTATATGAAAAGCAAGTATTTTTTCTTCGGGACTCGCATCCTTGCAAAAGAAAATATTAGAATCTGTTTGTTCGTAATATTGCTTTTTATCTTCAAATGGCATAGTGAGACAAAGACGATTTCCATCTGTCAACTTAATGGAAATCATTTGCATTTTCCCTTGTATTTTTCCAACATTTTTCAATGCAGAGCGGGCAGGAAGATAATCTCCGCTTAACATCTTGAGATCCGAATTCTCTTTTATCTTCTTTTCATCCGCTTCTGTATATGCAATTTTTTCTATAATCTCCGAGCAAAACTCCGTCTCCATTACATTTGTCAATATTAAAATTGCTCTCTCATTTTTTGGTTCTACCCATATTTGTGTTTTAAATCCGTTTCGGTTCTTTTTGGAAGCTCTTTTCAGAAAAAGAATAGCCGACTGCCTTTCTTGTCAAAATCATAGGATTATCATTCTGGAATGGACCTATTGACGTATTGTCCATATCTAAAGGTTTCAAAATGTGTTCATTTATATATTCTTTGTAATTTTGACCACTCGTTCTCTCTACAATAAGTGCAGCTAATGCAGCACCCCAATTAGAATATGCGCTTACCCTGCCCGGTGAAAATACCTGTTCGGGCTGATGTGAGGACAAGACTTCAGCTAATGCAAATTCCTTATCTCTTTCAAAATAGCGAAGGTTGATAAGCTGCTCCTCGAAACCCGCCGTATGATTCATGAGATGAAGCATTGTAATAGGAGTATTATAATGCAAATTTTTCAAAAAGCCTTTTGGTAAATAGTTGCGGATGTCCGCATTCAAATCAATTTTTCCTTCTTCCCTTAATTGCATTACACTTACCCATATAAAGGTTTTCGATATTGATCCCCATTCAAAAACTGTATTTTCAGGATCCATAGGTATATTTTTTTCTAAATCAGCATATCCATAGGCTTTTGAAAACACGATTTCTCCATGTTCAGATACAATGACACATGCTCCCGGAACGCTTTTACCTATATATGCATCCGCAGCTTTATCAATGGCAGTTTCGTAATAATCGCTTACTTCCGCAGCAAAAATAAAGGGACGGGAAAACAAAACGACAAAGGCAAAAGTAAGGAAACAGCTTAAGAAGAAGATTTTTTTCATGATATTTCGCTAAGCTCCACCTTGCTTATTTCCTGTGTAGACTTAATAAGGTGCCTGTATTCTCTAATTAGCAATATAATTGCAATCAAGATTATAACGATGTCATTCAAAGGTAATGCCAGCCATACTCCGAGAACATTTCCGTTCAGAAAACGAGGTAATATCAGCACTAGAGGGACTACAAGCGCAAGCTGCCTTAGGATAACCAATACTCCTGCCTGTTTTGCTTTCCCGATCGCCTGAAAATAAGTGACTGTCATTATGAGCATGCCATAGCTAGGAAATATGCAGTACATAAGCCGAAAATTAGATAATCCCGAACTTACAATAGCTGAATCGGTAATAAATGCAGATAATATCTGCACTGAAAAAATTTCAATTATGGCAAAGAAAAATCCGGCAAGACAAGTGGAAGCTATAATAAATACATTCGTAAGCTTTTTTACCCTGATATATTCTTTTGCTCCGAAATTTGTTCCGACGGCGGGCTGCATCCCCTGACTCATTCCCCATATCGGAACAAATGCAAGCTGCATAACTCTTTGAGCGGCTCCCATAAGAGCGATTTGCTTCTCTCCGCCAAAATGTACCGCCGTATTATATACCACTGTCATTTGAACCAGCATCATAATTTGCATGAGCATCGCACTCATTCCCACGGAAAAAATTTCAGGCAATAACTCTTTCGCAGGTTTTATCCCGTGAAAACGAACCACCGGGCTTTTTTTCCGGAAGTATATTAAGGTGACCAAAGCCTGACTGATTTGGGAAATCACAGTTGCGATTGCAACAGCCTGCGGTCCCCGGGACGGCATAAGCAGAATGAATACAGGATCTAATATAATATTCAGAATGGCACCGGCCGCCATGATCCCCATGGCAATTCCCATGCGCCCCTCTGCCCGTATCACCATATTTGCACCCTGCATAAAATTTACGAAGATGGAGCCAAGATATACTGTTCTTAAATAAGAAACACCCATCTCCAGCACCTCACCGCCGGCACCGGATAAGCGCAAAAATTCAGGAGCAAATATGATACCGATAATCATAACTGCCGATGATAAAATAATTACCAGAAAAGTCAGGTTTCCTATAATCTTATCCACGGTTTCGTTATCTTTTTTTCCGATTGCCCGGGAAAGCACAGAGCCCGAACCTATCCCAAGAAGAACTGCAATCGCATTGTTGATCAGTACAAACGGAGATGCCGCCGAAACTGCACTCATGGCATCGGTTCCCACCATTTGCCCGACATAAATTGAATCGACAAAGGCATATAATCCTACGATCAGTTGACCCAAAATCGCGGGCAAACTAAGATGAAGCATCAATTTCCAGGGATTTTCCGTAAGTAATTTATCACGAACATCCATTATAAAGCCCTCCTTGATTTTTTATTTTTGCCTATATTTTCAGCTTTATTCATCTATTTTTTCTTTTCCCGTTCATAAAGCAGAAGTCGCATTTTTCGCCGTTCATTCCCAGCGTCTGACTTCGCTCAAATACAAAGCCCTTTATGTTTCCGAATACAATATGATCACACAGACAAAATATTTCACAAAGCTCCGGGCATTCAAAAAACTTGCAGGTATCCGCCCAAAGGCATTTGAGCACATCAACGCGGTAGTATTTTCCGTCATCCGACAGAGTCCTGCTTTTCCATATTTCGTCGCCCGACATCCCTTTTTTCATAAACAGGCGGAACAGTACGAAAAAACCCGGGATATGAAAAAATGTTTTCAAAAGCCCATGAGCCTTTTCCGCAATATAAAATGAATACTCCTTTACCAATTCTTTTGCTTCGTCCTTTGAAAGCCCCTTGTCTATGAAGCATCGGTACAAGGCTATATTGGAAATGATGCTGTTTTTTTGTCTTCTTTTCTGTTTTTCTGTCCACGGTCCTTGATGGATTTCTTTGATGAGCTGCTTCATTTTCATTTTATGCTCTACATCTATATCTTCTAATATCTGCGCATCTAAGCTTCCGAAGTAGAATCTTTGGTATGTCATGCCCGACCTCCTAATTTCCATCCGATTGCATTTTCCCGGATTTCCACAAATCGCCGGTAAAGCCCTTCCTGCCGTATCAGCTCCTGATGTTTTCCCTTTTGTACGATACGTCCGTTTTCAAGAACAAGGATCTGATCCGCTCCCCGTACCGTATTCAACCTGTGAGCTATCATCAGAAGCGTTTTGTTTTTTGTCAGCTCCGCAATCGCCTGCTGCAATTCCCGTTCGTTTTCAGGGTCTACACTTGCCGTAGCTTCGTCTAAAATAACAACAGGTGCATCCTTCAAAATCGCTCGTGCAATGGATATCCGCTGCCTCTCGCCGCCGGAAAGAGTGGCGCCTCCTTCTCCGATCCTGGTCCGGTATCCGTCGGGAAGGGCGGATATGAAATCGTGACAGCAGGCTTTCTTTGCCGCCGCAACCATTTCCTCTCTTGCTGCCTGCGGTTTTCCAAAAAGAATATTGTTTTCGATAGTATCCTCAAAAAGATAGACCTCCTGAAACACAATGGAAAAATTTTCAAGAAGGCTGTCGCAGGTATAGTCCTTCACATTGACGCCTCCTAAGAGGATCTCACCTGCTTTTACATCCCAAAAGCGTGCAATTAAACTGCAAAGGGTTGTCTTTCCGGAGCCTGACGGCCCTACAACGGCACAGCTTGTCCCCTGCGGAACCGAAAAGCTCACATCGTGGATGACCTCCTTTTCATCATAGGCAAAGGAGATGTTTGAAACGCTAATATCGTATGTTTTCGGGGTAAGGTCCGTTCCCTTTTCATCCAGAAGCGGCATATTGGATATCGTTTCCAATCTGTCTAAAGAAGCATCCACAACTCTTGCAACGGCAGCCGTACTTCCGGCAAGCTCCACGGTCGTGTAAATCATAAAGCTTGCGACAATAAGGAGCAGACACTTTTCGGGAGTTGTTTCTCCATTCATAAGCAGATACGGGGCAGCAACGAGGATTGCGAATCTGGCAAATTTGAATACCGTCTGAAAAACGGCAGCCAAGCCGGAGAACACTTTTTCCAAAGCGATGTTTGCCTCTGCGCTTTCATTGACGGCAGCATCTACGGATTTGTCCGAACGGTCGGCAAGCCCGAATGCCTTGACCACAGACATCCCCTGTATATATTCCAGAATGCCTGTCACAAGCCCTGCCTGTGCAGCCTGCCTGCGCGGAGAATACTTCTTGCCGGCTTTTTGTGCTTTTGCATATATCCAAAGGGAAATATCGAGTCCGAGAAACATCAGGACAGCGATTTTCCATTCGTAAAACAAAAGCCATATCCCTATCACCATGGCATGGATGAATCCTCCGGCTACCGCTTCCATAACGGTAACCGCACTGGTTTCCAGATCCCCGAGCGTTGTCGTAGCTGCCGCGGTAATGTCTCCCAGCCGATGCTCGTTAAAATATCCCATGGGGACGCGTTTTAATTTTTCTCCAAGCGCCATACGCCATTTGGAACACATGGAAAAACTTCCAAGAGTTCTTTTTACAGCGGAAAGATTCGTAAAGAAAATGCGCCCCGAAATACTTAAAAGCATAATCCAAAAGGATACCCCTATCGTTTTAAGCGGCATGAAGCCGCCGGAGAGCGACAACAGTATTCCGTTCAGAACCGTAAGCACAGCCATAATGGGAAGCATCTCAAATACGGAGTTACACATATGAAAGATAAACGATAAAATCAATCTTTTTCTTTCCGTTCCGGAAAATTCCAGAAGTCGTTTGAACATCTGCATCATGCAGGCACCTCCTTTGTATCAACTGTGCTGATATGTGCATTCCAAAGCTCTCTGTATAGAGCACAATTTCGGATAAGCTCCGTATGTTTTCCTTCGGCTTCAATATTTCCTTCATTCATGACGATAATCTTATCGGCTGATGTGACGGTAGAAATACGATGTGCAATGACAAGCAGTGTTTTCCCCGCTACAAGTTTGCTGATGGAATGCTGAATGATCGACTCATTTTCAGGGTCTGTAAATGCGGTAGCTTCATCTAAAATAACTACGGGACTGTCCTTTAATATGGCTCTTGCAATCGTGATACGCTGTTTTTCTCCACCGGAAAGATTGCTTCCGCCGTCTCCGACGACGGTATCATAGCCGCCTGGAAGGGATGCAATAAAATCATGGCATGCCGCTTTTTTTGCCGCATTTTCGATTTCCTCGTTTGTAGCATCCGGCTTCCCGATTCGTATATTTTCCCGTATCGAAAGATGGAACAGGTAATTGTCCTGCGAAACATACGAAATATGCTCCATCATCTGCGAAAGCGGTATGTCCTGCACATCGACCCCGCCTATTTTCACGGTCCCGCTTCCCGCATTCCAGAACGACGCAATGAGTCTTGCGACAGTGGATTTGCCCGAGCCAGACGGCCCCACCAAAGCCGTCATTTCGTTTTCATCAGCCTCAAAGGAAATGCCGTGTAAAACCTCCGTCTCCCTGTAAGAGAAGGAAACATCGGAAAACTCTATTTTTTCTCCTTTAAGCCGTGCTCGTTCTCCCGGGCGTTTCATTTCTTCCGTATCCAAAAGGCCGCCGATTTCTTTCACGGTGGCGTCTACCATCGCAAGGCTGTCCGTATAGCGCAATGCCTGAATCAGCGGAGCAATCAGTCCCAGGGATAAAATAATGCAGGAGATAAAGCTGCCTGCGCTTATGCTTCCGCTGATATAAAACAAGCTTCCGACGGGAAGGACTCCAATCAGACTGGAGGGTGCGATTGCAATACCTGCCGCGTAGTACGGATTTGTCTTTTTGAACCAGTCCGATTTAGAAGCTTCATTCTCCCTTACCGCTTCGGCATATCTACGGTAAGAATCACTGCTTTGATTAAAAGCCTTGACTACTTCAATTCCCCCTATATATTCAACCGTAGCGGCATCCATCGCTTTGGCGGCTTTCATCACTCTGGCATAGCGCTTCTCATAATCCTTCATCATTCCCATATAACAGAGCATTCCGACAGGAAAGGTTGCAAGAGCAATAAGCGCCAGTCTCCAGTCAAGGAATATAAAATAAATCAGCATGAACACAGGAATCATAATATTGGCTGTTAACTCCGGTATCATGTGAGCAAGCGGCAGCTCCAATTTCTCAACGGTATCGACGATCATGGTTTTGAATTTTCCGGACGGAGTATCCAGGATGAATCCCATGGGCACTCGAGACAATTTTTTCGTCAGTGCCGTACGGATATTTTTCAATACGGTAAATGCGGCTCTGTGAGACCGTATTGTAGATACGGTGGACAGACCAAGCTGCAGAAGATAACCCAAAAGTGCAATTACCGCCATCGGTATGATCGACTTCAGGCTGTAATCACCGGCGCAGATTTGAATGATTATGCGCGAAACCGCGATATACGGAACAATTCCAAATCCTGCACCGAAAACGGCAAAAACAACCGAGCTGAAAAGCAAGCCCCTGCAGGATCCGGCAAACTCAAATAAGCGATATAAAGTTTTTTGATTCTTCATTCCGATCTCCTCCCGCCAAAATATAGTTTTCGATAGCTTCCTTTTCTTCCCCTTTCAAATCGGCAGCTATTTTACCGTCCGACAAAAGCAAGACTCTGGAGCATATTGTTTTTATAAATTCAATGTCGTGTGTAATAACAAGCAGGATTTTACCCTGTGCAGACAGACGCTCTATCAGAGCTCCCACTTCTCGCATGCTTTTTAAATCAAGCCCACTGGTCGGTTCATCAAAAATAAGGATTTCCTTATCACAGAGTAAACTGATTGCCACTGCCAGCCTTTGCTTCTGTACCCCTGAAAGCGACAAGGGATGCCTGTCTTTCAATTCGGAAAGGGACAGCATCGATAGAGTTTCATCAACGTGAATCTCATTTTCTGTTTTAGTTCCGAGCGTGCATTCGGTTTCTACACGATCCGTAAAAAGCTGATGCCCGACATCCTGCATTACCATGTAAGATTTTTTAATTCGCGCTTTTGCAGGCAACTCCCTTCCGCCTATGAAAATCTTTCCTGATTTTTGTTTTAGAAGTCCGCAGATAGTACGTGCCAGTGTCGTTTTCCCCGCTCCGTTTGCACCGGTAATTGCGACGATTTCTCCGCCGTTTGCGGTGAAAGAGATATTTTGCAGGATGATCTTTTCGCCATATTTGACATGGAGATCTTTTAACTCCAAGCTGCGGTCGGAAATTTTCTTATCATCGGTATTTGCTTCGATCTCAGAAAAGTTTCGACACCTGAGTCCCATATTCTGTATCTGTTTCACCGGAAGCCTGCAAAACTCCTGCATACTCATATCCTTGAAGATTTGACCGGCTTTCATTAAAAGGACTCTGTCTGCAATATCTGTTAAATACCACAAGCGATGTTCTGCAATGATCATCGTTTTCCCCTGCTGCTTTATTCTTTCCATCAGTTTTTTAAGTTCAAGCACAGAATGAAAATCCAGATTGGAGGAGGGTTCATCCAATACAAAGATATCCGGACTCGCGGCATATATAGATGCAAATGCAATCTTCTGTTTCTCTCCGCCGGAAAGCTCGAAAATATTGCGGCCTCTTAATTTTTCTATGTGTAAATCGTTGGTAACTCTTTCAAGCTGCTGTCTTAATTTTTCAGGCTCAAGCATTCTGTTTTCCAGTCCGAAAACAATTTCACTGTCTGTGTCTGTATTAAAAAATTGTGTTCGCGGATTTTGAAAAACTGTACCGACACTATCGGAAAGAGTTGAAATTTCAGTTTCAGCAACATTCATTCCTCCTACAGTTACTTTTCCCGAAAGGCTTCCTTCAAAAAAATGAGGGATCAGCCCATTCACCAGCCTCGTAAGAGTTGTTTTTCCGCATCCGGATGCGCCGCATAAAAGAATACATTGCCCTTTCGGAATATCTAAGTGCAATTCCCGCAGAGAACCTTTTTCCGACTCCTTGTAGGAAAAGGAGAGCTTGATAAATTCAATCAAGGGAATACACCTCCTCGTAAAAAATCAAAGGTCATCATACAAATAATCCCTATATATATAATTACCATCAGGGCATCGTGGATTGAAAAACAAAGCTTCTCCAGACAGCTGCGTCTTCCGGCATGATCAATCCCCCTTGTGATAGCGGCTTGCGTGATTTCATCAGAGATTCTGGAAGCGGATACCAGCATCGGCACATACACATACTCCATGATCTTGACCGGATGCCGTAAAAATCCTGTAAAAGAAGCAGTTATCCCCCGAAGAGCCATAGCGTCCTTCATATAATTCCATTCCTCCGCCATTGTCGGAAGGTATCGCAAGGTAACGGAAAGTGCAATCGTAAAGCCCTTGGGCAGCTGCAATCGGCTGAGTGCGGCTAAAAAAGCGCTTACCCTTGTCGTGCATATAAAAAATGCGCCGAGCATAAAGCAGGGAATCAGTTTTCTTATATAGACATCAAACATATATATGATGCCCCCGATGATAACGGGCAATTTAGATATCACAAACAGCTGTACCGTCAATAACACAATAAAGAGGATTCCGTATTTTGAAGCCGTCCGGAGTTCCTTTGCTTGTAAGAGCAGGAATACGGGGATTGCCGTGAAAAGGCATTCTATGACGATACTTTCATTCAGGAAAACGGAAATACTGGTTATTGATAGAATCAGAAGCTTTATTCTGGGATCCAAAAGCATCTATATCATCCCCACTTTTTCGAAATGCTTTTTCAATAATTTTTTGCCAATAAAGCCTCCGATTACGGCACAGATCATTGTCCCCAAAATCATCAGAGGGATAATCCACCAATTTACCCTGATCGTATTGATGACTCCTTCAAAAGAAGAAACATCTCCTTTTCTGTGCATGAATTCATCAAACTGTGCAGGCATCAGAACCATAGGTATATAGGCTCCCATCGGAGATAGTGCAAATACACAATAGGCAAGTAAATTCCTTCGGAATGATTTGAAATTTCCTGTCAAGCAAATAAAATCCGCAATAAATCCAAATAGGACGAAAAATACAGACATCATCCAGAACATACCGGTAACAAACAGCAGGATTCCGGCGAGAATGCCGAGTATGGCAAGCGACCCCCGCTTCGGTATTTTGGCGGTATACAGCATAAAAACACTGCCTGCAAATAAAGCGACTATCATTGGCATAAACGGAAAAGTTACAGGCGTCAGCTGTGCGATACCGCCTATCACAAATGCAATAACAAAGTAAATAAGAGAAAAGACGCCTATGGAAATATAGTCTCTGGTCAATAATTGGTTTTCATTTTTCATAATCAGCACATCCTTTATCATAAATGTTAGTTTTGACTAACTATTCTGTAAAATTTTTTGTGCCTTACGTAAGCCTTAAAAGCCCCTCCCAGCCAGAATTGAAAAAAACGGCAAGCTCTTCAACATATTCCATCGCCTGTTCTCTTGTCATATCATGAACTACTGTCTCAAATACGGCTGTAAAATATGCACTGGTAATCATATGATGAAGCTCATGACTGACATTTCCCGTCATTTTGCCTTTTTCCTTGAGGAGAGCATAGTATTTTTCCGTACGAGATACATCCAGTTCTACCAGCTCGTGAATATAATCTGCATATTTTGTACCCTCGGAGCAGCAGAGCACCAGCTTGAATTCTTCAAAATAATCATAGATATAATTCACAAAATGCAGAAGATATTTCGTAGACAGCTCTCTGCTTTCCGAAGTTTTATTTTCGGGAATCAAATCGAAATGGGCGTCCTGTGCGGCTCTGAATTGTTCTATTAAGCCATCCGCCGCTTCGGAAACAAGTGCTTCAAATAAAGCCGCTTTATCCGGATAATATCCATAAAAGGCACCTTTGGTAAATCCCGCTTCCGCTACAATTTTCCTGAGGGACGCATCCTTAAATCCTTTTTCCAGAAATTCCCGCTTGCCAACCTCTAATATTTTTTGTTGTGTTGCTGATATTTTCATCAAATGTCTCCTCGCTAATATACCAGCGGTATATTCCACTGGTATATTAGCATAATTTTTATTTTTGGTCAATATAGTAAGGAAATTCACCTGTGAATAACAGAAAAAAATGTGCAGATTCAAATTCGCATGACGGAAGAAGAACGAGCCTTGATGGAAGAAAAATGAAAAAGCTGCCTACAGCAGAGCGCATATCAATAAGGCTAGCTGTCCCCGGTTCCGGACCGGTATCGACCACTTCTTTGTCGCTTCATGCGTGGACAGGTACAAGGCTTTTAGAAGTGCCCGATCGCTTGGGAATACGCTTCTCTGGCGGGTTAGCCCACGGTCCTTATCTGCAACATTCAAGCTTGATTACCTTTGCGCCCATATCTGCCAGCATCATGCCGCAGTAGGGTGTTGCCAAAACCCTTCCAAGATCCAGTACCGTTACGCCTTCCAGAACTCCTTTTCTGCTCATTTTGTCTCCTTTATCCTTGCTGCGCTCTCCCCGGCGCCCTTTGTTTTCTGCTTTACCCTATATGTAGCAATTTCTTTAAGAGCTTTTTTGAAATCCCGATAAAAAATAAAAATTTTTTGAATGTCTCGAATTTTCAGCATTTACCGGAATTTCCCCTTCAGGATTCGGAATCTTCGGCGTATCTCAAAAAGACATATTGTGTCATGTTTGTTTCGTTTACGTCTCATTTTTTGCAACATCCGGAACACCGTCATAAAAGAATCCGCCGGGAGCAAATTTCCAAAGTACCTGACTAAAGCGGCAAAATTACTTGACACATTTAGGTGAACAGCGGACAGAACTTGACGCTGTTGAAATCAAACTGACGTTTCCTTTCATCTAAAAAAAATATAATGTACTCGTACACAAAAACCAGTACAGAGGAAATACCCTCAGGTCGTAAATAAATAATGGAGGAATTAAAATGGCAGAAAAAGAGAATAAATTCGGATTGGTTTATGACCATGCGATTACGGAGAACGTGGAGGGACAGGTCAATATCCATCCGGTCGCTTATATGCTGAATGGACTTAAGATTGCGGCAAATGTCTATACCCCTGCAGGGTTTGATCCGCTTTCCGATAAAAAATATCCTGCGCTTACCTGCGCACATCCGAACGGCGGCGTAAAGGAACAGGTCTCCGGACTCTTTGCCCAGAAGCTGGAGGAAATGGGATATGTGACGATCGCGGCAGATGCGGCTTATCAGGGAGCAAGCGAAGGCACGCCAAGACAGCGCGATTATCCGGAAAACCGCATCGCGGACATCAGCGGCATGGTGGATTATCTCTCTTCTCTTTCCTATGTTGACGCAGACAGGATCGGTTCTTTGGGAATCTGCGGAGGCGGCGGGTATACCATGGCTGCGGCACAGGCAGACAAGCGGATCAAAGCCGTTGCGACACTTTCCATGTTCAACACGGGGAGAGTGAGAAGAAACGGTTTCCAGGATGCGGATAAGGAAAACATTTCGACGAGACTTCACAAAGCAGCCGAAGCAAGAAAGAACTGCAGGGCGAGGTAATGTATGAGGGGGACAATCCTTCGATGACGGAAGAGCAGGGAACTCTTCCTGATCAAAGGAGCGACTCATATCCCGGACATACTGGGCGCCGGAATATGTAGATCAGGCTGCGAATAAGCTGGAAGTGTTCTTCGGAAAGAATTTATAATTCAGTGCGAGAGGAAGAAGGAAATGAAAAGAAGTACGGTTTCAGGCGCGGCTGTCGTTCTTACGACAGGGATTCTGTTCCTCGATACGGAGCACAATCAAATCCAGCTGTGACGTCGACATCAGCTTCGACAGAAGCTGTTCAGACATCTTCCCAGCAAGATGAAGCTACATCAGCAAAGGGGAATGCAGCGAAGAAAAAACTGGTGATCTATTTCGATTATGCCGAGAATATCCTTACCGATGGCCTGGATGTGGACGCTATAGCATCGGCCAGCCTCAGGGGCGGCTCAGACGGAACAAATGTCGAGAATCTGAAGAAAATGGCGGATGAAGCAGCCACGAAAGAAAACGCGGACGAGTTCTCCATTCAGGTGAATGAGATTTATGATGCTGATTTTGAAACAATGACCGATATTGCACGGCAGGATCAGACAGACAGTAAACTGTTCACCTTTAAAAGTGAGCTTACAAATCTGGATGACTACGACACAATTTTTCTCGGATCTCCGGTATGGTGGGGAGGTCTCCCGTAGCCGGTTGTCGTATTTCTGGAGCAATACGATTTCTCCGGAAAACGATTGTTCCGTTCGGTATTCATCACGGCTCCCGTTTTGGAAGGATTCTGGAGCAATGTCGTGATGCGGAACCGAAGGCGACTGTTTTGGATGGGTTTACCATAGACGCAGATACTTCGAATGAAGAGGTTTTGAAAGAATTTGGTGAATATCTGGATACACTTCGGTTGTGATTTCGAGGATCACTTCACCGTAGAACACAAATCCGGCATCAGCGTCGAAAGCAGCGAATAAGGGGGCTGTCGCACTAAGCTGATTTATTTCCTAAAAAGCTTTTCTTCGCACGGCTGTTACAGCGGGGATACACTCCTCTCCCCTTCTCAGCTCCGAAACCCAGATCTCCGTATCGAAGCTCTCCAAAAGATTCTCTTCTGTGAGTAGTTCCCTCACCGGACCATAGAGGTTCTTCCTCTCCCTCTGCAGAATCAGCGCCTTATCCGCAAAACGCAGCGCGTGCTCCGGATAATGGGTATTGAAAATCACGATTCTCCCTTCATCCGAAAGGCTCCGGAGCAGCTCCAGAACCATCAGCTGGTTCTCATAATCCAGATTGGACTCCGGCTCATCCAGAATCAGAAGCTTCGGTTTCTGCACCAGAGCTCTTCCGATCAGCACCAGCTGCAATTCCCCGCCGCTCATCCTGTCACAGGGCTTTCCCCTGAGATGCGTAATCCCGAGCATCCGCATCACCCGAAGGACCTCCTCCCTGTCCCTCTCCGAGGGATTCTGATAAAAAGAAAGGTATGCCGCCCTGCCGAGCAGAATCATATCCTCTGCAGTAAAGCTGAGATTCCTCTGTCTCGCCTGCGGCACGTAGGCAATGGACTGAAACAGCTCCCGCTTTTTCAGTGTCCGTATATCTCTTCCATCCAGAAAGCTCCCGCCTCCGTCCCAGGGAAGAAGTCCCATCACGGCACGGAGAAGCGTGGTTTTTCCGACACCGTTCTTCCCGAGAACCGAAAGCACCTCTCCGTCCTGGAGAGAGAAGCAGATTCCCCGGAGCAGTTCCCGCTCTGCATAGGAAAAGCTGCCCTGTTCCACGGAAAATATCATAGCCTGTCCTCCCTGACGAAAATTCCGTCCTCCTGCCTTCTTCTCACAGCCTAACACCCCCTGTTTTTCGGAGCAGCAGAATAAAGATAGGTGCCCCCAGAAGGGCTGTCAGTATTGAGCAGGGCAGCTCCGCGCTGCTCAGGGATCGGCACAGCGTGTCCACCACCAGAAGAAAGGAGGATCCCAGCAGCATCGAAAAGGGAAGCACCCGTCTATGATCCGCACCAAAGAGAAAGCGGCAGGCATGAGGCATGAGAAGCCCCACCCATCCCACCTGTCCCGAGAGACTGACTGACGCTGCGGTAAGCATGGTTGCAAAAAAAATGGTAAGAGATCTGAGTCTCGGGACGGAGATCCCGAAGGTCTCTGCCTCTTCCCGGGGGAGGGTCAGAAGATTCAGCCTCCAGCGGAGAAAAAAAAGTCCTGCCGCACCCAGAAAAAAGAACGGAAGCGAAAACATGAGACTTCCTGGTCTCGCACGGCTCAGAGAGCCCATCAGCCAGTAGCTTATGGTCGGCAGCTCCTCCTCCGGATCCGCCAGATATTTGACAAGGGAAATCAACGCATTAAAAAGAGAGGAGATAACCAGTCCCCCGAGAATCACCATCAGAAGAGACCTTCTCTGCCGATATCGCCCGATCGTCATCGTCAGAAGGAGAGCCAGAAAGCCGAAGCCGAATGCCGTGCACTGCACGAGAAAAAGATTCTCCGCCCCGAGAAGCAGTGCCAGCACCGCACCGAAGCTCGCCCCCGTCGCGACTCCCAGAGTATCCGGCGTTGCCAGAGGATTCGAAAACAAAGCCTGAAAGGAGGTACCGGAGGCGGAAAGCGCCGCCCCTACAAGGAGCGCCAGCAAAATTCTCGGAAGCCGAATCGACAGCACCACGGCAGCTTCTCTGGTATCCGGCGCCTGTCTCAGAGCGCCCAGATACAGAATACGAAGCACTCTGTCCGGTGTAAGAGGATAGCGCCCTATCCCAAGACAGAGCACGGCAAGAAAAACAGGAAGCAGGAGAAAAAGAAGCTTCCAGAACAGAAGATTCGGTTTTTTCATGAAATATCCCCTCCTTCCTGCGTCTGTATAACTCTACGCCGTCGTTTCCTTCCCTCTCCGTAATAAGCTGCGACGGCATAAAAGAACGGCAGCCCCCGAAAGAAGCAGAAGAGAGAGCGCCTGTGAGACGCGGATTCCGCTTCCGAACAGCATCAGGGAATCCGTGCGCAGTCCCTCAATCCAGAATCTTCCCAGCCCGTACCAACAGAAATAGCTGAGAAATACCGTACCTGTCGGAAGCTTTTTCCGGGACAGAAGGTTTAGAAGGAGGAATCCCAGAAGATTCCAGCAGCTCTCATAGAGAAAGGTGGGATGCACCTGAATATAACGGATGCCCTGATAGGAGAATGCCGCTTTCCGTACCTCTGCATCCAGCATATTCGGGTTTATGATGCTTTCCTTCAGACGCATGCTGAGAAAGCCGGTAAAAGGTCTGCCGAAGGCTTCCGCATTGAAAAAATTCCCCCAGCGTCCGATCGCCTGCCCGAGTATCAGCCCGATTACCGCGCTGTCCCCGAGCTTCCAGAAGGAAATCTTCCGAATTTTTTTCGTAAAGAGATACATACAAAGAAGCGCCATGAGAACCCCGCCGTAGATCGCAAGTCCCCCCTGCCGGATATTGAGAATTTCCGCGGGATGCGCACTGTAATAGCTCCATTGAAAGAGCACATAGTAAAGTCTCGCCCCGAGGATAGCCAGAACCAGGGTCACAAGAGCGAAGTCCTGCAAATCCTCTCCCTTCCCCTGATGACGGATATAATCCCGGTTCGCAGCCAGGATGCCGAGCAGCATCCCGACGCCGATAATCATGCCGTAAAAGGCAATTCGGAAGCCAAAGGGCGATACCGAATTCACCAGATGTCTGATCCCGAGATGAAGGTTCGGAAAATAAATATCATATCCTTCTCCTGTCATAGCTCTCCCTCCAAAATCTTTATAAACTCTTCTTCCGTCACGATGGGTACCGACAGACTCTTCGCCTTTCTGTTCTTCGCGGAATCAGAAGCGATATCATTATTCACAAGGTAGGAAGTATTTTTCGAGACAGATCCGGCACTCTTTCCTCCCGCTGTCTCGATTCTCTCCTCCAGCTCCCTCCGATTTTTAAAATGCGCGAGAGATCCGGTAATGACGACCGTCTTTCCGGAAAGCGGCTTTTCTCCGGAAAGCTCCTCCTCTGTGAGCTCGTCCGTAAAATGCAGCTCCGACCGAAGCTTGAAAAGCTCCTCCCGGAGCGCTTCTCCCCGGAACGCATGGTACAGGCTCTCTGCCAGCACCTCTCCGATCCCGTCACAGGACAGGAAATCAGAAAGCTCCGCCTGCTCCAGCGCCTCCAGAGAAGCATGGAAGTGACGGCTCAGCATTCTTGCGTTGGCAACACCGATACCGGGGATACCGAGACCATAGAGCAGTCTCGCAACTGTCGTCTCTCTGGACTTCTCGACGCTTTGAAGGAGATTCTGATAGGATTTCTCTCCGAACCCCTCCATCGTGATCAGTCTCTCCCTGTGCCTCTCCAGATGAAAGAGGTCAGAGAAATCGGAAACCATGCCGAGAGAGAGCAGCTTTTCGAGTGTCATCTCAGAGAGCCCGTCAATATTCAGGGCATCTCTCGAAACAAAGAGAGAGAAGTTCTTGATCCTTTTTGCCGGACAGTCCTGATTTTCGCAGTAAACGGTCTTTGCCTCCTTCTCCTGACGTATCCTCGTCGGGCTCTGACAGGCAGGACAGCGCTCCGGCGCTTTCAGGGTTCCGGAACGGGTCAGGTTCTCCGCGATCTGCGGGATAATCATATTGGCTTTATAAACCGTAATTTCATCCCCAATTCCCAGCTGAAGCTCCTCACAGCAGGACAGATTGTGAAGGCTTGCCCTCCGCACGGTCGTCCCCTCCAGCTCAACCGGCATAAAGATCGCAACCGGGTTCAGAAGTCCGGTTCTGGAGGCGGACCACTCGACTTCCAGGAGGCGGGTATTTGCCACCTCATCGCTCCATTTAAATGCCATCGCATTCCTCGGGAACTTTGCGGTTCTGCCAAGAGAAAGACCATAGCTCACATTATTATAGAGCAGTACCAATCCGTCCGACGGAAAGGCATTCTCCGAGATACGTTTGGAGAATGCTTCAATCTCCTGAAAAATCGTATTCTTATTTACCCTCCGATATTCCACAACCGTAAAGCCCTGCTGCTCCAGAAAGATAAATTCCTCTTCGTGCGAGTCATGGAAATCGACGGGCACTCCCTTCTCCTCCGCGGAAACAAGGGCAAAGGCAATGAGATTGACATGCCGCTTTCCGGTGATTTCCGGATCCAGCTGTCGTACGGAGCCGGAACAGAGATTTCTCGGATTTTTATATCTGGCATCTGTCTCCGGAATCTCCTGATTGATTCTTTCAAAATCCGCATAGCTGATTACCGCTTCTCCGCGGAGAAGAAGGGAGCCGGAAAACGGAATCCGTATCGGAACATTCTCAAAATTTCTGACATTCTGGGTGATCACTTCACCGATTTCCCCATTCCCCCGGGTAACCGCCTTTTGAAGCTCGCCTCCCTCATAGCGGAGAACCACGGTCAATCCGTCCAGTTTCCAGGAAAGAAGCCCTTCCTCCTCGCCGAGAAAATCCCGGAGCACTTCCCTGTCCTTGGTCTTATCAAGAGAAAGCATCGGAGAAGGATGACGCTCCTTCGGAAGCGATGACAGGACCTCATAGCCGACCTGCTGCGTCAGAGAGCCGGACAGTATGACTCCGCTCTCCTTTTCGAGACGCCGGAGCCGGTCATACTTTTCATCATAGTCCCGGTTGGACATGAGTTCCCTGCCCTCCTGATAATAGGCACGGGCTGCCGGACGCAGCTCCCGGAGGAGCGACTGCATCTCCCGGATATTTTCGGTTTTTTTATTTTTCATCTCTTCTCTCCCGATTCCTCCTTCGACTGCAACGAAGCTTCTTCCTCAGCTCTTCCAAGGCATACTTTATCAGTGCTCCGAAAGAGCTGAGGGAATCAGCCGAGCCCCAGCTCCTCCTGGGAAATTTCTTCCCACTCTCCCTCTTTCAGACCTTCGACCGTCACCTTCATGACCCGGATCCGCTTCAGTCTCTCCACCTCATAGCCGAGAGCCCGGCACATACGGCGAATCTGGCGGTTCAACCCCTGGGTCAGGATGATGTGAAAGCTCCTGCTTTCTGTAAGCCTCTGCCCTCTCTCGGGAAAAACCTCGCAGGGACGGGTCGTAGTATCCAGCTCCGGAAGCTCCACCCCGTCTGCCATCCTGCGAAGAAAGTCCTTCGTAAGAGGGCGGTTTACCGTCACGATATACTCCTTCTCATGATAATTCCTGGCACGGTTGACAAGGTTGACAAGCTCTCCCTGATTGGTCAGAAGCAGAAGCCCCTCCGATTCCTTGTCGAGACGCCCGATCGGAAACAGCCGCTCCGGATAATCCACCGCCTCACGGAGCGTCTGCCCTCTGTCCTTTTCGCTGCTCGTACAGATCACCCCTCTCGGCTTATAGTAGCGGAGCAGCACAGGCCGCGGCATTTCCTTCCGTATCTCCTTCCCGTCAATCCGAAGGATATCCCCCGGCTCCACGCTGTCTCCCAGCTGAAGCACATGCCCGTCTCGGCTGATACGCCCGCCGGAGAGCAGCCTGTCCGCCTCCCGCCTCGAGCAGACTCCCATTTCCGAGAGATATTTATTGATTCTCAAGAAAGCTCTCCTTGTTCAAAATCCGCAAAGAAACAGGCATCCCCAAAAGAGAAGAAACGATATCCTTCCTTTACCGCCTCCTGATATGCGTGAAGAACCCGCTCCCGTCCCGTAAAAGCGGAAACCAGCATGATCAGGGTGGACTCCGGCAAATGGAAATTGGTAATCAGCCCGTCCATCGCCTTAAAGCGGTAGCCCGGATAGATGAAGATATCCGTCCACCCGCTCTTTGCCGGAATCGTCCCATCCGGAAGAGCGGCAGACTCCAGCGTCCGGCAGGAGGTGGTGCCGGTACAGATAATGCGCCCTCCCTCTTTTCTGCAGCGGTTGATCTTCTCTGCCTCCTCCGGCTCGATACGGTAAAACTCAGAGTGCATATGATGCTCCTCCAGCGCCTCCGTCTTGACCGGACGGAAGGTGCCGAGTCCGACATGTAGGGTAACATGGGCAATGCAGATACCTCTCTGCCCCGCTTCCTGCAGAAGCTCCTCCGTCCAATGCAATCCCGCTGTCGGCGCCGCGGCGCTTCCGTCATTTTTCGCATAGACCGTATTGTAGCGGGATTTATCTTGTAGCTGATGTGTGATATACGGCGGAAGAGGCATCTCTCCGAGCCGATCCAGCACCTCCTCAAAGATCCCCTCAAAGCGGAAGGAAATGACACGGTTTCCGTCCTCCAGCTGCTCTGTGATCTCCCCGCAAAGCGTACCATCCCCGAAATTGATTTTGGCGCCGCTTCTCAGCTTCTTTCCCGGGCGCACCAGACACTCCCAATCCGTCTCTGTAAGACGGCGGAGAAGAAGCACCTCCACCAGCGCAGCGGTCTCCTCCTTCACGCCATGAAGGCGTGCCGGAATCACCCGGGTATCGTTAATCACAAGACAGTCTCCCCGGTGAAGGTACTGCAGTATTTCATAAAAATGTCTGTGTCCTATGACTCCGCTTTTCCTGTCCATCAGAAGCAGCCGGGAGCTCGAGCGCTCCTCCAGCGGATCCTGCGCAATCAGCTCCTTCGGCAAATCAAAATAAAAATCTTTTGTTTCCATAACTCTCTCAGCTCTTTTCCTGCATTTGCCCGAAAATCCGGCAGCTTCCTCACTCTTACGGACAGCAGAAAACCCGCATGGTGCGGGTCAATTCTGCTGCTCTCCTGATATGTGCTCAGGCACCCGGGTTTCTGTCAATCTCAATGACATCCGCTCCCGCGCCGGAGCCTGCCGGTGCCGCACTGCTCTCCGCAGCCTTTGTTTCCGCTGCTGTCGGTGCCCCCTCCCCGGTATCCGTACCGGCCTTTGTTGCCTCCTTCTGTGTCGATTTTGTCTCTGCCTTGCTGCTCTCTCCCGGATCCCCCGCATTGATCGCATCCTTCTGATCGCCGCCGGACGATTTCTTTTTCTCCTTCGATTTTATTCCTTCAGAGCTCTTGTTCTTTCCCGAGGATTTTTTCCCTGACTGCCCGCCGGATTCTGTCGAAAACGAGGTCTCCGCCTCGGTCTGTATCGAAATCAGATTGACTTCGGAATCAATCTTCGACTGATCCTCCCGGTAAATTCTTCCGGTCTGAAAGGCGTCATAAAACACAGCGAGACGGGAATCATTGGAAACCGCGCTCAGAAGAGAGGTATTGATCCCGTTCACGAGATCCTTAACCTCCTGATGATTGGTCGTATAGTCATTGACATACTGTGCCTCCTCCGGTGTCAGATTCTCCGTCAGCTTATACGATCCGTCAGTGCCCCTCTTCATATAGGCATAAAGTATCGAAGGCGCCGGCGTATCCGCCCGCCGGAACTTTACATCATAGCTGACGAAGGCAATCTTCTCGCCCTCCTTTAAGCCGTTGGCGGCATAAACCTTCAGATTGTTGTAGCCCTCGATATAACCGCTCTGCACCTTCAGCTGTACGCTGAGATTCTGTTTCTGCTCCGTGCTGAGATCGACATCGCTCATCTCCGCAAGCTTATTGACATCCACCTGCAACTTCGCAGCAAAGTAATCCGTAAAGAACTGGTTCAGAGACGAGTCATTACTGGCAGCCACAATCTTAGGGTCCTGCGTCTCCTCTGTGCTGCCCGTTTCCCCACTGCTTTCCACGCTACTCTCCGTTGCCCTGTAGATATCCCCGTTAGGCGAGGCATTGCCGCGGTCCAGAATCAGAATCGAAACAATCAGCACCACGATCACCGCCGGAATCGCCAGAATTCCCGGCTCTGACAGAATCGCGATTTCGTCAGAACCGGGGCGCGGTGCTTTTCTCTCGAACCTCTCCCCTCTGCTCTGTCGGTTTCCGACCCGCTTCCGGAGATTGGCATCGGTGCTTCTCTGTCTCTCTTTCCCTCGCCGGATCGGACGCAGACCCTGGCGCTCCTCAAGCGCATTGCTGAGCTCGTCTAAATTATTGAAATCTCTGTCCATCAGAACCTATGCCTCCATCGCCATCTGATAAATCATCAAAATATCATCGGCCCTCAGTACAAAGGCACCATCCAGCACCCTCCTTCCATGGAAGCTGCAATTCTCCGCCAGAACCGGCAGATCCTCCGGACGAAGCTCCAGCTCCCTGAGGCTCGTCGGCATGTGGATGGAGCGGTAGTAATTTTCCTGTGCCAGAATCCCGGCAAGCGCCGTCTCTTCCTCTGTCCTGCCTTCCTCCCTGATTTCCCAGACCGTCCTTGCGAATGTCGCAAATCGGGACGGCTGTGCCCGGTAGGTATATCTCGCCCACGATGCCCAGAGTGCGGAAAGGCCGGCGCCATGTGCTATCCTCGGGTACATCCCGGAGATCTCATGCTCCAGCTGATGCACCTGCATCAGGAAGCTTCTGCCGCAGCTCGTCAGATCATTGTGCGCGAGGGAGGATGCCCACATCATCGTGGCTCTCGCCTCATAGTTCTCCGGTTCCTCGATGCAGAGCTTTCCAGCCCTGTTGTTTTCCCGCATCACAGCCTCCGCAATCGCATCGGTCAGCGGCTGCGGCTCACCCTTTCCGAAATAACGCTCCATCGTGTGCATGCTGATATCGACAGCGCCGCAGCCGGTCTGAAAGGCATCGACCGTAAAGGTCAGCTCCGGATTTTCAATCGCAAGATCCAGGCGGTTGATATCCGCGTTAAAGCCCCTCTTCTCCCCGCTGTCCTCATTGGTGATGACACAGGAGTTGGACATCTCGGATCCCGCGGCACTCAGGGTCAGAATCGCACCCTTTTTTAAGGATTTTTCCGGACTCACCCTTCGGGTCTGAATCTCCCAGGGGTCCAGCTCCGGATTGGCGATGCCGTGTGCAATCGCCTTGCTGCTGTCAATGACGGAGCCGCCGCCCACCGCAAGAACAAAGTCCACCTTTTCCCTCCGTCCGAGGGCAATGCCTTCCCGCACCAGAGAGAGCGCCGGATTGGGGTGTACCCCGCCGAGCTCTGTCACAGAGAGCCCGGCCTCCTTCAGGGATTTCCGCACCCGGTGGAGGAGTCCCGACCTCTCCGCCGACTGCCCGCCATAGTGCAGAAGCACCCGGGAAGCAGAAAGCCGCCGCAGATAAGAGCCGACATGATTCTCTTCCCCTCTCCCAAAATATACCTTCGTTGGCGCGTAATAGCTGAATGACTCCATACGGACTCCTCTCTAAAAGGATGAAATAATATGCCGGATATCAGCTTCCGACACTCATCTTATCTGTTTATCATACACGAGTTACGGAAGATTGGAAAGTCCGGGACGGCAGTACCGTCCCATCCCTTCTTTCTGGCATTCCACCGCTGTACCGTCTCCATGGATGAATACTGTGCAGAGAGCGAAAATCCGTATGGTATTATCGAAGTTTCTGATTCAGCTCCCGGATCGAGGCAATCGCTGTACCCTCAGCCCCGTTCTCATGATAGAGCTTTCCCTCCGTGATGAAGGTATACGCCTTGATATCATCAAGATAAACCTCACCGTCCAGACATTCTATCTGGAAATGGGTATGCGTCTGACCGAAATCGAAATCCACTGTCTGCTTCCCGCCGACCTTTATGATTCTGCTGTCCTGATCTCCCAGCACCCGAATGGTACCGGATCCGTCCACCTGCATCTGTACCTTGACCGCCGCAGGCTTCCGTCCGCTGTCCTCCCAGGGCAGCTTCTGTGCGATGCTGCCGCCCTTGTTCAGCTTGGCGGCATTGGAGCCCTCATAGCTGACCACCTTCGCCTGGCCGGAGAACTCCCAGCCGGATCTTCCCAGCGCAAACTGTGCATTATAAAGTACGTTGTCCGCATAGTCCCGGTAAGTCCAGATTCCATAGCCGATGGAGTGCTCCTTCAGCACCGGGGAAACATTTTGCAGATAACGGTTGATCTCCTCATCGTTCGGGAAACGGGCATCCTGCTCGAAGCCCGGTGTATTGTCGGTGAAAAGAAACTGATCCACAAAGACCGGTTTGACGGAGCCTGCCCTGCCCAGAAGCTCCGCGGTTTTCGGCAGCACTGCCATCGCATCGAGAGAGCCGCCGATGCCCATCTGCACCGAATACATCGTCGCGCTGTAGGAGGCATTTCCGACAGAGAAGGTCGACTCATGACTGACGCCATGAGTCGAGCCGTCCGGCATCTGTACCGGATCCACATCCAGCCTTGTCTCCAGAGACAGATTCGGGAAGACATTCTGAGACTGCTTCAGAAGAGAATTGAGATAATCGTCAAACCACTCCAGCATCACCTTCCTCGCGCCGGAATCCCCCCTCGGAAAGTAAATGGTCTCCTTTGTCAGGGAATCGTCCTGATAGAGCTGCCGAAGCTCCTCCATGCTGTAATGTGTTCTCGCAAACTCTGCATAGCCGGAATCCGCGGCATCCTTCACGGATTTCATGCTGTTTCCCTGAGAGCCAAGCTCCGAGGTAATCGTCCAGAAATCCTCCCAGGTCAGAAACCCGCCGCCGAAATTCGGATAAATCGAAGCGGAGCGATATATCTTTTTCACATAGTCAAGCCATGCGTTCTTCATATTGGGGTCAACAGGAAGACGCTGAATCCGTCTCATGCCGTTCATCCCCTTGATTCCTCCCCAGGTATAGCCGACCCGGAGGATGACGGAGAGCTGATGAGCGCCGGCAGTCTGCATCACTCTGTCCAGCTTCCGAATCGCATATTCCTCATACTGCCCCGGATTCGGCTGGAACTCTCTCCAGGGTACCGCAATAATGATGCTGTTAAAGCCGTCATCGGAAATCCTCTGCATCTCCCGGTCCATGGAAATGCTTTCGCTGTTCCAGAAGTTCCCGACATAATCGTCGGAAAAATAGGTGGCAGCCTTAATATACCGTCCCTCATTCGGTCTTATGAATCCCGTCAGCAGGAGAAAGCTCAGGGCTGATGCAATGAATACAGATAACTTACGAAACGACATACACTGCTCCTTTAACATAAAATCTTCTTCATTTTATTAAAAACAGAAAGGATTTGGCAAGTAACAGTTTCCTTACAGTCTGCTGGCTGAATTTGATACGCCATCCGACCTCTGCTGCAAGCTTAGATGATACAACAAAGGGGCTCTGCCCAATGTTCCCGGAGCTTGTCGCCTTGGGGTTTCAGAAGAAGTAAAAGAAAAAGAGCAACACCAAGTGCTGCTCTTTCCAACAAGTAACAATGATTATGACTGGTATCAACACCGTGCAAGGGGATTGGGAGAAGCTACTTCCACCCCATAGCTTTGCAGGAGCAGGTTCCAGTCAAAAAGATAGGTTTGCCCGGGCAATCTCCCTCGCTGCTCAAAAAAAGAACCCCGATTTCTCGGGGCTCGTAATAGCACTCTGTGAATTAGTCAAGAATCTTGACAACTCGTCCGGAGCCTACGGTTCTTCCACCCTCACGGATGGCGAAGCGAAGACCTTCCTCCATAGCGATCGGATGGATCAGATCCACTTCCATCTCGGTATTATCGCCGGGCATGCACATCTTAGTTCCTTCCGGAAGATTGCAGACACCGGTTACGTCCGTTGTTCTGAAATAGAACTGCGGGCGATAGTTGGTGAAGAACGGAGTATGACGTCCGCCCTCATCCTTGGTCAGAACGTAAACCTGAGCAGTAAACTTCTTATGGCACTTTACAGAGCCCGGCTTGCAGATAACCTGACCTCTTTCGATCTGGTCACGGTTGATCCCGCGGAGCAGAAGACCGACATTGTCACCGGCCATAGCCTCATCCAGCTGCTTACGGAACATCTCGATACCGGTGATGACAGACTTCTCTGTCTCCTCGGAGATCCCGACGATCTCAACCTCATCGTTAACATGAAGAACACCACGCTCTACTCTTCCAGTAGCAACGGTTCCGCGTCCGGTGATGGTAAAGATATCCTCGACAGGCATCAGGAACGGCTTATCCGTCTCACGAGCCGGCTCCGGAATATAGCTGTCAACGGCATCCATGAGCTCCATGATCTTGTCACCCCACTCGGAGGAGGGATCATTCAGTGCCTGAAGAGCAGATCCCTTGATAACCGGAATCTCATCGCCCGGGAAATCGTACTCAGAAAGAAGGTCTCTGACCTCCATCTCTACGAGCTCCAGAAGCTCCGGATCATCGACCATATCGCACTTGTTCAGGAAAACAACGATAGCCGGTACGCCGACCTGACGGGAAAGCAGGATATGCTCTCTGGTCTGTGCCATAACACCGTCGGTTGCAGCCACAACAAGGATGGCTCCATCCATCTGTGCCGCGCCAGTGATCATGTTCTTTACATAGTCAGCATGACCCGGGCAGTCCACGTGAGCATAGTGACGCTTCTCTGTCTCATACTCCACGTGAGAGGTGTTGATGGTGATTCCTCTCTCTCTCTCCTCCGGTGCCTTATCAATGTTTTCGAAGTCAGTAGCGGTGTTACCGGCTACACGAGCTGCCAGAACCTTGGTGATTGCAGCGGTAAGAGTGGTCTTGCCGTGATCGACGTGTCCGATCGTACCGATGTTGCAGTGTGGCTTCGTTCTTTCGAAATGTGCCTTTGCCATTTTTCAATTCCTCCTAGTACATGTAATACAACGAAAATCATGCTTCGCACTGTTGCATGCGTCGCATGCTTCGTGCAGTACATTGCACCTGCTCCGGGAGTTACCAAAGCAGGCTCAGTATTCATGATTTTATCATTATCATTTATTTTCCGCAAGCCTTAGCTTGTGAAAAAGTTCCGGGGAACGGCATTCCGCTTCCCGGAAATGCCATCCTACTTCTTCAGATCGGAAAGCACCTTCTCCTGTATATTCTTCGGGCATTTCTCATAATGATCGAAGAACATGGAGTAATTCGCACGTCCCTGTGTCTTGCTGCGAAGGTCGGTCGCATAGCCGAACATCTCGGAAAGAGGCACAAAACCGTTGACCTGTTTGCCGGACGGGATATCCTCCATGCTCTCGATACGTCCGCGGCGGGCGTTGACGTCGCCGATGACGTTACCCATATATTCCTCCGGCGTCGTAATCTCCACCTTCATAATCGGCTCCATCAGGATCGGATCCCCCTTCTGCATTGCCGCCTTGAATGCCATAGATCCGGCAAACTCAAAGGCACGCTCGTTGGAGTCGACCTCATGGTAGGAACCGTCATATACGTTCGCGTGAACACCGAGAACCGGGAAGCCGGCGAGAACACCAGTCTGCGCAGCATTCCGGATCCCCTTTTCAATCGCCGGGATGTACTCCTTCGGGATTGATCCGCCGACAACGGTGGACTCGAACTTGAAGGTCTCCTCCGCATTCGGATCCATCGGCTCGAACTTAACCTTACAGTGTCCGTACATTCCGGAACCGCCGGACTGGTGGACATACCTTCCTTCGACATCGACAGCCTTGGTAAAGGTTTCCTTATAGGCAACCTCCGGAGCGCCGACATTCGCCTCCACCTTAAACTCACGAAGGAGACGGTCCACGATGATCTCCAGGTGAAGCTCCCCCATACCGGAGATGATGGTCTGACCGGTTTCCTCGTTGGTACGTACGCGGAAGGTCGGATCCTCCTCGGCAAGCTTGGCAAGAGCATCCGCCATCTTTCCCTGAGAAACCTTGGTCTTCGGCTCAATCGCAACAGAGATAACCGGCTCCGGGAATTCCATCGATTCCAGGATGATCGGATGCTGCTCATCGCAGATCGTGTCACCGGTGGTCGTGGTCTTGAAGCCTACGGCAGCGGCGATATCTCCGGAGAATACCTCATCCAGCTCGTTTCTCTTGTTGGCGTGCATCTGAAGCAGTCTTCCGACTCTCTCCTTCTTCTCCTTGGTGGAGTTCAGTACATAGGAACCGGTCTTTAAAGTTCCGGAGTAAACACGGAAGTAGGCAAGCTTTCCCACAAACGGGTCTGTCATGATCTTGAATGCCAGAGCGGAGAATGGAGCGTCATCCGAAGACGGCCGGGAATCCTCATTGCCATCCATATCTGTTCCGGTGATATCCGGGATATCTGTCGGCGCCGGCAGGAAGTCGATGACAGCATCCAGAAGCTTCTGTACTCCCTTGTTTCTGTAGGCGGTCCCGCAGAGGCAGGGGATAGCATCTCCTGCGATGGTTCCCTTACGAAGTGCAGCCTTCAGTGCCTTCTCCTCCGGGATCTCTCCTTCCAGATACTGCTCCATGAGCTCGTCATCCAGCTCGCAGATCTTCTCAATCATCTGGGTTCTGTACTCTTCGTACTGGTCCTTGTACTCCTCCGGAACATCGGTAATCTCGATATCCTCTCCCTTGTCGTCCTTGTAGAAGTAGGCACGACCCTCGAAGAGATCAATGATACCGACAAAGCTGTCCTCTGCTCCCATCGGAATCTGTGTGATGACACAATTCTTGCCGAGACGGTCCACGATGGTCTGTACCGAGTGGAAGAAATCCGCTCCGACAACGTCCATCTTATTGATGAATGCCATACGCGGTACATGGTAGGTATCAGCTTGACGCCATACATTCTCGGATTGCGGCTCCACACCGGACTTGGCGTCAAATACACCTACAGCACCATCCAGAACGCGAAGAGATCTCTCTACCTCGACGGTAAAATCCACGTGTCCCGGGGTGTCAATGATGTTGATACGGTATTCCGGTGCACCGGCAATCTTTACATGCTCATGCTCCGGTGTCCAGTGGCAGGTCGTTGCGGCAGAAGTGATGGTGATGCCTCTCTCCTGCTCCTGTGCCATCCAGTCCATCGTCGCGGAGCCTTCATGGGTCTCACCGATCTTGTGATTTACACCGGTATAGTAGAGGATACGCTCGGAAAGAGTGGTCTTACCAGCATCGATATGCGCCATGATACCAATATTTCTTGTATGCTCAAGCGAATACTGTCTTTCAGCCAATGTCGTTTCCTCCTATTAGAATCTGTAGTGGGCAAATGCCTTGTTGGCTTCTGCCATACGGTGCATTTCCTCTTTACGCTTTACGGCTGCCCCCGTATTGTTGGCTGCATCCATAAGCTCGTTTGCAAGTCTCTCCGCCTGCGTCTTCTCCGATCTCTTTCTCGAAAACTCGGTCAGCCAGCGAAGAGCAAGGGTCTGCCGTCTCTCCGGCTTCACCTCCATCGGCACCTGATAGGTGGCGCCGCCGACACGCTTTGCCTTAACCTCAAGTACCGGCATGATGTTGTTCATTGCTTCTTCAAAAACTTCCAGTGCGTCCTTCCCAGACTTTTCCTTTACCTGGTCGAAGGCACCATAGACGATTTTCTGTGCGATCCCCTTCTTGCCGTCCAGCATGATGGAGTTGACAAGCTTGGTGACAATCTTTGAATTGTACATCGGATCTGCAAGTACGTCTCTGTGTAGAGTATGTCCCTTACGTGGCACGTTACTTCCCTCCTTAAATATCCAATTTAGATCTACGGTACTCTTGCTCCCACGGGAGCGAGTGCATGCGGACACAGGACAGCTCTATCTATTGAGTGACCAAATATCCGTCATAACCATGTCTAAAAAACGAGCGCTGCCTCAGGCCTTCTTTGCCTTCGGTCTCTTCGCGCCATACTTCGAGCGAGCCTGCATTCTGTTGGCGACACCGGCAGTATCCAGTGTTCCGCGGATGATATGGTAACGTGTACCGGGAAGATCCTTGACACGGCCGCCGCGAATCATAACCACAGAGTGCTCCTGCAGGTTGTGTCCCTCGCCCGGAATGTAAGAAGTAACTTCGATTCCGTTACTGAGACGAACTCTCGCAATCTTACGGAGTGCGGAATTCGGCTTCTTCGGTGTTGCCGTCTTGACGGCGGTACAAACACCTCGCTTCTGCGGCGCGCTGTTTGTCGTTGCTCTCTTCTTTAAAGAATTGAATCCTCTCTGAAGAGCCGGTGCAGCAGACTTCGCCTTGGAAGATTCTCTGCCCTTTCTGACTAGCTGGTTAAATGTTGGCATTTCGGTCTCCTTTCCTGAGATTTTTACTCTCTTCTGTCTGCCATGATTTTTTCCCAAAAAACCACAATGAAGAAAGGCGTGCTTTACGCACGCCTTAGCATCTTATCCTAATGGAAAACCCTTGTCAATCGAATTTTCTTACAGCTCATTCTCTCTCTCGTGCCGAAGCACTGTCTCCTGCGCTTCCCTCTCTACCTGTGCGGCATTCACATCAAAGGCCTCATCCTCAGTGAGAACAGCCCCGCCGTCCGCCTCTGCCGGATCGGTAGAAAGCTGGATATTCTGGTAGCGGCGCATCCCGGTGCCTGCCGGAATGAGCTTGCCGATGATAACATTCTCCTTCAGGCCGACAAGATGATCCACCTTGCCGTTGATTGCAGCCTCGGTCAGAACTTTGGTGGTCTCCTGGAAGGATGCAGCGGACATGAAAGAATCCGTCGCAAGGGATGCCTTGGTGATGCCAAGTATCGTTCTCTTTCCTTCTGCCGGCTTCCTGCCCTCCTTCACAAGACGATCATTCTCGTCCTCGAAGTCAAGATGATCCACCGTGGTGCCCGGGATGAAGTCGGAATCATTGGATTCGCTGATTCTCTCCTTCTTCATCATCTGATGCACAATCATCTCAATATGCTTGTCGCTGATTTCCACACCCTGCAGGCGATAAACACGCTGTACCTCGGAGATCATATAGTTCTGCACAGCTCTGACACCCTTGATCTTCAGAAGATCATGAGGGTTGATGGAGCCCTCCGTCAGAACATCCCCCGCCTCCAGAAGCTGTCCGTCCATCACCTGAAGTCGGGATCCGTAAGGAATCAGGTAGGTCTTGGACTGTCCGGACTCCTCGTCCGTCACAATAACCTCCTTCTTCTTGGCATCGCGAATCTCCACGACACCCGGAATCTCTGTGAGGATGGCAAGCCCCTTCGGCTTACGTGCCTCAAAAAGCTCCTCGACTCTCGGAAGACCCTGCGTGATATCTCCGCCTGCCACACCGCCGGTATGGAAGGTTCTCATGGTCAGCTGGGTTCCCGGCTCACCGATGGACTGTGCCGCGATGATGCCGACAGCCTCACCGACCTGTACCGGCTGCCCGGTCGCGAGATTGGCACCGTAGCACTTCGCGCAGATGCCGGACTTGCTGCGGCAGGAAAGAACGGTTCTGATCTTCAGCGACTTGCGTCCCGCCTTATTGAGGGCTGCCATGATCTTCGGCGCTCTCTTCGGCGTTACCATGTGGTTTGCCCTGATGACGAGCTCTCCCGTCTCCGGATCCAGCACATCCTCTGCCACAAATCTTCCGGTCATTCTCTCCTCGAGATCCTCAATCTTCTCCACGCCCTTCATGAGAGAACTGATTTCCATAGACGGAATCCCGTCTCTTCCCTCTGAGCAGTCTATCTCCCGGATGATGAGATCCTGAGAGACATCCACGAGACGACGGGTCAGATATCCGGAGTCGGCAGTACGAAGCGCCGTATCGGAAAGTCCCTTACGGGCACCATGGGCCGAAATGAAATACTCCAGTACATCCAGTCCCTCACGGAAGTTCGACTTAATCGGAAGCTCGATGGTACGTCCGGTCGTATCCGCCATGAGTCCGCGCATGCCGGCAAGCTGCTTAATCTGCTTATCGGAACCACGGGCGCCGGAATCTGCCATCATGTAAATGTTGTTGTACTTGTCCAGCCCGGAAAGCAGATCCTTCGTCAGCTGGTTATCCGTATTCTGCCAGGTCTCGATGACCTCACGGTATCTTTCCTCCTCGGTCAGGATACCCCGGCGGAAGCCCTGTGCGATACGATCAATCTGCTTCTGCGCATCCTCGAGCAGCTTCGGCTTCGTCTCCGGCACGGTCATATCATGGATAGATACGGTCATTGCCGCTCTGGTGGAATACTTATAGCCGATTGCCTTGATATCATCGAGAGTCAGTGCGGTCTGGGTCGCCCCATGCACATCCATAACCTTCTCAAGAATCTGTTTTAAATCCTTTTTCTTGACAAGGAAGTTGATCTCCGGCACCAATTCGTTGCCGGGAGCGGAACGCTCCACAAAGCCAAGATCCTGCGGGATAATCTCATTAAAGATGAGACGCCCTACCGTAGTCTCAATCAAGCCGGACAGATGCTTCCTCGTTCCGTCCTCTCCCGTCACCTCTTTATTGACACGGCAGTGAATCCGGGCATGCAGTGTCACATAGCCGTTCTCATAGGCAAGAATCGCCTCATTGATGGACTTGAACATCATCCCCTCGCCCTTATCCCCCTCCCGCTCCTGGGTGAGATAATAGACGCCGAGAACCATATCCTGTGACGGCACGGCAACCACACCGCCGTCAGACGGCTTTAAGAGGTTGTTCGGGGAAAGAAGCATAAAGCGGCACTCTGCCTGTGCCTCCTGTGTCAGGGGAAGGTGGATCGCCATCTGGTCTCCGTCGAAGTCCGCATTGAAGGCAGCACAAACAAGCGGATGCAGCTTGATCGCCTTCCCCTCGACAAGAATGGGCTCAAACGCCTGGATTCCGAGTCTGTGCAGCGTGGGGGCACGATTCAGCATCACCGGATGCTCCTTGATGACATCCTCAAGGATATCCCAGACCTGCGGATCCAGTCTCTCGACCATCTTCTTGGCGCTCTTGATGTTGTTGGCGCGCCCCGACTGTGCCAGCTCCTTCATCACAAAGGGCTTGAACAGCTCTATCGCCATCTCCTTCGGCACACCGCACTGATAGATCTTCAGCTCCGGTCCCACGACAATAACCGAACGCCCGGAATAGTCCACACGCTTCCCGAGGAGGTTCTGACGGAAGCGCCCCTGCTTCCCCTTCAGCATATCGGAAAGGGACTTCAGCGCTCTGTTTCCGGGACCAGTCACGGGACGTCCGCGGCGCCCGTTATCGATCAGCGCATCGACTGCCTCCTGCAGCATTCTCTTTTCGTTTCTCACGATAATCTCCGGGGCACCCAGCTCCAGAAGACGTGCGAGACGGTTGTTTCTGTTGATGATACGACGATAGAGATCATTCAGATCGGAGGTCGCGAAACGTCCGCCGTCCAGCTGTACCATCGGGCGGAGATCCGGCGGAATCACCGGAAGATTCGTGAGAATCATCCACTCCGGACGGTTTCCGGAGGAACGGAACGCCTCTACCACCTCCAGGCGCTTGACAATGCGGGCTCTTTTCTGCCCGCTCGACTCATCCAGCTCTCTGCGAAGCGCCTTATACTCCTTTTCAAGATCAATGGAGGAAAGCAGTTCCAGTACCGCTTCCGCACCCATGCCGGCGCGGAACATGCCGTAGCCGTACTGCTCAATCGCATCCCGGTATTCCTTCTCGGAAAGCACCTGCTTGCGGGAAAGTCCCGTATTCATCGGGTCCAGGACAACATAGGAAGCGAAATAAAGAACTCTCTCCAGGATCCTCGGACTGATATCCAGAATCAGCCCCATGCGGCTGGGGATGCCCTTGAAGTACCAGATATGAGAAACCGGCGCTGCCAGGGCGATATGCCCCATGCGCTCACGGCGCACGGAGGACTTGGTTACCTCAACACCGCAGCGGTCGCAGACCACGCCCTTAAAGCGGATCTTCTTGTACTTCCCGCAGTGACACTCCCAGTCCTTCACCGGTCCGAAGATGCGCTCACAGAACAATCCGTCCTTTTCCGGTTTTAAGGTACGGTAATTGATGGTCTCCGGCTTTTTGACCTCACCATAGGACCACTCCAGAATTTTTTCCGGAGATGCCAGTCCGATCTTGATGGAATCGAACTGTACCGGCTCATTCACATTACTAAGTTGTGCCATCTCTCCTCCTTAGCCTTCTATATCACCGTCGCCGTAATTATCATCGCCGAGTTCCTCGGAAATATCGTCCGCGAGACTTGCCGCCATCGAGAGATCCTCGTCTCTCTCCTCCTCTGCCGTAACGAGTTCCCCGTTTTCAAACTCCTGCTTCTGATAGCCCATCGCACCCAGATTCTCCTCCCGTCTCTGATAACGGGTATCTCCACCGGAGAGAAGCCGGTGCATATCCTGGTTGGCGTCGTACAGATCCTCGGTGATCTCCACTTCATTCTGATCCTCATCGAGAACTCTCATATCGAGACACAGCGCCTGCATTTCCTTCAAAAGCACCTTGAAGGACTCCGGCACCCCGGGTGCCGGAATATTCTTCCCCTTGATAATCGCTTCATAGGTCTTGACACGGCCTGCGACATCATCGGATTTCATGGTCAGGATCTCCTGCAGGGTATAGGCAGCGCCATACGCCTCGAGCGCCCAGACCTCCATCTCTCCGAAACGCTGTCCGCCGAACTGTGCCTTACCGCCGAGCGGCTGCTGAGTTACCAGAGAGTACGGCCCCGTGGAACGGGCATGGATCTTATCATCCACCAGGTGGTGGAGCTTTAAATAGTGCATAAAGCCGATGGAGGTCGGTCCGTCAAACTTCTCTCCGGTACGCCCGTCACGAAGCTGCACCTTGCCGTCAGCACCGAGCGGAACTCCCTTCCACTCCTCTCTGTGCGCAAGATGCGAGCCCAGATACTCATAGACCTCCGGGTTCAGCTCTGCCTTATGCTTCTTGCTAAACTCCTCCCAGGAGCCGTTCACATAGTCATTTGCAAGAATCAGGGTCTGCTGGATATCCGTCTCGTTTGCACCGTCAAAAATCGGAGTCGATACGTCGATGCCCAGTGCCTTTGCCGCAAGGGACAGATGTAGCTCGAGAACCTGTCCGATATTCATACGGGACGGCACACCGAGCGGGTTCAGTACGATGTCCAGAGGCCTGCCGTTCGGAAGATAGGGCATGTCCTCCACCGGAAGCACACGGGAAACGACACCCTTGTTTCCGTGACGGCCTGCCATCTTATCCCCGACACCGATCTTCCTCTTCTGCGCGATATAGATGCGGACCGACTCGGAAACCCCCGGTGCCAGCTCGTCAGAATTCTCTCTTGTAAATACCATCGTATTGATCACGGTACCATAGGCGCCGTGCGGCAGCTTTAAGGAGGTATCACGGACCTCTCTTGCCTTCTCTCCGAAGATTGCACGAAGCAGTCTCTCCTCCGCCGTCAGCTCGGTTTCTCCCTTCGGCGTTACCTTGCCGACCAGAATATCTCCGGCACGGACCTCTGCACCGATACGGATGATTCCTCTCTCATCAAGATTATGCAGTGCATCATCACCGACACCCGGCACATCCGAAGTGATTTCCTCAGGCCCCAGCTTGGTATCTCTCGCCTCGCACTCATATTCCTCGATATGGACAGAAGTATAGACATCATTCTGCACCAGTCTCTCCGAAAGCAGAACGGCATCCTCGTAGTTATAGCCCTCCCAGGTCATAAATCCGATGAGCGGATTCTTTCCGAGCGCAATCTCTCCGTTGGAGGTGGAAGGACCATCCGCAATCACATCGCCCGCCTCGACATGGTCATGTGCAGAAACGATGGGCTTCTGGTTATAGCAGTTGGAGGGGTTGGAGCGCATGAACTTCATGAGACGATACTCATCCAGAACACCGTCCTTATCCCTCTTAATCACAATCCTGTTGGAGGCGGCACTCAGAACCTCACCGCTGTTTTTCGCGACAATACATGCGCCGGAGTCTACTGCTGCCTTGTTGGACATACCGGTATCCACCACTGCGCTCTCCGTCGTAAGAAGCGGCACTGCCTGACGCTGCATGTTGGAGCCCATCAGGGCGCGGTTCGCATCATCGTTCTCAAGAAACGGAATCATGGAAGTTGCCACAGAGAATACCATCTTCGGGGACACATCCATCATGTCAATGCTGGCCTTCGGGAAGGCAGAGTTCTGCTCCCGGTAACGACCGGTAACGGAATCATTGATAAAATATCCCTTCTCATCGATCGGCTCATTGGCCTGTGCCACCACATAGATATCCTCTTCATCCGCCGCAAGATAAACCACCTCATCCGTGACGCGCGGGTTCTTCGGGTCACTTCTGTCCACCATGCGATAAGGGGCTTCAATAAACCCGTACTCATTGATACGGGCATATGAGGCCAGAGAATTGATGAGTCCGATATTCGGTCCCTCGGGGGTCTCTACCGGGCACATACGTCCGTAGTGGGTATAGTGAACGTCACGCACCTCGAAGCCGGCACGGTCTCTGGAAAGTCCTCCGGGTCCGAGCGCGGAAAGCCTTCTCTTATGGGTAAGCTCGGACAGCGGATTGTTCTGATCCATGAACTGCGAGAGCTGGGAAGAGCCGAAGAACTCCTTCACCGAGGCTGTCACCGGCTTGATGTTAATGAGGGACTGCGGGGTAATCTCCTCGATATCCTGCGTGCTCATGCGCTCCCGCACCACTCTCTCCATACGGGAAAGGCCGATGCGGTACTGATTCTGCAAAAGTTCCCCGACAGCACGGATCCGGCGGTTCCCGAGATGATCGATATCATCGGAAGTGCCGATTTCCTCTTCCAGATGCATACAGTAGTTAATGGAAGCGAAGATATCCTCCTTTGTAATATGCTTCGGAATCAGACCGGAAAGGTTCTTCTGCACTGCCTCTTTCAGCTGTGCCTCGGAAGCTCCCTCATTCTCATCGAGAACTCTCCTCAGCTCCGGATAGTAGACAAGCTCACGAATTCCCAGCTCCTCGAGATCAAAGGATGCCGGAAGATACTTTGCGGCATCCACCTCCAGAGAGGAAAGAACCTTTTCCTTCCTTGTGGGACCATCGATCCACACAAAGGGAACCGCCGCATCCTGAATCTCGACCGCCTTTTCGAGACTGACGCTCTCGCCGGCTTCCGCAATCACCTCACCGGTGCGGAAGTCCACAACATCCTCCGCCAGCGTATGGCCCTTGATACGATTCTTCAGATGCAGCTTCTTATTGAATTTATAACGTCCTACCTTCGCAAGGTCATAGCGGCGCGGGTCAAAAAACATGGAGTTCAAAAGCGACTGTGCGGAATCCACGGAGAGCGGCTCGCCCGGACGAATCTTCTTATACAGCTCCAGAAGTCCGTCCTGATAGTTGTCGGACGGGTCCTTCTCAAAGGAAGCCAGAAGCTTCGGCTCCTCGCCGAAGAGGTCGATAATCTCCGCATTGGAACCGACGCCGAGCGCACGGATAAATACCGTTACCGGCACCTTGCGGGTACGGTCAACACGCACAAAAAAAACATCATTGGAGTCGGTCTCATACTCAATCCATGCGCCGCGGTTCGGAATCACGGTCGCAGAATAAAGCTCCTTGCCGATCTTATCATGATCTATGCCATAGTAGATGCCCGGGGAACGGACCAGCTGGGAAACGATAACACGCTCCGCACCATTGACCACAAAAGATCCGGTTTCCGTCATCAGCGGCAAATCTCCCATGAAAATCTCATGCTCGTTGATCTCGTCCTTATCCTTGTTCATGAGACGAACCTTCACCTTGAGGGGAGCCGCGTAGGTTGCATCGCGTTCCTTGCACTCCTCAATGCTGTACTTCTTCTCATCCTCACAAAGTCTAAAGTCAACAAACTCCAGGCTCATGTGGCCTGCAAAGTCCTGTATCGGAGAGATATCCGCAAAGGCTTCCTTCAGCCCATCCTTCAGAAACCACTGATAGGAATCCTTCTGGATTTCAATCAGGTTCGGCATTTCCAGGACTTCTTTTCTTTGAGAGAACGTCATTCTGACGTTTTTACCCGATTTCACCGGACGCATCTTGCTTTTTTCCATTGACCGTTCACTCCTGTTATCCGGATGCTTGCACATCCTCGTATTTTTACCGACAGTTCACATATGGAAACCGGGCACATTCTCTGAAAAAGGGCAAAATATGCCTAGGACTCCAAAATAGCAAACTTCATACTAACATCGCATGAAATACCTGTCAATACGGGAATTTGCAAAATAAAAGAGAGAGACGCATGTCCCTCCCTTTCCGTTCTCAGCTCTTCTTATTTCCGCCGCGCAGTCTTGCGAGAAGCCCCGGTTTCTTCTTCGGCTGCTGCTCCAGCCCGCCGCGTGCGGACTTGATGGAACGAATATAGAGTCCGGAGATCGCCACCTTGACCTCCTTCTTCAGAGGAAGCAGCGGGAATACCTTCGGATCTGCAATCAGGGTCATGATTCTCGGCCCCACCTTGGCTTTTACCACCGGGAGCTTCGAAAGCCTCAGATAGAACGGGGTCTGCTCGCGAACCTGCTCCGGAAGCCCCGCAGCTACCGCTTCCCTGATATGCATCTGCTTCTTGTCAATGATGAGCATCGAAAGCTCCATGGTATTCGCTTCGATGAGCGGCTGCTGTTCCGCCTGCTGCTGCTGCATCCGGCGTCCCGCAAAGTACATCGCCACCAGTAAAATCAGAAGCAGAACCAGGATCACCAGAAGCACGGTCGCCACGGTTCCAAGATGAATTGCCAGGTACATGTATATCGTCCTCGTCTTTCTATATAAATCTCTGTTATCTTATGCTTTCAAAGGTAAAATTGCAATCTTAAGTTCACAGTCCATCGCCTTTGAGCCGAACTGAAGAATTTCATAGCGAAGAGAAATCGTAAGCTCTCCGGCATCCTCCCCCTGCCCGCAGAAAAAATCATGGGTCAGAAACTGAAGATCCATCGCCCCGACCGGAGTATCATAACGAACCGCGTGAAGAAGTCCCGTCTGGTAAACGATCTGCTGTTCCTCCTTCCAGTTCCGGACGACTGTCAGCCTGTGCTCCCTGCGATCCAGCTCCATCTCATGATGGATGCCGTCCATCAGATAGCTGAGGAAGCTTCTGTCCCCGTTCTCCCGGAGAATCCCCGTCGCAAAATGGCGAAGCAGCTCTTCCTCCCCGTCCACCCTCTGGACTGTTTCCATCGTGATGGAGACCTTCATGAAAGCTCCTGTACCGGACGATTTTTCGCTCCCTGAATCAGGTTTTCCACCAGTGTCTTCTTCGAAATCCCCGCCTTCTCCATCAGCATCGGATACATGGAGATACTGGTAAATCCCGGAAGTGTATTGATCTCATTAAAAACAACACCGTCCTCCGTAAGGAAGAAATCCACTCTGGAAAGAGAGAATCCGTCCACTGCCGTAAATACCGCCTTCGCGGCATTTCGGATGGTTTCACGGTCCTCCTCACGCAGTTCCGGATCCACATCGGTTTCGGAGGATGGGTTATTGTACTTCGCATCGTAATCATAAAAGCTTCCCGCTGCCCGTATTTCTCCGACCCCACTGACAAAAACATCTTCTCCGCCGTCATAATAAACCGCACATTCCAGCTCTCTGCCAAGGATGGTTTCCTCCACCAGCGCTTTACGGTCTACAGTAAAGGCTTTCCGAAGCCCCCGAAGCAGCTCCTCGCGATCTTCCGCCCTGGACACGCCGCAGGAGGAGCCGGCATTGCTGGGCTTGATAAATACCGGATAAGAGAGCTCTGCCTCTATAGAGTCCGTCACTTTTTTCCCGTCCTTCATATCCCTTTTCAGAATCGGGACATACTTTGCCTGCCGGACGCCGAGCGCTTTTAAAGGTGCCTCCGCGATTTTCTTTGTGGAGAGCTTGTCCATCGACAGAGCAGAAGCGAGAACACCGCAGCCGACATAGGGGATTCCGGAAAGCTCAAAGAGCCCCTGAATGGTTCCGTCCTCTCCGTTGATCCCATGCAGCACCGGAAAGATCACATCCACCTTCTGGAGACGCAGTTCTCCCTTGTCCCGGATCAGAAGGGATTTAAGTGTACGGTCCGGCAGAAGAGATGCCAGACTTTCCGCATCTCTCCAGCTGTCATCCCTGATCTGTGAAAGCTCCGTCACATACTTCCACTCCCCCTCTTTGGTGATCCCCACAAGGATGATGTTATACTTCTGCGTATCGATGCAGTCCACCACGTTCACGCAGGATTTGCAGGAAACCTCATGCTCCGTGGATCTTCCGCCGAATATAACCAGGATATTCTCCTTCATCTTTTCTCCTTCATCTTCTTTTCTTCGTACGCTGACTTCACTCCGTCCGGGCGGATGCTCCGCACTGCCCGCGAAAAAAGAGAGAGCCGGCCAGCCCTCTCTTTCCTTTTCGATCAGCCTGCACTGGGCTTTTCGATCTGCGCGATGGCGACCTTCTGCATCGGGATGCGGCAGTTCTTGTTGGAGCCGAACTCCACAATCACAGTATCGTCTGTCAGGTCAATCACCACACCGTAAAATCCGGAAGTCGTCAGTACGGTATCCCCGACCGCAACGGATGCCAGCATCTCCTGCTGTCTCTTTTTTTCCTTCTGTTGCGGACGGATGCCGATAAAATAAAACACCGCAACGATAACCACAAAATAAATCGGCATAACAAGATTAGAATTCATAAACTCCTCCTGATTCACAATATGGGAAATCATATCACATCTCCATCTTTCTGACTATCTCTTCTTTCCACTCAGGGAAGCTGCCGTCCCGGATATGCTCCCGGATCTCCTCCATCAGATGATTATAGAAATAAAGATTATGCAGAACGCAGAGCCGCATCCCGAGCATCTCATTGGCTTTCAGGAGATGACGGAGATACGCTCTCGAGTAGCCGCCGCTCCGGCTTCCGTCCGGACGGATCTGTCCGGCACACACCGGGCACTGGCAGCCCTCCTCAATCGGAGACATATCCTTCTCATGCTTTAGATTAAAAAGATTGAGCTTTCCTTCGTGAGTATACACGTGGCCGTGGCGTCCGTTTCTCGAGGGATAGACACAGTCAAAGAAATCGATGCCGCGATCCACCGCTTCCAGAATATTGACCGGTGTGCCGACCCCCATAAGATAGGTCGGCTTCCGGCGCGGCAGATGAGGAACAACCGCATCCAGGACACGGTACATCTCCTCGTGGCTCTCTCCGACGGCGAGACCTCCGACCGCATAGCCGTCCAGATCAAGCTTTGCAATCTCCTCTGCGTGCGCGATACGGATATCCTCAAGAATTCCCCCTTGATTTATGCCGAAGAGCAGCTGCTCCGGGTTCACCGCATCAGGCAGGCCTCTGAGCCTGTCCATCTCCGCGATGCATCTTCCGAGCCAGCGGGTTGTCCGCTCTACAGAAGGGACGATATACTCCCGTCCGGCAAGTGCCGGCGGACACTCGTCAAATGCCATTGCAATCGTCGATCCCAGATTCGCCTGAATCTGCATGGATTCCTCCGGTCCCATGAAAAGCCGGTGTCCGTCGATATGAGACTGGAAATAGACCCCCTCTTCCCTGATCTTTCTTCCGGTGCCGACCAGAGAAAAGACCTGAAATCCGCCGGAATCGGTCAGAATCGGTCTGTCCCAGTTCATAAATTTATGAAGCCCTCCCAGCTCCTTGATCAGAGAATCCCCGGTACGGACATGGAGATGATAGGTATTGCTGAGCTCCACCTGTGTTCCGATGGTGCGGAGGTCCTCCGTGGAAACACCGCCCTTAATCGCAGCCACTGTCCCTACATTCATAAACACAGGAGTTTCTATTCCTCCATGGACCGTCTCCATACGGGCGCTTTTCGCTCTGCCGCACTCCGCCACTATCTCATATTTCACCTGTTCTCTCCCTTCCCAATATCTATTTTACACGGTGTTTCCTCAAATTCAGAAAACGCGGCAGAGCGTCAGTTTCCCGACGAGCTCAGCCGCGACATATCTCATTGCAACAGATTCCTGTCATAGTACAAATTATAATGATTCCGGGGTCACATGGCTTGCGGTCCGAAGGGGAAAGTCAGAAAACACCGATCGGCTTGTTTCCTGCGCTGTTATGACCAGCCCCACATAAGTGCAAAACAGGGCAGCGGGAATCAATGCTTTTTTTTCATCGCCTTGGCAGCTGCCTTCTCCGCCTTTGCCTGAGCTGCCTTTTCCGCCTTCTTCTTTTCAAAAATCTGCACAAGGTCGTACCAGAGCGGTCCGGCTACCATAACGGAAGACCAGGCACCGGAGACGATCCCCACCATCAGCGGCATCGTAAAATCACGGATGGAGCTGACACCGAAGACAAAGAGCATCAGAACCGTGATAAAGGTCGTAAGAGAAGTGTTGATGGATCTTGTCAGGGTGTAGGAAATCGCAGCATTGACACAGTGGCGGAGATCTCTGCGTGCCCCCGGCATCTCCAGATTTTCACGGATACGGTCAAAGACGACTATCGTCGCATTGATGGAGTAGCCGACAATCGTCAGGACACAGGCTATGAAAGTTGAACCGACAGCCCAGCGCAGTGCCGCATACGCCGTAATGGTCACAAGAACGTCATGTGCCAGCGCAATGACGGAAGCCGAAGCAAACTTCAGATCCTTGAATCTCACCCAGATATAGAGAAGCATGAAGAGAATCGCGATGAACAGGGCCCAGACGGCGTCCCTCTTCATCTGCGTCGATACCGCACCGGAAATATTCTCTGTCGTGATCTTGCCCTCATTGACCTGGAAGCTGTCGGACAGCTTCTGGTACAGCTCCGTTCTCTCCTCCGGTGTCATGGTACGGGTCTTGATGATAACCTCATTCGTACCCGCCACCTTGGATGCCTGCGTGGAGCTGTTGCCCCCGGTAACCGCCCTGAAAATCGGAACCACCTGCGTATCGATATCCGCCATCGACATGTCCTGATCGAAAGTGATGCTGGTGGAAGATCCGCCCTTAAAGTCCAGATCATAGTTAAAGAGATCGCCAAGCCCTCTCTTATTCATCCCCATCGCGATAAAGCCGCAGAGGATAATCAGCAGGGAAACTGTGTAGGCAATCTTTCGGAAGCCGACAAAATCGTAGACCTTCCCGAGCTTTCTGCTGCCGTAGAACATCGGCTTGTCCAGCCCCAGATGGAAGAATGCGTGCATAAAGCCTCTCGTCACAAAGAGAGCCGTGAGCAGAGAAATAACAATACCGAGTGCCAGCGTGGAAGCGAAGCCCTTCACCGTACCGGAGCCGCGGACATAGAGCACAGCGGCAGCGATCAATGTCGTAATATTTCCGTCGAGGATCGCGGATAATGCCTTGGCGAATCCGAGCTTAATGGCTTCATCGACGCTCTTGCCGATGCCGATCTCCTCCTTGATACGCGTAAAGATGATAACATTCGCATCCACCGCCATACCGACAGACAGGATAATGCCTGCGATCCCCGGCAGTGTCAGGGTGATCTCAAACGCCTGCAGCAGAACCAGCTCCAGTGCGATATACATAAGAAGCGCCAGAGATGCGGAAAGTCCCGGAAGCTGATATACGAGAATCATGAACAGCATCACGAGTGCGATACCAATCGCAGCTGCCTTGATGGAGGTCTGGATAGCCTCCTGTCCGAGAGTCGCGCCGATCACATTGGAACGAAGCTCCTCCAGCTGAACCGGCAGGGCACCGATTCGGATCGTGGAGGCGATCCTGCTGGCTTCCTCATAGCTCTGAATCCCGGTGATGCTTGCCTGATTCCCCTGAATCGCCTGCTGCACTGTCGGCGCCGAGATGACATCGTTATTATATATAATGTAAAGGGGCTTACCGACATTATCCGCTGTTGCCGCCTCAAACTTCTTTGCCCCGCTCTCTGTAAAGGTCAGCTCGATAATGTATTCCTTCACGCCGTGATTGTCCGTCATGCCTGCCTTTGCAGTCTTTACATCCTCTCCGCTCAGAAGAACATTACCGTTCATATCCGCAAACTGAAGCGTACCCGGCTGACCAAGCTCTGTCAGAATCTTATTCGCATCATTGGCTCCCGGGATGTCAATGTTGATGCGGTCTCCGCCCTCCTGGTATACCTGTGCCTCTGTCGAATAATTCTGTGCCTTCAGCTGCAGCTTGTAGACAGTGTCGGACATCTGCTCCGAAGTCGGCTTATCTCCCGTCGCCTGATAGGTGATGGACACCCCGCCGGCGAGGTCCAGTCCCAGCTTGATGTTCCTTACTCCGGTATAGCCGATATACGCAAAAGCCGCAGTCAGCGCCAGAAGAACCATCAGCGTAAGAAATCCCTTGGTCTTTTTGTTCATGTCTCTACTTCCTTTACAATAAAATACCCCTTTATACGGTAAGGGCAATAGCCAGTTTATCTTAGCACTAAATAAAATTCATGACAATAATTAAAGGCAGATACTGTTTCCATCTTTCTTCCCAAGAGAAATCAGCAGCGACAGGAGCTGCAGCGTTCCGCCGATACAGATAAAGATGTCCGCGAGGTTGATGATCCTCTTTCGGAAATACCGGGCCTGAATGTGAAGATAATCCGTAACACCATGAAAGAGAAAGCGATCCAGGGTATTGGAAAGGCCTCCGCCAATCGAAAGGCTCAGTCCCAGCTTTTGCAGGTGGCACTTTCCCGGCAGAAGCCGGCAGAGCATAAAAAGGATTCCGGCAAAAAAGGCGGTTATTCCCGCGGAGCTGATCCTGACAAACTCCGGGAAGTTCTCAAAACGGTTCATCGAAAAGCCCTGGTTCTTAACCCGCTTTACAATTACCTTTCCCCTCGTTCCCGGCATCTCTCTCGGAAAGTTTTCCTCGGGTTCCTGATTGATCGAGGACTTCACGAGCTGGTCTGCCCCGGCAAAAAGCAGGGAAAGCTCCAAAAGACGAGGAAATTCTCCCTGCTTTCTCACAAATTTTCCCAGCTTCAGCACAGTTTTAAATTTTCTCATGACTTACTCCCATATCCGGCACGGCTTCCGGAATTTCCGCCTCAAATACGCTCTGCCAATATCTTACCATATCTTATCTCCGAAGAGGCCGTGACATTTCCGTCCGAGCTTCCCGCATCTCTCTTCGCACCCTGTTGATGTGTCGCTCCATCGCACCGCTCCTGAGAATCTCCCGGATCACCAGCTGCTCAAATACCGGCACGGTGCAGGAAAGGTAGGAAATTTTTTCAAAATATTCCTTCTGATGCCTTTCCGGAAGAACCATATATGCCATGCGAAAGGAAGGGGCGATGGTCTTGGAAAAGCTGTTGATGTAGATCACTCTCTCCTGAGGATCCAGAGAGAACAGGGTATCTTCTGTCCTGGTTCTTCTGGAAAACTCGGAATCATAATCGTCCTCCACGATGACGGCATCCTTCTGCTTCGCGCAATACAGATACTCCCTCCGTTTTTTGGCACTGGCAGTAACGGCGGAGGGAAAGCTGTGAAAGGGCGTTACATGCAGAAGCCCGATCTCCGCAGAGGAAAGGGCGGCGCTTTCGATTCCGTCCCTTCCCATCGGAAGCTTCTGAAGGCTGACGCCATGCTCCCGATAGACCCTTTCAATCTTCGGATAAGAAGGCTCTTCAATCCCGAAGGGACGCGCGGTTCCCACCATCTGCGGAATCAGGGAGTAGAGATACTCCGCACCGGAGCCCACAACGATCTGCTCCGCACTGATAATAATATTCCGGTTTCTCCGCAGATAATCCGCGATCGCTTCCCGGAGAGAAGGCACCCCCTTGGAAGGGCAGGGCATCAGAATCTCTTCCCCGCAGTTCGTGAGAACTCTGCGCATCATTTTCCGAAGCTCCGAAAGCTGCATGGAAGAAGACAGAGAGGAAAGCTGTTCCTCCGGCAGAGGAGGAAGCTGCCCCTCTCTCTCACTCCCCCTGCCTGCATTCCCCGTCTCCTCCGGCATCCCCGGAAAAAGCTCTTCTTTCCGATAGCTCACATAAAAGCCGCTTCTTTCCCGGCTCAGAAGATAGCCCTCCTCCAGCAGAAGCTCATAGCAGTGCTCTATCGTGATGACAGAAACGCCCTGTTCCTCCGCCAGTGTCCTCTTGGACGGCATCTTCTCCCGATAGCGGTATCTCCCCTCGATGATATCCCTCCGAAGACGGTGGTAGAGCTGAAGATACTTCGGACTTCTCACTTCCTTCACAGCTTCATCTCCTCTGTCAACGGCTTCCGGTATGCCGAAAAAGCACTGGGAATGGAATAGTGCTCCATAAGTCCCTTAAGATCTGCCCGAAAAAATTTCCCGTACTGCTGCTCCGTCAGTTCATCCAGATCGATCCGGTATCCTACCATCCTCCACTCCTTGTGAGTAAAGATATGCCTGGCAGGACCCAGCCTCTGAATCCGAAGCGGAGAAAGTCCCATATCCCTGCACGCAGCAAGAACCTCCTCCCGGGAAAGCTGACCGGGAAGATTCGGAAACTCGTAAAGAGATGCCAGCAGTCCCGTTTTTGCTCTCTGATGAAGCAGCACCGTTTCCCTGTCTCTGATAAGAAGCACCGTCAGATCTTCCGCGGTTCTTGCCTTCTTCTCCGCTTTTTTCGGATAGGCTGTTTCCTCGCCTCTCTGATGGGCAGTACAGCATCCCGAAAGCGGACAAAGCCCACACTTCGGCGCACCATGCGGAAGACATATCATCGCGCCGAGATCCATGAGTGCCTGATTGAAGCTGCCTGCCGGATTTCCCGACGGATCCGGCACCCGACGGCTCTGTCCGTTCCGTTCTTCCTTTCCGTTCCGAAAGTCCGGCAGGGAATCGGCTTCGGCTGCCGCAGTGCCTCTCTCCGGAAGCGCCTCTTCTCCCGGCTCTGTGCGCTCCGGCATACGTTCAAGAAAATACGAAAAGCATTCCTTCCTCATCTCCTCTGATTTCGTCTCTCTCTCCTCACAGCAGAGTCTCGAAAAAATCCGAAGAAGATTCCCGTCCACCGCCGGGATGCGCTCCCCGAAGGCAATCGAAGCGACGGCTGCGGAGGTATAGGGACCGATGCCGGGAATCTTCCGGAGCTCTTCCGCATTTGCCGGCATCCTGCCCTGAAACTCGGACATCACAAAGGCTGCCCCTTTTTTCAGATTTATGGCTCTAGAATAATATCCAAGCCCCTCCCAGAGCTTCAGAATCCGATCCTCCGGCACCTCCGAAAGGCTCCGTATATCCGGAAGTGCGGAAAGAAATCTCTCATAGTATTTCTTCACTGCCTCCACCCTCGTCTGCTGCAGCATGATCTCTGAGATCCAGACATGATAGGGCGTCGGTTCCTCTCTCCAGGGTAAACTGCGTCTGTTTTCCGTATACCAAGAGAGGAGTTTGTCAGCAAACTCCTCCTTCTCCCTCTGATTCCGTTGGTACTTCTTTTCCGAATCCATCAATACCGCCTTCTTTTCCCTTTGCCGGCGCCTCAGATTCATACCCTCTTATCTTCCGTTTCACACGGCGTCTGCCAGTATCGTTTCCTCAGGTCTCGATCTGCCAGATCTCCTCATTGTACTCCCGTATGGTACGGTCCGAAGAGAAAAATCCGGCATTGGCGATGTTAAGCAGCGCCTTTTTCTGCCATAAGCCCTGATTCTGGTAGTCCAGCAGCATCTGCTTCTTTACCTGACGGTAGGCTTCGAAATCCGGGAAGGTCTGGAACCAGTCCTTGGAAAGCAGCTCATGATAGAGTGCCCGCAGCATTCCCTCATCCCCGACAGAAAGCATCTCCTTTCCGATCAGGAATTCCAGTGCCCGGCAGAGTACCGGATCCTTCTCCACCCACTCCTTCGCCACGTAATCTGCTCTCTGATAACGTGCAATCACCTCATCCGAGCTCTGTCCGAAGCTGTAAATATTCTCCGGACCGACAAGTCCGGCAATTTCCACATTGGCGCCGTCCATCGTCCCCAGCGTCAGTGCGCCGTTCAGCATGAACTTCATATTTCCGGTACCGCTCGCCTCTTTGGAAGCCAGAGAAATCTGCTCTGAGATATCACAGGCGGGGATCATCTTCTCCGCAGCAGTGATGTTGTAATTCTCCACCATCACGACATTCAGATACCTGCTGACTTCCGGATCCGCCTCCACGATCTTCGAGAAGCAGAGAATCGCATGGATGATGTTTTTTGCGGTGACATAGGCAGGAGCCGCCTTGGCACCGAAGATCACGGTAACCCTTCCGTTCGGCTCCCCGCCCTCCTTCAGCCTCCGGTACTCGGAAATCGCCCAGAGCAGATTCAGCTGCTGGCGCTTGTATTCATGAAGGCGCTTGGACTGAATATCAAAAACAGACTCTGCATCCACCGCAGTTCCCTGATACTGCAAAAGCCAGCGGGCAAACTCTTTCTTGCTCTCCCGCTTTATGGAAGCAAGCTCCGCAAGTGCTTTTTCGTCCTCGGCAAAAGCGCACAGCTTCTTTAACTCTTCTGCCTGCTCCTTCCAGCTCTCTCCGATTTTCTCCGTAATCCATGCGGACAATGCCGGATTACAGGACATCAGCCAGCGGCGGAAGGTAATGCCGTTGGTCTTGTTGTTGAACTTTTCCGGATACAGCTCATAGAAGGGGTGCAGCTCTGTACTTTTCAGAATCTCGGTATGCAGGGCAGCCACACCATTGACGGAATGGCTGAAATGGATGTCCATATTCGCCATGTGGATACGGTCATTCCCGTCAATGATCTGCACGAACGGCTCCTTCGAGCGCTCCGCCGCCCTTCTTTGCAGCATCTCCACGATCGGAACCAGCTGCGGCACGATCTCACGAAGATAGTTCATCGGCCATGTCTCAAGGGCTTCCGCAAGGATGGTGTGGTTGGTATAGGCGCAGATCCGTGAAATAATTTCCACCGCTTCCTCCTCCGCGATCCCCTCCTGCATCAGAAGCCGGATCAGCTCCGGAATCACCATGGACGGATGGGTATCATTGATCTGTACCGCAGCATAATCCGCAAGATCATGAAGATTGGAGCCTCTCTCCTTTGCCTCCTCGATCAGAAGCTGTGCTCCGTTGGACACCATGAAGTACTCCTGATAGATGCGCATCTTGCGCCCTGCCTCATCGCTGTCATCCGGATAGAGGAAGAGTGTCAGATTCTTCTCGATGCCCGTCTTATCAAAGTAAATCCCGTCCTTGATGATACGCTCTGTCACAGTATCCACGTCGAACAGACGAAGACGATTCGATTTCTGACGGTATCCTGTCACTGTCAGATCATACTGGGTAGAAAGGACGGAACAGTTCCCGAACTCTACCCGGAAATGACGACCCGTTCGCCGAAGGAAGCTCTCCTTTCCGTAATGCAGCCAGAAATCCGGGATCTCATACTGCTTTTCATCGCGGAAGGTCTGACGGAACAGGCCGCAGTGGTAAGCAAGTCCCACCCCGTCCGCCGGAATCCGGAGCGTCGCCGTACTGTCCATGAAGCAGGAAGCAAGACGTCCCAGTCCGCCATTGCCAAGGGAAGGCTCATCCTCAAACTCTTCAAAGTCCGAAAGACGGAGACCTGCCTCCCGAAGCTCCTGCATTACCTCATCATAGATGCCGAGGTTCAAAAGATTGTTGGAAAGGAGCTTGCCGATCAGGAACTCGGCGCTGATGTAATAAAGTTTCTTCTTTCCCTCATGGCAGCCCTTTTCCTTCGCAAGGGACTCGGTCAGCTGCACCAGCGCATTGAAAATCTCCAGCTTCGTACAGCTCTGCAGCTCTTTTCCCGTATATTCGGTGATCGATCTCATAAAACCTCCGTTTTGCCTTATTCGTTAAAATAATGTCATCTCAGAAGTGACACTACAATATAACCATGAAACACAAAAAATGCAACTTTTCTCATCCAAGCAGCATCTTGATTCCGATAATGATAAGGATCATGCCGCCGGCAGGGGCCGTAAAACTGGAAAGAATATCTCCGAGCCTTTTCCCGAGTGTCAGTGCGATCATGCAGAGCAGAAAGGTAGTGATACCGATTATCAGCGCGGCGCCGGTCGCACGCAGCATGCTGTATCCCGCAATTGTGAAGCCCACAGACAGAGCGTCAATGGATGTGGCAATCCCCTGAAGCAGGAGGAGGCGGAGGCTGATGGAGGACGGCACGGCTTCCTCTTCTGTTTTTTCTCTCTCCGTTTCAGATCCTTCTGACACGGAAACCGAAAAATCCCGATTCAGCCTCGCCATCGTTTTTTTCTCTCTTTCCATGCCTCCAGGAGTATCTCCCCGCCGATGTAGGCAAGCAGAAGGAAGGAAATCAGCGGGATAAAGTGCTCCAGCTCCCGGAAATATCCGATCATCATGTGTACCACAAACCAGCCCAGAAGCGGCATAAAAAACTGAAACGATCCGAAAACTCCTGCGATAAGAAAATGCTTTTGCAGGCGCTTCTCCTGCAAGCCGTCTGCGATGGACACGGAAAAGGCATCCATGGCAAGCGCAAAGCCTAAAAAAAAAGTACGAATCATACTTCTCCTGACCAAACTAAGATAAAAAAGAACCTGTGCAGTATACCTGCAC
>CAUUIW010000010.1:0-118087 GCA_963545355.1 uncultured Oribacterium sp. | reverse complement strand
CCGTTGTCTGCGCCTCATTCTGCGGGCTTTCTCGGGAAAGCCCTCTGCCGGCGACCTGATGTACTATACACGCTTGCCGGGCTTCTGTCAACTAAAGTTTCGGATTTTTTCGTCCATTTCCTTCTCTGTTTCTCTTTCCAGTATCTCTTCCGCTGTTTTTTCCGCACTTTCAGATACCCTGCTGCCGCCGGTCAGCTTGTCGATCGCATCCGGAATCATATCGAGAAGCTTGCTCATCATATCCTGATTCTTCACATGGATCAGCTTGCTCCTGCCATTCTCCAGAATCAGAATTGCCGTCGGTGTCAGCCTGGAGCTCATCGCACCGGCGCCGGCGTTTCCGTTTTTTCTGTCCTTATCCTGTATAAAGCCGCCGGCGCCCATGCCACAGCTGACTTCGATCAGCGGAATCAGCGTCGCATTTCCCAGCTGCATCGGTTCTCCGACCACTGTCTTTGTCGAAACAAATCCATCCAGTCCCTGAAAGACGGTATCAATGATTTCCTTCACATTGTTACTTCCTGCCATGTCTGCCTCCTAACAGTAGTTCACGGATCTCTTTCTTCTTCAGCATCTGAATCCCGAAAATCAGTACATGGATGAGGCGGATATGCCCCTTCAGAAGGATGTCTCCCTCCTGAATATCCCTGTCGAAATAAGGGATGATTTCCAGCTGATCCTGATACATCGGGTAGAGAAAAGCCAGGTGTTGAAGAACCTGCCCCTCCCGATAGGGATCGGAAAATCCCAGTTTCCAATATCCCTTTATTTTACGGAAACGGCAATGTTTAATCAAGTGAATCAGCTTCTGTACCAGGTAGGCAAGAGACTCCCGGTTCTCCTCTTCCTTCAGCCAAAGGAGAAGATCCCGAAGAGATTTCCATTTTTCTTTCATTCCTCAGATCCTCCGCCCCCGCTCTCTTTCTCTGTTCCCTCCGGCTCCTTTTGCTTTTTCCGCGCCGGAATATCTTCGTTCCCCTCCTCCGGCATCTTCGGGATATTCTCGTCCGAAAACAGCGTGAAGCAGAGGAGCTTTCCCCGATAGTGCAGTTCGTCGCTGTACTCTGCTTTTATGCGGAAAAGATGCAGAATCCAATATAGCCCCGCGCTGATCCGGAACTCATACTTCGCTGTTTCTTCTGTCCTGCCGTCCGTCTCCCCGGGAAGAGAATCCTCTCCTCCGTCTTTTGGGCAACCCTCTTTTTTCCCCCGGAATCCCTCCCCGGATTCCGGAATACTTTTCTCGGGTTCCCGAGGCTCATGCGCTTCCTTCAGGGACTCTGCCGCATTGTCCTCCTCTGCTTTCCGATGCAGCCGGAGCTCATAATGTACAGGTACGAAAAGGACGGTCAGAAGCAGCAGAAGCAGCAAAAAAAGCAAAAAAAGAACGATCAGCCCCGATAATTTCAGAATCAGCAGAAAAATACTCATGGGCAAAATCGTTCCTCCAGCATACGTTGTACAAGCTTCACGGTATCCTGATATCCAAAGCCTATCCCGAGGATCTCCAGATTCTCTGTGTCCAGCGTCGGATTCAGAAGCACGGAGGCATGGTGGATCTCATAGAGATTCGGCGCATTGGCACCGGTAATCAGATAGGTGCCCAGCATAAAATGCTTCTCCCGGAGTTCCCGGAGAAGTCTCGCTCTCTGTGTTCGCGCATGTTCTCCAAATTGCAGCTGCTTTGAAAAGATCATAATTCAGGAAAACTTATCCTCCACTGTCTGCCGCACCAGGGTAAGTGCAGAAAGCACCGTCTGCTTGCGGACCTCCTGACGGTCTCCTTCAAAAAGCTGCTCCGAGACCCTGGTCTTTCCCTTGGCATAGACCCCGATATAAACCTGTCCTACGGGCTTTCCCTCCATGGTGTCCGGTCCGGCATTGCCGGTACAGGACACCGCAATGTCGCTCTCCGACTGCATCATGGCGCCGATCGCCATCTCCTTGGCAACGGAAGCGGAAATCGCCCCCTCCTTTTTGATCAGGTCCTTCTTGATGGAAAGCAGGCGGCGCTTTGCCTTATTCGAGTAGGTTACCACACCCACCTTGAAAATCTCCGATGCTCCCGGAATCGCGGTAATCGCGGCACTGACAAGCCCGCCGGTCAAAGACTCTGCGGTCGTGATGGTCAGATCCTTCTTTCGAAGCAGCTCCACGACCAGCTCTGCCATCTCATCGATACGGTTATCAATATTTTCAAGCTCTGCCATTACATGCCGCCTTTCGTAAGAATCGAAATATTTTTCGCGATATAGTCAAGAAGGGATACCATGGTCAGCAGCAGTGCCAGAACCGTCAGAATCTGCTCCAGCAGATGAAGCCCCGGCAGATGCAGAATCAGCACGATGAGAAGCGCCATCTGAGAAACCGTTTTCAGCTTTCCCCAAGGGCTTGCGGCAATCACAATTCCCTGATCCGATGCCACGAGACGGAAACCGGAAATGATGAACTCCCTCGCGATGATGAGAATCACATACCATGCAGGCAGCTGCCGCAATTCTATCATACAGATCAGCGCAGAGCAGACCAGCAGCTTATCCGCCAGCGGATCCATAAACTTTCCGAAGTTTGTGACCAGATTCCGGGATCTTGCAAGATAGCCGTCCAGAAAATCCGTAAAGCTCGCGGCGCAGAATATCACGAGACTCAGAGTACGAAACGCCGCATTCTCTCCCTTCTGCCACAATAAGAGAGCGACAAACACGGGGACCAGAAGGACACGAAGCAGTGTTAATCGATTTGGCAAATTCATAGCATCTCTCCTATCAGATCATAACCATCGCTGTCTGTGACTTGAACCCAGAGCATATCCCCGGAGATTCTCCGGTTTGTATGCGAAGGGACATAGACAAAGGAATCGATATCCGGCGCATCCATATAAGAACGAGTCACATAACACTCCCGCTCCGGATCATAATACTCTACCATGACCTCCAGTTTCCGTCCAATCTGCTGCCTCGCCCTCGCAAAAGCAATCTCCTGCTGGCATGCCATCAGTGCATCCTGCCGCCGGAGCTTCAGCTGCTCCGGCAGCTGTCCCTCCATCAGCGCTGCGGCGGTCCCCTCCTCCCGGGAATACGGGAAAGCGCCGAGACGCTCAAAGCTTTCCTCCCGGAGGAACTGAAGCAGCGAGGCAAAGTCCTCCTCCGTCTCTCCGGGGAAGCCCGTGATCACTGTCGTCCGGAGAACGATATCCGGAATCTCTCTTCGGAGCTTCTCAAGCACCTCCCGGAGCTCACTCTCACGGGTACGCCGGCGCATGCTCTTCAGGATTTTATCCGAGGAATGCTGAATCGGGATATCCAGATAATGACAGACCTTCGGATTCCTCTTGATCTCTGCAATGAGGCTGTCTTCTATCTCCTCCGGATAACAGTAAAGAAGCCGTATCCACCGTATCCCCTCAATCTCCCCGAGTCTGTGGAGCAGCTCCGGCAGTGCCTTCCTGCCGTAGAGATCCGTCCCGTACAGGGTCGTTTCCTGAGCAACCAAAATAAGCTCTTTGGTTCCAAGAGCTGCCAGTTCCTCCGCTTCCTTCAGAAGATGCTCCATCGGAACGGAACGGTAGTGTCCGCGAAGCTTCGGGATAATGCAGTAGCTGCAATACTTGTCGCAGCCCTCTGCGATTTTCAGATATTGTGTTTTCATGTCCGCTGTCGAGACACGTGCCATCTGGATATCCAGCTTGTCCACATAATCTCTGACGGCGATCACCTCGTCCACCTCCGGGAGCTCCTTCCGGATTTCCTCCCGATAGCGTTCCACGAGGCAGCCTGCCACAATCAGCTTTTTGAGCTGCGCCGATTTCTTGTACCCGCCTATCTCTATGATGGTATTGATGCTCTCCTCCTTGGCAGGACCGATAAAGGAGCAGGTGTTAATGATCGCAATATCCGCCTCCTCCGGGTCCTCCGTGATCTCGGAGCCCGGATACCTTACCAGCAGATTTTGCAGAAGCTTTTCTGAATCTACCCGGTTTTTATCACAACCGAGGGATACCATGTGTAATTTCATTACGCCTCGCTGTCGGAGCCGTAGTTTTCCTCCTCCGACACAGTTTCATGAGGAGCAAAGTCCTCCTTTTCCTCCTCCCCCGGCAGCTCTCCGTCTTCCTCACCGTCCTTCTCAAGCTCGTCCTCTTCCTCCTCCTCGGTATAACGGGAGAAATCCTCGCGGCTCTCATGGTATTCCGGAAGCTCCTCATTGACCGCTCCCTGATGGATGGTTACGGCATTCCGGGAGATCTCGTCAATCGCGACGGAGAGCGGCTTTCTGCCCTCTGCTCCGGCAATCAGCGCATGCTCCCCGTCAATCAGCTGTCTGGCTCTTTTGGCTGAGGCAATGACAACAGAATAGCGGGACTCTACCTCCCTCTCCCCCTCGTCCATTCCATGATTCAGGGAACCGATCAAGTCATTATAGGTTGGTCTAAGCATCTTCTGTCCTCCTCAGATCTTTTCTGATATTTTCAATCACATCCAGATGTGCTTCGGTTCTGTCGTGTGAAGCGCGTATAAGATTATGCAGTTTTTCCGTACAGGTGTCAACATCGGTATTGATCAGCACATAGTCGTATGCCTCCACGCCCTCCGACTCGCCGACCGCTCTCCGAAGTCTCTGCTCGATGACTTCCCTGCTTTCCGTTCCTCTCCCCTCGAGTCTCCGGCGAAGCTCCTCCGCGGAGGGCGGTGTCAGAAACACCAGCAGGGAGCCCGGGAACTTCTTCTTGATCTTCAGCGCTCCCTGAATCTCAATTTCCAGGATGACATCCTTTCCCTCGCATCTTTTCTCTTCCACAAACCGACGCGGTGTCCCATAATAATGCTCCACATAGCTCGCATACTCCACAAGCTCATCCTGGTCGATCATCCGTTCGAACTCTTCCTTGGAAACAAAGAAGTATTCCCTGCCGTTTTCCTCCCCCGGTCTCGGCTCCCTTGTGGTCGCGGAAATCGACAGCGCGTAATTTTCATACTTCTTCATCAGATGTTTCATAATGGTACCCTTGCCGGCTCCTGAAAAACCGGATACCACAACCAGCAGTCCCTTTTCCAAAATTCTCCCCCTTCGCAGAACTCCCGCACCGTGTTCGTTCCCGCGGGACAGTCCTCTGCCTTATCCCTGTTCTTTCCCTTACTCCAGATTCTGCACCTGTTCCCGGATCTTTTCAATCATCGTCTTTAAGGAAATCGCATCCTGCGATACGGTGATGTCATTCGCCTTCGACAGGGTCGTATTTGCCTCGCGGTTCATCTCCTGTGCCAGAAAATCCAGCTCACGTCCCACATCACCGCCCTCCAGAAGCCGGTTCCGCATTGCCGCGATATGACTGTGAAGACGCACCATCTCTTCATCCGTGCAGATCTTGTCCGCATAGATCGCCGCCTCCGTCAGAATCCTCTGCGGATCGATCTCCGCGTCCCCGAGCAGCTCCCGAATCTTCTCCGTCAGCCGTGCTTCATACAGGGATCTGAGTTCCGGGCTTCTCGCTTCAATCCGCTCGACCAGCTCCTCCATCTCTGTCAGCTTTAAAAGCAGATCCCGCCGCAGAAATTCACCTTCCGTGCCTCTCGTCTCCACAAACTTCCGTATCGCCTCCTCCAGCACCGGCGACAGCTTTTCCCAAAGCTCCTCCTCTTCCTGCATCTCGGAGGTGGTAAAGATCTCCGGCATACGGAAGATGGTCTCCAGAGGGCGAAGGCGGAAATCTATCCGTCCGTCCTTCTCTCCCTGCATCTCCGCAAGCTCCTCCAGCCGAGACTTCATTTCCAGCATCCGCTTCAGGTATTCCTGCGCGAGGCCGAGATCCGCATGAACCGTTTTCCCATGCTCCCGGTAGTCCTCATAGCTGATATAGACATCCAGCTTCCCGCGCCGTATCTTCTCCTTCAGGGAGGAACGGATATCTCCCTCAAGGGCATTCAGCCGTCTCGGCATCTTCAGATTCAAATCAAAAAAACGGGAATTGACCGACTTCATCTCTACAGATATCCTTGCATCCTCACAGATCCCCTCGGCACGTCCAAATCCCGTCATGCTTCGTACATTCATGCTGTCCCCCTGAAAGATTGCCCGATGCCGCACGGAAGATGTCCCGCGTCAGCCGGGTTTACGCGATATCCTGTCATGGCTGCAGAAAATGAAGCAGGCGGCGTTTCCCTGCAGCAAAAATTAGGATATAATAGGAGCGCATCCTCAGGCTGGCTCCTCGCCCGGTCGCCTGCGGCCGGCGAAAAGCAGCCTGTGGCGCTGTAATAGCCAGATTATAAATCAGAGTTCTGCAAACTTGCAAGTTGGAAAGCGATAGAAGCCATGGCATACGACGGACTGGTAGTTGCCGCTACCATCAAGGAAATGAAATTACCCCTTCTCGGAGGGAAGATCGCAAGGATTATCCAGAGCGAACGCGACGAGGTGGAGCTCTCCATCCATAGCCGTGAGAGAAGCAATCTTTTTCTGAAGCTCTCCGCTTCCCCGTCTCTTCCGATGCTCTGTCTCGAGGATACGATGAAGACGGCGCCTCTCACTGCGCCTTCCTTCTGTATGATGCTCCGAAAACAGATCGGAAACGGCACGATACGGGAGATCTATCAGGCGTCCGGGAACTGGAGAGAGAGGGGGCTGGAGCGCGTCGTTATCTTCGCGATCGAGCACTTAAATGAGCTCGGGGATCCGGGAATCCGTTATCTCTCCATGGAGCTGATGGGGAAATATTCAAATCTCATCCTTTTAAAGGGGGACGGGACAATCCTGGATTCTCTCCGTCATGTCTCCTCCTCCCAGTCCTCTGTCAGGGAAACTCTTCCCGGACATCCCTACTTTATCCCTGCGCAGAAGGGAAAGAAAAATCCCCTCACCCTCTCACAGGAAGAGTTTTCCGAGCTGTTTTCCTCCGAGGAAGCGCTTGGAAAGCTTCTTTTCCACCATCTGACCGGTTTCAGCTATCCGCTCTCGCAGGAGCTCTGCAGCCGCGTCTCTCTGGACCCCGACGCAGCTGTCTCTGTCGATGACAGGGCAAGCATCCAGAAGCTCTATCTCGGGATGCTGGAGCTGCTTTCTCCCATTGAGGACGAAGGCAGGAGCTTTACCCCCTCCCTCCTCTATGAGGGGGGAAAGCCCCGGGATTTTGCAGCGATTCCCTTCTCCTCCTATCAGGGCAATGCCCTCTTCTCGGAAAAGCATTTTCCCTCCATGTCGGAGCTGCTGCGGCATTACTATCAGGAAAAGGAAGTGATGAACCGTATGGGACAGAAGTCCGCAGATCTCCGCAGGCTCCTGAGCACCCTGATCGAAAGGTCCGGTAAAAAGCTGCATCTTCAGGAAATGCAGCTGAGGGATACAGAAAAAAAAGACAGCTTCCGTCTCTACGGAGAGCTGCTCAATACCTACGGCTATTCTCTGCGCGGCGGCGAGCGCTCCTTCCGCTGCATCAATTACCATAACAATCAGGAAATCACCATCCCTCTCGATCCGACTCTGTCGGCAAGGGAAAACGCCAGGCGCTTCTTTTCCAGGTATGAGAAACTGAAACGCACGGAGGAAAATGTGACGGTGCAGCTGGAAGAATCCAGAAAGGAGCTTTCACACCTCCTCTCGATTCAGACAGCCGTTTCCATGGCACGTGAGGAGGGCGACCTGCGGGAAATCCGCCAGGAAATGGAGGATTTCTCCTATCTGAAACGAAGTCACGGAAAAAGAGAAAAGATACGCGAAAAGGATAAGGCAAAGCCCTATCACTTTCTGTCCAGCGACGGCTATGAGATCTATGTGGGACGAAACAACTATCAGAACGAAGCCGTCACGTTCCAAATCGGAAACGGGACGGATCTGTGGTTCCATGTCAAGAATGTTCCCGGTTCTCATGTCATCGTCAGGACAGAGGGCAGAGATTTCGAAAGCATCCCGGACCGTGTCTTTCTGGAAGCTGCGGAGCTTGCCGCCTATTTTTCCTCCAAGCGGGAATCCCAGAAGGTGGAGATAGACTATACCCTCCGCAGAAACCTGAAAAAGGTTCCCAACGCCGCCCCCGGCTTTGTGATCTACCATACAAACTATTCCGTGACGGTGTCCCCCGGGCTGAAGCTGCAGGAGATCCGCTGAATTCAGAACCACGGAAGCCGCCGTGTTTCCTCAGTCATTCTCCTCTTCCCAGTTCGTATAGACGTTCTGGACGTCGTCCGACTCTTCCAGAAGCTCCAGTGTTCTTCTGAGATTCCTGACGGCATCCTCGTCCGTCACGGAAACATAGTTCTGCGGGATCATCACAACATCCGCGTCCTCCATCTCGATGCCCTGCTTCTCGAGATTCTCACGGACCGCGGAGAAATCATTTGGCGCCGTAAGAATCTCATAGGAATCCTCATCCTCGAGGATATCCTCCGCACCCGCTTCGATGGCAAGGTCCATCAGGGTGTCGAAGTCCCTGCCCTGATCCTCCATCTCCTCCTTGTCCAGGATAATCTGTCCCTTCTCATCAAACATAAAGGAGACAGAGCCCTGGGAACCGAGGGAGCCCTGCCCCTTGGTAAAGGCGGAGCGGACGTCTGCCGCGGAACGGTTCTTATTATCGGTCAGAACCTTGACGATGATGGCAACACCGTTGACCCCGTAACCCTCATACTGCAGCTCCTCGTAATTGACGGCATCCAGCGCACCTGCCGCCTTCTTGATGCCGTTGTTGATGGTATCGTTCGGCATATTGTTGGCTTTTGCCTTGGCGATAATGTCACGGAGCTTTGAGTTGCTGGCCGGGTCTGCACCTCCCTGCTTTACCGCAAGAGCCAGCTCATGTCCGATCATGGTAAAAATCTTGCCCTTCGCGGCATCGTTTTTCTCTTTTTTGGCACGAATATTGGAAAACTTGGAATGTCCTGACATAATTTCTCTCCTCCGAAGGTAATGACAACCAAACTATGCTTTACAGGGAAAAGCGTGACGGCAGAAGTGAGCCTCACAGTACGGCACGCCCCTTCGCATGCACGGTATACAGCGAACCTGGACATTTTACTCTGATTTTCTCAAAGACTCAAGGTCTTTCGCGGAAGCAGCCGTCTTTTCGAAACTCTTCTGTCCGTTCCCGTCTGTCCTTTCCCGGGAATCCCATCACAGACAGAAAAATTTACGGCTTTCCCCGAAATAGTCCTTGCTTCCGGCAATCTTCCCGTCCTTGATATAGATTCGCGGGATGCGGTTGCCGATATTGCAAAGTGCCTCATAGGGAAATACCCCGAAGTTCTCCCAGTCCTCAAGGCGGACCTCCTCTTCCCCGTCACGCCCGAGGATGGTCACGAGATCTCCGACCTCACAGGAAAGACCGCTGACATCCACCATGAACTGATCCATGCAGATACGTCCGAGAATAGGACATTTTCTGCCGTGGATGAGGACAGATGCACCCCCGGACAGGGCTCTCGGAAAGCCGTCGGCATAGCCGACCGGGATGGTCGCAATCTCCGTCTCCTTCTCCGTCACAAAGTCGGAGCCATAGGAAACCGTCGTTCCTGCCGGAGCCGTCTTCACATAGCTCAGCTTTGCTTTCCAGGAAAGCGCCGGTTTCAGGGGAAGGCGGGCACGATTCACCTCATGGCTCGGATAGTAGCCATACATGGCGATACCGTCACGGACCGCGTTAAACTCCGTGCCTATCCCCTCAATGATGGAGGCGGAGTTTGCACAGTGGCGGATCGGGACGGTGACTCCGGCTTCCTCCAGTCGTTTCAGAAAACGGGTGAATCTCTCCTTCTGAAGCCGGGTAAAGCTTTTGTCTGCCTCATCCGCGCTTGCAAAGTGGGTAAAAGCACCGACGACACGAAGATGCCGCATTGTTGCGATATGCTTCGCGACGGCAATGCCGTTTTTATCCTCCGTGGCTATCCCGATGCGCCCCATGCCGGTGTCCAGCGCGAGAGTAACCTCTGCTGTCACCCCGAGACTCCGTGCGGTTTCTTCCATATCCCTCGCCTGCTCGACGGTAAAGACGGAGGGCATCACATGGTATGCCATCATCTCGGCATAGGCATCCTTCGGAACGACCCCGAGATCCAGAATCGGCTTCTGCACTCCGATTTTTCGCAGGCTCTCCCCCTCCTCCAGGGTCGCGATCCCGAAGAAATCCACCAGATCCTCCACTGCCTTTGCCACATAAGAGGCGCCGTGTCCGTAGGCATCCGCCTTCAGAACAGCGCAAAACTGCATCTGAGCCGGAAGAATGGCTTTCGCGGCACGGATATTCCCCCGGATGGCATCGAGATCCACTATCGCATAACTTCTATGATATAAGCTTGTATTTTCCATTTTATTTGCTGTGTTCCTTTACCGCCTCCGAGAGGAAGCCGACCACATCCCTCGGCATCACACTGTGTGCGCCGAGCGCCTCCTGTGCCAGAAGCCCCGCTTCCTTATGAAGGACTGCCCCTGCGTAGAGAAGATGAAGGAAGCGCTCCTCGGAGAACTCCCTCTCTTCCGCTCTCTCAATCTGGTACAGGCCCGCCACGATCCCTGTCAGGATATCCCCGGAGCCGCCCTTGGAAAGTCCCGGTACATGGAGCGATATAAGCTCTGTCTCCCCGGAGGGTGAACTGATGTATGTTTTGTCTGCTTTCAGAAGCAGGTAGACCTGATGCTTCCGGGAGAAGCAGGAAGCCGCCGTCATCGGGTCTGCAAGAATCTCTTCCCCGGGCATCCCGGAAAGCCTCGAAAACTCCAGCACATGCGGAGTCAGCAGAACAGGTATCCGAAGCGCACACTCCTCAAAAAGGGAAAACAGCTCTTCCTCTTCCGCCGTCATATTGACAGCATCCGCATCGAGAAGCAGAGGACAGCGGCAGTCACGATAAAGCTCCTGAAGAAGCTCCTTCTCCGTCTCCTCCGTGGAAAGCCCCGGTCCTGCCGCCACAAAATCGGAGCGGGACAGCTCCCGATGAAGCGCTTTCTTCCCCTCTTCAAGGCTTTCATAGGAGCGGACCATCGCCTCCGGCAGACTCGTCTGTAGTATAGTGCGGTTCACCTCCCCTGTCAAAAGAGTGCAGAGTCCGGTCCCGGTTTTCAGGGCTGCCAATGCAGAAAAATATGCCGCGCCGCACATCCCCTTGGAGCCCGCAAAAATCAGGCTTCTTCCATAATCTCCCTTATGTGCCGAAGCCTTCCTCTTCGGAATCATCACACTTTTATTCAAATGCCTCACCTCCGCTCATTCCGTTTCCAGTACGGCAAATGCCATCGCAAGCTCCTTGGTATTGGAGATACTGACAGACAGTGCCTTTCCTCCGAGCTTCTCATAGCAGGATTTTGCATTGCCGTAAAGCCTTACCATGGGCTTTCCGAGAGGATCCCGAAGCACCTCGATCTCCAGAAGCCCAAAGTCCCGGAACCCTGTCCCGAAGCACTTTGACACCGCCTCCTTCACACAAAAATCACCGGCAAGCCTTGAGGTTCTCCCCTCTGCCTGCCGGCGCTCCTCTTTTGTAAACATCCGCTCCAGATGCTGCGCCGTGAGTCTTTCCATTCTGGAGATTTCCAGAAGATCGCATCCGCTTCCGTAAACCATCTATCTCTTTTCTCCCATCCGATAGGACAGCCTCATCAGAGACTCGGAAAGATGTACATTCTCAATCACCACATGCTCCGGAACCTCCAGATCCACATGCGCGAAATTCCAGATTCCCGTGACTCCCTCATGAATCAGATCCTTGACGATCTGCACTGCCGGCGCCTTCGGGATACAGATCGCGGCAAGCCGGATATGGTTCTCCCGAACGAAAGGAAGAAGCTCCTCCAGAGGGCGCACCCTCAGATTTGCAACATTGCTGCCGATCACTGCCGGATCCACATCAAAGACCCCCCGGATTACAAAGCCCCGCTTCTGGAAGTTCGTGTAATTGGCAAGCGCCTGCCCCAGATGTCCTGCACCTAGGATAATCATCGGATGCGTCGTGTCTATGTTCAGTATCCTGGCAATTTCCTCATAGAGATTCCGGATATTGTAGCCGTAGCCCTGCTGCCCGAAACCGCCAAAATTATTCAGATCCTGGCGGATCTGGGATGCGGTCAGATGCATCCTTTTGGACAGCTCATTGGAGGAGATTCTCTCCACCCCCTGATCCATCAGATCCTCCAGATAACGATAATATCTGGGCAGTCTTTGTATAACTGCCTGCGAAATTTCTTTCTTTGCCATACTGTCTACTGTCCCCTGTAGCAAAAGGGTCGAAACATCCGAGCTTCCCTGCCTGCGGCACGCTTTCGGCTCCGAAATTCCGACAATGTCCTTCCGGGCACATTCCCGGGATTCATCAACGGTAATTCCAGTATATGGCATGATAAAATTATGTCAATAATTTTATGATATCCGCCTTTTGACGCTCGCGCCATTTTATATCGAGCCTGAGATCTTCGGGCTTCTCTTCAGGATTTCATGACGCCCCGGTCCATTGGAAACCATGGTGATCGGAGTGCCGATTTCCCTTTCGATAAAATCAATATATGCCTTGCAGTTCTCCGGGAGCTTATCATACTCACGGATGCCGCGGATATCCGAATTCCAGCCCGGAAGTCTTGTGTATACCGGCTTTGCCCGATGGAGGAGCGGCGTCACAGGGAAGTTCCCGCTGCGCTTTCCGTCGATCTCATAGGCGGTGCAGACCTTCAGCTCCGGAAGATAGCCAAGCGTATCCAGCACGGTGAGAACCGCCTCCGTAGCCCCCTGCAGCTCGCAGCCGTAGCGGGAAGCCACAGCATCATACCAGCCGACACGTCTCGGACGTCCGGTAGTCGCACCGTACTCTCCCTTGTCTCCCCCTCTTCGGCGAAGCTCCTCCGCTTCCTCTCCGAAGATCTCGGAAACAAAATCACCGGCGCCGACGGCGGAGCTGTATGCCTTCGTCACGGCGATGATATCCGTAATCTCATAGGGAGGGATGCCGGCACCGACGGCCCCGTAGGCTGCCAGTGTGGAGCTGGAGGTCACCATCGGGTAAATCCCGTGATCCGGATCCTTCATGGTTCCGAGCTGTCCCTCGAGAAGAACGGTCTTTCCCTCCTTCAGCGCTCCCCTCAGGAAACGTGAAGTATCCGCAAGGAAAGGCCGGATCAATTCCCGCTGCTCTCTCAGCTCCCGGTAAAGGGCATCCGCATCCAGCAGCTCGACATGATAGAGATGCTGCAGCAGCGTATTCTTGATTTCCACGATTTTTTCGATATGCTCCCGGAGCAGTGCATCATCATAGAGCTCGCAGACCTGGAAGCCGAGCTTCGCAAACTTATCCGAGAAAAACGGCGCGATGCCGGACCTTGTGGAGCCATAGCTCTTTCCCGCGAGTCTCGCCTCCTCATAGGCATCAAAGGCGGGATGATAGGGCATCATCACCTGTGCACGATCCGAGATCAGGATCTTCGGCATCGGAACTCCGGCGTCTGTCAGAGCCTTCAGCTCCTCCACAAACTTCCGGATATCCAGCGCCACACCATTGCCCAGAACCGAGGTGGTATGATCATAAAACACGCCGCTCGGCAGCAGATGCAGGGAAAATCTTCCGTAGTCGTTAATGATGGTGTGACCTGCATTGGCACCGCCCTGAAAACGGACGACGATGTCCGAGGTCTCCGCCAACATATCGGTGATCTTTCCCTTCCCCTCGTCGCCCCAGTTTGCGCCTACGATTGCTCGTACCATGTTTTTCTCCTTTTTCTGTCCACCTTTTTAGCTCCCGCCAGATCCGTGGACATCCCCCGCCCTTTCCGCTCTGTGAAACTGCGGAGCATCACTTGATGAGTTTGGTAAACCAGATAAAAATATAGATGAGAGTCGGAATCACCATCATACAGAAAAGAAGCGTCAGAATCAGCCTCTGGCTTCCTCCCATGAGGGGGACGACAATCAATGCGATCGTTATGGCGGCGATCAGAATCAGTGCCATAATCGCTAAAATCCGTTTTCCCTTCTGCATCATACCCTCTCTCAGCTCCATTGTCGCCTCAAGTATAGGAAAAAGACTCCGAAAAAACAAGATTCCCTATACTTTGATTTCCGCCCTTTCCCCGAGAAGCTCCCGGTTCGCCTGCAGGAGAGGAAGCACCTCCTCCTCCACATATTCCTTCACCTGCTCTGGGGCGCGTCCCACATAACGGGAGGGCTCCAGTGCTCTCCGGAGTCCCTCCTCCGTAAGCGGAAACCCGGGGTCCGCTTTCAGGAGCTCCAGAAGATTGTTCTCTCTTCCCTCCTCCTTCACCTGTCTCCCGGCCTCCATACTGAGAGTGCGGATCTTCTCATGCAGCTCCTGTCTGTCACCTCCCGCCTTGACCGCATCCATCAGAAGCGTCTCCGTCGCCATAAAGGGAAGCTCGGAGCGAAGATGTTTTTCGATGACCTTCGGGTACACCACTAGACCGTCCACGACATTGTTGCAGAGATCCAGAAGCCCGTCGACGGCAAGGAAGCCCTCCGGAATCGACAGCCTCCTGTTGGCACTGTCATCGAGGGTTCTCTCAAACCACTGGGTCGATGCCACCAGCAGCGGATTCATGAGATCGGAGAGGATAAAATCCGCAAGACTCGCGATTCTCTCGGAGCGCATCGGATTTCTCTTGTACGCCATGGCACTGGAGCCGATCTGATGCTCCTCAAAGGGCTCCTCCACTTCCTTCATGTGCTGAAGCAGGCGGATATCATTGGTCATCTTATGCGCGCTCGCAGCAATGGAGGCCAGAACGGAAAGGATACGATAATCCAGTTTTCTGGTATAGGTCTGTCCGGAGAGAGGATAGCAGCCCGGGAAGCCCATCTTCTCCGCAATCTTTTGATCCAGCTCCCGGCACTTCCGATGATCTCCGTCAAAAAGCTCCAGAAAGGATGCCTGTGTTCCCGTCGTTCCCTTGGAGCCGAGGAGCCGGAGTCCTCCGAGAACATACTGCACATCCTCATAGTCCATCATAAAATCCTGCAGCCAGAGAGAAGCTCTCTTTCCGACCGTTGTCGGCTGTGCCGGCTGAAAATGCGTGAATGCCAGTGTCGGAAGAAAACGGTACTCCATCGCGAATTTCTGCAGCTCGTCAATCACATTCAGGAGCTTCCGGGATACCAGCAGCAGTGCCTTCTTCATAAGGATGATATCGGTATTGTCTCCGACATAGCAGGAGGTGGCTCCCAGATGGATGATGCCCTTTGCCTCCGGGCACTGCAGTCCGTAGGCATAGACGTGGCTCATCACATCATGACGGACTTCCTTCTCCCGCTTCTCCGCCTCCTCATAGTTGATATCATTCTGATGCGCCTTCAGCTCTGCAATCTGCTGCTCTGTAATCCGAAGCCCCAGCTCCTGTTCCGCTTCCGCCAGCGCGATCCAGAGCCTGCGCCAGGTACGGAATTTCATATCCTGCGAAAACACTGCCTGCATCTCCCGGCTTGCGTATCTTCCGGAGAGGGGACTCTGGTAGAGGCTTCTGTCCATCTCAGACCTCCTTCATGCCGTAAAGACCGGCAGGCTTTCCGCAGAGGAAACGTGCCGCACTCAGGGCGCCCTCCGCAAAGATCACGCGGCTGTACGCCGTATGGCTCAGGGTGATGACTTCCTCCTCTCCGGCAAAAATCACGTCATGGACACCCGCAATCGTACCGCCGCGGACCGCACTGATCCCGATCTCCGCCTTCGGTCTCTGCTCCCTTCTCTCATGACGCCCGTAAACATAAGAAAGCGGCTCCGAGGCCCCCGTCTGTGCCGCATCCGCAAGCATAAGCGCGGTTCCGGAGGGCGCATCCGTCTTCCGGCGGTGATGCTGCTCCACAATCTCGATATCGAAGTTCTTCCGATACAGCTTTCTCGCCGCCTCCTCAACGAGACCGAGAAGTACATTGACTCCGATGGACATGTTGGCGGAACGAAGGATGGGCGCGTGCCCGGAAACCTCCTTAATCCTCGCCTCCTGCGCTTCCGAAAGCCCTGTCGTGCAGAGCACCAGCGCTTTATGGCTCTTCTCCACATAGTCAAGAAGGGCATCCACCGCCGCCGCAACGGAGAAATCGATAATCACATCGAAATCCTCTCTGATTTTGGAGAAATCATTATAGATCGGAAAATCCTGTCCCTCTCCGGCAGCTTTTTCGACTCTGTCAAAACCGGCGGCAAGCTCCATCTCCGGATCCCTCCTCACGCAGGATGCGACATGACCGCCCATCACACCATCGGCACCATGAATCAAAATTTTTATCATGAATTTTCCTTTCTGAACTGATGATTTACCCTGCCTATCATAGCAATTTTTAAGTGAAAAGAAAAACGGAATTTATGCCTTGGGCATAAATTCCGTCCTCCGGAGCTCTGCTATTTTTTCTTTATCGTGATAAACGGTGCAAGCATACCGCCCAGCTTCAAAAGAGACATGGTCTGGATATACGCCTTTCCCGGACCGGTGATCACGGTATCCACCATCCCCTCTCTGCCGAACATCATATTCCTGAGCCCCCTGACCATGCGGATACTCATCTGACAGCTCTCCTCCATCATTGCCATAACACCGGTATCGCAGACCAGATCCTCCCCCGCATTCAGATCATATTCCTTCACATAACCGTCAAGCTCCAGGAACACTACGCCGGGACCCGTGATCTTCTGCAGGATAAAGCCTTCGCCGCCGAAAAATCCCGCTCCCCGATTCTTCTGGAGGTAAGCGGAGAGCTTCACCCCTGCTGTCGCACACAGAAATGCCGATTTCTGACAGATGATGCTCTCTCCCGCCGCAAGCTCCCTCACGAGGATACTGCCCGCAAACGAGGATGCAAAGCCGAGCTCTGCAGGTCCCTGTGCCGTATAGAAGCTCATAAACAGGCTCTCTCCCGAAAGCATCCTTCCGAATCCCTTTCCGAGTCCGCCGGGTGCCTTTGTCTCTGTCACGATGGAGCCCTTTGCCCAGGTCCTTCCTCCCAGCTCACTGATAATCGTTTCTCCCGCTTCCAGCTGAATGATGGCCGCCGGTAAAGCTCCGCCTTCGATCTGATAACGCATCCCCTCCTCCTTTCTTTCTGATATCGGATTCTCCGGTGTTTCGACAGCTCTGTCTGTCAGAGCCCCCTCTCTCTTATCCGCTGCCAAAGATGCTGTCGTTTCCGAGCGCTCCCACGAGACGGCTGACCTCCTCTCCGATCACGGTCTCCGTCTTTGTCTTGTCCAGAATGGCGAGCGTTCCCTCTCCGTACTGTGCATCGTAGTTATAAAGACAGACGATTCTCTTCCCGGAGAGCGGCAGAAACTCCCTGACGGATCCGATCAGCTTGATGGTCTTTCCGTCCTCCAGCCGATACAGCTCTATCTCTCCGCCGGTATCGGCTTCCCCGATAAGATACACGGCATCCTCCGCGGGATATACCACGGAAACATCGGAAAGGAGCCTTTTCCCGGAGACGAAAAGGGTCCCTCCGTTCCCATAGAAACCCGTATCCTTCCGGTAATAGACCTTGCCGTCAAAGGCGGCACTGATCGTATCGACATTCTCGTCCGACTGCTCCGACCTCCCGGATGCCGCATCCAGCCGGTACAGAGTCATAGCGCTCCATGTCCCCTCCAGATAATATTGTTTTTCGGAGAGATCATCCTGCCGGAAACTGCTCCCGGCAAGATAATAAAGATCCCCGCTCCCCTTGTCCTCCATCCACTCACGGATCTTTCCTTCCGTGGGAAGGACAGTTTCCTTTCCCTTCCGAAGGCAGCGGTAGGAAGCATTCTTCACAAGATTTTCCATCTGCTGTGCCGCAAGCTCTTCCGCCGCCAAAAGGCTGGCATTGTAATATTGCCAGTCATACCAGATATCTTCCTCCTGCTGTGCTCTGTGCTCCTCCTCACTCATGAGAAGCTCTCCGATCTGCTCCGCCGGCGCATTGGTAAAGTAGCGATAGTACAGTCTCTCGAGATCCGGCTCACCGTCCTCCTCCATCACGGCATCCCACATTTTCCGGAGGTATTCACTGTAAAGTGCCGAGTAGGAGGTTTTCTCCGGCAGGGTATCGGGAAGCACATGAAACAGGAAGTTCCTTCCGCTTGACTGCTCCGACTCCTTCCCTTCGATAGATCTGGCAAAGGGATACAGCTCCTCCTTCTCCTTCCCGTCATAGCTGCAGACAATGCCGTAGCCGCTGCCATCCTCGAACATCGTCGTGGAAATATTATCGATATATTCATTCTGGAACAGGGTCTGCGCATAGGCAAAGAGCTCACTGTTCTGCGGGATTCTTCCGCTCTCTGCCATCCCCTGCTTCATCTTCTCACTCAGCTCCGGCACTTCCGGCAGCTCTGCCGGCGTCATATCCGGCTCGGCAAGAACCCATCCGTGATTCAAATTTGCGTCCTCCCGTTCCTTCACGTAGCAGAGCTTCCCTGTATCTGACGCCACGGAAGTCCACATGAACGCCGCCGCTTGGTCGATCAGGCGCTCTTCTCCATAGTCCCTGATGCAGTACAGGCTTTCCGTATCGTTTTTCTGCCGGGTAAGGTAGAGCCTGTCAAAATTGTCCGACGCCCCTCTGAAGGTGTAAACATCCTCAGCCAGCTTTTCCTTTTCCACCCCCGAGATATCCTCACTGTCCAGAGAAACAAAATAGAGTGTCCCCGTACCGTACTCCTTCAGCTCCGTCCATTCGTCCTCGACCTCAAATATCAGCTTTCGTCCGTCTGCGCTTTTCTGGTACCAGAGGACATTATCCGAGAGCATATTCCTGATCCCGTCCTTCCAGAGGTACAGCCTGTCCCTGTCACCTTGATAAAAGAGCAGGACATCGTTCGGCAGAAGCTCGAATTCCCTGACGTCACTGCGGATCCGCTCTGTTTCCCCCGTCCCCTTCAAGCGCCGATAGTTCCGTAGCTTCTGTGATACTCCTCTTCTTCATAGGCAGAGCTATCCTCATACTCCATGTAGTAGATATCTCCCCCGCCGCTGACTACATCCTCCCTGCATCCCCAAAAGGAATCCTGTCCGAAATTCCCCTTATGTGCGGAGATCTTTTCTGATTTATTTTTTGCGATGTCATAGCAGTACAGCTGCCCGTCATCCACATAAAAGAGAAGCTTTCGCTCTGTCCCCTCTTTTTCCTTTTCCGCCTTACGCTCCTTCTCTCCTGCATCCTCTCCTGTCTTTTCGCCCGCCTCTGCCGAGACCGTCTCCCCCTCCTGTTTCTTTGTCGGAGTACATCCGCCGAGTCCGAGGAGCAGCGCCATGAAAAACAAGAATCCTGTTTTTGTTCTCATATCCTTTCCCCCTTGATTTCCTCTGATAAGACTTTTATAAACGATTTTCACCAAAAATATAGTATCCATTGGATACCTTTTCCCTATAAATCTCAAAAGTATCTATTGGATACCATGCACTTTTACTGATAAATCGAATAAAAATAGCTGATTTATTGTAAAAGTTCACAGCAAGGCTATATGGATAAAATCTTCCCTTTTATTCCAGCTCCCGGAGTCTTTCGCAGCGTTCCAGCAGATTCAGATACGTCAGCAGCTCATCTCTGGAGCTGACACCCAGCTTTTTATAGATACTTCGGTTATGTTTTCGCACCGTGTTCATGCTGATATAGGCAAGCCCGGGGATATCGGCGATTTCATATCCGGCAATGTAAAACTGAAGGATATTTTTTTCAGCAGCCGTAAGTGTCCGTACCCGCGCAATAAAGCTGTCAAACATCTCTTCCACATTCGGAGGCAGAGCGGGAGCCGTCTTCTCCCTGTCCCCGTTTTTTTCCTGCTTCCATGTACGGAGAAATTCCTCAAGCTCTTCGATCTCCCGAATACGGGACGCGCCCTGACTCCCCTCCGGATCCGTCTTCAATCCCTCCAGATCCTGAACGATCGGCTGCACAAAACGATGTGCCAGAACAAAGGAGCAGAAAATCATAATCAGAAAGAAGGTCAGCACGGCAGCAAATACCTTCGCGCGCTGGCGCTGCGTCTGCACCCGGTAATCTCTGCGGTTCAAAAGAGCCGCTATTGCCCACTGCCGTCCGCTGCTGTCCCACAGGCCTTCGATCGTCCGATATACGCCAAAGTAGCTGTGTATCCCGTCAGAGTAGACCGAAAGCTTTCCCTCCCGCCCTGCGGCATGAAGCTCTCTGTTCTCATCCAGATAGCTGGCACCGGTCTCCCCTACAAGACCGTTGGACAGGAGCAGCTGATTCCCGCTGAGCGGAACAAAGACGGCAACCATATCTCCGTAATGGCTCTCTGCCACGGGATAGCTCAGGGAGAACAGCTGATTGGTGATTTCCAGTCCGCAGAGCCCGTAATTCTCACCGTCGTTTCCGTTCACAGGCATGCTCAGAAATATGCCGTTCTCCCAGGTACCCTTCACCCTGTGCCGGTCGATGCAAAGATATTCCGGCATCTCCTGCCCTCCGGCAAGCTGTGTCTCATACCAGTCGAACTGCCTGGTGTCAAATTCCATGTTCCAGCGGTTGTGCAGCTGAAGATGATACTGGAGAGCGACATCGACGCTCCCGCGAAAAAGAAAGATATCGTTCTTCAGGGCATTGCCGCTGCTCACATTGCCGACACGAAGGTAGATCCCGCTCCTCGAATGCTCCGCGTCCGGCAGTGCCGTATTCACTGTTGCATCAAATACCGCAAATACACCGCTCGTCCGTGTCAGATACAGGGTATTTTCCACCAGGGGATAGATGTTCTTCTGCATTTCCGAGAGACGTTCGGCGTCGTCATCACATTCACGGATATCATAGGGATAGCTCAGAGACTCTCTCTCCAGCGAGGACGCCAGCCGTTCCGAGAGACTGATGCCGTTCGCAATGAAAAAGTCCAGCTGCTCCTTCATCCGCTCCTCCCAGTTGTCCAGCTGGAGATTCAGACTCTGGGCGAGACCTCGGCTGTTTTCCGTAAATGCTCCGATCCCGATCAGCACGACAAGCAGAATTCCGCTCCCGACCAGAATCAGGGCAAACAGATACCGAAAGAGGCGTCTGCGCATCGAAGCGCTCTGCGCGCGCAGCTGCCGGATCAGCTGCGGCAGGGACAAGAGTCTCCCCGGCTCCGCTTTTCTAAATCCTTTCATGTCTCTCCCCTGTACCGTCGAATCACTGCATCATCTCTTTCAGATTCCGATACGCCTCATCTATATACCGCTCTTTTTCTGCCGGGTCCCCGCCCTGGTACGCCTGTCTCTCCCGGGACAGCTCCAGCCGTACATTCTTCTCCAGGCGCATCTCCAGATCCAGATAGTTCTCCAGCTGCGGCGCCGTATAGAAGCGATAGTCTCTGTAGCTGTCATCCATCGCCTGATAGAGGCTTTTGTACTTCATATTCTCCATCTTTTCCACCGCTTCCGGCAGCAGTGCAAAGCCCTTTTCCGTCACCGGCATGTATCCTGCCTTTGTCACAAAATCCACATTGTTCTCCGGCTCCGTCAGCCACTTCAGAAAGAAAGCCGCCGCCTTTTCCCGCTCTTCCGTCGATTTTACGGTGCAGAAGCCCGCACCGCGCTGCATGACAAGCTTCTCTCCTCCCTCAAAATACGGCACCGGGCGCGCGACAACCTCAATCGGCTCCGAGACATTGTTCTCATAGGTTACGATGTCCTCATAATACAGAACACTCGCCGATGACGCCACGCTCACAATCGCGCCCCCCGTCCTCAGCGGCTCTGTCGCATATCCGTCCCTGAGCCAGATCCCGCCGGAAAGTGCCGCGCTCGCATAGGGCCGCCAGATGCGCTGAAATACCGGTCCGAACGCAAGTGCTCCTCCGGCATTTCCTTCTTTGAAAAACGCTTCCCCGAGAGATTCACAGCCCAGCTGAAAATAATTGAAGTGATAGTCATGAACAAAAAAGTTCTTTCCGTCCTCCGGGATGTCCGGCGTCTTTTCGTCCGTCCAGGCAGCATACTGCTCCGCCATCCGAAACAGCCCGTCCCAGGTTCGAAGCTGCATCTCGTCCGCCCCCGTCGCCTCGGAAAAACGCTGAAAGAGTGTCCGGTTGATAAACAGAATTTCTGTAGACTTCGCAACGGGAAATACCAGCAGTCTGCCGTCAATCGTCCCCTCCCGGAGAAATTCGGGAACATAAGCCGCCAGCTCCTGCGCACTGAAGTAATCCCGGTAATCCACAAGAATGCTCCTGTCCGGAAGTGACAGGACCGTTTTCGGATACGAAACAAAGAGATCCGGAAGCTCCCCCGCCCCGGGATCCCCCTTCGCCGCAGCAAGTACGGCATCATGGATGGTATTGGTATTGGAAACACTTGTGACCTGCACATGGATCCCCACTTCCCTACCGACAGTCTCATTGAAGGAGTCAATGGTCCTGTTCAGCGGAGAATCCGTCTGTCCCCCGTAGACATGCCAGAGTGTCAGCGTAATCGGCTCTTTATCCCTCACATCTCCTGCGCATCCCGTCGTCAGGACACTCAGAAACAGCATCAGAAGTAGGAAGCTCTGCCTCTTTTTCATACCTATCCCCCCGAATTCTGTCCTCTTGCCGCCCTTTTCTTGTCATTTTTCGTATTGCCGCCCTTTTTCTTGTCATTTTTTGTAAGATTTATTACGATTTATACCATAAAAAGAGCCAGGCTGCAAACGCCTGGCTCTTCTTCTCCAGAGCTTCTCTCCGCGGCGAAAGTCCTTCTGCTTTATCCTGTGATATCCCCTGAGCAGGAGAACCGCCCCCTGTCCGCTTCCCCGCTTTACAGAATCCCGTACTTTTTCATCTCCAGCATCAGCCTCTCCTTCGACGCTTCTCCCATCTCTGTCATCGGCAGGCGGAGCGGTCCGACTTCCTTCCCCATCAGATTCATGGCAGTTTTTACCGGAATCGGATTCACCTCGGAGAACAGCGCCTTAATCAGCGGATATGCCCTGAGCTGTTCCTCTCTTGCTCCCGTGACATCTCCTTTGAACCACTTCTCACAGATCTCATGGGTCTCCTTCGGCGCAACATTGGACAATACGGAAATGACACCGCAGCCGCCGATGGAAAGGAGAGGCACAATCTCATCGTCATCTCCCGAGTAAAGCCGGAACTCCTCATCCACGAGAGTCATAAGCTTTGTGCTCATGGAGATATCCCCGCCGGCATCCTTCACACCGACAACATTTTCCACCTCATGGTAGAGCCTTGCCATGGTTTCCGGCTGTATCGTCACACCGGTACGACTCGGAACATTGTAAAGAACCGCCGGGATCCTGATTGCTCCGCATATCGTGGTAAAATGCCGGAAAAGTCCCTCCTGTGTCGCCTTGTTATAGTACGGCGTCACCAGAAGCACGCCGTCCGCACCGCATTCCTCCGCTTCCCTGGAAAGCTTCACTGCCGTCGCAGTCGCGTTGCTGCCGGTTCCCGCGATCACGGGGATACGGTGATTGACACATTCGCAGGTGAAACGGATGACCTGCATGTGCTCTTCCTCGGAGAGCGTCGCCGCCTCTCCTGTCGTTCCGCAGATCACGATGGCATCGCTATGTCCCGCGATCTGCTCCTCGAGGAGCTCCCGGAGTTTTTCATAGTTCACGGAACCGTCCTCATGCATCGGCGTGATCAGTGCCACTCCCGCGCCTTTAAACATTGCCATACTGTCTCCTCCTGTTTTATCCCTGCTTTCTCGCGAATCCGGCACGCTTGCGAAGGGTCGGATCCAGGATCTTTTTACGAATACGAAGGCTTTCCGGCGTTACCTCCAGAAGCTCATCGGTATCGATATAGTCGATGCACTGTTCGAGAGACATAAGCTTCTTCGGCACCAGCTTCAGTGCTTCATCGGAGCTCGAGGTACGTGTATTGGTCAGATGCTTGGTTTTGCAAACATTCAGCTCGATATCCTCGGACTTCGGACTCTGTCCGATCACCATGCCGCCGTATACCTTTTCTCCCGGTCCGATAAAAAGAGTTCCCCGATTCTGTGCCTGGAAGAGTCCGTAGGTGACAGCCTCTCCCGCCTCAAAGGCGATCAGAGAGCCCTGATGGCGATAGGAAAGCTCTCCGCGGAACTCGCCATAGCCGTTGAACTCGGTATTCAGGATGCCGTTGCCCTTGGTATCCGTCATGAATTCTCCGCGGTATCCGATCAGTCCGCGGGACGGGATCTCAAACTCGAGACGGGTATAGCCGGAGGCCAGGGGGCTCATGCCGTTCAGCACACCCTTTCTCTGGGTCAGCTTCTGGATGACAGCCCCGGTAGACTCCTCCGGGACATCAATATAGGCGATCTCCATCGGTTCTGTCTTTCTTCCCTTTTCATCCGTCTTATAGATGACCTCCGCCTTGGAAACGGCGAACTCGAAGCCCTCACGGCGCATGGTTTCCACAAGAACCGACAGATGCAGCTCCCCACGGCCGGAAACCTTGAAGCAGTCTGCGCTTTCCGTTTCCTCCACACGGAGGGAAACATCGGTATTCAGCTCCCGGAACAGACGGTCACGGATATGGCGGGAGGTGACAAACCTGCCCTCCGTCCCTGCCAGCGGGCTGTTGTTGACCATGAAATCCATGGAGATTGTCGGCTCGGAAATCTTCTGGAAAGGGATCGCCTCCTCATTCTGCTCGGTACAGATCGTATCCCCCACGTGAAGATCCTCGATGCCGGAGACGGCGACGATATCTCCGAAGCGGGCTTCATTGACATCGACACGCTTCAGTCCGTCAAACTCATAGAGCTTCGTGATACGCACCTTCGTCCGCTTGTCCGGATCATGATGGTTCACCACCAGTGCATCCTGATTCATACGGATGGATCCGTTCTCGACCTTACCGATGCCGATACGTCCGACAAACTCATTGTAGTCAATGGTGGACACCAGCATCTGTGTTGCTGCTTCCGGATCTCCCTCCGGCGCCGGAATATAGGAAAGGATCTCCTCAAAGAGAGGCTGCATGTCCCTCTCCGGATCCTCCAGCTTCTTCTTGGCATAGCCGTTCTTGGAGGAAGCAAAGAGGAAGGGACAGTCCAGCTGCTCATCCGAGGCGTTCAGATCCATCATCAGCTCGAGAACCTCGTCTACCACCTCCTCCGGACGCGCCTGCGGCTTGTCAATCTTATTGATTACCACAAGCACCGGCAGACGCAGCTCCAGCGCTCTCTGGAGCACGAAGCGTGTCTGCGGCATCGGCCCCTCAAAGGCATCCACCAGAAGGATGGCACCGTTGACCATCTTCAGGATTCGCTCCACCTCTCCGCCGAAGTCGGCGTGTCCCGGTGTATCCACGATATTGATCTTGGTATCCTGATAGTGCACCGCCGTGTTCTTGGAGAGGATAGTGATACCGCGCTCCCGCTCGATCGGATTGGAATCCATGACCCGGACTCCCATATCCTGATTGTCACGAAATACACCGGACTGCTTCAGCAGCTCGTCCACAAGGGTTGTCTTGCCATGGTCGACATGGGCGATGATGGCAACGTTACGAATATCTTCTCTCTTCACAATATGCACTCTTTCCTTTATTTTTCCAAAAAATCCTACAGATTATACCATTCTGCCCTTTGTTCTGCAAGGGAGATCCTCCCGGCGGAGAGCTCCCGGAGCTTTTCCCGAAGGACTTCCAGCTTCTCCTCTTTCACATAATACTGAAACTGCACTCTTTCCAGATAAATGACGGACTTTTCGACGAGGGAAAGCTTCCCGGCGAGACTCTGCACTTTCTGAATCTCGGCATAATCTCCGGAAAAGGAGACAAGATATCCTTTGATTTTCTCGGTAAGGACCGCCCTCTGCACCGCGTCTCTGGCGGCTTCCGTGTAGGCGCGGACGAGCCCCCCGGTGCCGAGCAGCGTGCCCCCGAAGTAACGTGTCACAATCAGGATACAGTCGGTAAGCTCCGCTCCCTTCAGCACGGAAAGGATGGGAAAGCCTGCGGTCTTCGAGGGCTCTCCGTCGTCCGACTGCTTCTGCAGCCCCTGCTCCTCTCCCAGGACATAAGCATAGCAGTGATGTCTGGCATCATAATAGCGCTTCTGTACCTGTCTCAGAAGCTCCTTCGCCTCTTCTTCCGTGCGGATCGGAAAAAGCTCCGCCAGAAATCTGGATTTTTTCTCTTCGTAGTATCCCTCCGAGGGAAGCTTCACATAGTGCATTTTCGTTTCCTGGTCATCGTCCGCAGGACCGCGGCCGGAGATCTGTGTTTTTTATTCTCTGTTTTTCTTCCGGGAGGAGCTTTCCTCCTCGCTGCTCTTTGCTTTTTTCCCGGAAACGGGACCATCGTCATCGACGATATCCCTGTCCTCCTCGTCTTCCTCTTCCGTCGATCTTTCGGAGAAGTAACGGTCGCTCGTGTCAAAATTCTCGAATTCCTTCGGTACCCTGATGGCGCCCCAGCTGGTGTGGAGCTCGCACTTCTCCGTCGGAACCGTCCCCTCCGCGAAGAGCTCCTTGATACAGGCGTCCCCGCGATAATCATTGTGGCATCCTGCTGTCGGGAGCTTTCCTGACTTGCGGCAGACCTCTGCCGTCACGATGCCGTCCGGCTTCTGGAATCCGGTATCCGGGAGCCCCTCATGGATTCTCTTCATGATCTTCCTCCAGATATCCTTGTGATAGCCGGTGCCTCCGTTATAGGAGCCGGTCTTGGGATCCCTGAGAGACTGATTCTCGTCACAGCCGCCCCAGACCCCGCAGATATAGTAGGGACTGAAGCCCTCAAACCAGATGTCCCGGTTGCTGGTTGTGGTTCCCGACTTTCCGGCAAGACTCATGCCGTCAAAGTGCGCGCGGGTGGAGGTGGAGGTCACGGAGATATTGTCCGCAAAGGCACGGTGCGGCAGCATTGAATCCTTCATGGCGTCTGTCAGCAGATATGCCGTCGTCGCCTGCATTACCTGCACTGGCTCGTCCTCCGTCATATCCATCAGGACCTGTCCGTTCTGGTCAACAATTTTAGTGAAAAACTTTGCCTTCCGAAGCTGCCCTCCGTTGGCGATCACGCTGTACGCCTGCGTCAGCTCCAGATTGGAGACACCGCGCGTGAGTCCGCCGAGGGCAAGCGCCGGATTCTCATCCGTCTCTGTGAGGCTCGTGATGCCGAGAATCTCCGCATACTTTCGTCCGTTCTTCGGCTGCACTGTCTCCATGAGGCAGCGGACGGCAACGATGTTCAGAGAATAGATAATGCCGTCACGGATGGACTGATAGCCCAGATAGCCGCCGCTGTACCAGTTCTTAAAGGTCTTGTTTCCGAGGGTATAGGGAGCATCGTAGTAGGTGCTGGCAAGGGTCGCTCCGTATTTGTCAATCGCGGGAGCAAAGCTGGAAATCACCTTAAAGGTGGACCCCGGCTGCCGAAGGACATTGGTGGCGCGGTTCAGAGTGAGAGAGCCTCTCTTCTCCCCTCTTCCGCCGCTGATCGCAAGGATCTCCCCGCTGTGAGGATCCTCGAGTACCACCGACAGCTGCGGCTCCAGAGTCGTGTCGTAGCTCTCCGCAAGAATAGAATCGTTCTCCTCCAGAATCTGCTTCTTAAACTGCTCGATATAGGTCTTTGCCGCATCCTCCGTTTTGAAAAGCCCCTCAAAATCCATGTGCTTCACTTCCTTCATGAATTTCAGAAGATCCTTCTCCGAGTAGTTGATGATGCTGTTGTCACCCTTTCGTATCGTGAGACGCCACTCTACCGAATACTTCACGGTATCATAGTTCTTCGGACTGTTGACCTCTTCGTCCACAATCGCCTGAAGCCGCGGGTCCTGCGTAGTATAGATGGATAGCCCGCCGGAATACAGCAGCTTTCTCGCTTCCTCCTCCGTATAATCGAGGCGCTCCACCAGGGCTTCGATGACCTGCTCTGTCAGTTCATCCGTAAAGTAGCTGTAGGGCTTTGCGGCTTCCTGCGTCGTGATCACATTGGCATTCTTGATTTCCTCATAGACCTGCTCGGACAGCGCTTCCTGATACTGCTGCTCATCGATATAGCCCTGCTTCAGCATATTTTTCAGCACCTGTGCCCGGCGCTTCTGGTTATTCTCCGGATGTGTGATCGGGTTCAGATTGCTGGGATTTTTGGTGATGGAAGCGAGTACCGTGCTCTCCGCCAGGTTCAGCGCAGAAACTTCCTTATTAAAATAGCGGCGGGCAGCCACCTTCACGCCGAGGCTGTTGGCGCCGAGATTGATGGTATTCAGATATTCTGTGATAATGCTGTGCTTTACGCTCTTTTTATCGAGCTTCGGCTGATGCTCCAGCTCCAGCGCCAGATACTGCTCCTGCAGCTTTCTCTCATACCGTTCAAAGCCGCTCTCGTTCATCCCGCCGGAAAAGACGTTATTCTTGATCAGCTGCTGGGTAAGCGTGGAGCCTCCGCCGGCACTCTCATTGTCGGAGAGTACCCCATGGATGGCGCGGCCGATCGACTTCAGATCAATTCCGTTATGGGACCAGAAGCGCTCATCCTCAATCGCCACAAAGGCATTGATCAGATCCTTCGGGATCTCATCATACTCTGCGCGCTCCCGGTTGGAGCCTTCGGTAACCAGGGTTGCCACGAGATTTCCCTCCCGGTCATAGGTCTTGGTCGCATACTCCGTCGGACCGACATGAATGGCGTTGATATCCGGCGCGGAGTCAAGGATTCCCCGGAACATCCCGTATCCTGCCGACATCAAAAGCACGGCGGAAGCCACCAGGACAGTCAGGAGTGCAGTCTTAAAAAGCCCCTTCAACCGGTTCCAGAGCTTCACTCCCCGGCTGTCGAGACGTTCCAGGCGTTTTTCTATATCCTCTCTCGTATATCTCATTTCCCATCCCCATCCGCTACGGTTCTCCCCATACATCCGGCTCTGTATCCCCGGGACTTTCCGCAGGGAAGGGCTTGCCGGGGCTCCTGCCGTCATCCGCCCGAAGCAGGAAGCAGGAAGCAGGACAGAGCTTCCTTAAAGTATAACGGTTCTCCCGTTTTGCGACAATAGAACAAAATTCTGAAGTCTGTGGAGAATACGGCGTCTGCTTCCCCCGTTCCCCGGAGGCCGGGGAAACGATGATGAAATCAGTGTTTTCTCAATCGAATTTCCCGGAATAGCGGTCGATCTTCCCCTGCTCCGCGTCTTCGAAGATCTCCTTCATGGTCCTCCAGCCGAGCACCGCGCACTTCACACGGCTCGGCATATGTGCGATATCCTGAAGAATTCCCGCTTCCTCCAGCTCCTCTCTCTCCTCCTCCGTCACCTTGCCGGTAATCATGCGAAGAAAGATTTCGGAGAGACGCAGTGCCGTCTCCTTGTCCTTGCCGATGATCAGCTCGCACATCATATCCGCGCTCGCCTGGGAGATGGCACAGCCGTCCCCGTCAAAGGACGCATCTTCAATCATGCTCTGATCATTCACCTTCAGAAACAGAATGATGTCATCCCCGCAGCTCGGGTTGACTCCCTCCAGAGAGAAGCTGGCATCGGCCATACGATATTTATGCTGCGGATGAATGTTATGATCCGTCAGAATCTCATTATAAAAGGTATTCGTCGCCATAACCCATCTCTCCTCTCAGTTTCTTAAGCACCTCCAGGAAGCGATCCACATCCTCTTCGGTATTGTAGAGTCCGAGACTGGCACGGGTGGTGCTCGGCGTTCCCAGGAATTTCATCAAAGGCTGTGCGCAGTGATGTCCGGCACGGACACAGACCGCATAGGAATCAAAGATCGCCGCGATATCATGCGGATGACAGCCGTCAACGGTAAAGGTCACGATTCCGTGGTGGTTCTCCGGTCGCTCCGAGCCGAGGATATGGACATGAGGGATCTCCCTCATCCCCTCCATCATGCGTTTGGTGAGATGATACTCTCTCTCCTCAATCGTATCCATCCCGATGGAATTCACATAGCGAAGCGCCTCTGCCAGTCCGACCGCGCCTCCGGCATTGACCGTACCCGCTTCAAACTTATGCGGAAGCTCCGCCCAGGTCGCGCTGTCTCTCGTGACATACTCGATCATCTCTCCGCCAAAGAGAAAGGGCGGCATCTTCTCAAAAAGCTCCTTTTTCCCATAGAGCACACCGATGCCCATCGGTCCGTAGATCTTGTGCCCGGAAAAGGCGAGAAAGTCCACATCCAGTTCCCGGACATCCACCTTTTTATGTGGAACCGACTGCGCGCCGTCGCAGACAAAGACCGCTCCCTGTTCATGCGCAATCCCGGCAAAGCCTCGGATATCCTGTTTACATCCGAGGACATTGGACACCTGGGTCATGGAAACAAGCTTCACCCGGGGATTCATGCAGGAACGGAACTTCTCCTCCGAGATGCTGCCGTCCTTCTCCGGTTCCAGAAAGACAAGATGAGCGCCGGTTTCCCTGCATACCTGTTGCCAGGGAATGAGATTCGAATGATGCTCCATCACGGTAATCACCACCTCGTCTCCCTCCTTCAGAAAATGCCTGCCGTAGCTGTAAGCCACCAGATTCAGGCTTTCCGAAGCATTTCTCGTAAAGACAATTTCCGAGGATTCCTTCGCATGAATAAAGCGCCGTACCTCCTCTCTCGCGTTTTCATAGGCGTCCGTTGCCGCAACAGAGAGCTTATAGAGACCGCGAAGCGGATTGGCATTCTGGGTTCTGTAATAATTGTTGACCGACTGCAGTACGCACTCCGGCTTCTGGGTGGTAGCGGCATTGTCCAGATAATTAAACCTGTCCGAATGGAAAATCAGAAACCTGGACTTGATTTTCTCGTCTTCTTTTCTTCTCTCCTCTGCAGAGATTTCTGTTCTCATGCTTCACTCCTCGCCTTCTTCTGCTCCTGAAGGAGAGCCCTCACGCTTTCCTCTCTGACATGTCCGATGACGCTGTCGATTCTGGCGTCCGCCATCATCTCATAGATCTCTGTCTCATTCATGCCTCTTGACTTCAGATAGAACATCAGACTCTCATCCAGGCGTCCGATAGTGGCGCCATGATTTCCCTCAACCTCCTCCTCGTCACAGAGGATGACCGGGATCGACTGATTCTGAATCGTATCATCCATGAGAAGAACATTCTCCATCTCGTTTCCGACCGCACCCTTCGCGCCATGGCGGAGATCGATGGTTCCGCGGAACCGTTTTCTCCCATGCTCCCGGAGGACACCGTCTGCGTTCATCTCACTCTCTGTCCCTGTCCCGATATGGTTCGCAATGAAGTTAAGATCAAGAGACTCCTCTCCGGACACCAGATAGCCAAGCTTCGCATGATAGCTGGATTTCGTTCCGACCAGATCGGTCCGGAGGCCGTGATAGCTGTTCTGTCCGCTGAAATAAATCTCTGTCATCCGAAACTCTGCATTCTCCCCGGTACAGCAGCCGATATCGTGAAGCAGGGTGAAATTCTCTCCCACTCTTGTGCTTTCCACAAGATGCAGCTTCGCATTCTTCTGAAGCCGCAGCTTTAACTGGACAGAAGCGCTGCCCCCTGCTGCTTTCCCGCTCTCATAGGAAAGAAAGAGAGTTGCTTCGCTGCCCTCCTCCGCGGTAATTTCGAGAACAGAACGCGCGTTTGTCCCCTCCCGGAAGCGATACCGAAAAATCATCGGTGCAGAAAGCCTCACCCTCTTCGGCACAATCAGATGCTTCGTCAGCTCCGCCTTTAACATCAGGCTGTCAAAGGCGGCTCCCATCCCGCCCGGGATATGACGGAGCTCCCTGTCCTCTTCTCCTGTCAGAATCTCCTTCGGAAGCTCCGATACCGGAGAGAAGCCCTCCCCTTCCTCCGGTACGGAGACAAGGGCATCGTTTAATTTCAGCCACCGGAAAGTCGGTGACGGAATGACATTCACACGTAAGCTCTTTTCCATCCTCTCCTCCTTATCCAATCGCGCCTTTCATCTCGAGACGGATCAGATTGTTCATCTCCACCGCATACTCAAGAGGAAGCTCCTTCGAAACATTGTCCGCAAAGCCGGAAACGATCATGGCTTTCGCGTCCTCCTCCGATATTCCGCGGCTCATCAGATAGAACACGGCGTCATCGGAGATACGTCCGATCTTTGCCTCATGTCCCACATCCGCCTGATTCGTACGGATATCCATCGCCGGTATCGTGTCGGATCGGGAAATGTCATCCAGCATCAGAGACTGGCAGGAAACCGCCGCCTTGCTGTTCTTCGCCTTGCTGCCGATCACGACGGAGGAGCGATAGGTGGAGGCTCCGCCGGACTTCGAGATGGAACGGGTATTGATAAAGGAGGAAGTGTCCTCCGCATTATGCACCATCTTGGCGCCGGTATCCAGGTTCTGTCCCTTTCCGGCAAAGGTTATGCCGGTAAACTCCGAAGACGCGCCCTTCCCGTTTAGGATGGTCATCGGATAGAGGTAGGAGACGTGGGAGCCGAAGGAACCGGAGACCCACTCCATTTTTCCGCCCTCCTCCACGATGGCCCGCTTTGTGTTCAGATTATACATGTTCTTGGACCAGTTCTCGATCGTGGAGTAGCGAAGTCTCGCGTTTTTTCCAACGTAAAGCTCCACACAGCCGGCATGGAGATTGGCAACATTATACTTCGGAGCAGAGCAGCCCTCGATGAAATGCAGATTGGCGCCCTCATCCACAAGGATGAGAGTATGCTCAAACTGCCCGGCGCCCGGCGCGTTCAGGCGAAAATAGGACTGCAGCGGAATCTCTACCGTAACTCCCTTCGGCACATACACAAAGGAGCCGCCGGACCAGACTGCACCGTGCAGCGCCGCAAACTTATGATCTGTCGGCGGCACCAGATGCATGAAATGCTCCCGGATCATCTCCGCATAGGGACCATGCAGCGCGGATTCGATATCGGTATAGACGACACCCTGCTTTGCCACATCCTCCTGCAGGTTGTGATAGACGAGCTCAGAATCATACTGCGCACCGACACCGGCGAGGCTCTTCCGTTCCGCCTGCGGGATGCCGAGCTTGTCAAAGGTTTCCTTGATCTCCTCCGGCACATCCTCCCAGTCGGCGCTCATCTTGGTCTTCGGCTTGACATAGGTCACGATGTCCTCCATGTTAAGACCGGAAATCGACGGTCCCCAGTTCGGAATCTGCTGTTCGTTATAGCTCTTTAAGGCTGCCAGGCGGAAGTCACGCATCCAGTCCGGATCTCCCTTCTTCTCCGAGATTTCCAGAACGATATCCTCGGTCAGCCCCTTTTGAATCTTATAGAAATCGGAATCTCTCTCCTCATATCGAAAGTCATAGAGGGAGCGATCCACATCCTCCACTTGTGTCTTTTCTTTCTCCATATCGCTCCTTCCCTCACAGGTACGCCTCAAAGCCGTTTTTGTTGATCCTCTCTACCAGAGAACCGTCTCCCTCCGCCTTCAGCATTCCGTTTACCAGTACATAGGTATGATCCACATCAAGGCTCTCCAGAATTCTCGTGGAGTGGGTAATGATGAGAAGCGCACCGTCCATGCTCTTCTGATACTCCTCCACTCCGGCGGATACGGTACGTACCGCATCGACATCCAGCCCGGAATCCGTCTCATCCAGAATGGCAAGACTCGGCTTCAGCATCAGCAGCTGCAAAATCTCCGCCTTTTTCTTTTCTCCGCCGGAGAAGCCGACATTCAGATCCCGATCCGCATAGGACGGATCCATCTGCAAAAGCTCCATCGTCTTCTTCATCTCCTTCTTAAAGTCCCAGAGACGGATATGCGTTCCGGTTTTCTTCTCGAGCGCGGAGCGGATAAAATTGCCGAGGGTGATGCCCGGAACCTCGAGAGGATTCTGGAAGGACATAAATATCCCCCTCCGGGATCTCTTGTCCACCGCTTCCTCCGTAATATCCTGTCCTTCAAAAAGAATCTGTCCGCCGTCAATCTGATACTGGGGATTGCCCATGATGGCATTGCCGAGCGTCGATTTTCCGGCGCCGTTCGGTCCCATCAGCACATGAGTCTCCCCGCGCCTGACTGTCATATTTAAACCGTGGAGGATCTTCTTCTCCTCAACGGAAACCTCCAGCTCTCTTACTTCCAACAGATCTGCCATTGTCTATCTCTCCTATTCTCACAGAAAATTTCTGTTTCATTCTCAGCATGGAGATTATATCGTAAGCAATCTATTATGACAATATATCCTAGTAAGTTTGTAGGAAATTATGCCAAAAAATACATAAGTCCAAAAAACAGGGGAGAAAACTCCCCTGCCCGCTTCATCTCCCAGCACATCCCTCCTGAACATGATACTCCTTATAGGAGAGTATGCCGATCCTCTGTTTTTCTTATCCTTGATCCACCGCTTTCGTGGCAACCAGCTCCACCCCTGTCCCGGCGATATCCTGCGCCAGCACCTCTCCGATCTCAACCGGCGCCGTGACACGGATCCGGTTGATCTCCTGCATCACCGGGAAGATCATCGTCTTCGGGATATCCGTTTTGGTCTTGACAGAAACCCGCTCGGACTTCCCTCCTTCCACCACCACGGTGGAGGTCACGATGCGTGTCGGGTTCACGACCTCTTTCCTCGCATAGATATCTCCTCTCGGGCAGCTGTTTCCGCTAACGCTTTTTACTTCTCCCTCCGTCATCCGTACCGTGAGCTGACAACCCATCGGGCACTGGATACAGGTTAAATGTTTCTCTTCCATCAAAGCCTCCTAGTCCTTCTCGATGCAGACGGTGATATGCTTCGGACATTTTTCCTTCAGATCCTTCTCCGGGAGAAGCAGCTGCTCCATCTCTCCGGGAGCCATGATTTTCTTCTTTCTGTGCTGCACCCTATCCTGATCAAAGTAAACCGAAACATAGGCATCCCTGTACACGGCGCCCACACGGAAACGCACGGTCAGATTTTCCCGCAGCTTCGGGAGATGCAGGGTCGCCGGAACCGTATAGCGGACACCGTCTTTCCCGCAGAGCGTCGTGATATCTTCCCTACTGCCGGAATCCGGAAGCTTCTCCTGTTTTCCTTCTGTCCCGATATTCCTCGCCGCGCACTCTCCCGCCTTTCCTGCTTCCTCCGACACAAAATCCACAAGATCATGCACATGGAGGACATTGCCGCAGGCATAAACCCCCGGAACAGAGGTCTGGAAGCTCTCATCCACGAGCGGTCCGGAGGTGACCGGAGAGATCTCTACCCCCATCTCCCGGCTCAGCTCATTCTCCGGAATCAGTCCGCAGGAGAGAAGAAGCGTATCACAGCTATATCTCTCCTCGGTTCCCGGAATCGGACGGCGCTTCTCATCCACCTCCGCGATCGTGACCGCCTCCACTCTTTCCCTGCCCTCGATATCGACAACCGTATGGCTCAGCTTCAGCGGAATATCATAATCGTCAAGACACTGAACGATATTTCTCTTCAGACCTCCGGAAAAGGGCAGAAGCTCCGCCACCAGCCTGACCCTGGCGCCCTCCAGCGTGAGGCGGCGCGCCATGATGAGACCGATATCGCCGGAGCCGAGAATCACAACCTCCCTTCCCGGCATATAGCCCTCCATATTGACAAGACGCTGCGCCGTGCCGGCACTGTAAATCCCGGCGGGACGATAGCCCGGGATATTCAGTGCGCCTCTCGGGCGCTCCCGACATCCCATGCAGAGAATCACTGCCTTCGCCGAAATCTCAAAGATGCCCTCTGTCCGGTTCATCGCCGTCACGACATGGTCCCTTGTGATGGAAAGCACCATCGTATTCCGTCGATAAGGAATCTGTCTTTCCTCCACCTGTTCCATAAAACGAGCGGCATACTCCGGTCCGGTCAGCTCCTCCCTGAAGGTATGGAGACCGAAGCCGTTATGGATGCACTGATTCAGGATCCCGCCGAGCTCTCCGTCTCTCTCGAGAATCAGAATCGACCTGCTGCCTGCCTCATAAGCACCGACGGCTGCGGCAAGCCCTGCCGGACCTCCCCCGACAATGACGATATCAAAGCTCTCTCTCTGTAATGCCTCTGTCATCTCACGCCTCCTTGGTTCTGCCGACGACGATGCAGGACTTCCCGCCGTTCTTTTTAATCTCTTCCATCGGAACATGCCACTCTCTTTGCAGGATATCCATGACTCTCGGGCTGCAGAAGCCCGCCTGGCATCTTCCCATCCCGGCTCTGGTCCTCCGCTTCACCCCGTCCAGGGATCTCGCACCGAGCGGTCTGTGAATCGCCTCCAGAATCTCCCCCTCGGACACGGACTCACAGCGGCAGACAATCTGGCCATACGCCGGATTTTCCCGGATCAGCGCATTTCTCTCTTCCGGCGGAAGCTCGGATACCTTCCGCACCGCCTTTCTGCACGGCTCCCACACCGCCTTCTTTGTGAGACGCTCCCTCTCCGAAATCACGGCAGCCATGTATTCTCCTATCGCCGGGGAACTAGTCAGTCCCGGAGATTCGATTCCGGCGCAGTCAAAGAAATGCTCTGCCGATTCCCGAAGGATAAACTCGTGATGCACTTCGTGGGCGCGGAGACCCGCAAAGCTCGTGATCACTTCCCGCATCGGGATATGCTTCATGGTCTGCTCCGCCTTTTCGATGACCTCTCCGAGCCCCTCCGCTGTTGTGTTATTGCCCTCCTTATCCTCGATATCCCTGGCTGTCGGACCCACGATTGTGTTGCCATGAACCGTCGGTGCCACAAGGACGCCCTTTCCGAACCTGGTCGGCTGCGGGAAGATCACATGCCGGACAAAGCCGGAGACATTTTTATCGAGAAGACAGTATTCCCCTTTTCTCGGGATGATGGTGATCTTCTGTCCGCTCACCATATTGTGAAAGACATCGGCATAGACTCCGGCAGCATTGACCACGGCCCCCGCTTCAATCTCTCCCCCGCTTGTCCGGATACACCAGGTCCCCCGCTCTGTCCTCTGAAGCGTTTTCACCTCGGTATCAAAGCGAAACTCGACGCCGTTGATGCTCGCGGACTCCGCCAGCCCGAGATTCAATTCAAAGGGACAGATAATGCCTGCCGACGGCGCATACAGGACGGAGACGACATCGTCCGAAAGATTCGGCTCCAGTTTCCTCGCATCCTCCGGAGTCAAAATCGAAAGTCCCGGAACCCCGTTCTTCACGCCCTGTATATAGAGCTTCTCGATCCCCTCCTTTTCCTCCTCATGGGTGCAGACCACCATGGAGCCGATTCTCCGGAAGGGAATGTCAAGATCCCGGGAAAGCTCCGTCATCATCTCATTGCCGCGGATATTCATCCTCGCCATCATGGAGCCGGGCGTACAGTCATAGCCCGCATGGACGATGGCACTGTTCGCCTTGGAGGTGCCTGAGCAGACATCATCCCCCTTCTCCAGCACCAGAATCCTTCCCTCGTAGCGGGAAAGCTCCCGTGCTACCGCAGCTCCCGTCACACCTGCCCCGATGATACATATATCAACCATAATCGCCCCCTATTCGTCACCCTTTGCCCATTCAAAGCTGCCGGAAACGGCCCGGTTCCAGCCCCGCAGAAGAGAGCTCCTCTCCTTTTCCTCCATCTCCGGATGAAATTCCCGATCGACAGTCCAGTTTTCCCGGATCTCGGAAAGTGAGTTCCAGAATCCGACAGCCAGCCCGGCAAGATAGCTCGCACCCATGGCAGTCGTCTCCACACAGGCAGGACGCCGCACCGGCGCATCAATGATGTCTGCCTGAAACTGCATGAGGAAGTTGTTTTTGCAGGCTCCTCCGTCGACCCTCAGTGTACTCAGGTGAATCCCGGAATCCTTCTCCATCGCCTTCAGCACGTCCCTCGTCTGATAGGCGAGACTCTCCAGCGTTGCCCGGATAATGTGATATTTATTCACACCGCGGGTCAGACCGCTGATGACGCCCCTGGCGTAGGGATCCCAGTAGGGAGCACCGAGGCCGGTGAATGCCGGCACCACAAAGCAGCCGTTCGTATCCTGTACTCTTGTCGCGAAATACTCCGAATCTGCCGCGCTGTCGATCAGATGCAGCTCATCCCGGAGCCACTGAATCGCCGCTCCCGCCACATAAACAGAGCCCTCCAGTGCATAATCGACCTTTCCGTCCAGTCCCCAGGCGATTGTCGTGAGAAGACCGTTCTCAGAGCGAATCGGCTCCGCGCCGGTATTCATCAGCATAAAGCAGCCGGTTCCGTAGGTATTCTTGGCTTCTCCCTTGAGGAAGCAGGTCTGTCCGAAGAGTGCAGCCTGCTGATCTCCCGCGGCTCCTGCAATCGGAATCGGGGCACCGAAAAACTCCGGATCCGTCTCCCCATAGATACAGCTGCTGGGCTTTACCTCCGGAAGTATCGACATCGGAATATCCAGAATCCGGCAGAGCTCCGGATCCCACTGAAGCGTATGGATATTGAAAAGCAGGGTACGGCTTGCGTTGGTAACATCCGTCACATGCACTTTCCCCTTGGTCAGCTTATAGATGAGCCAGGAATCCACCGTTCCGAAGCAGATCTCTCCCCTCTCCGCTCTCTCCCGAAGCCCCTTCTCATGATCCAGAATCCAGCGGATCTTGGTGCCGGAAAAATACGGATCCAGGACCAGCCCGGTTTTCTCCTGAAAGAGCGAGAGGTACTCCGGATGCTTCTTCCGGAGCTCTTCGGTAAAGTTCGCGGTACGGCGGCACTGCCAGACGATCGCATGACTGACCGGCTGCCCGCTTTCCCTGTCCCAGAGTATCGTTGTCTCCCTCTGGTTTGTGATGCCGATCGCGGCGATATCTCCCGCCTTCGCACCAGCCTCCTCCATCAGCTGACGGGCTACCGAAAGCTGGGTCTGCCAGATTTCATTGGCATCGTGCTCCACCCAGCCCGGGACCGGGAAATACTGGCGGAATTCCTTCTGGGCGCTGCCGCACATCCTCCCTTCATGGTCAAAAAGAATGGATCTCTCACTCGTGGTTCCGGCATCCAGCGCCATGATATACTTTGCCATACTGCCTCCTGACTGTTGTTTTTTATCGTTTTTTCGGCATACTTTACAGTGCAGTGTCCTTCCTAAGGTCCATGCTCCCGGAATCATACCGGGGAAACGATGATTTCAGCAGAGCCCCCCTCAGCTACGGCGGAGCCTCCTTATGGTATGTCCCACAGCCTCCTGTCTGTTGTCGAGACTGCGACAGCCCCGTGGGAAAGGGCAGTAAGGATCTCTTTCTTTTCGGAAATCAGCCCGCTCATCATCAGCGGACAGGGCGAGAGCCCCACAAGCTTCTCAATCATCTCCGGCTGAAGCACTCCCGGCAAAATTTCAATCACATCCGGCTGAAGCTTCTCGCTCCTTTGCTTCTTTACCTGTTCCAGTGCCATACTGTCGAGGAGAAAAAAACGGAGAATCGTGTTCATGTTCAGCCGTTTTGCACAGGGAATCAAATTCGCTCTCGTCGTGATGATGCCGTCCGCTCTGCTGTTTTCCTTAATGAACTGCACCGAGACCTCCCGCGGGCTTAACCCATGGATTAAATCCATGTGAACCATCGCCGTCTTCCCCTCTGCTTTCACTCTCTCCACGATGCTCCCGATGGTGCAGATATCCCCGTAGAGGATGAATACGATGTCAATGTCGGTCTCCAGAGATTTCACCAGTCCCTTTTCGTCCTTCACCGCCACCACAACAGGGTTCTTCACGAGTAAATCCAGCAGTTTTTGATGAATCATCCCACTTCCTTCCTTTTCAGGATATAAAAAGAGCGCAACACAGGGAGCAGCTTTCGCCGCCCGCATGCCACGCTCCATTCACTCATCGGCTCTATAAAAGATGCGTTTATTATAACATGATTTGTCCTGTTTGCAATACAGCTCTCCCGTGAATCTCTGCTCCTTCTGCGGGAGCCTTCCCCTGCTGCATGTCCTCCACGATCATCTCCTCCATAATCTCCGCTCCTTCTGCGATATTTTGCCATCGTAAGCTTTATCCCTCCAGCCCTGTTCCGTCCCAGATCGGGATAAAGCTCTCCCGGCTGGCGCCCTCCTCCTGGATAAACGCCTGTGTAACGCCGAGCTCCAGTGCAAAATCCAGGATCCGCCGGTACTCTCTCTTCGTTACCGTCCTGTTAAGCTCCGGATATGTGCCGAGCCTCTCAAAGGGAGTAAACTGCCGCATCAGGCTCAGATAAATCTGCGTGCCGTAGTTCTCAAAGAGATAGCGGACAATCTGTTCTCCCTCTTTCACCATACCGGGCATCAGGAGATGACGGACGATGACCCCCGAGCGGAGCTTTCCGTCTTTGGAAAAGCGGCAGTCCGGCTGCTGCCGCACCATCTCCCGGATTGCCCTCTTCGCGACCTCCGGATAATCCGGCGCATGAGAATATCGTCCCGCACTCTCTTGCTTCCAGTATTTGAAATCCGCAAGGTAGATATCGCAGAGCCCCTCCATCGCCTGAAGCTCTGTCACATTTTCATAAGCGGAAAGATTTAAGATAAAGGGAAGCCTCAGTCCTTCCTCCCTGGCTTTCTTCATGGCAATCCGGAGAAGCGGCAGATAGTGGTCCGGTGTTACCAGATTAATGTTGTTTGCTCCCTGCTCCTCCAAAGAGAAAAAGATATCGATGAGCCGGGAGAGGCTTACCTCCTTCCCATATCGTGCCTCCGAAAGCGTCTCATTCTGGCAGAATACGCAGTGCAGGCTGCATCCGCTGAAAAATACCGTCCCGGAGCCTTCTGTTCCCGAGATACAGGGTTCCTCCCAGAAGTGAAGCGCCGCCCTCCCGCACCGCAGATCCATAGGCATCCGGCAGATGCCAAGCTGTCCTCTCGTCCGGTCTGCCCCGCATTTTCTCGGACAGAGCCGACAGGAGCGAAAGAGCGGAAGGACACTCTCAATTTCCTTCCCCAGTTTTTCCTCTCTGTCTTTCATGCTTTTCCTTTCTTCCTTCTTTTTCTTCCTCCTGCTGCTCCTCTTTCCCCCGCTTTCCCCGCCGGCTCTGTCCGGCATCGCATCAAAATTCGTGGATAAATCCCTGTCAAATCCAAAAGAGGGACCCGCCCAAGGACGGGAGAATGCCTGGTGGTCATACGAACACTCTTATTTTTTTCAGCGTTTCCCCCATGGAAAAGAAGCCAAAAACCTGATATATTCGTTCCTGCACCATAAGAAGGAGAAGGCTTCTCCCTTTCTTTCACCTCTGGCAGAACCCGGCAGCCCTGTCTTCATGCACAAAGCCGCCTTCAGATAAAGGATACTATGAGCCGATATCTCGCAAAAGAAATTGATTTTGAAACACTGGAACACTGGGACCCCGCTGACTACCTCCTTCTGGATGTCCGGGATGAGAAAGAGTTCCAGGCAGGAAAAATACCTGACGCGATACATCTGAATCTCCTGACGATAACGGACGGAGGCCACCATATTCCCGGAGGGAAAAAGCTGGTACTTTACTGCAAGTACGGCACCCTCTCCCTCCAAGCGGCAGAGCTTCTCTGTGAGCAGGGCTATGAGGCTTACAATCTGAAGGGCGGCTACAGCAGCTGGCTGCTCCGGGAAATCCGGAGGGGCATCCTGGCCGGGGACAGGCAGAAGGAGATTGAGCTGAGTCTTCGCAAGAAATTTAAAAAGGCGATTTTTACCCCCTTTGCCAGGGCAATCAATGATTATGCTATGATTGCCCCCCATGACAGAATCGCGCTTTGCATCTCCGGCGGCAAGGATTCCATGCTCATGGCAAAGCTCTTTCAGGAGCTTCGCCGGCATAACAAGATTCCCCTTGAGATGGTCTTTCTCTGCATGGATCCCGGCTATACTCCGGAAAACCGCCGTATCATCGAGGACAATGCAAGGCTGCTCGGCATCCCGCTCAGCTTTTTCGCGACGGACATCTTCGAATCCGTCTTTGAGATCCCGAACTCTCCCTGCTATATCTGCGCCAGAATGCGCCGCGGGCATCTCTATAAGAAGGCACAGGAGATGGGCTGCAACAAAATCGCCCTCGGGCATCATTTCGATGATGTCATCGAGACTGTCCTCATGGGAATGCTCTACAGCGGGCAGTTCCAGACCATGATGCCGAAGCTGCATTCCACCAACTTCGACGGCATGGAGCTGATCCGCCCCCTCTACTATGTAAAAGAGGACGATATCAGGCACTGGCGGGACTATAATCACCTAAGCTTCCTCCAGTGCGCCTGCAAGTTTACCGACAGCTGTACGAGCTGTCACACTGACGGGACCACCGGCTCGAAGCGTCTCGAAACCAAAAAGCTGATACGCGCGCTGCGGGAAAGCAACCCCTATATTGAAAAAAACATCTTCCGTTCTACGGAAAATGTCAGTCTCGCCACGATTCTGGGGCTGAAGAAAAACAGGGTAAAGCACTCCTTCCTCGAGTGGTACGGCAGGGAAGCGGAGATAAGGCTCCCGAAATCCGAAACAGAATAAAAAAACAGCTGCCGCAGCTCAGAAAGGGAAACTCTGATTTCCTCCGTGTTTTCCCGGACTTTTTGACAGCTGTTTTTATTCCCTCCCGAGGCAGAAGAGGGTTTATTTCAGTTTCTTAATCAGATCTCCGAGGCTTGTGGTTACCGCCTTGTCTCCGCGGAAGTTCTCACGGAAATTCTCTCTCTCCCGGTGCTCCCTCTTCTCGTCATAATCCGCTTCGAGAGCCTTCATGGAAAGACTGATCCTGCCATCCTTCACATCCGTCACCTTGACCCTGATGATCTGTCCGACCTTCAGAACATCCGCCGGGCTTTTGACTCTCTTCTGTGAAATCTGGGAAACATGCAGAAGACCGGTGATGCCGTCATCAATCTTCACAAAAGCGCCGTAATCCTTCAGAGATTCTACCGTACCTTCCGTGATGAGACCCGCCTTGACATTCTCCATCTTCTCCGCACGGAGCTTGGCCTCCTCTTCCTTCAGAATAGCCTTTGCAGAAAGCACCAGACGATTGTTCTCCGGATCCGCGGTGATCACACGAACCATCAGCTTCTTGCCTGCCCACTCCGGCAGATCCTTTTCATCCACAAAGGACAGAGACAGCTGAGATGCCGGGATAAACGCGCGAAGTCCCTCCACCGTCGCGGTTACACCCGCCTTGACAACCTCGGAGATCTCGATCTCGAACTCCCTCTTCTGCTCAAGGTCGGCTACTACCTTCTCCCAAGAAGCCATATCCTGACGCTTTGCGTTCTTCTGCTTCTGGAAAGACTCTTCGAGCTCCTCCTTGAAATCATCCATAGAGGGGATCTCTTCTCCATCTCCAGTAACAATCTTCTCTTCTTCTGCCATAGTATCCTCCCATATCACAGAAAATTCATCTTATTCCTTCCCAGTATAGCACATTTATCCCTTTACTGATACAATGTATCAGGGTCAAAATCCTTCTTCCGTTGCAGGTTTTCCGGCCAGCGGCATACCCCGCCCCCTATGGGGCACAGATTGATTCTCGCAAAAAGGAGACATATTATGGCAAATCCAGTTGTAAATATCCTGATGGACAGCGGCAGCAGCATCAAGGTAGAGCTTTATCCGGACATCGCACCGATCACAGTGGAAAACTTTCTCTCTCTTGTGAAGGATGGTTTTTATGACGGTCTTACTTTCCACCGCATCATCCCGGGTTTCATGATTCAGGGCGGCGATCCCTCCGGAAACGGCACCGGCGGACCCGGACACACCATCAAGGGCGAGTTTTCCGCTAACGGAATCAAAAATGACTTAAAGCACAGCCGCGGCGTGATTTCCATGGCACGCGCAATGGATCCGGATTCTGCCGGTTCCCAGTTCTTTATCATGCATGCGGATGCAAATTATCTGGATGGGCAGTATGCAGCCTTCGGCAGGGTTATCGAGGGCATGGAGGAGGTGGACCGGATCGCTTCCGTACCAACCGGCTTTCAGGATAAGCCGAAGCAGAAGGTCTCGATGGAAAGGCTGACAGTTCTGTCAGAGTGATTCCCCGTCAGACCCTCGGAAATCCTCGGAACTGCTTTCGGGGAAACACCGAATCCGTGTTTCCCCGAAAGGCCGTTTGATTCAGCCGGCGAAAAACTTATCCACGCCGTCTGCGATACCCTTGACGATCTTCTCCTGGTAGGCTTCGCTCGCCATCTTTAAATCCTCTTCCCGGTTTGTCATATAGCCCATCTCGATAATGGTACAGGGCACCTGTGCCCAGTTGACCCCGGTCATGCTGTCTGTCTCCCAGACACGTTCCCGTTTGCATCCTGTCGCCGCCACCAGACCGTCAAGAACATCTGTGGACAGCGCCTTGCTCTTTTCATAAAGTGCAGCGTTATAGGGGTTGGATTTTGTCTGACAGATTGTCATCGCGCCGCTTGCGGAGGGAGAATCAGAACCGTTCGCATGAATCCGCAGAAAGGCATCCGAGTGATTATTGTTGGCAATCGCCGCTCTCTCCACGTTTGAGATATTGACATCATGAGAAGTGCGGACCATCGCTACCTGATACCCCCGGGACTCCAGCTCCTTCTGCAGCTTCAGGGAAACGATCAGCGTCAGCTGGTACTCCTTGAGCCCGCTCGCCTTTCCGGCAGTCCCGGAGGAAACCTTCGCTTTCATGGTCTTGCTTCCGGGTCCGATCGGCTCCTTCTCATTGTTGCCCTTCGCCTGATGTCCGGCATCGATGGTGATGAGCCTGCCGGGATTCTTCGGCTTCTCTGTGCTCAGGTATTTACTGCTGATGTAGGCAAAGCCCTCCTTCCAGACAATCTTTGAGAACTCTCCCTGCTCAGCCACCTTGCTGACCTCGGTTCCCCGGGAGACAGTCTCCAGAATTTCTCCCCCGGTTGAAGCGATGGAACGCACATTGACACGATCTGTCGTATACATCGTTGCCTTTTCCGTCGCTTTCTCCTCCGAAAGAACGGCGCCCGTCTCCTGTGGTCTGTCCTGCCGAATCTCGATTCCCGGACCTCCGTTCTCCCCTTCTCCCACCGTCAGTGTCACTGCCTGCTTTTCTGTTTCCTGGACCTGAAGGGAAGCATCGCGGCGGAAGGCGCCGGACTGCGCGCAGCCGACCAGAGGAATGACACAAAGAAGAAAAAGAATCAGAACTGGTATTTTTCTCATGAAAACTCCTTATGATGTAAGCGCTAATATCTCCTTATAGAAAAAATTGATTTTTCTTCGGCTCCGGAAAGTTTTCCTCCAGCATCCTGACATGAGAAAGAAACGCTTCGTCATCAAAATATTTGGCATTTTCCGGGCACTTCCGTACACACGCCTGACACTTGATACAGATTCCGGGAACCTCAGAAACCTCTTCAAAGCTGATCGACTGAAGCGGACAGCTGGCAGCGCAGATCCCGCACTTCGTGCACTTTGACTTATCCGTGAGCGGTTTTGCCTTCAGGAACTTGGCAGGCTGTCCGTCAATCCCCTTTGGAACATAGTAGGGGGCATCGGCATCTCCCGGTACCTTCTCCGGCGAAAGCTCTGCCGCCGCATCCCCCTCCTTCAGGGATTCCAGAATCCTCTCCGCAAAAACACGAAGCTCCTCTCTATCCCGGGCATCCGGACGATGCGTCCCGACCTTATCGCTAAAGGCATGGCGGCAGGCCATGGCGGCAGCGGCAGTCAAAACAAAGCCGTCCCTTCGGAGCGTTTCACTCAGCTCCTTCAGAGAATTATCGAAGGAGCGGTTTCCAAAGCTCACAAGAGCCACCGCTCTCGCACCGTTTCCCTGAAGTCTGTTCTGAAAATCCGGCAGAATCTTGTTTGGCAGCTTCCCGGCATAGGTCGGGGATCCGATGACTGCCAGATCCTCCTCCTGAAAGCGAAAGCCCTCCTCTCTCACCGCCATCTCCGTAAAATTCACATACATCAACGGCAGAAGCAGCTTTTCCGCAAGCTCCTTTGCCAGACTCTTCACCAAAAGCTCCGTCGTCCCTGTCGGACTGAAGTACAATGCAACCACACGCTTCATATTGATTTCTCCTGACCTAAGATTTCTCTGCCATTATACTACGATTGATGACGGAAATGGGGATTATCTGCCCCATGGGGAAGCCCTGTCTGACAGACTTCGCTTCACCCAAAAAATCCGCCTGCATCACAGACGGATTTTCCCATGAAAAAAGCTTGAGAATGAGTTTCCTCATCCGATGATGAACACCGCTCAGTGCAGCATATTTGCCGCGATGTTCATAAAGAAGGTGATTGCCAGAGCATTGGTGAGGTTGCTGATGAAACCGCCAATCAGAGGCACCACGAAAAACGCCAGCTTGGAGTAGTAATACTCGTCGCAGACAGAGGTCATCGTCGCCATGGATACCGGAACCGCTCCCAGACCGAAGCCGGTATGACCTACCGCAATCACCGCCGCGTCATAATCTCTTCCGCAGAGATTGAAGGTAATATAGCGGACAAAGAGATAGATCAGCACAAGCTGCAGTAAAAGAATCGTGATCAGCGGCAATGCCAGGCTGATCAGCTGCCACAGCTTCATGGTGATAATGGCAAGAGATACAAAAAGCTGCAGGGAGATATCCCCGACATTTTCGATGGACTCATAGAAGTTTTCATCGCCTTTCTTGCCGGCATCCATGGCAAGACGGATGAGAATCCCGGAAAGCATGCACATCACGTGAATCGGAATGTTGATACTCGGAAGAAGGAGCTGGCGAAGCTGCAGGAGCAGCTGTCCCAGACCGCAGGCAAGGATCAGACAGAACCATGCGTTCATGTTCTCCTTCGCATTGAAGGCATGCTTCAGCTTGTCAACGATGCCTTCCTCCCTGGCTTCCTCCCGGTAGCCTTCCGCCAGGTTATACTTCTTAATAATCGAACGTCCGATCGGCCCGCCGATGAGGCAGCCGGAAATCAGACCGAAGGTGGCACAGGCAATCGCTACCTCCGCAGCGCCGGTTCCGCCCATCTTTGCCGCAATCGGTCCGAAGGAGGCGGCATTGCCATGACCGCCGGTCAGCGGTGTGGAGCCTGCCATCAGCGCAGTCAGCGGATTCATTCCCATTACCGTGCCTACCCCCAGTGCCAACGCGTTCTGAAGCACGGCGAGCGCCGCTGCCAGAACCGAGAAAATAATCACCAGCTTCCCGCCCTTCTTCAGCAGTGCCAGGGATGCTGCCATACCGGATGCCGCAAAGAAGATATTATAGAAAAAGCTGTTCATAATGGACTGGTTCTCCCACTCGAACTGCACCGCGCCGCTCATATAGAGCGCACAGGTCAAAATGGAGAAAAGCGTACCGCCGACCACCGGTGCCGGGATACAGTACTTCTTCAGGAACGGGAAAACCTTGCGAAGCCACTCTCCGAAGTAGATGACAAGCACCACAATTGCCATCATCTCAAACATCCCGATTTTAATTGTAGGAATTTCCATACTTTGTTACTCCTCCTTCAGGACAAAAATCCGACTCTCGTCCGGTCGCTGCCCCAGAAAAAACGGGCAGATATTTCTGCCCGTTTGCTCTCTGTCAAAAGCTGTTTTACTTCTTTGCGGCGAGATATGCCTCAATCTTCTTGGTCAGCGACGGAAGAATCTGGTTCAGGTCTCCGACGATACCGATATCTGCGACATCAAAGATCGGTGCGTCCGGATCCTTGTTGATGGCGATGATAAGATCGGAATCCTCCATACCGGCGATATGCTGGATCGCACCGGAGATTCCGCAGGCGATGTAGAGCTGCGGGCGAACGGTCTTACCGGTCTGTCCCACCTGAAGGTCCTTCGGCTTCCAGCCGGCATCCACGACAGCACGGGAGCAGGAAACCTCTCCGCCGATTGCCTTTGCCAGATCCTCAAGAAGCTTGAAGTTCTCGGCAGAGCCGACACCACGTCCGCCGGAAACGAGGATCTTCGCATTCATGATGTCCACGGTATCGCTGACCTTCTTCACGATATCCAGGATCTCCACATAACGCTCATTCTCGGTGAAGCCCGGATTGAACTCAATCACTTCACAGCTTCTTCCCTCTTCTCTCGGCTTCTTCTGCATGACGCCCGGACGAACGGTTGCCATCTGCGGGCGATGATCCGGGCAGGCGATCGTTGCGATCGTATTGCCGCCAAATGCCGGACGCGTCATCAGGAGCTGATTATGCTTCTGCTCCTTACCCGGAATCGGGGTGATCGGGAAATCTCCGATCTCCAGCATGGTACAGTCTGCGGTCAGTCCCGTCGCAACTCTTGCGGAGGTGGAAGGACCGAGATCACGTCCGATAGCGGTTGCACCGATCAGGAAAATCTCCGGCTTGTACTCATGAATCACGGAGCTCAGTGCGTGGGTGTACGGCTCTGTACGATACTCCTTCAGAACCGGATCATCCACAACAATCACACGATCTGCGCCGTACTCGCCCAGCAGCTTTGCCTGCTCCCTGATGCCGGAGCCTACAAGAACTGCCGTAACCTTCTCATTCAGCGCAGCTGCCAGGTTCTTTGCTTCTCCAATCAGCTCGAAGGCAATGCCGTTCAGCTTGCCGTCGACCTGCTCAGCGTAGACATATACGCCCTTGTATTCTTCTAAATTCATTTGCTATCCTCACCTATCTAAATTGTCATCAGATGACATGCTTTCCGCTCAACTGTTCCATGATCTTGTCTACCGCAGCATCCGCATCAAGATCCTTGAAGACTTCGCCCTTGCCCTTCTTCACCTTATCGGAGGCTCTTGCAATCTTCGTCGGAGAACCGGCAAGACCCATATCCTTATCCTCCAGAGTCTTCAGATCGGCTCTCGAAAAGATTCTCGGTTCTACCTCAAATGCCTCATAGAGACGTCCGACAGACATGTATCTCGGCTCGTTCAACTCGGAAAGGGCAGTGATCAGACAAGGCATCTTGGCCTTAACCACATGATAGCGGTCATCATACTGACGCTGTACGACAGCATAGCCGTCCTCAATCTTCAGATCCTGCGCATAGGAAACCACCGGAAGTCCCAGATGCTCCGCGATCTGCGGTCCAACCTGTGCCGTATCTCCGTCGATGGCCTGACGTCCGGTAATGATGAGGTCATACTCAATCTCACGGAGCGCCGCAGCGATGGTCGAGGAGGTAGCCCAGGTGTCGGCACCGCCGAGAACACGGTCCGTCACAAGGATCATATTGTCCGCGCCCATGGCATAAGCCTCGCGAAGCATATCGGTAGCCTTCGGAAGACCCATGGTGAGAACCGTCACCTCTGCGCCGTATTGATCCTTTAAACGAAGAGCCGCCTCAAGGCCTGCCTTATCATCCGGGTTCATGATGGCGAGCATAGCGCCACGATTTAATGTTCCATCCGGGTTAAATACTACTCCGCCCTTCGTATCCGGAACCTGCTTAATACATACAACAACTTTCACTTGTGTTCCTCCCTATTTACTTCAGCAAGTTAGCAGAGATAACCATACGCTGAACCTCAGAGGTTCCCTCGTAGATCTCTGTGATCTTCGCATCTCTCATCATACGCTCAATATCGTACTCACGGATGTATCCGTAACCGCCATGGAGCTGTACACACTTGGTTGTGATATTCATTGCAGCTTCTGCGGCGAAGAGCTTTGCCTTGGCAGCTTCCACGCCATAGTACTTCTGCGTCTGCTTGGCAAGCGCTGCCTTGTAAACCAGGAGCTGTGCAGCCTCTGCCTGTGTGGCGAGGTCAGCCAGCTGGAACTGTGTGTTCTGGAAAGCGCCGAGAGCACGTCCGAACTGCTTTCTCTCCTTCACATACTCCACGGTCTTCTCCAGTGCACCCTCGGCGAGTCCCAGTGCCTGTGCGGCGATACCGATACGTCCGCCGTCAAGGGTGTGCATGGCGATGTTGAAGCCCTTGCCCTGCTGTCCCAGAAGAGCATCCTTCGGGATACGGCAGTCCTGGAAAATCAGCTCGTAGGTCGCCGAGCCGCGGATACCCATCTTCTTCTCCTTCACGCCGAAGCTGAAGCCCGGGGTTCCCTTCTCGACGATGAAAGCGGAAATTTCCTTCATCGACTTGCCGCGCTTCTCTATCTTGCCGGTAACCGCGATAACAATATAAACATCTGCATACTTACCGTTGGTAATGAAGCACTTGCTGCCGTTCAGTACCCACTCATCCCCGTCAAGAACCGCCTTGGTCTGCTGTCCCTGCGCATCGGTACCGGCGCCCGGCTCTGTCAGTCCGAAGGCTCCGAGCTTTCTGCCGGATGCGAGATCCGGAATATACTTCCGCTTCTGCTCTTCCGTACCGAATGTCATGATCGGGTCCATACAGAGAGAGGTATGTGCGGAAACGATAACGCCCGTGGTGCCGCAGGCCTTGGAAAGCTCCTCCACGCACATCACATAGGTCAGAACATCACAGCCCTGCCCTCCGTACTCCTTCGGAATCGGGATCCCCATGAATCCATACCTTGCCATCTTCTCAACGGTCTCCTCCGGGAATCTTTCCTCTTCGTCGACCTCCTGAGCAAGCGGTGCCACCTCATTCTGTGCGAAGTCACGGAACAGCTGGCGGGCCATCTCATGTTGCTTGTCTAATAGAAAATCCATTTACCATCCTCCATGTTAAAAAATTAACACATTTAAAATAAAAAAATCATCTTATGCGGTGTCTGTTCCCCCTGCGAACAGACACCGCGTAGGACCAAAGGAAACCAATCAATACTTGTAGAAGCCCTCTCCGGTCTTTCTTCCAAGCTTTCCGGCGCGAACCATCTTCTTTAACAGAACATGCGGACGATACTTCGGATCTCCGGTCTCTGTGTAAAGGACATTCATAATTGCCAGAACGATATCGAGGCCGATGAGATCTCCGAGCGCCAGCGGTCCCATCGGATGATTGGCACCGAGCTGCATTGCGGTATCGATGCCCTCCACAGAAGCTACTCCATCCGCGAAAATGCCGACAGCCTCATTGATCATCGGAATCAGGATACGGTTTACGACAAATCCCGGAGCCTCATTCACCTCTACCGCTGTCTTTCCGATCTCCCCGGAGATATCGATAACCCTCTTGTAAAGATCGTCTGTCGTATTGGCACCGCGAATCACCTCAATCAGCTTCATGACAGGCGCCGGATTGAAGAAATGCATGCCGATTACCGGTCGGTCCAGTCCCTGCCCTATCTCTGTCACAGAGAGGGAGGAGGTATTGGTGGTAAAGATACAGTCCTTCGGAACGATGCTCTGCAGCTCCTTAAAGGTCTGCTTCTTGACTTCCATCACCTCCAGTGCCGCCTCTACAACGAGAGCCGCCTCCGTACATATCTCTTTGGTGCCCGTCGTGATCTTTGAAAGGATCCTGTCGGACTCCTCTTTCGTCATCTTTCCCTTGGCAACTCTCTTTTCAAAACCGGCAGCAATCCTCTTCTTGCCGTTTGCGGCAAGCTCATCATTGATGTCGCAGAGATAAACTTCATAGCCTTCCGTCTGTGCAAACGCCTGAGCAATGCCGGATCCCATCGTACCGGCGCCGATCACTCCAACCTTCATACATTTTCCTCCTTATAATATTCTCCCGTCATGGGTTACAAGCAGGAAGCCCCGTTTCCGAGGCTTCTGGAATACATGAAATCAATACTTCTCCACTGCGGTTGCACAGCCCTGTCCGCCGCCGATGCAGAGCGTCGCAAGTCCCTTTTCGGAACCTCTCTTCATCATCTCAAAGAGAAGGGTGACCAGGATACGGCATCCGCTGGCGCCAATCGGGTGCCCGAGTGCAATCGCGCCGCCGTTGACATTCACCTTCTCCATATCGAAATGAAGATCTCTTGCTACAGCAACAGACTGCGCCGCAAAAGCCTCATTCGCCTCAATCAGGTCAAAGTCCTCCGTCTTAAGTCCCGTCTTCTTGTAGAGTCTGGTGCAGGCAGCTACCGGTCCGACGCCCATGATGGAGGGGTCTACACCGCCGAGAGCTCCGCCGATCCAGGTGAAGAGCGGCTTTACGCCGAGCTCCTTCGCCTTCTCCTCAGACATCATCACGATGGCAGCTGCTCCGTCATTGATGCCGGAAGCATTGCCTGCCGTTACGAGACCGCCATCCTTCTTGAACGCCGGCTTCAGCTTGCCAAGAGACTCTGCGGTTGTTCCCTCACGGGGACCTTCGTCCTTGTTGACAACGACGACGCCCTTCTTGGTCTGAATCTCTACCGGAACAATCTCCTCATCAAATCTGCCGGACGCCTGTGCGGCGCAGGCTCTCTGCTGAGATCTGGCGGAAAACTCATCCAGCTCTTCTCTCGTCAGCCCGTACTTCTCTGCCACATTCTCCGCGGTAATCCCCATATGATAGTTGTTGAACGCATCCCAGAGACCATCGTTGACCATGGTGTCTACCATGGTGGCATTGTTCATTCTGTATCCGAAGCGTGCCTTCATCAGCGCATACGGAGCCATGGACATGCTCTCCATACCTCCGGCAACGACAATATCTGCATCCCCTGCTTCAATCATCTGTGCCGCGGCATTGACGCAATGCAGTCCGGATCCGCAGACGATGTTCATGGTTACCGCTGTGCTGGTCACAGGAAGCCCTGCTTTCAGCGCTGCCTGACGCGCCGGATTCTGTCCGAGACCTGCCTGAAGAACATTCCCCATATATACATGATCTACCTCTTCCGGCTTTACTCCTGCTCTCTTCAGTGCCTCCCGAATCACGGTTGCGCCAAGCTCCACTGCCGGAACGGTGCTGAGTGCACCGCCCATCTTACCGATCGCGGTACGACAAGCACTTGCGATAACAATTTTCTTTGCCATCTTGGAATCTCCTCCTTAAATGAAAACAAACAAAAAACCTTGCTCATATTATGAAATATAGGCGTTTGTTATTCTTTTGTCAATCTCTTTCGGGCATCTTTTCAGCTTTAGAGCAATGACACTTATCTATAATGCACTATTTTCTTCTTCTTGTCATCTCTTTTATTTGGTTATCTCACATTTCTTTCATCCGTTCCATTTTTTCACCCTTATAAATTGTACAAAATGGACTTTCCCCGGAAATGCTTCATAAGCATTTTCACTTCGTTCATTGCATTGTTTCCCTGCGGATGATAGGATAATTAAGATATCGGCAATACAGAAAACGGAAAAAGAACACAAATTACCTACGAGGAGAGAAAGCTATGGATTATCAAAAGCTCTATCAGGAAAAGCTTATGAGCGCGGAGCAGGCTGCCGCTCTTGTCCGCTCCGGTGACTGGGTGGATTATGGATGGTGCGTCGGCACACCGGTGGAGATTGACCGTGCTCTCGCACATAGAATGCCGGAGCTGAGTGATGTCAAGATCCGAGGCGGCGTTCTCATGCGAAAACCGGCGATTTTTGACATTGCCTCCCCGGCAAAGCACTTTTCCTGGAATTCCTGGCACATGTCCGGCATCGAAAGAAAAGCACAGGCAGAGGGATTCGGCTACTTCTCTCCGATGCGCTATGCGGAGCTTCCCCGTTTCTACCGGAGCGGCAATATCAAACCCCCGGATGTTGCTTTTCTTCAGGTCTCTCCGATGGATGAACACGGATATTTCTGCTTTGGTCCACAGGCATCCCATCTGGCGGCGGTCTGCGAAAGCGCCAAAAAGGTCATTGTGGAAATCAATCGGAACCAGCCCTATATCCACGGCGGCTGGGAGCATATGATACATATCTCAAAGATAGACGGCATCGTCGAAACGGACGACAGCGCTCTTCCCGAGCTTCCGGAAAGCGGCAGCCCCGGCGAGGTGGATCAGGCAGTCGCCCGTCAGATCGTTGCGGAAATTCCGGATGGCGCCTGCCTGCAGCTTGGCATCGGCGGGATGCCGAATGCGGTCGGTTCCATGATCGCAGAGTCTGATTTAAAGGATCTCGGCGTACATACCGAGATGTATGTCGATGCCTTTGTGGATCTGTACGATGCCGGCAAGATCAACGGCAGCAGAAAAAATATCGACAGGGGACGGGAAACCTTCGCCTTCGCTGCCGGCAGCAAAAAGCTCTACGACCATATCCACAATAATCCGTCCTGTATGTCCGCGCCTGTCAACTATACGAACGACCCCTATGTGATCGCAAAGCTCGATAACTTTATCTCCATCAACAATGCGATTGATATCGACCTCTACGGTCAGGTCAATGCGGAATCCAGCGGCTTTAAACAGATCAGCGGCACCGGCGGGCAGCTTGATTTCGTCATGGGCGCCTATCTCTCAAAGGGCGGAAAAAGCTTTATCTGCATGTCCTCCTCCTTTACTCCGAAGGGCGGAGAGCGGCAGTCCCGGATACGTCCGACTCTGACCAGCGGATCCATCGCTACCGATCCCCGCACCACCGTGCATTATCTTGTCACCGAGTACGGCATGGCAAACCTGAAGGGCTTAAGCAGCTGGGAGAGAGCGGAGGCCATCATCTCTCTGGCACATCCGGACGACCGCGAGTATCTGATCCGGGAAGCGGAAAAGATGCATATCTGGAGAAGAAGCAGCAGACGCTGACGGATTCCGGCTTATTTCGTCCGGATTTTAAAAACCACTGATTTTGCCGTCGGCAGACCTGTCGATGTATCCTCCTGCCGGAGCCCTGTATCAGGGCTTCGGCAGGAGCTTTTTCTATGCGGAACTCCGTCTTCCGTCGTCAGGCATCTCCTCTTCTCTTTACACGATTTTCTCTTTCGGCACGGATTCCCCCGTGGAAAATTTGCTCTCCTTCTTTTGATCAATTTCTCTCTATCGTGAATATTTTTTATGAGTTTTCATCATTGATTTAAAATTTTTATACAAACTAAGCCTGGAATCCGCATGTATTCTTGTGCATCTCCTATAAAATTTAATTGACAGCAAAAGCTCCATTGTTTACATTAGCTTTAATTCAAAAAGGAGGTTTCTATATGTTCAAGGTGGATTTAAACAGTGATCTCGGAGAGAGCTTCGGCAATTACACGATCGGACTGGATCGGGATGTGATCGCGCATATCTCCTCTGCCAATGTTGCCTGCGGCTACCACGCCGGAGATCCCCTCGTCATGGATACCACGGTATCCCTCTGTGAGGCACAGGGAGTTGCCGTCGGCGCGCACCCCGGCTATCCGGATCTCATGGGCTTTGGCCGCAGAAATATTGCCTGCTCTCCCGGGGAGGCGAAGGCATATGTCATCTATCAGCTGGGAGCATTGCAGGCATTCTGTCATGCACACGAGAGAAAGCTGCAGCACTGCAAGCCGCACGGCGCACTCTATAACCAGGCAGCCAGGGATCCCGCTCTCGCCCGTGCCATCGCGGAGGCAGTTTACAGTGTAAACCCGGAAATGATTCTTCTGGGACTCGCCAACTCCTGTCTCATCTCCGAGGCGGAGGCAGTAGGGCTGAAAACCGCCAGTGAGGTCTTTGCCGACCGTGCCTATCAGGCAGACGGCTCTCTCGTTCCCCGCTCCAAGGAAGGCGCCGTCATTCATGACGAAGCGGAGGCAATCCGCAGAACCGTCCGCATGGTCAAGGAAGGAACCGTAACCGCCATCACGGGCGAGGAGGTTCCGTTAAAGGCGGATTCCATCTGCGTTCACGGAGACAATCCCAGTGCCGTTGCCTTTGTCCGGAGCATCCGTTCCGTTTTAGAAGCCGAGGGTGTTACAATCGCAGCTCTCGCCGAGGTCTTAGCCTGAGGAGGTCATTATGTCTGCAGAAGCAAAAAATCACAGTCTCTCGGTCAAGCTCGGTGCCGCTTTCCTGATGGCAACCTCTGCCATCGGTCCCGGCTTTCTGACACAGACCTCACAGTTCACCGCAAAATATCTGGCGAGCTTCGCCTTTGTTATCGTCTGCGTCATCCTCATGGACATGGTCGCTCAGACCAATATCTGGTCCATCATCGGTGTTTCCGGAAGGCGCGGGCAGGAAATCGCCAATACCGTGCTTCCCGGGCTCGGCATCTTCCTGACTCTTCTGGTCGTTCTCGGCGGTCTTGCCTTTAATATCGGAAACGTCGGCGGTGTCGCTCTCGGCTTCGACGCCATGTTCGGGCTCAACGAAAAGGTAGGGGCTGCCCTCGGCGGTATCCTCGCGATTTGTATCTTTCTTTCCCGGAGCGGCAAGGCGCTGGTGGACAGGGTCGCGCAGGTGCTTGGCGCCATCATCATCCTTGTCATGCTGTATGTGGCATTTTCCTCCCGGCCGCCGGTAGGAAGTGCGGTCGTTCATATCTTTACTCCGGAGAATCCCTCCTCCCTCTTCGCCCCGATGCTCACGCTTCTCGGCGGCTCCTGCGGCGGATATATCACCTTCTCCGGTGCGCACAGACTGCTTGATGCCGGCTTCGGCGGCGGGAAATCCGAGGTGGCGCATTTTCGTCAGTCTGTGCTGACCGGCTGTGCCGTTTCCGGAACCGTCCGCATCCTGCTCTTCCTGGCTGTTCTCGGGGTATGTACCGCGAGCGGCACGATTGTCGCCGCCAATGTGGAATCCATCACCAAGGCATCCAATCCCGCCGCGGAGGCATTCCGTCTCGCTGCCGGCAATGCCGGCTATCGGCTCTTCGGTCTTGCTCTCTTCTCCGCCGGTGTCACCTCTGTCATCGGTGCCGCCTATACCTCCGTTTCCTTCTTAAAGACTCTGAATCCCTTCATCTCGAAGAATGAAAAGTGGTTCATCGTCGGCTTCATCGCCTTTTCCACCCTTGTCATGGTTGTTCTCGGCGGTGCCAAGAAGATGGTAATTCTGGCAGGCGCTGTCAACGGACTGATTCTCCCAATTTCTCTGTTCTGTATGCTGCTCGCAAGCCGCAATCAGAAGGTCGCGGGGAAAGACTACAGGCATCCTCTGTTCCTCACCGTCCTCGGATGGATCGTAGTGCTGCTCTCCGCTTCTCTCGCGGTAAAGGCACTTCCGAACCTCGGAAAGTTATTTGTCTGAGGAAACGCTGAACTCGTGTTTCCCCCAAGATATTTTGTCAGGAGAAGCGCTTTTTCTCAGAGCGGCTTCTCCGGAAAGGAAATCCATGGAACAGCTTCGTTTTCTCCTCACAGGAGACAGCTCTCTCTGTGTGGAGTTCGGCAATGAAATATCCGAAGAAATCAACCGAAAAATCCGTGCCTTCTCTCTCCTTCTCACAGAGAAGAAGTTTCCCGGCATCACGGAACTCGTGCCGACCTACCGTTCCCTTCTGGTTCACTATGATCCGGAACTTATCTCCTATGAAACTCTCAAGGACAGGCTGGATAAACTCAGTAAGCAGCTCTCGGATGCCGTGATTCCTCCGGCAGAGCTTTTGGAAATTCCGGTTCTCTACGGCGGCGAGATGGGACCGGATCTTCACTTTGTCGCGGAGCATGCAGGGATCTCTGAAGAGGAGGTGATCCGGCTTCATTCGGAGCCGGAGTATCTGATCTATATGCTGGGCTTTACTCCGGGCTTTACCTATCTTGGTGGTCTGCCCGAGAAACTGGAGACACCCCGTCTTTCCGCCCCTCGTGTCCGTATCGATGCCGGCTCCGTCGGGATTGCCGGTAAGCAGACCGGCGTCTATCCCATTGCTTCTCCCGGCGGCTGGCAGCTGATCGGACGTACCCCTGTCAGGATGTACGATCCCGACAGAGAAACTCCGATTCTCCCCAGGGCAGGGCAGTATATCAAGTTTGTCCCTGTCACGGAGGCAGAGTATCATGACATTGAAGCTCAGGTGAAGGAAGGCAGCTATTCGCCGAAACGTCGTCTGAGAAAGGAGGTTTAGGATGGCTGGCATCAGAATCATTCATCCCGGAATGCTCACCACCGTGCAGGATCTGGGACGCTTCGGCTATCAGCAGTTCGGAGTCTCCGCCTGCGGCGCGGTGGATCCCCGTGCACTTCGTTTTTCGAACATCCTTGTGGACAATGAGGAGGGGGAAGCCGCTCTTGAAATCACCATGATGGGAACCCAGATTGAATTTCAGGAGGACAATATCTTTGCCATTGCCGGTGCGAATCTCGGTGCAAAGCTTGAGCAGGAGGAGCTCCGCCCCTATAAGGCATATCTCGGAAAAAAGGGCCAGATACTCCGTTTTCTGAAGCCTGTGGCAGGACTCAGGGCCTATCTCGCCTTTGCCGGGGGACTGGAGCTTCCCCCCGTGATGGGAAGCCGCTCCACCGACATGAAAGCGCATCTCGGCGGCTTTCAGGGACGGAAGCTCGAAAAGGATGACATGATCTCCTTCCGCGCACCGAAGCTGCAGCTTCGAAATCTGGAGCTTCGTGCCATCGCGCCGGAATTTCAGAAGAGAGCAGAATACACGCTCCGGGTAATCCTCGGTCCGCAGGATGACGCGTTTACGGAAAAGGGCATCGAAACCTTCCTTCAGGAAGGCTATACCCTCACGCCGGAATTCGACCGTATGGGCTGCCGTCTCGACGGCGCAGAGATAGAGCACAAGGACAGTGCGGATATTATCTCGGACGGCATCGCCTTTGGTGCGATTCAGGTTCCCAGCTCCGGCAGACCGATCATTATGCTGTCAGACCGGCAGACCACCGGCGGCTACACGAAAATCGCAACCGTGATCTCCGCGGATTTCCGTATCCTGGGACAGCTGAAGGCGGGTGACAGAGTTCGTTTCCAGAAGGTCTCCGTCTCGACGGCGCAGGAAGCTCTTCTTGCAGAGCGTGCGGCACTCCGGCTTTTCCGCTACGCCTTCCGGCAGGGGTGACTCAAAACTCCTTTTTACCGCTCTATGGAGAGGCTCTCTACGGAGAGTCTCTCCATTTTTATCCCTCCTTGGACGAAACCATCTTTCCGAAACAGAGCTAGCGGTTCTCTGCGATATCGCCGTTCCGATACGCCTGCAGCAGCTCCTCCAGATCGCTGATCTGCTGCTTTAATTCCCTGCCGTTGTCGGTCTCACCCACCTGTACGCGGGTTTTCATTCGTTCCACAATCTGAATCTCCGGAGTATTCTCTCCCCCCTTCCGGAAGCTCTTATGCTCCGCGAGGGCAAGATGGCTGGAATTGTAAATCAGTGTATAACCGGCGATTCCGGTCTTGGAATGATATGCCTTGGAGATGCCGCCGTCGATAACAAAAAGCTTGCCATTCGCCTTGATCGGACTCTCTCCCTTCTTGGTATTGACCGGCACATGACCATTGACCACATGTCCGAGCTCCGGATTGACCCCGAATTCCTCAAAGATCTTATCCACATAGAGCTCCTTCTTGGAGAACTCATAGTAGGGATTGAAGTTCTCCTTTTTCACCTCGGCGTCCTCGAGAAAAACATGTTCAAAGGTTGCCATCTTGTCCTTGCCGAAGAGCGGGGACTTAGGTCCGCACCACATATACCAGAAAAGGTCTGTGGCGTAGAGCTTGCCCGCAGGGTCCAGATCTCCGTTCAGGAAATACGCGTCCACTGCCTTCTCCTGGAACCAGTCCATCAGGGCTTTCCCCGAAAACTTCCCCTCGGCGGTATCCAGCTTCAGGAACTCTCCCTTTTCATCCATCGGGATGCAGCCATGATAGAGGATGTTGTTGTTGACCACCTTATACATTGCACCGTTCGTAAAGAAGAAGTGGATATGCTTCTTCAGCTTTTCCGAATGGGTGAAGCTGTAGATCAGAGTATCCAGAAGCTGCTGCTCCTGCTCCGTAAAACGATAGGGGTCCTTCGGATCAATCGACGGAAAATTAGTATCCAGCATCGGATACTCCTTCCCCTCGATATTCACTGTCCCCTTTTTCATATCCATCTTGTCGAGCAGGAGACGATGATTCAGCCCGTACTCCGGATGGCGCTGAATCAGCTGCCCCTCCGCCTTCAGCATCAGAATCGTGATCGCCTTGCACATCTTGGCGGCCAGATCGGGATGCACGGAATCGGAGACATTGTCATCCAGGAGATGGGGGTGGAAGCACTCGCAGGGATCCTCCCGGTACACCTCCTCCGCATACATGCTCAGAGGACGGAGATTGATGCCGTAGCCATCCTCCAGCACATCAAAGGAATTATAGCTGGTCGCAATCCGGAGTACATTGCAGATGCAGGCAGGGTTGCCGCAGACGGCACCGATCCAGTCCGCATCATGATTCCCCCACTGGATATCCACGTCATGGAAGTTCATCAGCTCCTCCATGATATGATCTGCATGCGGTCCACGGTCAAAGACATCTCCGAGGATATGGAGGCTGTCAATCGTCAGATTCTGGATCAGCTCTGAAAGTGCAATGATCAGCTCCTGTCCCAGATCGTTTTCAATGATGGCATTGAGGATCTCCTGCTGGTACATCCTCTTGTCCTCATCCTTCTGATCCAGATGCAGAAGCTCATCGATCACGTAGGCATATTCCTTCGGCATCTTCTTACGGACCTTGGATCTCGTATACTTCGAGGATACCACCTTGCAGATACTGACAAGACGATTCATGGTAACCTTCTGCCACGCCCTCTGCTCGGTCTCCGGATGATTCGGATTCCCGAGAATCTCCCGCGGATAATAAATGAGATTGGCAATCGACAGAATTTCCGACTCTGACAGAAGGTTCCCAAAGGTCTCGTTGATCTTTGCGCGAACGATTCCCGAAGAGCTGCGAAGCAGATAGATGAACGCATCACTCTCTCCATGAAGATCCGAAAAGAAATATTCTGTCCCCTTGGGCAGTTCACAGATCGCTCTGAGATTAATGATCTCCGCGCCGGCTTCCACTGCCGTGGGGAAATTTTTGGATAACAGCTTCAGATACGCGAGGTCCCGCATAAATTTTCCTCCTGCATAATAATGAAAATTCCCTCACCCTTCTTTTCTATTTTTCTTTGACAGGCACGATACAAAACCACTACTTTCTATCTTATCAGATCTGCCGCTTCCAATTCTTAAATCTTCCATAAAAAGAGGCAGCTTTCGCTGCCCCTTTGCATTTTATCTTTCCTTTGCGATCGTATCACAGTAAATGCAGCGATACTGGCGCTTCTCCCCCTCGGCCAGATGAAACTCCTGTGTCAGCTCCTGCTCCGTGGAAGTGATGCAGCGGGGATTCCTGCAGTGAAGAACATTCCGAAGAACCTTCGGAAGCTTCAGGTTCTTTTTCTCGACCCTCTTTCCCTCCTTGATGTAGTTAATGGTGATGCCCGGATCGATATACCCGAGGATATCGAGATCCAGATCGATATTCTCCGAGATCTTCACGATATCCTTTTTCCCCATCTTCTTGGAGGCACAGTTCTGGATCAGAGCGACCTGACTCTTCAGATTCTGGAGCCCCAGATACTGATACACCATCATGCTCTTCCCCGCCCTGATATGATCCAGTACGATTCCGTTTTCGATACCATCTATCTTCATTTCCATCCTCCTTATATCTGATGATTGCAATGCCAAATCCCCCTCGGAAACCATCTCCTGATGCCAGGAGCTTCCTTGGATAATACAGAATCCCTACGACTTTCCGAAAAAGTGGCGGAAGCAGGTGTTTCCCTATGCTTCCAGCCCCAGATAATTCAGAATCAGCGCCATCCGCATCTGTTTTCCGCAGAGAGTCTGATAGAAATATTTGGCTCTCGGATCCTCATCCACCTTGACGGAAATCTCATTGACACGCGGGAGCGGGTGGAGGATGGACAGACTGTCCTTGGCATTTTTCAGCTTCTCCGGTGTCAGGATATAGCTGTCCTTTAAGCGCACATAATCTTCCTCATTGAAGAAACGTTCCTTCTGCACCCTCGTCATATAGAGGATATCCAGCTCCGGAATCGCGTCATCCAGAGAGGTGGTCTCCCGGAAAAAAACCCCCGCCGCCTTTAATTTTTCGATCTCATACTCCGGAATTCTGAGCTCCACCGGAGAGATGAGGATATAGCGGTTGTCCGGATAGCGAAGCATGGCATCCACAAGGCTGTGCACCGTTCTGCCGAATTTCAGATCTCCGCAGAGACCGAGCGTCAGTCCCGACATGCTGCCTCTGGTGCGCCGAATCGTCAGAAGATCTGCCAGAGTCTGGGTGGGATGAAAATGTCCTCCGTCACCCGCATTGATAAAGGGTACCGAAGTATTCTGTCCGGCAACAACAGGAGCTCCCTCCTTCGGATGCCGCATCACGATAATATCCGCATAATTGCTGACGGTTTTAATGGTATCTGCGACGGATTCTCCCTTTGCCGCCGAGGAAGAGCCTGCGCCGGCAAACCCCAGCACCTGCCCTCCCAGCTCCAGCATCGCAGCCTCAAAAGAGAGTCTGGTCCTCGTGGATGGTTCAAAGAACAGAGTAGCAAGCTTTTTATGCTGGCATCTGTCCCAGTATTTTTCCGGGTGCCTGTCGATGTCGTCAGCGAGATCCATCAGATGATCGATCTCTCCGACACTTAAATCCAAAATATTGACCAGACTTCTTACTTGCTTTTCCATCTTCTCTCCTTTGCTGTATAAACCTGAGCTTCCCTTTTCCGCCGCAAATCAGCCCTTCATCCAGCTCTCATCGGAAGGGTTGTCACGGAAGCGGAGAAGCTTCTCCCGATCCTCCGCCTTGATGTAGCCCTCCTCGACTGCCACCCGACTGAGGCAGTCCAGATCACAGAGGCTGTGGTTCTCCGCCTTTGCCTCCTGTAAGCTCCAGATTCCCTTCTGCATGCCGTAGGTAAAGATACTGATGATCCCGAGCACCTCTGCGCCTGCCTCCCGGAGCGGAAGCACACAGTCCAGTACCGAGGCTCCTGTGGAGATCAGATCCTCAATCACAACGACCTTCTCCCCCTTTTCCAGCCTCCCCTCGATCTGATTCTTCCTGCCGTGGTCCTTGGCTGTTCCGCGTACATATCCCATGGGCAGATGCAGGAGATCCGCCGCGATGGCAGCATGCGCGATTCCCGCGGTGGAGGTGCCGAACAGAGCTTCCGTCTCCGGGTACAGCTCCTTGATCTTCTCCGCAATGGCACTCTCAATGAGAGTTCTCGTCTCGGGGTAGCTCAGAACCAGTCTGTTGTCGCAGTAGATCGGGGATTTGATTCCCGATGCCCAGGTAAAGGGCTCTTCCGGCCGGAGAAATACCGCCTGAATCGAAAGCAGCGCCCTCGCAATATCTTCCCGTCTTGTCATACTTCCTCCTTATTCTGCACATCCTATGATATCAGAGAGTTTTCCGATCCGAAGCTCCCTGCATTTCCCCGGAAGCTCCTCGATGATCTTACGGCAGATAAAAGGGTCTGTGAGATTTGCCGCTCCCAGCTGCACGGCACTGGCTCCTGCCATCATCATCTCGATGACATCCCCGGCATTTTGGATCCCTCCCATACCGATGATGGGAAGCTTCACTGCCTTATGCACCTGATAAACCATACGGAGTGCCACCGGAAAAATCGCCGGTCCCGAAAAGCCTCCCATCTTGTTATGTATCACCGCCTGCCTTCTCCTTGTATCAATCCGCATCCCCAGCAGGGTATTGATCAGAGAGAGTCCGTCGGCACCCGCATCTTCCGCTGCCCTCGCTATTGTACTGATATCCGTGACATTCGGACTCAGCTTCAGGTAGACCGCTTTCCCTGTCACCTTTCTGACTTCTCTCGTCACCTCTGTCACCAGCTCTTCGGAGGTTCCGAAGGCAAGACCGCCGCCGTGTACGTTCGGGCAGGAGACATTGACCTCAAGAATCTCCACCTGCTCCACCGCATCGAATCTCTCTGCGAGCATCACATATTCTTTCACGGAAAAGCCGGATATATTGGCGATTATCGGCTTATGAAAATGCTTCTTCAGCTCCGGAAGCTCTTTCCCGATTACGGCGTCCACCCCGGGATTCTGCAGTCCCACAGAATTGATAAGTCCCTCGCGGCATTCGGCAATCCTCGGCAGAGGGTTCCCATAGCGCGGCTCCACCGTCGTCCCCTTCATCGAAATCGACCCCAGCAGATCGAGATCATAAAGCTCCCAGAACTCCCTTCCGTAGCCAAAGGTCCCGGAAGCCGGAATCACAGGGTTGTCCAGCCTGATTCCCGAGAGCTCTGTAGAAAGGTCTGCCGCACCGGCATCTGCCTCCCGTCCGCTCCTGTCCTGCGGCTTTTCCTTCTTCTCCCTGTTCTCTGTTATCTCCTTGTTCTGTTCCATCTCCGTTTTCTCTGTTTTCTCCCCTCTCCGTTCTGCCTCCGTCCTTCACATCCGATCCCAAAGAATCTCCTCCGCGGAAAATACGGGGCCTTCCTTACAGACCCTTTTCGCACCGTTTCTTGTCTCCAGACTGCATCCCATACAGGCGCCGAAGCCGCAGCCCATACGGGCTTCCAGGCTGAACTGTCCCTCCCTCGTAAAAGGAACAAGCGCCCGCAGCATCGGCAGAGGTCCGCAGGCACAGAGATAGCCTTTCTCCGAGAGCGCGTCATTGACCCTTCCCCGGATTCCCTCTCTGCCATCCTCTGTCACGACCTGTACGGAAACGCCCAGGGCTTCAAATTCCCTCCGGTAAAACACATCCTCCTTCGTTTGAAAGCCCAGAACCACGGAAGGATGCTTCCCTGTCCTGACAAGCTCCTCGCAGAGCCCGTAGAGCGGCGGCACACCGACGCCGCCTCCGACGAGCGTTACCTCTTCCGGGATACTCTTCAGGTCATAGCCGTTCCCGAGTCCCGTGAGCATCCGAAGCTTCTCTCCCTCCGCCATCTCCGCAAGCTCTCTCGTCCCCTCCCCCACGATCTTATATACAAGGGTCATACTTCCCTCCGCCGCCCTTTGGCAGGAGCAGACAGAGATCGGACGGCGCAGGAATCTTCCCGGGAGCTTCACTTCCACGAACTGTCCCGGTGTGAGAATCTCACGGGTATCCCCGAAAAGAACCATCTCAAAGATATCCCTCGCGATCCTCCGATTCTTTTTTACGGCAAAGCTATTGTCTTTCATCGAAGGATTCCCCTCTCCCTGTCATAGACCGCACGTCCTCCGGCAAAAGTCCCGACGACTTCTCCCTGGACCTCCATCCCTTCAAACAGGGTGCTTCTTCCCATGGAATAGAAGCTTTCCGGGTTCACCCTGTATTTTTTTTTCAGATCCAGGATGACGAGATCGGCGTCCTCTCCTTCCTCGATATACCTGGGACCCGGCAGAGAGAAAACCTCTCTCGGGCGGATGCACATGAGCTCCGCCAGCTTTTCCAGTGTCAGAGCTCCTTTCTTTGCCGCTTTATCCCTCGGATCTCCCAGCACCAGATTTTTGTAAAGCGCCGGAAAGGCGGTTTCCAGACCCACGATTCCAAAGAGGGAATGATCCAGCCCCCTCCCCTTCTCTTCCTTCGTATGGGGCGCGTGATCCGTGATAATCATATCAATGGTGCCGTCCAGAATCCCCTCGAGAAGCGCATCTCTGTCTTCGCGGCTCCGGATCGGCGGATTCATCTTCCACTTTCCGTCCTCTTGCAGATCCATATCGCTAAACATCAGATAGTGAGGTCCTGTCTCCGCTGTCACATGGACGCCCTCCGCCTTCGCCTTTCGAATCAGTGCCACCGACTCTTTGGTGGAGACATGGCAGACATGATAATGAACCCCGGTCTCCTTCGCAAGCCGAAGGTCCCGCTCTACCTGCTTCCATTCCGAGGCGGAATTGATGCCCACATGGTGGTGGAGTCTTGCATATTCCCCTTCATGGATGCATCCGCCCTCCTTTAATTCCCGCTCATCCTCGCAGTGGGCAACGATCATTTTTCCGCAGGCTCCGGCTCTCATCATCGCTTCCCGCATCATCGCCTCCTCCTGTATTCCCTTTCCGTCATCGGAAAAGGCGCAGACATACGGAGCTATCTTCTCCATGTCCCCGAGCTCTCCCCGTCCCCTCTGCTCTCTGGTGATTGCCCCGTAGGGATACACGGGAATGAGGGCATCCCTTTCGATTTTCTCCAGCTCTGCGCGCAGCCCCTCCATCGTGGAAGGTACCGGAGACAGATTCGGCATGGCGCAAAGCGCAGTGTATCCTCCATGTGCCCCCGCCTCAGTTCCTGTACGGATGGTTTCCTTCAACGAAAAACCGGGCTCCCGCAGATGTACATGTACATCTGCGAAGCCCGGAAGAATGGTAAAGCCATCACAATCAATAGCCTTGACTGTGTTCTCTTTAAAATTGGAAATACGAAACTGAATCTTCCGATCCCGAAGAAGCAGATCTTTCTGACGGAAGCCTTCTCTCGTAAATACCCTGGCATTTTTTAGAAGTATATCGTTCAACATATCCTCCTGAAAATGATTCTTTTTTTGTCATTGCGACAAATGATATCATACTGTCCCGTATCCCGCAAGGGAAAATTCCTTCCTCTGTCCGGCAGCTCTCAGCCCTTCTTTTTCTCCGGATCCAGGCAGTAGAAGGTATAGACGCCATAGAAAAGCTTTCTGCCCGTACTGTCCGTAACGGTTGCCTCCAGCACTGCTGTCGTTCTGCCGTGCCGGAGCACCCTGCTCTCACAGAAAACCCGCTTCTCCTCCGTAGTGGAAAGATAGTTTGCATCCGCGTTCAGGGTGACATAGCGGTGCCCGTCCGCACGGACAGTGATTCCGCAGGTGGTATCTGCCAGGGTGAAATATGCACCGCCGTGCACCAGGCCGTAAACATTGGTGATCTCCTTTACCACATCCATATAGGATCTGGAGCCATCCGGCTCAATATCCTCAAAGTGGATATGACTCAGGATTGCGTAGGGATTGTTTTCAATAAGGTGCCTGTATTTCTCCATTAATTCTTTGCTCATAGCTTCCTTCCTGTCCCCGGAAACGCTGCGGCAGTGTTTCCCCGCGATTCGCGAAAAAACAGGAAGTGCCTTTCGGCACTTCCCTGCAAAGCCGTAAGAGCTTCCGATACCTGTTCCGCCTCCCTGATTACAGAGAAAGCACATCCGAAAATGCCTGAATCGCGGTTCTCGCCTGACCGAAATCACGCATCTGATGATCGATCCCCAGCTTAATATGCGGGATGCCCTTTTCGTCCAGTGCCTTCTTCAGATACGGATACTCCATCTCCTCCGGATCACAGAACTGCTGCATGAAAAGCACCAAACCCTGTGCGCCGCTCTCCTTTACGAGATCCGCTACATGCTCCGCACGACGGTTCTTGTTGGAGAACCTGTCATAGAGAAGGACATCGAAATCATCGTTTGCAAACTGCTGTGCAAGATCATGCATCGGATCGTCGGTCTCCGGCGCATCGGTACGGAAGGAACGGCTCTCATATGCCAGATCATCCGCAGCAACCGCGATATGGTTTTCATCAAAGATCTTCAGAAGATCCGGATTATCCGCGATGATACCGCTGACCACCACTTTGGAGCCGTCCCAGCTGCTCTCCGGAAGTGTCGAAAGCTCCTTGTTGAGCTCCGTCAGCTTCTCGGTATACTCATCCTTCAGCATGAAGTAAGACGCCTTCAGGACATGCATACGATCCACTGCGGAAATTGCTTCCGGATGCTCTCCGGCAAGCTTGACAAACTCACGGCGGGCAGCTCTGGACCGGTTATAAACCTTGATTGCCTCTTCCAGCTTCTCCGGGGTGATTGCCCTCGAGCAGATCTTCTCGAGCTGTCTCTTGATTTCCTTGTACTGAGACATCGTAAACTCGATACCGAAATCATCGAAACGGTTCTGCGGGTGGGCAAGGAAGATGACCGGCATCCTGGAGCCCATGGCAACACGGATATTCTGAGACATCGGACGAAGGGTATCGCAGATGGTCGGTGTGATGATACCGTCCAGACCGTTCAGCGTCCCGTCAAGAAGCATCTCCAGGGTGAGCTGTGCCACGGTACAGTAGAAGGAAGCGCAATACTCCTTGGCACGGGCAATGTTTTTACTGTTCGAGCCCCATACGCCCATGGGAACCATGCCGGAGGCGTACACCAGCTCCTCCGGAACATAGTACGGCATTACTCCGATCACCTTTTTTCCGGCAGCCTTGAACTTCCCAAGCTGTGCCTTAGGATTCTCGGCGATCTCAGCAAATTCTCTTACCTGACTCTCGATACTCATGCCTCGGCCTCCTTCTTCATCTCATTCGCTTCCATGGCTTCCATCAGTCCCTGTACTCTGGTCTCATACTGCGCGGCATTGAAGTTTCTCGGATCTGCCTGATCTCCGTCAAAGCCTACGCAGGGAACGCCGAGGTCCTCCGTGAATCTTCTCTGCATCTCTGCCATGTAGCCGGACCACGGCTTGCAGGAACGGTTGTAGTGCACCAGGACGCCGTCAACCTTGTTGTCCCTGCAGATGCCCTCACGCCATGCAACGCCCTGCTCGATACATACGGAGTTCGGTGCCTTATAATAAGCTCTCGCCATATCGTCGAGATCCTTGTATACGAAGCCGAATGCCGGTGCATATACCACGGCGGTAACATTGATGCCGTTCTCCTTCAGCGGCTTAAAGAGCTTCGGAAGCTCCGGCCAGCAGGGGATCCCCTCGAACATGATTCTCTTCTTCTCCGGGAACGGAAGAGTCGAGGTGCCGTTCTTGATATTTTCCTCGAGATCCTTTGCCAGCAGCTCGAACGCCTCGGCGGTTTCCTTTCTGCCACGTGCGGTTACAACATCCGCCATGTGATTGAAAAGATCGAATCCGGACATCGGTGCCGGCTTATACTGCAGGAAGTCACAGACCTTGAGCCATGCCTTCGCGGTACGGTTTGCATTGGCGCAGGCGTCGTTGAACTTCTGCTCATCAAACTTCTTGCCGGAGATCTCCTCCAGCTGCCGGATCGCCTCATCAAACTGATGGCGCACATACTTCACCTTGTGATCATCGACATCCACATCGTTGTTGTACGGAATATCAATCATGATGAGAGGAATGTTGTGCATACGAGCGATGTTCTCGTACCACTTGGTCATACAGTTACAGATATTGTTGCAGCAGAGCACGAAGTCCGGCATCGGCATCAGATTCTGACGAATCGGCTTCAGTGCTTTCAGCTTCATCTCCTTCTCCGGTCCGTCCGGAAGCGCCTCAATATCATGGATATTGACAACCTCCTCAAACGGAGACTGGGTCTTCGGATCCTTCTTCGGCTTGCCGCTTACCTCATCCATCACTACCTTCCCGTTTTCATCCTTGAGCGGCTTGCCGCTCGCCGGGTTGATGATGAACTCTCCGGTCGCCGGATCAAACTTACGCATGATACGGAAGCCGGCGGCATATGCGAGAGAGACTCTGGTATAGCCGCAGATATCGGTATCATATCCCATATCCTCCGCTGCCTGACAGAGCATCTCGCCGTCATGGTTCGCTGCAATCCCGGCTGCCTGGTTCTCCGGATATACGACATGAAGCCCAAAAGCGTCCGCCAGCTCACAGGGGAACTTGGAGGACGACCAGCCGACCTTCTCTCCTCTTTCCTTGGCTTCTCTTGCTTCACGATAGACGTCATCGACTACTTTACGGAGCGCTACCACTCCGGGACTTGGTTTTGCCATAAATTTCTCCTCCAAACTGCGGTTGCCCGCAAAATCAATGTTCGAAGATTCGGACATTCTCCAGGAAAACATGGATGCCATATTTCCCTGCGTCTCCTATCTTCGGGAAAACTTCCCGAAGCCCCCCGGGCTCAGTCATTCTGATGCTTTAAAGCCCCCTGATAGGCGTAAAGAGCCGCGCCCAGCGCACCGTTGTACTGGGTCAGGGGAGAGGTCTCGATGGTGCAGCCCAGCTGCTCCTCCAGCGCGTGAACCACACCGTGGTTCTGCGCCACACCACCGGTCATCACGATCTCCGGTACCAGTCCGACACGATGCACAAGCCCGGCCGTACGTCCCGCAATGGATCTGTGGATGCCGGCAATGATATCTCTCTTGTCCGAGCCCTGTGCAAGCTGAGAAATAACCTCAGACTCCGCGAAAACCGTACAGGTGGAACTGATCGAGACCATTTTGGTGGACTCGTCCCCGAGACGCGCCAGATCGTCGATCTTCACCTCCAGAACCTTTGCCATCACGTCCAGAAACCTTCCGGTTCCCGCGGCGCATTTGTCATTCATCTGGAAATTCACCATTGCACCGTTCTCTATCTTCAGAACCTTCACATCCTGTCCACCGATATCAATCACGGTATGTACTTTGGGAAAAAGGAAGTAAGCTCCTCTGGCATGACAGGAAAGCTCACTCATCTGCTTGTCGGCGATGCCGCTGAGGGAATTTCTTCCGTAGCCGGTAGCGAGGGTATATGCCATATCCTCTCTTTTCATATTGACATTGGAAAGCACCTCTTCAATCGCTCTTTGAGGACCGCTGGTTCCCGTACCGACACTGATCAGAGACTTGGAAACAATCTCCTGACCATCCTTCAGCATCACACACTTGGACGCAGTGGATCCCACATCGATACCCAGGGTATAGACTGACATAGGACCTCCTTTCTTTAAAACAGTGATTATCCTTACGTCTTTTCAGGAAACACAGACGCCTGTTTTCCCGAACCATATCTCCTGCGCCGCAGTTGTGAACTGCGGCGCGGTTTTTCGGGCTTCTTACTTTACGGCGCCCCTGGCGGACTGACCGTTATCGTTGTAATCCTTGATAATGCGCGGAAGCATCATCTGATGCACCGGACATACCGACTTCGGGTTCTGATAAGCCGCATCCGTAAAGGCTACCACATAGTTGCGGATCTTATCCATATCCACAATCTCATCCACAAGGCCTGTCTTGGCACAGAACTGCGGCGTTGAAGTATCGATGTAATGCTGAATCAGCTTGTTCATCTTGTCGATCGTGCCCTGCAGATCCCTGCCGCTGTCCTGATCCTTCACAAGACGGCGGGAGTACATCGCACCGGCGGCGGTCTTTCCGTACATAACATCAATCTCTGTTGCGGCAGTACCGATGGAGAAGACGTTGTTGTCATTGCCCTGCGGACCGCCAAGAACATAATGCGCGGCAGCGGTTCCCTTGCGAAGAGTGATCTCAAACATCGGAAGATTCGAGTTCTGAATCGAATAGATCAGACTCTGACCGAGTCCGAGAAGCTCTGCCTTCTCCGCTTCATTGTCCACATCAATACCGGTAGTATCCTGAATCCATACCATCGGAAGCCGGTCACGGGCACAGAGGGTTACAAATTCATTCATCTTTATGAGACCCTGACGGTAGAGCTTTCCGCCCATGCCCATAGCACCCTTTCCGCGGTACTCCGGATAATCCGGATAGCCCTGCATGGCGAGGATCCCCTGACGGTTTGCCACGACACCGACAAGAAGGCCGTTAACCTTGGCAAGTCCGGTAATCATCTCGGGACCGTAATCCTTCTTGTATTCCATAAACTCTCCGCCATCGAAGAGGGCCTTCATCACATTGTACATCTCATAGGGCTTGCGGGTATTTCTCGGTACGACGTTGTAAAGCTCTTCCCCGGAAAGAATCGGCGCCTTCGGCGTATCCACACGGAAGAACTCCGGATTGTACGCCGGAAGATAATCCATGTATTTCTTGATGGAATCCAGTACCCCGAACTCCTCCGCGTAAACCTCACGGAAGAAACCGGTGACATTGTAGTGGATGGACACCGATCCCGGCGGGTCATTCTTCATCTTGCGGGTCATGTCGATCATCGCCTCGGCACCTTCCCGATCCACATACGGCTTCGAATCCATACCGCCGACGATGCCGGCACCGCCGACTGCCATATTCGCCTTTTCATGGGCAATGAGGATCGTCGGGGAAATGGAATGATATCCGCCGCCTGCCGGATTGGTTCCGTAGATTCCTACGATAACCGGAATCCCCAGCTGGTTCAGCTGCGCGTTTCTGAAGAAAGGCGTACCGCCGCCGCGACGGTTCGGATATACCTTTTCCTGCTCATCCAGCTTTACGCCGGAGCAGTTCAGGATATATACGAGCGGGATCCCCAGCATCTTCGCGGTATCCGATCCGCGCAGAAGGTTGTCTGCCTGACCGGCAACCCAGGCACCTGCCATCTTCTTGTTATCGGAAGCAATGATGACTGCCCACTTGCCGTTGATGCGTCCCAGTCCCTTGACAACGCCGGTGGAGATGATACCGATCTTCTCCTCATCGTTGTCCTCCGGATTGTAAATGGTATTCAGGGGGCAGAAGGTTCCCGGATCCACCAGCTGCCGGATACGCTCTCGGGCAGTGTACTGCCCCTTCGCATGAATCTTCTCGTCATCCGTACCGGCGGAGAGCATCTTTTCCGCCTGCTCGTGAATCGCCCTCTCAATCTCCTTCAGCTCCTGCTCATTCTCGGCATTCGGCCTGGCATCCGGGGTATTCAGAACAGGCATGTTCTGGAAATATCTCGGCATTGAATAATTACCCATGTTTTTCTCCTTATGGTTCCCCTGTCTTCGGGGAAGTAAGTATATCGATAATCGCTCGTCTGTTTCCGGAAAAACACTGATGAAGCATTTCCTCCGCTTAGTCCTTCGGCACCTTGATGAACGCCTGTCCCGGATCGATCTCCTCACGGATGAGGCGGATGATATCCTCGGACGGTCCCTCGAGAAGCTCTGCCTTGGAGACATCCACATCAAATCCGGTATTTTCCAGTACCATCTCCGGACTGGAGAAGGGATAGTAGTATGCCAGATACATTCTCCTCGTGGTCTCATCGAACTTCATGATACCAAGGTCGGTCACTACCATCTGCGGACCGCGGTTCCCCGGAAGTCCTGCTCTTTCACGTCCTCCAGGACCATCCATCCATCCCGGGGAGGTGATGTAGTCGATCTTATCCATGAATCTTCTCTTCTGGTGCTGCATCATGATAATGGTATTACAGTAGGTCGCGATACCGTTGGCTCCGCCGGATCCGGTGAAGCGGGTCTTCGGATTGTTGTAATCGCCGATACAGGTAGAATTTACATTTCCATAGGGATCGATCTGCGCGCCGCCAATAAAGGCGATCAGTCTGTCCTCATCGTGCAGCCACTCATTTGCTTCGAAGCCGACGAAACGGATATTCGGCCACTGTACGGCACAGTGTGCCATGAAGCGAAGATCGCCGACAGATCTCGGAACCTCTACCGGATCACAATCCATGAGTCCGGACTCTACGATCGGATGACAGGAGGGGCAGACCTCTCTCTTCGCAAGAGAGGCACCGATCAGCGGAAGTCCCGTTCCGACGATGACGATCTGGTTCTCCTTGATATTCTTTGCAATGGCGTACGCCTGCATTTCCTGCTTTGTATACTTGCTGTAATCAGACATGACACTCTCCTCCTTATCTCTTCGCGTATCCAAGACCCGGAATTACCCTGAGCTTGGTCAGGCGGGCTCCGCCGATCCTGTCAAGGAGCTCATACTGATCCTTCACGCCGTAAACCCACTTTTCCAGATAATCCTTAAAGGTCTCGGGATTGACAGGAGCCGTGTACGGCACACCCTTCTTCTCTGCCTTCTCCGCCGCCTTCTTGATCTGAAGCTCGGCATCGGCTGCATCCTGATATTTGGAAGCCTTATCATACTCCTTCATGGCTGCATCATCGCAGTCATAGTAGTTGTAGCACTGTGACGGCCATGCCCCGAACGGAGCATGAACCACGGCATTGATGCACTCTCCAAAGATGGAGGTCCGTGACGGATCCCTGCGGATCTCCTCATCGGAAACCAGCTCCTCACAGGTCACGATTACCTTTTTCGCCGCGACGGCAACATCGACATCGTGGAACTCATCGCCCTCGATGATGCAGGTGCCGTCCGGAGATGCCTTCTGTACATGGATGATAGCAGTGTCAAGCTTCGGCACCGGAACAGCGACAACCTTCTCCCCCGGGCAGAAAGGATTGTCCACTATCTCAAACTTCTTGTCATCCACCTTCTCGAGCGTCTTTCTTGTTTCCGGAGAGATTCCCCAGAACTCTGTCAGCCCCGAGCCCTGCATCAGGCGGAGCGGAAGGAAGGGAAGTCCCAGAGATGCTGCATGAAGCTGAAGCATCAGAACATCCTGAGAATAGTCCTCGTAGGTAAGCTTTCCAGCCTCGATGGCGGCACGGAAACGGCGGGCAACATTGGTGTAGCCAGAGTTTGCGGTGTAGCAGTTGATATAAGCCCTGACTCTGCCCTCTCCGATCATCATATCCCAGTCTCCGCCGGCGGGACCTGCCCAAACGGTGAAGTCCTTCTGTCCCTGACGGAGAATCTCAAATACTGCCGCATACGGCTTACGGTTTGTCGTGAATCCGCCGAAGCAGATGCTGTCACCGGACGCTACATACTTCTGAACGGCGTCATGTAAACTCATTACCTTATCCATGGTAATGTCCTCCTTTCAAAAACGCTTTCGCGCTTACTAACGGATTATTGTCAGTTTTGCTGTATGGAAAACGGGAGCTCCCTCAAGGCTTCCCCTGCGGGAAATGCCGCTTTCCTCAGCCTTTCCCCCAAACTCAATGTGCAAAGAAGGTGAGGAAGAATCCTGCCGCAACGGCAGAACCGATGACACCTGCCACATTCGGTCCCATGGCATGCATGAGAAGGAAGTTGGTGCGGTCCGCCCTGGCTCCCTCAGTCTGTGCCACACGGGCTGCCATCGGAACAGCAGATACGCCGGCAGATCCGATAAGCGGGTTGATCTTGCCGCCGGTGATGAAGCAGAGAAGCTTGCCGAAGAGGATACCGCCCATCGTAGAGAAGCTGAACGCTGCCAGTCCCATCACGACGATGGCAATAGTCTGCGGCTTTAAGAAAAGCTCTCCCCTGGCAGTCGCACCGACGGAAAGTCCCAGGAAGATGGTACAGATATTGCAGAGCGCATTCTGTGCGACATCGGAAAGACGCTCTACGACTCCGGACTCACGGAAGAGATTTCCAAGCATCAGCATGCAGAGCAGCGGAGCCACATCCGGAAGCAGCAGAGAAACAAGACAGGCAACGAGAATCGGGAAGATGATCTTCTCTGTCTTGGAAACCTTGCGAAGCTGCTTCATCTTGATCTTACGCTCCTTCTCTGTCGTGAGAAGACGCATAATCGGCGGCTGAATCAGCGGAATCAGCGCCATATAGCTGTAAGCCGCAACCGCAATCGGAGCTACCAGCTCCGGTGCGAGAGCATTGGAAACATAGATGGCCGTCGGACCGTCGGCACCGCCGATGATACCGATGGCGGCCGCCTGCTGCGGTGTAAAGAGCCCGGTCGCATTGGCAAAGGTAAATGCTGTATAGATCCCGAACTGTGCAGCGGCACCGAGGAGCAGAGAGATCGGATTTGCAATCAGCGGTCCGAAATCCGTCATCGCTCCCACTGCCAGGAACATCATACATGGGAAAAAGCTGGACTTGACTCCCATGTACATGACACCGAGGATTCCCGCCTCATACCAGTGTTCTGCCTCATAGAAATACTGGAAGGTGCCGGAATGCGGAAGATTGGACATAAAAATACCGAAGGCAATCGGCAGAAGCAAAAGCGGCTCAAACTGTTTTACCACAGCCAGATACAAGAGCACAAAGGAGATCAGAAGCATTACTCCCTGCTGCCAGCTGATGGTTGCGTAGCCGGAATTCTGCAGAAGTCCTTCTACAATCGTAAAAAGATTCAAGATACTTTCCTCCCAATTCTTAGTTTACCGTTCCCATGACCTGATCGGTATCTACCGCATCACCTGCCTTGACATTGATGGATGCTACCGTTCCATCCACTGGAGCCACGATCTCGTTCTCCATCTTCATTGCCTCAATGACAAACATCGTCTGTCCGGCAGCAACATGATCGCCAACATTCACCCTGACGCCAAGAACCGTCCCCGGCATCGGGCAGCTGATTTCATTGCCGCCTGCTGCAGACGGTGCGGCAGCGGGAACAGGGGCAGCTGCCGCAGGTGCCGGCGCGGCGGGAGCAGGTGCCGGTGTGGCAGAAGCAGGCGCAGGAGCAGGTGCAGATACGGCAGAAGCAGCTGCTGCTGTTACGGGAGCCGTCGGAGTGCTCTTACCGGAAGCGATCTCCTCTCTTGTCAGCATATGGAAAGGAGAGACCCTCTCCACCTCAACCTCATACTTCTTTCCGTTCATGGTAACTACGTACTTCATTTCTTTTCCTCCTTAGGATCCTGGAATCAGCTGATCTCTCTGATACCGGTAATGTTTAATTCTTCTGGTGCCGCGTGCAACTCTTCACAGATGACAGAGAGAATCATCGCACAGCTTTCCTCACTGATTCCTGCTGGCTCAGCCGCCACTGTCGACGCCTGCTTCGGCGCATCAGCTTTTTTCCCCTCCATGATACGGGCAAAAATGATGATGACGATCGCAAGCATCAGCAGAGTAGCCATAACCACTCCAAGACCCATCACAGACAGCAGCAGGCTCTCTGTGACGGACATGGATGTGTTTGTCCACATACGCTTCTACCTCCTTTTTGTTCTTTGTACATTCTAGCATACAGGGCACAAGATTCTTCCTATTTCTTGCTAAAAACATTGCAGATCTTGCTATCAGCTGCTAAAGTAAAGAAAAGTGGAAATTTGAGGGCAGCTTTGTCATGTTTTACTGTTGTATCTCATGATATTTTCCATTTTCCTGCACTTTTCACCGCTTTTCCTGTATTGAATTGCACAAAATTGAGTTTAGGGAAGGAAAAAATCTTTCCTGGAAAAATCACAATTTTCTTTTTCTTTTCGGGCAGTATTCCGCAAGATACTGCAGTTTTTGGAGGCGTTATGGACAACAGAGAGTATATGATCCAGTATAAGCAGGACAACACCTGGCGGATGCATCAGCTGCATTACCACGAGGGGATCGAACTGATGCTGGTCCTTTCCGACGGCGGAGATTTCTACATGGACAGGAAAACCTATCCCCTCCGGAAAAATACGCTCTTCATCATGAACGAGAACCGCCTCCACCGGGATGAAGCCGGAGAAAGCGGCAGCCTGTTCCGCCGCTATGTCTTCCATGTCCTGCCGTCCCTCCTGAAACAGCTGTCCACGCCCCGGACCGATTTTTTACAGCTGCTCTCCGGGATCGACGGCTGTATCCGGCTCTCCGGAGAAGATACGCAGCGGCTCTCCCGCATGTTTGAGAAGCTGCGGATCTCGATGCCCAATACCTTCGGGGCCGATATCCTCGAAAAAATCACCCTCTACGAAATCCTGCTCTTCATCTCCAATCGCATACGGCAGGGCACGATCCAGTCCGGCATCCAAAGCCCGGATGCGGAGAGAATCCAGCCGATCCTTGACTATCTGCGAAAGAACTACGCGGAAAAGATTTCTCTCGATGCGCTTGCCAGAGAGTTCAGCTTAAGCAAGCACTATCTCTGCCATGTCTTTAAAACAGGAACCGGCGTACCGATTATGGAGTATGTGATCCGTCTTCGCATCAATGCGAGTCAGCATATGCTGCGCCTCGGTGCCTCCGTACAGGACGCCTCCGAAAAGTGCGGTTTTCAGAGCTACTCTCATTTCATCCGTACCTTTCACGATATCGTCGGACAGTCACCCAAAAAATACGCAAAGGCATATCAAGACAGTGTTTCCGGGGACAAAAACAGGGCACTTCTCCCGGAGCCCCGTCCTCTCCGCCTCAGCCCGAGCTATCAGCATCCTCCGCTGGAGCTGCCGGGAAGAAGGCGCTGAGCTTTTGTGCCCCGGCTTGATCAGGCTGTCTCTTTCGAAGAAAAGCTGCCGCATCTGATGCGGCAGCCCTTCTCCTGAGAAAGGGCTGATTGCATCAGCTTTTCCCCGGAGGACAAAATTTCCGGACTGTGCTTACAGCCCCATCACTTCCTTCACCTTGCCGGTGATATACTCTCCGATATCACGGGAAGCGTCTGTCGACTGTGCTCCCAGATGCGGGGTAATGATAAAATTGTCACACTCAAAGAGCGGGGAAGCAAACTCATCATTCCCGGAAAGACCGGAGCCTGCCAGCTCGTTTTCCATGACATCGGAAGCGTAGCCGCCGATACGTCCTTCCTTCAGCGCCTCATACATATCCTTCTCGTTCACGATGCCGCCGCGGGACATATTCAAAACCACTGCACCATCCTTCATCTTCGAGATGGATTCCCGATTGAAAAGGTTCCTGGTCTCCGGTGTCAGCGGCACATGAATCGAGATAAAGTCGGAGCAGGCGATCAACTCATCGACATCCATTCCCTTTGCTCCCTCTGCCTCAAACTGCTCCGGCTTCAGGAACGGATCGTAGGCAACGATATCCATCTTAAATGCCCTGCCCAGTTCTCCGACACGGCGTCCGATACGTCCGAAGCCCATGATTCCGAGGGTCTTGCCGCGGAGTTCACGGCCGATGAACTTGTACTTATCCCAGATATGGTTGACCTTGACATCATAGTTCGCCGGAATGACATTTCTGGAGATATCCAGCATCTTCGAAATGGTCAGCTCGGCAACCGCATTGGCATTCAGCCCCGGTGCGTTAAAAACCTGGATTCCCCTGGACTTTGCATACTCAAGATCCACATGATTGAGCCCGACGGCGCAGACGCCGATCATCTTCAGATTCTTTCCCGCGTCAATGATATCCTTGTCAATCTTCGGATCCACACGCATGATGAGCACGTCCGCATCAGCGATCTCACGGATCATCTCTTCCTTGGAAAGAGGCTTGCCGTTCGAGGTCTTTACCTCCATGGACTTGGAAAGCTCCTTCTCGATTCCGGCATAAACAGCATCAGTGATTAGACACTTCATAGCAACTCCTTTTCTGCGCTTCCCTCACGGAAGGCCGCATAACGATGGATAAAAGGATGACCGGGCACAAGGCTCGGTCATCCCCGCCGCACGGAATGTGCAGCATAGCTTCTGAAGAACTGCAGCTGGACCGCAGCTGTATTTTGCAAAAAATCAGAACGCTCTTCCCTGCTTGATCATTGCATTGGCAACCTTCTCGAATCCGACAAGGTTAGCCCCTGCGACAAGGTTGTAGCCAAGACCATACTTCTCGGCAGCCGCTGCGGAACCGTCATGGATTCCCTTCATGATCTTATGGAGCCACTTGTCAACCTCTTCACCATCCCAGAACAGTCTCTCAGAGTTCTGGGACATCTCGAGTGCGGATACGGATACGCCGCCGGCATTGACTGCCTTGGACGGTGCAACGATCATGCCCTTCTGCTCCATCAGGAAACGAAGCGCCTCGTTGGTGGTCGGCATGTTGGCTACCTCGATATAGTACTTGATGCCGTTGGCAGCGATCTTCTTTGCCTGCTCCAGATCCACATCGTTCTGGGTAGCGCAGGGCATAACGATATCCACCTCCTTCAGTCCCCACGGCTTCTCACCCGGGAAGAACTTTACACCGAACTTGTCTGCGTAATCCTGTACCTTGTTGCGTCCGGAAGCTCTCATCTCCAGGAGATAGCTGATCTTCTCCTCTGTGGTAATCCCATCCGGATCATAGATGTATCCATCCGGTCCGGAAAGGGTAACCGCCTTCGCGCCAAGCTCAGCCAGCTTCTTGCAAACGCCCCATGCAACATTACCGAAGCCGGCAACAGCAACTCTCTTGCCCTTCATCTCATCATGCTCATGCTTCAGCACTTCCTGAAGGTAGTAAACCGCACCATATCCGGTAGCCTCCGGGCGGAACGCAGAGCCGCCGAAGAGCGGATCCTTGCCGGACAGAGCGCCGTTTGCGTAGGAACCGGTCAGTCTTCTCCATGCACCGAACATATATCCGATCTCACGTCCGCCTACACCGAGATCTCCTGCCGGGCAGTCAACATCCGGTCCGATGAACTTGTAAAGTCCCTGCATGAAGGACTGGCAGAATCTCTGGATCTCCGTATCACTCTTCCCGTTCGGGTCGAAGTCGGAACCGCCCTTCGCACCGCCGATCGGAAGTGTGGTCAAACTGTCCTTATAAACCTGCTCAAAGCCCAGGAACTTGATGACGGACATATTTACGCTCGGAGCGAAACGGATCCCGCCCTTGTACGGGCCGATGGCACTGTTGAACTGTACGCGGTATCCGCGGTTCACATGAAGATTTCCCTGATCATCCTCCCAGGGCACACGGAACATAAAGGTACGCTCCGGCTCTACCATCCTCTCCAGAATCGCATGCTTCTCATACTCCGGGTGTGCATCAATCAACGGCTCCAGGGAGGAAAGCACTTCCTCTACCGTCTGACAGAACTCCGGCTCGTTGGCATTCTTCTTTTTTACATCGTTGATCACTCTCTCGATATAAGCGTTCATCCAATTACCCTCCTACAGGACTTAGAAATAAATATAGATACAACTGTTTAGTTACCAGATTTTCAGGGAAACGCGAAACCCACATTTCCTTAAAGCCATCCAAGAATGTTGGCTCCTTAAAGCCTTCCGAGAATGTTGGCAAAGAAGGTGATGATGCCGGCATTACAGAAGTCAATAAACAGAGAACCGACAAGCGGCACAATCATGAAAGCTACCGGTGCGGGGCCATACACATTGGTGATTGCCTGCATATTTGCCATCGCGTTCGGCGTGGCGCCCATACCAAATCCGCAGAAGCCGGAAGAGATAACCGCCGAATCATAATCCCTGCCCATCACATTGAATACAACGAAGCTTGCAAAGACAAACATGATAACCGTCTGAACCAGCAGGATCACTATCATCGGAACCGCCAGCTCCACCAGCTGCCATAGCTTTAGGTTAATCATGGCGAGACCCAGGAACAGGGACAGACAGACATTGCCAAGCGTTCCCATCTCCTTCATCGGCATCTTCACGCCGCGAGCCTCCTGAATATTACGGATAATTGCGCCAACGATCATCGCACCGATGTAGCCCGGCATGGTGAAGTGGATATGCTTGAAGAACATCGAAATGATAGTTCCGATTCCGACCGCAAGAACAATGTAGATGGCTGCGTTCATGATGCCGTCTTCATCCATCGACTCGTAGTCGGCAGAAATCGATACCGTCTCGGTCGGATGTGCCTCAGCCTTGCCCTGCACATTGATGCCGGAGGACTTGAGACCGAACTTTCGAATCTTTCCGTACGCGATCGGTCCGCCGATCATACATCCCGAGATCAGTCCGTAGGTTGCCGAAGCAATCGCTACCGTTGTCGCATTAAGAACACCGTGTTCCTCCAGGAACGGTCCAAAGGAACCGGAGGTGCCGTGTCCGCCGACCAGAGGGATGGAGCCCATTGCCAGACCGAGGCGCGGGTCAAGTCCGAAGATCTTCGCGCCGAAGCCGCCGACAGCATCCTGAAGAATACACATCACAATCGCAAGCCCCAGGAACTTGATAACACCGATACCGCCCTTTTTCAGCATTCCGAAGGCTGCCATGTATCCTACGCTGCAGAAGAATGCCGTCATAAACACACTCTGAAGCGTGGTATCGAGATCAAACTGAAGCACGCCTGCGCTTCTCAGAATCACGTGCACAATCGCAAAAATCAATCCTCCGACAACCGGTGCCGGAATGCAGTACCGACGAAGAAACTCAATGCGCGCTACAAGGAGGCGGCCAATGAGAAGCATCACTACTGCTACAGCCAGAGCCTGATACATGTCCAGCTTCAAGGTAAAAACTTCCATATTCTATACTCCTTCTTTTTTGAGACTCAGATGTTCCCGGGTTTATGCACCTGAACTTCACTCACTGTCTCAAGTATAGGAGGAGCCTACAAAAAACTACAAAAAGTTTCAAAAAGTTTCAAAATAGTTGTTCATTATTCTCAGAAAGGAGCATCAGACCGTCAATAAATTTTTTGACCGAGCTTTTTCCGCCGCATTCCCGTTTTTCCCGCAGAAAATCCATCTCCCTCCGCACCTCCTCAAAGGAGAAGAGGGTACTGGAATACTCCGTAAAGACCTCATTCATGTAATCCTCAATGCCGAGATGGGCAAGAGAGTTCATCCCGGTCTGAATCGCCCGCCGCATCCGCTGCTCCATGCTCTTCGGATGTTTCGAAAGCTCCATGCAGAGATCCCGGATGTTTCTCTGGGCTGTGGTGGTATTCTGCTCCTTCAGATAGCGGCAGAGCCGGAGAATATCCGCACTTCCCCTTTCTCCTGCCATTCCGATACGGGTAAGAATGGCGGAAAGCTTCCTGCAAAAATCATTCTCCTCCTGTGAAGCCGTACCCTCCTCACTCTTCGGAGCCTTTTTGTCCTTCCCCGGAGAAGCCTCCGGAAACCTCGGAGGCTCCGGCGGCAGCTTCAAGGACGGAGACAGCCGCCCCTCTCTTCTCAGAGTATCTCCCGTCTGCTCTGTCGTCCTCATATCCTGGATAAACATGCTCCGAAGATGATCGATGGTTCTCTCATTCCGGATCTGCATTGTCACATTGCTGATGACAGATGCCACTTCAATCAGGTTCAACGGCTTATTGATATAGAAATCCACACCGGCATCATAGGCCCTTCCGATCATTTCCTTGGAGGAAACCTGGGAAATCATGATGAACTTTGCCGTAAGCCCCTGCGCCTTCAGCTCCCGTACCACCTCCGTACCGTCCTTCCCCGGCATCAAAAAATCCACGAGTATCATATCGGGGCGCAGCTTTCGAAGCTCCTCCGGCTCCAGAGACTCCCCCGCACAGGAACCCAGCACCATGCCCAGGTTCTGCTCTTCAATGATGTCAGAGAGCAGTTCAATCATCGTCTCGTCATCTTCAATGATATAAATTCCCAGCTGTTCTTTCATCTCTTCCCTATTCTTTCACCGTTTTTCTCTTCACCAGCATATCCATGGGGATACGAACCTGAAATTTGGCACCCTCTCCATATCTGGAGCTCACCTCTACTCTGCCGTGGAGAGTCTCCTCCACCATCGTCTGAACCCCGGCAAGCCCCACGCCACGGTAAATATTTCCGGTCACCTTGTCAAACTTCGTCGAATATCCCATCCGAAAGATCTTCGTCAGATTTTTCGGACGGATCCCGCCGCCGTCATCCACTACCTGAAACAGAAAGTTCTCGCCCTCCTTCCATTCCGTGATGTAAATGGAGCCACCTTTCCCGCTGCCCTCGATGGATTCCACCGCGTTGCTCAGCAGATTTTTCAGAATGGTCATCAGTGAATAGTGCTTATCTGTCAGGAAATTGTCCCGACAGTCAAAAATCAGGCGGACCTCCAGCTTCCGGTTCTCAATCTCTCTCTCCATGGTCTGATCCAGAATCTCGATCAGCTCCCGGAAATGCATCTCATCCTCATCCCCCTCCTTCTGCACGGTATCCTCTATCCCCTGCATGATGCGAAAATAATCCTTTTTAATTTCATGGACATCACGGGCAATATCAAAGGCCATCCGGCTGATCTCCTCGGTATCCGTCGGAGAATCAGCACTGAATTCTGCGCAGCTTTCCCGTTCTTCCTGCCTCTCCTCTCCTTCCCTGACTTCACCTCTCCTTTCCTGCTTTTCCTTCAGGAGACGAAGCTTGTCTCCGAGCTGATAGGCGTTCTGCATCACCCGTTCAATTTCATCCGTATTCTTTTTCATAAAGTAAAGCTCGCTTTTCAGCCCCGTAATCATCAGAAACAGCCGCTGATAGCGCTGCTCCAGTTCATTCCGAATCCTCAGATCCCTCTGCTGACGGAGCAGAATCAGAACCGCAAACACCAGGGTGGAACGTACCAGCGCCACGAGAATCAATCCGTTCAGCACCGAAAAGCCGAAGCTGTGATTCTCGGACAGAGACGCACGCATCAGATACTCCAGAATATTGCCGCCAAAATCCGAGCAGAAAGCGGCGACCGTCACCTTCGAAATCGGCGCAGTATTACGATTCCGGACAATCAGATGGAAAATTATCCCGTAAAACAGGTAGAACACCGCCCCCGGGAGATCCTTCAGTATCGTCTCCTGAAACGCAGCCCCCAGTATCATGTGGGTGGAGATACGAAGCAGAAGCACGATGCAGGCTGCCACCAGATGAATCTTCGCCGCCGGCACCTGTAGTCCGACAGTCATCAGAAGAATCGGAAGCAATGCAACCGACAGAGAGACCCGGAAGTATTCCGTGAAGATATTGAAATAAATCTGGGAAAGGATGGCTATCAGACATCCAATGAGAAGCGCCCTTCGCCTCGGGTGAAACATATAGGGTCTGTCGGGGAAGCCCCGGTCCATCATTTCCTCGTTCATCATTTCCTCCCTGCAAGTCCTGTTTATTTTAAGCGCTACGCCCCGTTCTGTCTATTTCTACTTCAGCTCCGCTTCCGCCTCGGCCTTGCGTAGTTTCCTCTCTGCTCACAAAAAGAAAGAGGGATGTCCTGCGGCATCCCCTATCTTTCATGCACAAGCTTCCCTGTCATATGCTCGATATTAAGCTCATATATCCGCGTCCTCTCGAACGATTTCCGAAGCTCCTCCTCCACCTCCTGTTCCGTCGGATAATACTTTCTTCCCAGCTCCCGGAGTATTTTCCTGCCTTCCTTCCTGTCCTCCATGATTCCGACCCGTCCAAAGAGGATCACAGAGCGAACATAATATGCCCAGTCCTCCCGCTTTTCTCCCCTTTCCGTCACACAGAGAGAAACCTTCTCATTCTTTCGGAACAGATCCGCCTTATAGCCCTCCCTCGCACCATGGAAATAGAGCTTCCCGGAGCTTTCCCGATAGAGATAGTTCAGCGGCAGCGCATAGGGGTAGTCTTCCTCCCCGCACAGTGCCAGCACCGCTCTTTTTTCCCTCTTCAAAAGAAGGATACATTCCTCTTTTGATATTTCCTGCTTCCAGCGCCGCATCTTACGAAACATATTTCGCCTCCTTTTCTGTCAGGCTGCATCTTCACCAATCCTCTTCAATGTTTTTATGCGCTGCCCCGGTCTCTCCGAAAGAAGCGTATTCTCTTTGTAAATCATTTTATTTCCGGCACAAATAGCTTATTATGAAAAAAGAATAAATTCAATCAGGAGGTGATCTCTCATGGAATACAAAAGGGTGCTCACGATTCAGGATATTTCGTGCTTAGGTCAGTGCTCTCTGACAGTGGCACTTCCCCTATTAAGTGCCTGTGGTCATGAAACCGTCATATTACCCTCGGCAATTCTGTCCACACACAGCGGCGGCTTTCACGATTTTACCTTCCGGGATCTGACGGATGACATCCCCGCGATACAAAGGCACTGGCAGAAAGAAGGCATTCAGTTCGATGCCATTTATACGGGTTATCTCGGATCCCTGAAGCAAATCGATTACATTGCCGATATTTTCTCCACGATGGGAAAGGAGAATGCTCCGATCATTTGTGATCCTGCCATGGGAGACAACGGTCAGCTGTACTCTGTCTTCAATACGGAATATGCAAAGGCAATGGCAGGTCTTTGTGCAAAGGCGGATATTGTTCTTCCGAATATTACAGAAGCCTGCTTTATGACCGGTATGGAATATCGGGAAGAATACGATAAGGAATATATCCTTCAGCTGTGTAGGGCTCTTCAGAAGATCGGGATGCGGACCGTTGTACTGACAGGCGTCGGCTACGACGGATTCAGCACCGGCATTGTCGTTTATGCTCAGGAAAGCTATGAATATTATCGCCATGATAAGCTCGGCAAGGGCTGCCACGGCACCGGTGACATCTTCGCCTCTGTCTTTACCGGAGCCTACATGAAAGGGCATACTCTGTTTGACTCTGCCAGAATTGCCGGTGATTTTGTCCTCAAATGTATTCGCCTGAGCGAAGCCGATTCCTCGCACTGGTACGGAGCAAAGTTTGAGCCTCTGCTGGGGGAGCTGATTCAGGCATTATAAATCCGATGCCAATATGCAGCATATCTGCGGCTATGGCAATGCAGGCTTCCTTCGGATCCTGCTTTGCCACAGGCTCGGATCTTCTGTCCGCGAAAATACGTCTCATACAGCTGGCTCTATCCCCCGAAAAACCTCATTCCGCGGGATTTCCGCTCAGCTGCAGTTCCTCGGCATGTGCCTTCATCCCGTCAATCACAAATTGCCGCAACATCCCTGAGCTCCATGCCCAGCATCTCGCATCCCTTCAGGATGAGGGAGCGGTCGCACTTTGCGGCAAATCGCTTATCCTTCCATTTTTTCATGAAGCTCCTGACTTCCATATCCGTGATACCGTTCGGACGCATGCGGGCAGCCGCCTGTACGATCCCGGTCAGTTCATCGACGGTAAAGAGACTCTTTTCCATATCGGAGATCGGTTCCACATCCGTACGCCTCCCGTATCCATGGGAAAGGATGGCCCGGATATCCTCCTCCGGCACGCCAAGCTCGCGGAGCGCTTCCTCTGTATGCGCCAGATGCTCCTCCGGATATTTTTCATAATCATAATCGTGAAGCCAGCCGACGGCTTCCCAGTGCTCCCTGTCCGCGTTGAAATGCTCCGCCATGGCGCCCATCGCCGCAGAGACATTTGCCGCATGGAGCAGAAGGTGCTCCTCTGTAACCATGGCAGCGTTGATTTCCTTCGCCTTCTCAAGTGTCAATTTTTCCATCGTACCCATCTCCTTACGCTTCTGTCCTGCACACATCAATCCAGCCTGTCATCTCCGAGTATTTGCTTCTTCCCTTACAGCTCTTTTCAATGCCTGCATCAGCGGCAGCTTCCTGTATTTTTCTACCGTATCACAGATATGTTTTCCTGTCGAGGATATCGATTTGATCCGAATCTATTGTGAGTCCGTCAGCTTTTCCAGGTGCTTTTTGTAAATGCCTCTCCCCGGAAGCTGCGGTCTGTTTGAAGCCGGAAGTATTCCATGATTCACCCTTTTGTCAAAAGATTCTCCGGTCTGCGATACGGGGGTAAGGAACATATCGGCGGAATAGCGGAAAGCGGCAGCACGGCACGGAAGCATTGCAGCTCCGCTTTCCGACGGTCAATGCCCCGGAAGGAAGCATTATGCTATGGGGAAAGGGATGGGTTTCTGAAAGAGGATTCCCATTGGTTCATGAGAAGCATCCCTTTAGTTTATATGATTCGTAATGGTTCAGAAGCACCTTCCCGCCATATGCACGAATTGACGCTTTATTCTGCAATTCCCCCGCAAAAATATTGTTTGAATGATTGTTCTGATACTTGTCTGCAAAAATCTCAATCGAGCTTTGATCCGAAAAGACATGAATATCCAGCTTTTTCTTGTTCTTCAAGAACAGCGTACTTCTGGATCTGCCGCAGCTCCACCCGTCAGAGTTGTTCCTGTCCACCGTCATTTCGCCTTTTGCAAAATCAAACGTGCAGACCGTCCTTTTCTCCCCGTCACTGCGCAGATACAGTTCCAGCCTGTCCGCATCGCTTTTCTCGAGATCAACTTCCATTTTCATTTCAAAGGAAATGCCGTCCCCCGGGCTAAGCTCAGCTTCCCGGTCGTCAATCTCCAGGCTCTCTTCCCGGTGCCCGTCTTCCCGCAGCACAGACAGCTCTCTGACCGGAACAAACTGCAAGCTCTGGTCCGGCATCAGCTTCACCTCGCGCGGGACATTAAAAAAGCCACACCAGCCTTCTCGGTAGGTTGGCCCCCAGTCTTTCCAGAACGGCATCCAATCCCAGGCATTTGCCCATCCTACAAGCAGTCTTCGGCCATCCGGCGCCTGGAATGACTGAGGCGCATAGAAATCATGCCCCCAATCTATCTCTCCGGAGACGGTACTGTGAAATTTCCCCGTCTTATAGTCAAAATCGCCCACCAGATATACCGATGTGCGCTCACCGCCTCCCATAGGAGAAAACATCAGCACATACTTGTCCCCGACCGGATAGAAATCCGGGCATTCCCACATATATCCCCATTCGCCGCGGCTCTCCGCCAGGATATTGACAAACGTCCAGTGAAGCATATCCTCGGATCGGTATAAGAGCGCCTGCGCCCTGTTTTCTCTGCTGGCTCCGCAGATCATATAATACATATTTTCGTGCTTCCATACCTTCGGGTCCCGGAACATATGCGTCGGAACTCCCTCAGGCGCCGGAATCACCGGATTGCCCTCGTACTTCTCAAAATGTATTCCGTCCTCGCTGTATGCGATGCACTGCGACTGTTCAAAACCCCTTCCTCTGTTGGTGACTCCGGTATACATAAGAAACAGTTTCCCGTCATGTTCCATCGCACTCCCCGAAAAACAGCCCCCCTCCGGGTGGTCGTCATACCACTCGCTTGGCGCCAGGGCCACGGGCAGATACTCCCAGTGGATGAGATCCTCACTTACCGCATGTCCCCAGTGCATCCTACTCCAGAAACCGCTGTACGGATTAAACTGGTAAAAGTAATGATATTTCCCGCGAAACCAGATGAGTCCATTTGGGTCATTGATCCAGCCGGTCTGCGCCATGAAATGATAGTGCTGTCTTTGCTTCCCCTGTCTGACACGTCCGCTGCTGCGTTCGATCTCTGCCTGCGCCCTGTCTATATTTGTCCGCGCCAATTCTTCTGACATAATCCCCTCCGCAAACAGCTCTATTTGTCATACTCGTCTCTGAGTTTCTTCGCAAACTCTGTATTCAGTGCCGATTCCCTGCGCGCTTTACTTTCCTTGATCCGGGTCTGTTCCTCTCTTGCCGGCTGATATTCCTTCCAGCGTTTCTCCCAAGATGCTCTTGCTTCTCTCATATCCTCAGTAAGTTCCGGTATTTCCTGTTCTCTCTCCAGAGACTTTGGCACATTCGGAAGTCTCTTTTCTACCGGAAGAATGGTCAGCTCTTTTGTCGTCGGAAGCAGCTGATACCAATATGCGGTAGAGCTCCAGTCATCGGAAAGCTGATTGGCATGTCCATGCTCAATTGTCACACGGAGACTCTTTTCAAAATGCACAGGGTCCGTAATGTGGAAGCGATAGGAAACCTGGAATCCCTCCGTATCTCCTTCATGGACGATCGTTCCGAAGAATGGATAAGCATTCCGCTGCATTCCCCACGCATGATTGAAATAGTCTTCTGTTCCTGTTCCATTCAGGCTTGGATATTCCTCTCCATCAATGAAGAACATGTCGTTTCCTTCTCCCCACCAGCTTCCCTGGTAGTGCTTCACCGTCAGATTACAGCCGACATAATGTCCTTTGCCTTCCACGTTCAAAACGGTGTAATTGTTCTCTCCCTTCAGGTTCACTACATTGTTGACTTCAGGAGCGTTCACCTGAATATCAGCTCCCCATCCCCTGCACGGATTTTCGCGATGCCAGCTTGCATGAAAATATGCCGTATCCCCGTCAAGAGGCTCCCTGTACATCTCATAATCAATATTAAAATACAGGATAAACGGAAGCTCATTTTCATTTACGATTTCAATTCTCGCCTTTTTGTTGAAGGGCATCGGAAAATAGCAGGATACGGAACAGGGTGCCCCGTATCTTCCCGCTTCCTCCGGCTTTAGGGATACGTTAAACGGAAGAGAGCTGAAATTTCCGGGATAGCAGTTTCCGATACAGAAAAAATCTCCGAGCGGAGCCAGCACGCTGGGGGTATTCTGATCATCCCATGTGATTTTAATTAAGGCTTTTCTGTAATAAAACGGATCGTAATCATCCCATATCATCCCCAGAGCCGGATGGATCTCCATAACCGGAGCCGCAGACGCATTCAAAACCGGATCTAAAATACTTGGGGCTTTTACCCTTCTGCAGGACGAGGTCATCCAGATATGCGTAATGCATCCGGGTCCCTCGATCTCGCCCAAAGTGATGCTTTCTCTCCCGGGAATCTCCCAGTAATCCTGATTTTTCCCGCGTTGATCCCAGCTCGCCAGTCTCCCGTTTCTTGCCTCTTTAACCCTTGTCAAATCCCGAAATAATCCCGACACTTTACTCATTGCTTCTACCCTCGCATTCTGTAAAAATTATCCCTTCACTGCCCCGGACGTCATTCCCTCCACAATATTCCTCTGGAAAATCCCATAAAAAACAAGTTCCGGTATGATGATCATGATGCTGGAAGCTATAATTCCACCGTAATCTACCGTATATGTCCCCTTAAAGAACGATGCTCCCATGGACAAGGTATAATCGGCCACATTCCTGAGCATGACAGAGGCAAATGGATATTCATTCCAAATGTAAAGGACATTGAAAATAACAATCGTGGCGATCACCGGCTTTGCCATCGGGAGTGTGATCCGAAACATCAGGTCCCACAGGGAGCATCCATCTATAACGGCTGCTTCATCAATTTCCGCCGGAAGTGTTTTTAGATATCCCGTCAAAAGCAAGGTATTGAAAGAGATTGATGTCGCCACATAGGGGAAAATCAGCGCCATCTGCTCTCTGAGACGCAGCGCTACGTTAATCTTATATACCGGAAATAAAAGAATAAACGGTGAGACTGCTAATCCCAGGATCAGGAACCCGTACAAAAAGTTTCTGATCTTTTTGTTCCGGAAGTACATCCTGGATAGTACAAAGGAACTGAAGTAGGTAATCGTCAATTCAATAACGATTGAGACAACGCATACAAAAAATGTGTTCCCATACAGCCGCCCATAATTCAAGGTCTGTAAAGCGTTTTTAAAATTATCAAGCTTCCATGTTTTTGGCAGCGAAAGAGGATGGGACAGAATTTCCGCACTTGATTTAAACGAAAGCATCAGCATCCATAAAAGCGGAAAAACCATCAAAAGAGTAACAAGTATCATCAGGATATAGCTGATTGCCTTTTTCCTTTTACGGATCATTCCTTATTCGCCTTTCCTTTCTCTTGTCAGAAAGGAATAAATCCCTGTTATGACAAGTGACAGTAAAAATGTGATCGTCGCCAGGGACATTCCGTATCCGTAGTTGCCGCTTGTAAACGTTGTACTGTAGCTGTATGTTACCAGCGTTTCCGACAAGTGATTCGGACCTCCTCCGGTCGTCTGCTGGACGATTTCAAAAATCTTAAACACGCCCGTGATCACCAGAATCGCTGCGCTGGAAATCGTCGTCTTGATCATCGGGATGATAACAAATCTGACCGTCTGAAACGAATTTGCTCCATCAATCTTAACCGCCTCCAGAACATCACCCGGAATCATTTTTAATCCGGTGATATAAATCGTTGTCAGATAGCCCAGCTGCTGCCACAGATAGATAATCGAGATACTGTACGGCGATAAGGTATCTCCGCCGATCCATTTATGCTTCAGCGCTCCAAGCTTCAAGGCATCCAGGAGATGATTGATCACACCCACATTGGGATCCAGAATATAAACCCATATGATACCGACGATAATCGGTGCGATAATTGCCGGAGAAAAAATAAGCGCCTTTGCGATTCCGTTCCCCTTCAGCCTGCTGTTTAAAAGAAGAGCCAGCAGGAAAGACAGGACCATAAGCAGGACAAAGGCTATCCCAAATATAATCAATGTGTTTTTTAAGGATACCCAGAACACGTCATCTCTCAGAAAGCGGGCATAATTACTGAAGCCTGCAAATTTTGCTTTTCCGATTCCTGAATAGCGGGTGAAGCTGTAATAAACAGCAATGAGAATCGGAAGCACAATAAACACGCTGTATAGGACCAGTGTCGGTGACATCAGAGCGATTTTATATCTTTTTTTACTCAGCCAGTACATTCGCCTCTCCTTCAACCTCTGTCCGTGCCGAATGATAACCTCCATGAAATCGTCCATTGCCAACAGCATCCCCGGGAAATCCTCGGTACGAGAGCGGCTTTGCTCTCCCGCAGATGTTTTCGGGAGAGCGAGTAGACGCCCTGAAAAGCTCTGAAAGCCATACCGACTCTATCTGACGATCACAGAAGCATTAACTCCGTGGCCGTGTAGTTTGTTTCGCTGTAAACCATTCCGCATACGGTCCGATGGCCTTTGGATGATCTGTCCCGTTTTCCGGGCATCATAGCGTTCCTCCGCATTGATCTGACGGGTCATTGCTCATAAGACATGGCCTCGTCCATCTTATCCAGCGCCTGCTCCGGCGTATATGTTCCCTGAAGTACACCAAAAATCCCGTTATATAATTCTGTCTGCACTGACGACGGCAAGGTCTGATCCGGAGCCGCCTTCGGACATTTCCATCCCTCCAACAACGCTGCCAGCATAGCATTCATGGCATACTGGGAATCGGATGCGGACAGATCCGAGTAGTTTGTCGCCGGGAAGATAGAGCCTTGATATGAAATCCGTGCTGCTTCTTCACTGTAATAGAAATCAAGGAATGCATATACCGCTTCTTTCAATGTACGGTTATCTGCCACCTTTGCATTGACTACAATCGGCGCGGAGGGGACCTTCATCGCCACATTCTGTTCATAACTGCTGTCAGCAAAAACCGGTCCCCACCAGAAGCCGATCTTATTGCCAAGATTTTCATCGAACTCCGAGCAGCCCCACTGTCCTGTGCCGAACATCGCCGCTTTGCCGTCGTCAAACTGCTGCTTCGCATCAAAATACTCCGATGTTGCCATATTGTCCGGAAATGCGTGAGCATCTTTTAATCCTTCCATTTTTTGAAAGCAGGAAACCATATCCGGGTTATTGAACTTCAAATCACCGCTTTGAATCGCAGGATTGTTTTGAGACCATCCATACCTTTCCAGAAATTCATTCAACGGCCACATGCTGAAGCCGCTGTTCTTGCTTCCCATCGAAATCGGCGTCACCCCTGAATTTTTCAATTTCTTAATCATATCAAGGAACTGATCATAGGTTGTCTCGTTTGTCAGATAAGAAACTCCCGCCGCATCAAACAGTTCCTTATTGTAAAAGAAACCCTGCACATTACACTGATAGGGCAGACCGTACTGCATATCTCCGTTGTTGAACGTTGCTTCCATTCCCTTCAGCGCAGCACTGATATTCCGGTTTTCAGACAGATAGTCAGACAGGTCTAATAATTGACCGGATTCTGCATACTCCGGCGCTTCTGCGGAGTCCAGCCAGAAGATCTCGGGCAATGTCCCGTCCGATGCCTTTAGCTTCATATTCTTGGAATGTGACTCCGTGTCTGCCGCCTCAAATTTAACCTGATATTTTCCATCGTATTTTTTATTAAAAGCATCGACGATACTATTGGTTACAGGCTCCTGTTCCTTGGGATTTGCCACATGAATACCAAAGGTGATCACCGTATTCCCGTCTTTCTCTGCTGTGTCTTTTCCGCCGCAGCCGGCAAGCAGAGCAGCCGTCATTGTCCCTGCCAGCAGTGTGGAAAGAGCTTCTTTATAATTTTTATTTATTATATTTGTCTCCTTTCCTGTTCACCCTCTGTCTTATAGTGGAACCCGTTCCATATTTCTGTTATAAACTCCCTTGCTTAATTTGTCAATTTCTATGTCGAAAGAATTCTATATCTGTATATTTTTACCAATTTCTCCGGCAAGAATTTATTACTTCTGCGATACGCATTTTCCCGACATTTTATTTCAGCCGATTCTATGCCTTATCAATTCCCACCAGAGAGTCATCGTCTTATTTCATCATCTGACTTACAACACCGGTTTCATGGCATGGTTTTCAGAAGCCTCTGCACATACTGATGAACATTGAGATTATCGGAGCTTCTCAAACATATCCTTGCTTACGCCGCAGACAGGGCAGCACCAGTCATCCGGCAGATCCTCAAATGCAGTTCCCGGAGCGACGCCGCTGTCAGGATCCCCTTTCTCCGGATCATAAACATAACCACAGGGGCCGCACTGATATTTTGCCGCCCTGGTATCAGCCTCTTTCTCAACCGCGTCTTCTTCCGCCTGTGGTTTTCCGATCAGGCTTTCCACCAGAGCGGGGATAGCTGCCAGGTCTTCCTCCTTCGGATTCCACTGGGAGCGGATATTCTCGTCAATCACCTCAAATCCTGCACCGGCAAGCTGCTCTTTCAAAATCTTTACAGATTCCCCGCTCCAGCCGTAGCAGCCGAAGGCAGCTGCCTTCTTGTTCTTGAACCTAAGCTGCTTCAGAAACTCCAGCCAGCCTGCTACGGAAGAAAGAATGCTGTTGCCGACGGTCGGAGAACCCACTGCTATTGCTCTGGATTTGAAGATCTCTGTCATGATCTCATTCTTGTCAGCTTTGGCGATATTGAATACCCTGACTACAGTATCCGGACTCTGCCGATGGATTTCCTCAGCGATCTTATGCGCAATCTTCGTGGTGCCTTCCCACATCGTATCGTAAGCGATGGTTACCTGATCTTCCTGATAAGCATCCGCCCATGCTGCATACTTCTCTACGATCTGCAGAGGGTTCTCTCTCCAGATTGCACCGTGGGACGGCGCAATCATATCGAAGGTCAAATTGAAGCCCGCGATCTCCGCAAGTTTCTTCTTCAGGATCGGAGCAAAGGGATTGAGAATATTGGTGAAATACTTCATGGCTTCTTTGTTCAGCAGGCACTGATCCGCTTTATCATTGAAGAGCTCCTCAACGGCATAGTGCTGGCCGAAGGCATCGTTGGAGAAGAGAATGTTGTCACCGGTCATGAACGTAGCCATGCTGTCCGGCCAGTGGAGCATACGCATCTCCACGAATACCAGGCTCTTTCCATTCCCGATCTCTATGCTGTCACCGGTCTTCACCACATGGAAATTCCAGCCGCGCTTGCCGTACTGTCCTTCGATACTCTTGACCGCATTTGCCGTGCAGTAGATTGGCGTGTCCGGAATCTCCTCCATCAAAGCGGTAAGAGAACCGGAGTGATCGCACTCGCCGTGGTTCGCTACGACGAAATCGATCTTCTTTAAGTCAATCTCCTTCTTCAGATTTTCAAGGAAATCAAAGCGGTGCGGCGTCCAGACCGTATCGATCAGGACAGTCTTTTCTTCTTCGATCAGATATGCGTTCTGACTGGATCCGTTCATGATAGAATAATCATCGCCATGGAAGCTTTCCAACTCCCAATCGATGTACCCGACCCAGCTGACGTTGCCTTTTACATGTTTTCTCATTAGCGGTACCTCTCCTCACTCTCCTTGGAATCGTTTATCCCAGTGTCAGTAAGAGTGCCATTTTAAACTTCTTTGTGGCCTTGACGGAATGCAGACCGGCCTTTGCGAAATGGAAATTCTCTCCGGCCTTGATGGGATGATCTTCCCCTTCATACCCGATCACGCCCTCTCCGTCCAGGGCAAAGAGGATCGCTTCGCCCGGGGCAGCATGCTCGGAAAGCCCTGTGCCCTCATCAAATGCCATGATGACGAATTTCATCTTGTCGTTGTGGACCACATCCATGTTGACAATCTTGCCGTCCGCATAGGGGACAAGCTCCGCCAGCCTGAATACTTCTCCTGCTTTTACCGCTTCATTCATGGTATCGTTCCTCCTGACTGATATTTCCGTATAGACAGCGCCTTCAGAGCTTCTCATGCCCATCGGCATGTCCGTATAGGTGATAATACTGTCTCCTGCTTCCAGCTTCTTTGAAAACCCGTCTGTCCCGTAGACCTCCATGCTGCCGTCAGCGACAATCAGCAGCTTATAGCAGGGATAGATCTCTGCACTGATATCCGTATTCCCGGCAAGCGAGAAATATGTGATATGGTTCTCCCCACCGTAAACCTCCTTGGAGATTGTGCATCCCGGAACCGGAGCATTGTCCCTTGCGATTGAGAAAACCTTTCCGATAACTTCCTTCATCTGTACGGCCTCCTTACTTCCTCCCGGCTTCCTGTCACCGAATTTCTCTTTCAGAGCCCTGTTAATCTCTGCACGTTCTCTGCCCTGCTTTTCCATCTGTTTAATGATCTTGTTTTCTGAATTCCGCCGCTTTATCCTTCCAATCTTTGTAGCTCATGATGATAGCTCCCGATGGCGATTTTCTCCTCTTTCGTTTTGATATCATTATACTCAAAAAAAACGCAAAGTCTGTATCCGGGGATACAGATCTCATATTTTTTTGGTGTATAATAGTTGGTGTATAATAGATGGAAATATCAGAAAATAAAAGAGAGCACCAGAAGCCTGTTCCATAACGTCTGTAACCGGGATCTCCTTCCGCTCATAACGAATCTCACGCCGTTTCAGAAACGGCTGGCGGAGCACGGTATTCGCCACAAACAGATCCGGCCATACACACCACGGCACAACGGGAAGGTTGAGCGAAGCCACCAAAAGGACAACGGGCGCTTTTACGCCACGCATACCTTCTACTCCTCCTAGGACTTTTCCGGACAACTCCGTCTCTATCACCGGAGAGATTACAAGCGCTTTCCTATGCGTCCACTTGGGTGGAAATCAGCTCAGTCTATCCTTACGGAGTTCATTCAGCCGGGTGTAACATATGTTTGACAAACCTACAAAACAGTTACAATACCGGCAATGCGCTTCTTTATCATTCCCTTCCTTTCTGCCCGAACAGAACAGCAATCTCAGCAAGCTCATCCCTGATCTTAATATGCTGCGGACAAGCCTGCTCACATTTCCCGTATTTGATACAATCTGCTGCCGCTTTTCTTCCATGGCCGCGGACAAGCCAGTTCTCCTGCATCCTTGTGCGGTCCATATTTCCAAAAAGCGTATAGATGTTCTTTGCGGTGAATGAACCTGATATTCCTATCTCCATAGGACATACCTTCGCACAGTAATTACAGGTCGTACAGGGGATCAACGGGATTTCATTCAGAGCCGCTCTTGCCTTATCCAGACATTCTTGCTCCGACTCCGACATCCCGCTGAAATCCTTCATGTAGGATATGTTGTCCTCCATCTGGGAAACATCGCTCATGCCGGACAAAACGGCAAGAACGCCTTCCAGGCCTGCGGCAAAACGGATGCCCCACGATGCCGCCGATATCTCAGGCGAATGCTCCTTCAATATCTGCTCCACCGATTCCGGCGGATTGGCAAGCAGACCGCCCTTGAGAGGATCCATTATGATGACAGGCTTTCCATATTTCCTTGCGATTTCATAAACGCCTCTTGACTGTATCGCGGGGTTTTCCCAATCCGCATAGTTGATCTGCAGCTGCACGAATTCCGCATCGGGATGCGCTTTTAGTATGTCCTCCAGTTCTTCCGGCGTGGAATGGAAAGAAAAGCCGTAATGGCGGATCCTGCCCTCTGCTTTCTTCTCCTTTACAAACTCCCACAGGTCAAAATCATCAAAGAAATGCGTTCTCTGCTCTCCGAGATTATGCAGCAGATAATTGTCAAAATATCCTGCGCCGGTCTGTTTCAAGGACATTTCAAACTGATTGATGGCATCTTTCCTCGTTTTGCAGTTGATCCATGCTGCGTTCTTTGTCGCAAGCTGAAAGCTCCCACGGGGATACCTCTCCACAAGTGCCTGCCGTATTGCGTCCTCGGAACCCGGATACGCCCAGGCAGTATCAAAGTAGGTGAATCCGGCGTCCATATATTTGTCCACCATCACCTTGACCTGCTCCACATCGATCACGCCATCCTTCTGCGGCAGCCGCATCAGTCCGAACCCGAGTTTTTTGATCTCTTTCTCAAAGTACGGCATCCTTCATTCTCCTTCCTATGCGGACAAACCCGCTTTATAGGCTTCATCCATGGCCCCGGTATCCGTTACTTCGCCCTTTTGCCAGACTCCTTCGCCCCTGATGATATCTTTCACATTATTTCCCAGCTCCCGGAAAACTTTTGTAAGCTCCTCGCCCGCAAGAGACAGCCCTTCTTTACCGTCATGACACGTAATGATCAGATACACGTCATGACCGCCAGGATCCTGCTACTCCGGAAGAAAGCGGTCTATCATACTCTTCAGTATCCCGTTCATCGTCATGAAATATGTCGGCGTGGCAACAACCAGAACATCCGCCGATTGCATCTTGGCCAATATTTCCGCCATATTTACTTCAGACTATTTATCCATGAGGAAAGCTCCTCTTCCGATACTCTGCCGCTAAACCTTGCGCCATCCAGCCAGTTCCCGCTGCCCGCATTATCCGCAAGGTTTTTCCGCTTCTTCCGATACCGCTGCTGGATGATGTACAGAACGGGATTACCGTCTTCCCTGTAAAATCCAGGTGTTGCACTTAACTCTTCAGTACCCAGGAAGCGTCCTGCCACCAGATTGGGTATCCAACAAAGACGATACCGTAAGAGGTCCAGTCCGGAACATCATAAGAATCAAACGCGACATTCTGAAGGCTCTCGTCCTCGTGTTCACGGTTTACCCTGGAGTCCTTATCTGTCCAGTTCAGATCATCCTCTGTATAAGGAGCGGAAGGGATGATCTCGTATTCATCTGCGTCGGTATCCGCCGCGATCATATCTGCGATGTTCTTTGTATGTCCGCTTCCGGAGTAATAAAGAACAAGCACAGAGCTTCCCGAACCAGGTTTCGTTCCCTCTGCCATAGCAGATGCCGCTGTTTCACTCTCTTCCGATATTGTATCGGATGACTCTGCTGCAGAGGACGCTCCTGCACTTCCTGAAGCGTTTCCGCATCCTGTAAGCAACGCAGCTGCCATCACCCCTGCTGTAAAAATACTTAATAGTTTTCTCATCATGTGCCTCCTTGTATGACCATCCCAAGTAACTTTTGATTTCGTTCTTCTGAATAAGCCTACAGATTTTTCCACGCAATGTACAATGCTTATCGTTGAATGCAGTATAAATGAAAGTTATATTTCACCTGCCGGATCACCGGCAGGATATGAAAAGGGGCCCCTGAGGCCCTTATGCGGATCTCAGGATGCCCTGCCTTATATCTTTATATCTGTGCCAGTCAGCTTTGCCGTCAGATATTTCTTTCATCCCTCCGCTTCGTCATTCAGGCTCTGAGAGATGCCGTTTTTGCCTGCTTCTGTGCGGTACAGATCGCTTGCTGCGAAACGCCGGCGTTCACTCCCGGAGTTAAGCTGCTCGATGACCGTTTGCCGGCCAATGTCAGCACGCCTGGAATGCAAGCATTCCCGAGCCGCTGCCGCGGTCCGGATTTTCGCGCAAAAAAGGAGGCGACTGCTTCTGCGGTTTTCTGCAAAAACAACTGCCTCCGGTTGGTCAGCTTGTTCCCCTTCCGTCACCCGTCCATTTCGTCTACAATGCCGTATGTTGTTTTTGCATTGCAGACTCTACTGGTCGCTGTGCCCGGACCTGCTGCAGGGCTTGTGACAATCCTGTGACACCAGAACCTTTTTCATTTTTTTGTTGTGCTGTGACTTGGCTGTTACACGGCTGTGACAATCCTGTGGCAAGGCCATATTCAGGTATTATTGATCATTTCTTCCGAATTGGGAAATAGACCTCCGTTTCCCAGTCTTCCGGAGCAAGGGAATCAAACTGTGTTTTGATGTACAAATCAAACGGCGCTCCGGCGATCTCATAACTGTTCTCCATGATCCAATTTACAACAGCGCCATACGCCTCGGAGAGAGAGGAATATCCTCCGTGATGTACCGTCATCGCACATTCGCAGGAATCCATGATGGTATCTGCTTTTTCCTTTTCCCGGATCCCGATAAAAACTTCGATGTCCGAAGACTCATGATTGAACTCCTGGTCATAATATCTGGCTCCGTTCAAGCCTGTCAGGGTAACATGATCCTTCGGGACGCGCTCAAACAACGTCCCATAGTATTTGCCGAACTCATCCACGCCCATCTTTGCTCTGACCGCCAGCACATTCATGGCGGGAGAGTTCTTAATTTCAACCTGATATCCTTTCTGATACGTCATAACATCACCAGTCCTTTCAAATATGGAGATATGCGTCTGCAGCTCATTCAGGATCGTTGCCTTTTCCTGCTGCTCACGCTTCAGTTTATCTCTCTGCTGACGCAGAAGTCCGGAGATCTCCTTTTCATCCGAAAGGGTGATGATCTGCTGGATTTCCTCAAGGGAAAATCCATAACGCTTTAAGCGCTGGATATAGTTCATGGTGTCGATCTGTTCCACCTGATAATAGCGGTAGCCTGTAAACCGGTCTATCTCTGCCGGTACCAGAAGCCCGATCTTATCATAATGGTGCAGAGTCTTGACGCTCACCTGACATATCTTTGAAAATTCGCCTATTTGCAGCAATATGACCAGCCCCTTTCATGATTCCCGATTCGAATCTGATGACAGTGTACTTTCTGACCCAAGGGGAGAGTCAAGACCTTTTTCCGGTATTTCTTCCCAGAACCCATCCCTCCCTTCATGTAAGCAAAGGAAGCCTCGCTCATCAAGCCGTTGGTAAATCCGGGTCTGAATGCACTGACAGGCAACAGCAGTGAAATCCCTCTCAGTATTGCAAAATAATCATCACATTATAAACGGCATCCATTTCGGGAAAACCGTCCTCCCTCTGCTCTGCAGATAAAACCGCCATGGGAACACCGGCAGCATCAACGCCTCACTGATCGGAACAAACCAGGAAAGCTGAGAGGATACCCCTTCACCAACCATAAGTCTTTCCGCTGTATCCCCATTCCCGTTCATCCGGGAAAAGAGCGTCAGGATCATGATATAAAACAACTATAACGAGTGCCGTTACCCGGAAAGGTCTGCTGTTTCTCCTTCACGCACTCTGTATACATTATCACCATCCGTGCGGTCATCTCCTGACCCATGATTAGCTTCCACCCATTTGCTTCAAGAAAATGCACATATTCATCCGCCGTCCACTGATGTTCAAACCGTACACCCACCATGCATAGAAACCCGGACCAGATACGGCTGAGCAGGGTTCTCTGGTGTTCTACAAAATTTGGCGCAATCAGGATGCCGCCCGGACGCAGCACACGGTCAATCTCCTGAAGCACCTTTTGCGGATCAGGAACGATATGCAGTGCATTGGCAATCAGCACTACATCGAAAGAGTCGTCATCATAAGGCAGGTTCATTGCGTCCGCAACCGCGAAGATGAGGTTTGCCGGATATTCGCCCTTCCTTGCTTCCGCAATCATCCCGTCCGAATAATCTGTAGCGATCATTCTCTTTGCAGCGGAAGCTGCATGTTTTGCCAAAAGCCCCGGGCCGGTAGCGATTTCCAGCACCTCCTTATCCCGGATCACCACCGGAATGCGAGCATACATGAATTCATAGATTGCACGATCTGCCTGCATTGCGCGCTTGTAAATCGGCGCATACAGATCCCAGAGTTTCTTCTTCATACAGTCTCCTCCTGAGAATCTGTCATGAATCCCTTCTTTCCCTGCGAAAGATACTTCCTTCCATCGGTCTCTTACAACAACAGTAACTTCCTTCCCGGCACGGCAAAGCTCATTGGACGCTTAGAGAACCGATCACGCCGACACCGTAGATAAAAATTCACACGATCTTTCCTCCGGTGCACGCCTGGTATGCCATTGGTAACCGTTGGGATCTCGCTTTTTCTTCGGTATCGTCTGTTTCATCGTATCCATCAAATGGTGCCGTCGGATCAATCGGTTTCTGTGTTTTCTTCCATGCATTACAGACCTTATCAATATGACGGAAAGCAAATTCGAAATCATCTGTCCATCCGGTATGTCCGGTACAGATCATCGGACGGATATCCCTTTCTAAAAGCAAATCACGTAGTTTTGCAAGGGAATTGCTCTGTTCCTTGATGTTATCCGCCAGGCCGTTAATAAACGCATAGCCGCCATCTGCACCTAGCCAGAGGGCATCTCCAGTAAAAAGGTATTGGTTATCCATCAGATATACCATATGGCCTTTGGTGTGCCCCGGGCAGAGAATCGCTTCTACCTGCATCGTTTCGATTCGGATAGATTCCCCATCCTTTAGCAATATTTTTTCATTATCGATGATGACTCGGGGAAGGGTATAGAGACGAAAAAACACTTTCCGTTTGGCCGCGCCTGTCAAATACTCGTTTTCGATTTCACCGAGATAGAGCTTTGTATGGCGAAACAAACCGGGGCTGTCCCGTTCTACTCCACCGACACGATCGGTATCCTGGTGGGTAATCAGTATTTCATGAACCATGGAAGGATCCAGATCCAGCCAATGCATCTTTTCTTCCAGCCGGTCATAGTTATACCCGGCATCGATCATCAGCACCCGGTCTTCTTTCTTGTAAAAGAATACATTGGCAATCCACTCTCTGACGGCAGCAGTATGCTCATCGATCCATCCGGTATTCAGGGGTTTGAAAATTCCTTTCCCCTGATAAGCCTTTGACATGATCTTGCGTTGAAATTCTGTAGCTTTCTTCGACATCTGGCATCCTCCCCATTTCGATCTTTTCTTCTTTCCAAAAACGAATCCAGTCAAAAAATTTTTTAATCTTCTCCCGTGCTTTGACTTCCTTCTTATCTCCCTTTGTAAAGCTGCCCGCAGCGGCACCACCAGTTTCGACTGGATCCACGCGCAAAATCTACCGCTCTGGTCCAGGTTGGGGCTGCCGAAAATGCCGTGACCCGGATGCACGCTTTTGCGCTGTATAGGCTGTCCGGTGAAGCTTGAACCGGGGGAGGAACCAATTGCTCCGTTGATTTTCTATTATATCTTTTCTTTATGTACCGCTCAATCCTTTCGGTGACCGTGATCATGTCCGGAGGTAGGATTACAATACGTATGTTACATGACAACTGAATAAAGAAAAGCGGAAGAGCCTGCCTTTACACGGCGATCGATGAATAACTCCCGCCGGCGGTATGTCGAGGCTTTTGACGAACACAGCAGCTATACCTCGGCTTTATTCCCTGAGCATCTTCTGAACGCATTCCCGATGCCGGTCGAATGCATACAGACGGATAACGGGCCAGAGTTCACGAAACACAGGATAGACTTTTCATTCGAAATATGTTAATACTGTTTCGGATTAGTTTTTGCTAACTACGGAAGGGGATGTTTCCTGTATGTTACAAGCAGGAGCAACGGTAAGAAAAAAAACGGATGTTTTTGAAGCGCGAGCAGCGATTATGAAAGAAACAGACGTCGAAATCAAATATCAGATGCGATGTGATACGCAAAATGGCTTTATGCACTGCTATCATCTATTTCCCGGAATTGATTTGGCATATTCTACTTTTGAAGCATTTTCTTGTCGCATGCGAAGTAAGGCAATGCCAAATATCCTGGAGATTGCTTTTTGCCACACAGGACGGTTTGAGTGCGAATATAAGCGTGGGTATGTCACATACTTAGGTGAAGGAGATTTTGCGGTAAGCATACTTTCGCCAGAACAGGAGCCTCCATCGTTTCCTATCGGATATTATGATGGGGTTGCATTTATTGTCGATTTAGATGTAACGGGACCTGTTTTTGAAAATATTGTAGAAGATGTATCAATAGACCTCATGGAGTTAGCACAAAAATTCTGCGCCGGACATAGTTGCTCTGTTGTCAAAACTCCACCGAACCTTCTCCATGTATTTCAAGAAATCTGTGAAGTAAAGGATACTGCACCATTGGGGTATCTGAGGTTAAAGGCATTGGAGAGTTTTTTCCTGCTTTCACAAATGCTTCCTCAAGATAACTTTGAAACGGCGGCATATTATTCTGCTGCTCAGATTAAGAAAGTAAAAGCGTTAAAAGCAGAGTTATCGGCTCGGTTGGATAGCCGAGAAACACTGAAAAGTATGGCGGATAGATATGGAATGAGTCTTACCGCCCTGAAAGACTGCTTCAAGGCGGTCTATGGAAAACCGATCCATGCATTTTGGCGCGAGTACAAAATGCAAGCTGCCACCAAGCTACTGGTTACTACAAAAATGTCGATAGCAGAAATAGCGGGAACGGTTGGTTACGAAAATCCGAATAAATTTTCTACGGCCTTTAAGGAAATTATAGGGCGGTCACCCGGCGAATACCGAAAGAGCAGAAATTGATCGGCTTTTTGGATAGATTGAGGCTTCTCGGAGTGGAGCAATAATAAAACAGGGGGTATTATAAGCCTTGTGGTTAGCTAAGTCTAACCATAAGGCTTATTTTTTGCAGGAAGGATGCAGATGAGCAAGACAGCCAGGCGATTTATCATCAATAAGATCCTTGAAATGCTGATCACGCTTGTTGTTGTAACGCTGATTTCTTTCCTGCTTGTGCGTCTTTCGCCTATTGATCCGGCAGAAGCGTATGCCCGACGATCATTTGCTGCTTTTAGTTTTACAGACGAGCAGATGGAGGCGCTACGGGAAGATATGGGTCTCAACGATCCGCTGCCTGTGCAGTATGTTACATGGGTGCGCGATGCACTCCATCTAGATTTTGGAGAGTCCTTTGTCAGCGGACAGCCGGTGTTTGAAAAGGTCACGACAGCCATTGGAATAACCATGACGATTGTTCTCATCTCTGCTGTTATCCAAGCAGTTTTCATTTTACTGTTCGGATGCCTTTGTTACTTGACACGAAAACGAATGATTGGCCATGCACTGATTTTTCTGTGTATTGCCGGAGTATCCATTCCATCCTTTTTCTTTGCCGGTGCCTACCTCGATATTTTTGCTGTCAAACTCGGCCTGACATCGGTGGCGGGAAATACGGGGCTGATGCGGTATCTCCCTGCGGCGGTCTGTATTGCGATCGGATGCATTGCCCTATTCTCACCTATGCTGGCGAACAATATTGAGAAAGAGATGGAACAAGACAGCGCATTCTATGCCCGATGCAGGGGGCTCTCTGAAGGTAAAATCCTGTTATGCTATGCGCTCCCCAACGCAGTGGTGGCGTTTCTCCCCAGCTTTTGTCAGATGCTCGGTCTTTGTATGGCCGGTTCTGCCATTGTAGAGCGCGTATTTTCACTGCCCGGACTAGGTTACCTGATTATTGACAGCGTACTGTATCGGGATTCACCGGTTATCCACGCCACGATCCTGTTCCTGGCGTTCTCGCTGGTAATATTTAATATCCTCTCGGATGTGCTGCGGCGAATCCTGCAGCGGGATACTTTTTCAAGAGAGGGAACCAGACTATGAGCCGGACAAAGCATATTCTCTCCTATGCAGTTCCGATTGTAATATTACTGTTTTTCCTGTCTGGGTCATTTTTCGCTCCCCATGATCCGACCTCTGCAAATATCAGGAAGAAATATCTTTCCAGTAGCATAGAATATCCGTTTGGCACGGATGATTTTGGCCGCTGTGAGTTCTCGCGCATTCTTGCAGCCGGGAAAACAACTTTGGGGATCGTACTTGTCGGTTCCTCCATCGTCATTGTATCGGGTATCTTCTTCGGTATTTTGCTCGCAAGGACCGGACGCCGCAGGAACATTCTTGCCGAAAGTATTTTGAATGCCGTTACGGCAATTCCGCCCGTGGCTTATCTGATTATTTTTATCGGCATTGGGGGAAACAGTATTCCCACCATGCTGGTGGCACTGACAGCATCGCTGATTCTTCGCATGATTAAACTGGTCAAAACTTTGATTGAGGTGGAGTATGGCAAAGCATATATCATGTGTGCGATTGCCTGCGGTGCAAGCAAGGTTCGGATCATGCTGGTACATATCCTTCCTAATATTATCCGGGATATTTTGCAATTTATTTGCCTCTCCTGCGCGGAAATGATTATTGCAATTTCCGGGTTCTCATTCATCGGCCTTTCTCTGGGTGATGATGTGATTGATTGGGGTTCTATGCTTTCCCATGCCAGGGCTTTGTCAGGGACACATCCACAGTTGCTTCTTTACCCGATCCTCTTTATCTTTATCAGCTCCCTTTGCTTCAACTGCTTGGGGAGGATTTTGGAAAAGGAGGGAGCATGATGCTGGAGATTAAGAATCTGACCGTGAAAGCAAAGAACAATGCGACGATTTTAAGAGGTGTTTCTCTGTCTATGGAGGGGGGAACCTGTATTGGGCTAACCGGAGCCAGCGGCTCCGGCAAAACCACTTTAATAAAATCCATCATGGGGATGAATGGCGGTGATCTGGAGGTTCCGCAAGGGCAAATTCTGTTGGATGGCGATGATTTATTAAAGCGTACAGCAAAGGAACGCCGAGGCCTTTGCGGAAAAACCATTGGATTTATTCCACAAAATCCTATGACTGCTTTTTTCCCACACACAAAGATGGACCGGCAGATCATTGAAACACTCCGTATGCACACAGCTACGGATAAAAACCAGGCTCGTGGACTCGCGGAAAATGTGCTGCGGCAAGTCAATCTGACCGATACAAAACGAGTGCTGCGTGCATATCCCGGCGAACTATCAGGTGGTATGCTTCAACGAATTGCCATGGCTCTGATTTTGGGAACAAAACCAACATATGTATTGGCAGATGAGCCGACCAGCGCCCTTGACGAAGCAAATCGGGACTTGCTGCTGGAACTCTTGCGGGAGTATCAGAAAAACGCTGCTATCCTTTTCATTTCACATGATACTGAGGCGATGAGGGCGTTATGCTCAATCACACATGTGATGGAACATGGGGAAATCATCGAAACCCAGGCAACCGAGCAGTTGTTTATCCACCCGCAGCAGCCGTGGACCAAACGCTTTGCCGAGGCGGCTTGCCACCGGGAGAAGCTGAACTGGAAATGGATCGCATTGAATTAGATAGCCTCACCAGAACCTACGATGACGCGCAGGGGGAAACATTCTGTGCATTGGACCACGCCTCCCTGATATGGGAGCAGGGTCATAGTATCGCCCTCATGGGAGAAAGCGGCAGTGGAAAAAGTACCCTTGCCCGATTGATGATTGGACTTGAGCGCCCCTCTGAGGGACGCGTCCTCATCAATGGCACAGATACCGCAAAATGGGGCTTGCGGGAATGGCGAAAACATCGGGGGAAGATCCAGGCGGTGTTTCAGGATGCAGGCGGAACCCTGAATCAGGCATGGAGTACATCCAAAAATGTGGAGGAAGCCCTTGTGAACCTGACGGATCTTTCTTCCATGCAACGGAAAAGCCGTATTGCTGAATTGATGGGACAAACGGGGCTGCAAAAAAATCTTTTGAATATTCCGGTCAGAAAATTATCCGGTGGCGAACAACGACGGCTTGCTTTGTTGCGCTCCCTATCTGTCTCCCCGGAGTTTTTGATTTTAGATGAAGTTAGCGCTGGTCTTGATTTAATTTCAACAGAAGCGATCCTTCAACTTTTGGAAAAATATGCGCAGGAACATGACTGCGCCTACTTGGTCATTACTCATGACCTTCGAGTTGCCTCGCGGCTCTGCAAGGTCATTTATGAGATCGAACACGGTAAAATCACTAAAAAAGCCGTTCGATAAATACAAAATCAAAGAAAGGAATGAAATGAGATGAAACAAACCAAACGAGTTTTGGGACTTGCTCTTGCCGCCGTTATGTGTGTAGGCCTGCTTGCCGGCTGTGGCGGAAACCCCGGCAGTGACACCGCTGATGATGCAAGCGGAACGGAAACGAGCGAAAAGGTCCTGAACATCGCCACGATTGGCGAAACAACGACCCTTTCTCCCCTCTATATGATTGCGGATAACCGCCCCACTCAGAAGCTCCTCTATGAGGGTCTGGTGAAATATGTGGATGGAAAAATCCAGCCGGTGCTGGCGGAAGGCTGGGAACTGAGTGAGGACGGCACACAGCTTAGCTTTTATCTGCGACAGGGCGTGATCTTCCACGACGGGGAGCCCTTCAATGCAGAGGCGGCGATTGCTAATATTGAGTCTTGGCACATCAATCCGTCCTTTGCATCGCTGCCCGGTGTTGTCAACTATACCAATATTGAGGCGGTGGACGAATACACCATCCGTTTAACCTACGATACGCCGTATTTTGCATATATCAATGATTTTTGCTGGCCGGATGTATGCACTATGATTTCTCCCAAACTGATTACCCAGGGCAATTTCCAGACAGTCAACGGATATGCCGGAACCGGTCCTTACATCTATGACGAATATGTAGCCGGCCAGTACACCACCTTTATACGCAATGAGAACTACTGGGGTGAACAGCCCTATTATGACAAAATCGTTGCAAAGTACATCCCGGATAATGCCTCCCGCGTGCAGGCGCTGCAAACCGGCGAAATCGACCTGATCTATGGTTCGGCTGAACTGAGCTATGAGAACTACAATCAGGCGATTGCCATTGACGGGATTGAGGGAAAATTTGCGCCTTCCGGCTCCACGGTCCGCAATATTATTCTGAATTTCAATGGGAATCTGTCGGATCTGAGTATGCGGCAGGCTCTGGCGTATGCCATTGACAAGGATGCAATTTCCGAGGGCCTGACCTATGGTTATGAGCCTGTGGCTGATACCATTGTGCCTGATGGAACTCCCTACTCGGATATTTGCGGCACGATATATTATACCTACAATGTGGATCGTGCCAATCAGCTTCTTGACGAGGCAGGATGGGCTATGAATGAATCCACCGGAATCCGGGAAAAGGATGGGACACCGCTCCATGTGGTCTTTACCTGCCCCACGGATGACAGCACCATCGGTTCCATCGCCACTTTGATCCAGAGCCAGCTTGCTGAAGTCGGAATTGAAGTTGAGATCAAGAGCATGGAAAAGATGGAATGGTACGCAGGCTATATGAAACCCGCAGGATGGGATATTACCGCTATGACCGCCGGTTTCTTCAATTATGCCATGCCGCAATGCTGGTTCTCTGCGATGATGGCTCAAATGCCGGAAGATGTTTCCATACCGCTGTTGGACAATTCTGATGAGTTTATCCCCGCATTGAGCGAGTTTAAGACCTGCAATGATGATACTCGGCTGCGGGAGTTGTTTGAATTGCTGATCGATACCGATCTGGACCAGGTACTGGATGTTCCTCTTACTCACCAGATGGATATGATTGTCTATAACACGGACAAGATTGCGGATTATAACTTTGCTTCCGATTATGCTTTCCTGGATGTGACACAGATCACTCCGGCAAAATAACACAGTTTGGCGATGCGGGGTGGTCGGTAGGAACCGGCTGGCCCGTATTGCTTTTATGGAGGGTGAGAGATAATGAAACAAACACCATCGCCGGTCAAGCGATTATGGGAGCTGGCTGGCGCACATCGGAGAGCCTACGCGCTCTCCATCATCCTGGCGGTCTCAGCTGTGGCTTGCGGGATGGTCCCATACTTCGCCATCGCTTATATCATGCTCTGTCCGATCAATGGCGTGACTGCCCTAAACACCTATGCGCTGTGGTGTGGCGTAATATTGCTCGGCTTCACACTGAAACTGCTCTTTTCCACCCTTTCAACAACCGTATCTCATACCGCGACATTCCTGATTTTGAAAGAAGTCCGTATTGGAATTGCCGACAAACTCTCACGGGTGCCAATGGGTTACATCATGGATCAGTCCTTTGGCCGGTTCAAAGATGTCATCGTTGATCGGGTAGAAAGTATGGAGCCGATCCTCGCACATCTGGTGCCGGAGATGACATCGAATCTGTTCGTCCCGCTGTGCATCATTGTCTATCTGTTTATTTTAGACTGGCGTATGGCACTGGCTTCTCTTGTGACCCTGCCCATTGGTTTTCTGTACTATATGGGAATGTCACGGGGGTATAGCGAACGATTTTCCGGCCTGATGAAACGGGTTCAAAAAATGAACGCCACGATTATCGAGTATGTAGACGGTATTGAGGTTATCAAGGCATTCAATCAGTCGGCCAACTCTTATCAGAAGTATTCCGACGCGGTCAATGACGATGCCCGTTATGCGGTTGACTGGATGAAGGACACACAGTTGTTTATGTCTATGAGCAATACGATCTGGTCCAGTGTTTGGTTGGCGGTTCTTCCCGTTGGTGCAGTTCTGTATCAAGATGGAACCTTATCCGCTCCGGTCTTTCTTACCATTATGATTTTGTCCCTGGGTATTGTCGGCCCGATTTTGGGAGCGATTAAATTTACTGACAATATTTCGCAGCTTGGCACGATTGTTGGAGAGGTTGGAAATCTTTTGGATGCCCCGGAAATGGTGCGGCCGGACCAAGATGCCGATATTCACGACCTGTCTATTCACTTCCGGGATGTTTCCTTTTCTTATGACCTGAAGGACCCGAAGCCGATATTGGATCATATCAATCTGACAATACCGCCAGGAACAATGACAGCTTTCGTAGGGCCTTCCGGTTCCGGTAAGTCAACGATTACTAAATTGATTACCGGCTTTTGGGAGGCAACATCCGGCGTTATTACTCTTGGCGGGGTGGATTTGAGAAAGATTCCCCTGTCGCAGCTTTCCTCTTATGTGTCTTATGTATCGCAGGATAATTACCTCTTTGATGAAAGCATCCGTGAAAACATCCGTATGGGGCGGTTGTCGGCCACCGATCAGGAAGTAGAAGATGTTGCCCGCAAGTGTGGCTGCCATGATTTTATCATGGCACTGCCAAACGGCTATGACACCGTCATTGGCGAGAGCGGCGCTACTCTATCCGGCGGCGAAAGACAACGGATTTCGATTGCGCGGGCTATCTTGAAGGATACCCCTATCATCCTTCTGGACGAGGCGACAAGCAGCGTGGACCCGGAAAACGAGGCGGAACTCCAGCAGGCCATTGAGAAACTGACAGAGGATAAGACTGTTATCATCATTGCTCATCGACTGAAAACGGTTCGCAACGCACAGCAGATTGTTGTTATTGCAAATGGCGGAATTGCCCAACGAGGTACACATCAGGAGTTGATGGAGCAGCCCGGTATTTATGCCGATTTTGTGAATGTTAGAGAAAAGGCAATCAACTGGAAGCTGTCTGGCGACAAACCCCAGCTATAGGTTATCTGACGAAGCTTTGATCACAGATACCTTTATAAAATATTTGACACTCTCCTTCTTCAAGCCTACACTGAAATAGTTAGTCTAAGCAAACAAGAGGAGCGATGCGTATGCTGACCTACGAAAAACAGGCACTCACCGGTGCTGTTGAAATATTATCACAAATTGAATTACCGGATCGATTTGAAGGAACAAAACTATATGGCTTCCCGGAAGAAGTCAAAAATGAATCTCGTCAGGATTGTAAGGTTTTCAAGCTGTCTAATGAAACGGGATATGGAGAAATTACAGTCTATCAGGTGTTCCCCGGTGTCGAGCTTTATTATAATGATATCCATATGGGATATTGCAGCCAAAATCAGTTCGCTGCCAAAAATATGATCGAGATTAACCATTGCCGGATCGGACGTTTCGAGTGCAGCTTTGGAGAAAATAGTTGTTGTTATATGGCGGAGGGGGATTTATCCATCAGTGCCATGAGGAAGAAAAAATCAAATTCGTGTTTTCCTCTGAATCATTACCACGGCATTTCTGTTATCCTCAATCTGGATAAATTGTTGCCGGAGATGCGTCAGATTATGGGACTGTTGAATATTGATCTGTATTACATTCAAACATATATATGTGATGGCAACCGATGCTGTATTATGCGTGCCAATCCATCGATTGAACATATTTTTTCAGAACTCTATCATATCCGGGAGAAAAGAAAACCGGGGTACATAAAAATCAAAGTACTGGAACTGCTTCTGTTTTTAAGTGATCTCAATACGTCGGAAGAAGTATTGCAGACAAATTATTTTAATCAAGATCAGGTTGCCCTGGTTAAAACAATAGCGTCTTATATTACAGAAGATTTGACGATTCATTACACGATAGAGCAGCTTTCTCAAAAATTTGAGATTTCCGCGACGGCATTAAAAAAATATTTCCGAGGTGTCTACGGAACCTCTGTTTATTCTTATCTCCGTACCTATCGGCTTCAGGTTGCTCAGAAAATGCTGTTTAAAACGGATCGATCCGTAACGGAGATCGCCGGTAAAATCGGATATGAAAATCCAAATAAATTCACTTCCGCCTTCAAGAAACTGTATGGGTGTTCTCCGATCGCCTTCCGAAAGAGTGTCCGTTTGGATAGAAAGGAGTCTGCATGGAGTGGTGAGGAGGTCTGAACTGCATTAGAATATTCTCCGTCAGATAAAAGCAGGAGCCCTGCCTGAACTGACTTATTTTTTGAACAGTCGGTTAGGATTTTCTAACTTTCTGCAAAACAGCGGAGGATTTCAAATGGAAAATGAAAAATCAGCAGGAAATAAATATTCTGTCAGGGATGCAGCAATCATCGGTATCTTCTGTGCCATCATGTTCGTTGTCTTTATGGCTTATTCCATCCTGACAGGAGCATCTCTGTTCTACTCCATGATTTTTAATGCTGCCGGAGCAGCGCTTATCCTTGCACCGTTCTATATTTATATGTGTATGAAAGTTGGGAAACACGGTCCCGCTCTTATCTACAATCTCATGTGGGCAGTTATCGCAGGACTGATGATGGGACCCTTTATGGTTCCATGGTTTTTGGGCGGCGGTATGATTGCAGAGCTTTCCATGTGCGGAAAGGATGCCTATCGTGACATAAAACGCGTGTCTGTTTCATGGATCATCTCGGCGTTGGTTCGCGCGGCACATGGCATGTCAGAAATCTGGTTTTTCAAGGATGCGTTTCTTGCCACCGGTGTCAGTGAACAGCAGATTCAGGTGCAGACCCGGTATTATACCAATCCGAAGTGGGTTATCCTGAGCCTGGCCGTTACCGCCGTCCTGGCGATCCTTGGATGCATGATCAGCAACAGACTGATTGTAAAGCACTTCAGAAAGAGCGGCGTGATCAAATAAATGATGACTATAGAGTTTGATTTTCGGACCAAATTGCTTGTCATAGTTCTTACGATGTCGCTTGTGGCAGTGCTCACAAGCGACATTTTGATATACACACTGTTAGGCGTTTTAAGCGTATATTTGATGATTCAGGGCTTTGGCAGGCAGACCATAAAATATCTGATCGTCTGCGGCGTTTTTATTGTGCTGCAGCTGCTGTCCGGCGGACGGGGCATTGCATTTCTGATGCCGGAAATGTTTCTGTTTATGGTACTTCGTATCCTGATGATGGTCATGGCGGCGCAGCCCGTGATTGGTATGCCGCCGGGAGAAGTTGTGGCGGTTTTTAAGAAAATCCATGCTCCCAATAAAATTGCTCTTCCAGTGACCTTTATGCTTCGCTTCTTTCCTACTGTCCGCAACGAGTTTTCTGATGTATTTGCCTCCCTTAGACTCCGAAAACTGCTGTCATGGAAGCATCCTTTAGATGCTATGGAGTATATTGTTACGCCCGTTATTTTCCGCTCCTCCAGAATCGCAGAGGAACTGGCTGCATCTGCCGAAAGCAGGGGGATTGGAAATCCGGGAAAACATAGCTGCCGCAGAAAGATAGCATTTCAAAAAAGAGATTGGATCATGTGCATGATTGCTGTTTGTGTGGCAGCACTCTATTTTGTGCTGGAAAGGATGACAACGTAATGGAAAACAATAAGACAAAACGATCCGTTATCCAATTTGAAAATGTTTCCTTTAAGTATCCGGGAGCAGAAACAGAAAGTATCCATCATATCAATCTCGATATAGAGGAGGGGGAATTTCTTGTATTGACCGGCGGAAGCGGCTGCGGAAAGACCACAATAACGCGACTGATCAACGGATTAGCCGAACAATTTTACGAGGGGACACGGAAAGGAAATATTACGCTGTTGGGACGCAGCCTGTCGGAATATCCTCTGTATGAAATCGGGAAAAAGGTCGGATCCATTTTTCAAGACCCCAGGAGCCAGTTTTTCGCCAGCATTACAGAGGATGAAATAGCGTTCGGATGTGAAAACTACGGTGTTCCGTATGAAGAACTGGAAGTGCGTGTTTCCAATGCGATCCGGCGTATTAACGGAGATATGCTGCGCGGGAAAGAGATCTATCCCATGTCCGGCGGAGAAAAGCAGAAAATAGCGGTAGCCTCCGTCAACGCTGTTGATCCGGAAATTTATGTGTTTGATGAACCGTCGGCTAATCTGGATATGTATTCCGTTGAGGCACTGAAAAAACTGATGCGGAGCTTGAAAGCAGATGGCCATACCATTGTTGTCGCCGAGCACCGACTTTATTATCTTACGGATCTTGCAGACCGCTTTCTCTACATGGAAAATGGGAACATAAAAGACGAGTGGACAGCCGGAGAGCTGTTTTCCATGCCGGAGATAAAAAGACAGACCCTGGGGATACGAGCACCGGATTTGCATCGCGTTAAAGCGGACGTTCCTTCTGTAAACAAAAAGGAGGTCACACTTGAGGTAAAGAATCTGGCTTTTTCTTACCATAAACATCCGGTTTTCCATGATATTTCTTTTCAGGCGTATGGCGGTGATCTGATTGCCATTGTAGGGAATAACGGAATAGGAAAAACAACCTTGTCGAATATTCTTTGCGGCATGCAAAAAGAAAAAGCGGGACAGGTCATATACCATGGGAAAGAGCTTTCTAAAAGAAAGCGGAGAAATTCTGCCTATTTCGTTATGCAGAATACAGACTGCCAGCTATTTGGAGATAGTGTGGAGGAAGAGCTGCTTTTGAATGAAAAAAACAGCACTCGGGAGCAGCGGGATGACTTGTTGAAATTGTACGGCCTGTTTGAGTGGAAAGAGCGACATCCGGCTACTCTTTCCGGAGGACAAAAACAACGGCTCACTCTTGCTGTGTCGGATTGGATAGATGCACCCGTTTTAATTTTAGATGAACCTACCAGCGGCCTTGATTTCGAAAATATGATAAAAATATCCGGGCATTTGAAAGCTCTGGCAGGAAAAGGAAAAACCATTTTAATTGTTACCCACGACTATGAATTTGCTGCTATGACCTGTAATCGGGTTCTGCATTTTGTTGATGGCAGTCATGTAAAAACATTTTCGTTGCAGGGAAATCTATCCCGCTTATATTCCTGTCTTATGTGCCGATAAGTTATGTATCTAATTGGATCGTTAGGAGTGTTGTTTATGGAAAAGCAAAAAAGCGGAGAATTTTCCGGAATGTTCAGATATGCCGGAAATTACCATATTCTGACCATTTTAGGTTGCATACTCTCCGGGATCAGTACGATTTTATCCATGCTGCCTTTTGTTTGTATTTGGTTTGTCATCCGCGATTTGATTCGGGCTTTTTCTGCCGGGGATATCTCTCTTGCAACGGAAAGTACTCATTATGCGTGGATGGCAGCTGGGTTTGCGGCAGCAAGTATTCTGCTCTATTTTATTGCCCTGAACTGTACCCATCTGGCAGCATTTCGTACCGCAACGAATATGAGAAAAACTGCTCTTCATCATATTGTGACACTACCGCTCGGATATTTTAATCAAAATGCAAGTGGACAGCTGAGAAAAATCATTGATGATAATGCGGGACTTACAGAGGGTTTCCTGGCCCATCAGCTTCCTGATCTGACCGGCGCAGCTGTTATGCCGTTCGCCGTTATTGTTTTTATTTTCCTTTTTGACTGGCGATTGGGAATTTGCTGCCTGATACCCATGGGGATCAGTATCCTCTTTTTGAAACAGATGATGGGCGGCGATAATGCACAGTTTATGGGAAAGTATATGACTGCTTTGGAAATAATGAATAAAGAAGCCGTGGAATATATCCGTGGTATCCCTGTTGTAAAAGTATTTCAACAAACAATTTACTCTTTCAAAAATTTCCACACTGCAATAGAAGAATATAAAAAATTCGCTTCCGGGTATGCCTTAAAATGCCGTATCCCTCTTGCTGGATTTACCGTAACGTTAAACGGTACCTTTGTTTTACTTATCCCAGCGGCAATGTTTCTTTTCTCCGGGATCAGTGGCCGGGCAGCTTATGTGAACGCGGTATTGGATTTTCTGTTTTATAGCCTTTTTACTCCGGTTTGTGCCACGATGATGAACCGTATTATGTTTGCCGGCGAGCAGCTTATGGCCGCAAAAAGCGCGGTCAGCCGAGTGGAGGAAATTTTACGGGAAAGCCCCTTAAAAGAGACGGAATGTCCCATGCTTCCGGCAGATGCTTCCATTGTGTTTTCGGATGTGTCCTTTTCCTATCCGGGCACCGGAGAGAAAGCCCTAGATCATATCAGCTTTGAGGTTCCGGCAGGAAAAACCGTTGCACTCGTCGGTGCTTCCGGCAGCGGTAAAAGTACCGCGGCAAAGCTCATCCCCAGATTTTACGATGTGCAATCCGGCTCCGTCACGATTGGCGGAGTAGACGTGCGCAATATGGAAAAACGAGAGCTGATGAAAAGGGTTGCTTTTGTATTTCAGAATACGCATCTGTTCAAGGACACCCTGCTGAATAACATTAAAGCTGCCCGTCCAAACGCGACCAGAGAAGAAGTAGCAAAAGCAGCCAATGAAGCACAGTGCAAAGAGATTATAGATCGGCTTCCGAACGGTCTCGATACATTTGTCGGAACAGGAGGAACCTATCTTTCAGGTGGTGAAAATCAACGAATTGCCCTTGCAAGGGCAATTCTAAAGGATGCTCCTGTCATTGTACTGGATGAGGCCATAGCCTTTGCAGATGCCGAAAATGAACATCTGATACAGCTTGCGTTTGAACAACTGACCAAAAATAAAACCGTTCTGATGATCGCTCATCGTCTTTCCACAATACAGAACGCAGATCTTATTCTTGTATTTAGGAATGGGCAGATTGCGGAAAGAGGCAGTCATGAAGAACTAGTGCGCCTAAACGGCATCTATTCTTCTATGTGGAAAAAATATCAGGCCGCAGTTACTTGGAGCGTCGGAAAGGATGGTGGAACGCATGATTAAAGTATTGAAAAGAAAGTATGCGTTAAGTGATCAGGGGGCAAAAGATCTGCTGAAAGGGATTGTCTATTCCATGCTGGTAAATAGCAGTCTTATGCTTCCGGTTATTCTTCTGGCAATCATTTTGAATCAATTCCTTGCCCCTGTTTTGGGAATGAACGTATCCAAAATTAATGCTGTTGCTTACACCTTGATTGGGATTTTCATTTTAACCGTTGTTTTTATATTCCATTATTGCCAATACACCGCGACATATCTTGGAACATATAACGAAAGTGCTCGACATCGTATCAGGCTTGCAGAAAAATTGCGTGCTCTTCCGCTGGCCTTCTTTCATCAGCGAGATCTTGCTGATTTGACAAGCACAATTATGGGGGACTGTGCAAACTTTGAACATGCTTTTTCTCATACGGTTCCGCAATTCTTTGGCGCAGTGATCTCCACAGCTATCGTTTGTATCGGCCTTTTGCTTTTCAACCGGCAAATGGGGCTGGCTCTTTTTTGTGTCGCTCCGATTTCTTTTGCAATCGTAGGTCTGTCCCGAAAATGGCAGGAAAAGCTTGGCAAAAAGCACATGAACGCCAGACTGGAACTCGCGGAAAGCATACAGGAATGCCTGGAAACCGTGCAGGATATAAAAGCCTGTAATCAGGAAGAAGAATATCTCCGTAAGCTGGATGAAAAATTGGATGCTGCAGAAAAGGCTCAGATTTCCTCTGAAATGGTGACAGCGAGTCTGCTGACAACCGGACAGATGTTCCTGCGGCTTGGTCTGGCACTGGTGGTTGTGGTGGGAAATCGTCTTGTCATAAGCGGAGATACAACGCTGTTTACTTATATCTTATTTTTGATTGCAGCCTCCCGTCTATACGACCCACTTTCCGGGGCAATGTCCAATATGGCGGAGCTGTTTTCCGTACAGCTGCAAGTAAATCGTCTGAAAGAAATAGAAGAATATCCGGAAGAATCCGGTGAAAAGGACATTCGTTTGCATGGGTATGATATTACTTTCGATCATGTCCGGTTTTCTTATGAAAAGGATAAACCGGTCCTGAGAGATGTCTCATTCACTGCCAAACAGGGACAGGTCACAGCATTGGTTGGTCCATCCGGTAGCGGCAAAAGTACCGTTGCAAAGCTGGCAGCCAAATTTTATCCACTCGATGGAGGGAGAATACTCTTGGGCGGTACCGACATTGCTGTGCTCAATGCAACCATGCTGCTAAAAAATTTTTCTATTGTTTTTCAGGACATTGTGCTCTTCAACAACACAATTATGGAAAATATCCGTGTTGGTAAAAAAGACGCTACGGATAAGGAAGTGATTGCCGCAGCGAAAGAGGCCCGGTGTGACGATTTTATCAGAAAATTGCCGAATGGCTATCAGACGGTCATTGGGGAAAATGGTTCAACATTGTCAGGCGGTGAATGCCAGCGTCTGTCTATTGCCCGTGCCCTATTGAAAGACGCACCTGTTATTCTCCTGGATGAAGCAACCGCTTCTCTTGATGTTGATAATGAAACAGAGATTCAAAATGCCATCTCCAGACTGGTGAAGGGAAAGACAGTTCTTATTATTGCCCATAGAATGAGAACGGTAGAAGCAGCTGACCACATTATTGTACTGTCCGATGGCATTGTGGCTGAAAATGGAACTCATAAGGAGCTCATGAAAGAAAACGGCCTATATTACAGGCTTGTCAATTTACAGACAGCTTCCGAAAATTGGAAGTTAGGTATTTAGCTTCATACGCGTGAAATACCGCTCCGCTTCTTTGAAGTGAGAGTGTGAAATTTTTTCTGTAAAAATGGAATGATGGATTTCCGGGAGGGTCTCCTGTGATACACTACATTCACAGGAGGCCTTTTATGATGGCAAAAAAAGAAAAGAAACCCGTCCACCACGTTCAGATGACTGAGGGCAAGCGCCAGATTATTCAACACCTTTTGCAGGAATACGACATAGAATCCGCCCAGGATATCCAAGATGCCCTCAAAGATCTTCTCGGCGGCACGATAAAAGAAATGATGGAGGCCGAGATGGACGAGCATCCAGGCTACGGTAAGTCTGAACGCGCCGACCGCGAGGAAGTAACCGATTACCGCAACGGTACGAAGAAAAAGCAGGTCAACTCCGGCTATGGCAGCATGACAATTGATGTGCCGCAGGAGATCGTCCGCTTTACGATGTCTATCCGGTCTTGTATATCGACGCAATCCACTACTC
>CAUUIW010000009.1:0-130662 GCA_963545355.1 uncultured Oribacterium sp. | reverse complement strand
AAATGGCCCCGTAGGGCCAATATCAAACCACCAGCAGGGCTGGTGGTTCGTGACTCATCGCCTCCTTGGCCCCTCCCGGGGATTTGACATGGATTCAGGAGAAAAGACAGAACAGAGACAGGAGAACTACCGTATGGGGAAGAGCATAGCAGTGTTTGTGGAATGTGCTGCGAATCAGAAGCCGAAGAATGTCGGGCTGGAGCTTCTGAGCGAAGTAAAAAGGCAGCAGAGGGCTTTATCGAATCCGCCGGAGTTGCTCGCATTTGTCCTTGGGAAAAGGACGGAAGCCTTGGATGCTGTTTTAGGAGAGTATGGGGCGGATTCGGTCGTTTACTTGTCTGCTTCACAGCCTGAAGATGAGCCTGCCTGTGAAAATATCACAGGAACAGAGGCGGATCATGCTGTAGAGGCACTGACGGGGATTTTGAAGCAGCGGAATCCGCAGCTGCTCCTGGTCGGCTCCACCGTGCTTGGCAGAGAGCTGGCACCGAGGCTGGCAGTCCGACTCAGCGCTGCTTTCCTCAGTGACTGCAGCTCGATGACAATGGAGGAAAAGCGCGGGGTTCTCTTTGAGCGAGTATCCTTCAGCGGATCGTTTATCGCGACAGAGCTTGTTCCGGAAGAAAGAATGCAGATTATCACTGTGCGTCAGGGGATTTTTCCCAAACTGTCTCCGGAAGACCGCAGCGACGGAAAACCCGGGATATCCATACGGAATATTGAGAAGCGGTCCGGCGGGAGGAAAGTCTTTTCCACAAGGCTTCTCGAAACCATACAGCCGGCGGCAGATCATATCGTAAGTCTGGAGGATGCGGATGTGATCGTTGCCGGCGGCAGAGGCTGTCAGGGAGAAAGAGGCTTTCGTTTACTGAAGGAGCTGGCGGAGCTTCTCGGAGGTGTTGTCGGTGCTTCCCGCGTGGCAGTGGACAAGGGCTGGATTGACCATAGCCACCTGGTGGGGCAGTCGGGGAAAATTGTAGCTCCGAAGCTCTATATCAACTGCGGCATTTCCGGTTCGATCCAGCATATTGTCGGTATGCGGGACAGCCAATGCGTTGTTTCCATCAACACTGATCCGAGGGCGTTGATTTTTGATGTCTCCGATTATGGCGTCGTGGGAGATCTGTTTATCGTGCTGCCGGTTCTGATCGAAGAGATACGAAAGCTTAAGGGATAGATGACAGGATTACGACGGAATTCCGGACCGCAGGATAGGTCATATGAGAAAGCAATATAAGATATTTTTAATCAAAAGCGACAATATATAAAAATAAAATTATCAAATAATATAAGAAATGCACACAAAATAGTTGCCCCTTTTGCACGTCAATGTTATAATTTTGGCAACCAATGAGAGTGTAATAAAATTTTTGTACGCTAATAGTTGCCATACTAAATAATGATTTGGAATATATTAGCGGACGAAATCCCGGGATGTCATTCTCAAGGAGCGTGAGTAACCAAAACATCGAAAGGAGATTCTAACTCATGAATGTCGGTATTCTAATCTTACTCATCGCCATAGTGCTCTTTGGCGTGCTGGCCTTCCAGCAGCTTAGTGCATTGATTTTAGCGCCACTGGTTTGTATGTTCGTCATTTTATGCAGCAGCTTTGTCGGAGAGGGTCATATCGGTCTTCTCGAGGGCCTGCAGACGATGTTCATGCCGGCGGCATCGGATTATGTCACAAAATATTTCCTTGTTTTCTTCGTGGGAGCGCTCTTCGGTGCGGTGTATCAGTTTACCGGTGCGGCAGAGTCTATCGCGAAAGCAATTGCCAGCAGCTGTAAGGGGAAGTTTGTTGCCCCGATTATCTTTATTATCACCTGTGTGCTGACCTTCGGAGGCGTGAGCGGCTTTGTTGTATTCTTTGTCGTTTACCCGATTGCATTGAATCTCTTTAAGGAAGCCAATATCACAAGGAGACTGATTCCGGCAGCGATTTCCGCAGGATGTTGGACCGTTTCCATGACGGCTCCGGGCTCTCCCTCCATTCAGAACATCATTGCGATGAAGAGCCTGAATACACCCTCCACAGCAGCATTTTTGCCGGCGTTGATCGTATCTGCCGCAGAGTTTATCATGATCTTTGCCTGGTTGGAGTACCGTGCCAGAAAGTTTACAAAGAACGGATTCCTTTTTGATGACAAGCGGCTGAGGTATCAGCTGACGGCGGAGGAGCTGGACACAAAGGGAAGAGGGGACCTTCCGCACTGGATCATTGCGATTACACCGATTATCGTGATTCTGGTTCTGTTTAATGGCTTCAGGGTTCCGGTGGAGACTTCCGTTATGGCAGGAACTATTCTTGCTACGGTACTTATGTTCGGCAAGGTTCACGGCGGCATCAAGGCTTGGCTTGGCGTCTTTAACAAAGGTGCGGCGGATTCCGGTGTGGCTATTCTGAATACTGCCATCGTTGTAGGTTTTGGCGGAGTGGTAAAGAACACACAGGGATTTGCAGACCTGGTTTCCTGGCTGCAGGGCATCCGGATGGTACCTCTTTTCTTTGTTATGATTACCGTTGCCATCTGTGCGGGTGCCTGCGGATCCGCTTCCGGCGGTATGGGGGTTGCCTTTAATGCATTGACAGACACTTATGTAAAGCTGGGTGTAAGTCTTCAGCAGGTTCATCGTATCGCTGCTATCGCCGCAGGTACGCTTGATACACTCCCTCACCAGGGGACACAGATTACATTGCTGAATATTTGTAAGATGACGCATAAGGAAGCTTACTATGATATTATGATTACACAGATCATTATCCCTTTTATCACTTGTTTCCTGTTCATCGGACTCAGCTTAATGGGGATTAAATAATGCTTTATTCTCGGACCTGGGAGAGATCCGCCGGGATCTGTCCCAGGTCCGGGAAATCACTATGTTAAAAGCTGCGGTGTTCCGCGGTAGGGTCTTTACCCCTTGCTTTAGACCCGGCAACTATATTCCTATTTTTCAATGGAGGTGGATTTATGGCATTCAAGAATTTGTTGGTGGAAGTCAATGATGGCATTGCAGTAGTTACCATTAATCGTCCGAAGTCTCTCAATGCTTTAAACAGTGAGACTCTCGCAGAGCTTGACCAGGCGTTTGCCGAAGTAGAGGCGAATGATGCAGCAAAGGTACTTATCCTCACAGGATCCGGAGAGAAGTCTTTTGTGGCCGGTGCAGATATCTCGGAGATGGTGAACGGAACTGCGCCGGAGGGAAGAAAGATGGGCATGCTGGCACGTGCGGCATTTAAGAGACTCGAGAATATGGAAAAGCCGACGATTGCAGCAGTCAACGGATATGCTCTTGGCGGCGGATGCGAGATCTCCATGGCATGCGATATCACCATCGCTTCCGAGAACGCAAAATTCGGTCAGCCGGAATGCGGACTTGGTATTCTTCCCGGTTTTGGCGGAACCCAGAGACTTCCGAGACTGGTTGGCAAGAAGAGAGCCAAGGAGCTCATCTTTAGCTGCGATATGATTGACGCTGATGAGGCATTCCGTATCGGACTTGCCAACCATGTTGTGCCGGCAGCGGAGCTTCTTGATTACTGTAAGGCGATGGCTAAGCGTATCATGAAGAATGCACCGTTCGCTGTGGCACTGGCAAAGCAGGCAATCAATGTCGGACTGGATACGGATATCGATGCAGGTCTTCAGCTTGAGGCGAACCTCTTCGGTCTTTCCTTTGCAACAGAGGATAAGAAGGAGGGCATGACAGCGTTCCTGGAGAAGAGAAAAGAGAAGAACTTTACCGGAAAATAATCGCTGAATGTCACGAGAGAACGATATTTCGTTCTCTCGTGACAAACAATGGCTGGCTCCGGTAAAGCGGGGACAGCAGATAAGGAGTGGCAGAATGTCGATGAAACCAATTATCAGTGCAGATGAAGCCGCAAAGTTTGTCCATGACGGAGACACCTTTGTTACTTCCGGATTTGTTGCTTGCGGTATGCCGGAGTCCATCAGCAGAGCTCTCGAGAGATCCTTTCTGGAGACAGGCAGTCCGAAGAATCTGACTTTGCTCTATGCAGCGGCACAGGGAAACCGTGACGGCAGCGGTGCGGATCATTTCGCGCATGAGGGAATGCTGAAGCGTGTGATCGGCGGTCATTACAATATGGTGCCGGAGCTTGGAAAGCTTATTTTTGACAACAAGCTGGAGGCATATAACCTTCCTCAGGGTACGATTTCCCAGCTATTCCGTGATATTGCAGCACATAAGGTCGGCACCATTACACATGTCGGTATGAACACCTTTGTGGATCCGGAGATCTCCGGAGGAAAGCTGAACGATATCACGAAGGAGGATATCGTTGAACGGGTAGAGATTGCAGGTCAGCAGAGACTCCTATATAAGTCTCAGCATATCGATGTGGCATTTATCCGCGGTACCTATGCGGATGAACTGGGAAATGTCACCATGGAACGCGAGGCGACGACGATGGAAAATACGGCCATAGCGCAGGCTGCCAGAAACTGCGGCGGCAAGGTTGTGGTTCAGGTGGAAAAGGTCGTTGCGGCAGGAACTCTGGATCCGCGTCTTGTGAAGGTTCCGGGAGTCTACGTTGACGCTATCGTCATTGCGGAGAGTGAAGAGGACCAGAGCCAGTGTCATGGCACACCGGGCTATGATCCGTGCATGACCGGTGAGCTGAAGCAGATCCTTGGGCAAATGACATATCCGAAGATGAGTGCCAAGAAGATCATGGGCAGACGTGCAGCGATGGAGCTGGAAAGGGATACCGTCGTGAATCTCGGTATCGGCGCTCCGGAGTATATTGCGATGGTTGCCAATGAAGAGGGCATCGGTGACTACATGACTCTTACCGTAGAGGCAGGTGCTGTCGGCGGAATACCTCAGGGCGGAAATAAATTTGGAGGTGCTGTCAATCCGGAGTCTCTTCTGGATCAGCCGTATCAGTTTGATTTCTACGACGGCGGCGGAGTAGACCTCGCTTTCCTGGGGCTTGCAGAGTGCGACAAAGACGGGAATATCAATGTTTCCAAGTTCGGACCCCGCCTCGCAGGATGCGGCGGGTTCATCAATATCACGCAGAACGCAAAGAAGGCTTACTATATCGGAACCTTTACGGCGGGCGGACTCAAGGTTCATGTGGAGGACGGCAGGCTCGTGATTGATGAAGAGGGGCGTCAGAAGAAGTTTATTGATGCCGTGGAGCAGATCACCTTCTCCGGTAGGTATGCTCTTTCTACCCATCAGCCGGTAACGTACATCACGGAGCGCGCAGTATTTGAGCTTCATGAGGACGGGATCCATCTCACGGAAGTGGCACCGGGAATTGATGTCCAGACGCAGATTCTGGATCTTATGGGATTCCCGCCGATCGTGCCGGCGGGCGGACCGAAGCTGATGGATGAAAGAATTTTCCGTGAGGAGAAGATGGGACTTAAGTAAGAGTCCTTTCCTTCGGAGAAAACGCTTTGCTGGCTGAGTATTTTTGCTAATTAGGTGTTTTGGGAAGGTATCAGAGATGCTCTCCTGAAAAATATAACTTTTTCACCCTCTGGCAACAGAAAGAAGAAAGAAAGGAAGGAATTATGGATTTTCAATTTACAGAAGAGCAGCTGAAGGTTCAGCAGATGGCAGCGGATTTTGCAAAGAATGAGCTTCTACCGACCGTGATCGAGAGAGATGAGAAGGGGGAGTTCCCGGAGGAGCTGTTCCGTAAGTTTGGCAAGACCGGAGCCTACGGACTTCCGTATCCGAAGGAAGTCGGAGGCCTGGGAGGCAGCTATCTCAGCTATATCCTCGCGGTTGAGGAGGTTTCCAAGGTGGATGGCGCTTTCGGCATCATTTATTCTGTAGACACCTCTCTTTACTGCGGTTCGATTATGAATTCCTCTGCTCCGACAGAGATCAAGAAAAAGTTCCTTGAGCCCATCACCTATGGGGAGAAGATCGGGTCTTTCGGCCTGACGGAGCATGGTGCTGGCTCTGATGCGGCAGGATGTAAGACGGTAGCTGTGCAGGACGGCAATGAGTGGGTTCTGAACGGTGCAAAGTGCTTCAATACCAACGGGCCGGTTGCGGACTTCACTGTCATCTATGCCCTGACAGATCCGGCACTCGGTGTCAAGGGTATGGCTGCCTTTGTTGTGGAGAAGGGTACCCCGGGCTTCACCGTTGGCAAGGTGGAGAACAAGATGGGGATCCGTCAGGCGCAGGTTTCCGAGATGAATCTTGAGAATGTGCGTATCCCTGCAGAGAATATGATTGCTGCTCCCGGCGAGGGCTTCAAGCTCGCCATGAAGACTCTTGACGGCGGACGTATCGGTGTCGCTGCACAGGGGCTCGGCATCGCAGAGGGCGCATTCGATATGGCGATTGACTACATGAAGCAGAGAGAGCAGTTCGGCAAGCCGATCGCAAAGCAGCAGTATCTGGCATTTACTATGGCAGAGCTCTACACGAAGATTCAGGCAGCCAAGAAGCTTCTCTACAGTGCGGCAGTTGCACATGATACCGGAAGATACACCATTGATGCTGCCATGGCAAAGCTGTATTGCACCGATGTGGCGATGGAAGTAACGACGCAGGCGGTTCAGATGCTCGGCGGCAATGGTTTCATGAAGGAATACCACGTAGAGCGTATGATGAGAGACGCTAAGATCACACAGATCTACGAGGGAACCAATGAGATTCAGAAGCTTATCATCTCCGGCTCCCTGATGAGATAAGTAAAACAGAATCTGTTATCCGGCCCCCGCACTTTCGTGCGGGGGATTTTTTATTCAAGGAAGATCTTTTGCTGTTTATAAATTTATTTTGATAATAAGTAACGATATCAACGTGAAAAGTGATTTACAAAAAAAGAAGAATTTGATAATATGAAACCGTTACCACATTGATGAAAAACAGCAGAAATGATTCAAAAGAGGAAATAATTATGACAATTCGGGATATTGCAAAACTTGCAGAGGTGTCGGTGAGTACAGTTTCCCGGGTTCTCAGTGGAAATGGCTATGTGGCGAAAGAAAAAAGAGAAAAAGTTCTCGAAATCATTGAGAGGGAGCATTTTGTACCGAGTCAGGTTGCCAGAAGCTTAAGCGGAAAGCAGAGTCATACTATTGCCGTAATTATTCCGGATATTACGAATGAGTTTTTCGCAGATGCATTGAGCGGAATATATCGTATCGCGGAAAATGAAAATTATAATGTGGTTATCTACAATACAGAAGAGGACCGTGGGATTGAACATCGGGCACTGGCGGATATGGAAAGACAGCAGATCGACGGTGCGATTCTTACGCCGGTTTTTGAAAGAGATCCGGTTTCAAAAGATCGGGTGAATGCCTATGTGGAGCGGGGGATTCCTGTGGTTCTTCTGGATCGACGTTTAGAGGGATTGAATCTGGACGGATCTTATATTGACAATATTACTGCCAGCTATGATGCGACCAAGGCCCTCATTGATGCCGGGCATGTGAGAATCTCTGTGATTGCCGGTCCGAAGAGTTCCCTTCCCGGCCGTGCCAGGCTGGAGGGTTTTTTACGGGCAGTGAGCGAAGCCAAATTGAATATCCCGGAGGACTATATTACTTTCGGCGATTATAAGCTGGAAAAGGCTTATGAGATGATGAAACGCCTCCTGGAGCTGAAGGAGCCGCCTACAGCTGTATTTACTGCCAACAATAAGACGACACTTGGAGCACTTCGTTGTCTTGGAGAACGGAACTATCGCCTGGGTAAGGATATTTCTCTTGTGGGATTTGATCAGATCAATGCCTTTCGGGAAATTTGTTATCCCTTAAGCGTGATTGAGAGAGATGCCGCCCTGCAGGGGGAGAATGCGGCGAAACTGCTGTTCGAAAAGCTGTGTGAGACAGCTTCAAAATCCGGTTCCGACAAAAACAGGGCTAACGAAAACGGGGAGAGGAAAGAAATCAAAGAATTTTACGTTTCCTATCGTCTGCTTTTACTGGGGACGGAGAAGATTAGAAGGGAGGGAAATGAACATCACGGGAAAAATTGATCCCACCATGTTAAAGCCAGAGCCACAGAGGGAGAGCATACTTCGCTACTGTATTGAAAGCTGTCTCCTTACTGAGGATGTTTCTCTTATAAGGAAGACCGTCGCAGGAAAGGCTCCGGTGAAAGCAAGCGGCGGAATCAGAAGCTGTCAGCAGGCTGTGGATCTCACTGAGGCTGGTGCGGATCGTATCGGGGCCGGGAACGGCATGGTGCTTCTGGAAAGGTGACAGGTTCGGGAGGTAAATATGGGTAAAAAAATCTTAGTTTTTGGCAGTTTTGTTGTGGATCTTATGGGCCGTACGCCGCATCTTCCGGCGCCGGGAGAGACGGTTAAGGGAACCTCCTTCAGGATGGGACCTGGAGGAAAAGGATTCAATCAGGCGGTAGCGGCGCACAAGTCCGGGGCCGAAGTTACGATGGTCACTAAGATTTGTGATGATACCTTTGGGCATGTAATGCTGGATACCATGAGGAGCCTGAAGATGCCGACAGAACATATCATCATGACCACGGAAACGGCAACCGGTGCGGCACTGATCAGTGTGGATGAGACTACCGGTCAAAATGAAATCGTGGTGATTACCGGCTCCTGCAATACCATCACAAAGGAAGAGGTTGCAGGACTGGAGCCGTTGATGGCAGAGTCGGATTATGTGCTCACCCAGCTGGAGACTAATATCTCTGCGGTAGAGGGAGCTGTTGCTCTCGCAGAGAAGCATGGAGCAAAAGTGATCTTAAATACTGCACCGGTACAGCCGATAACGGATGAGCTGCTTTCCAGGGTGGAATTGATTACACCGAATGAAGTAGAAGCAGAGATTCTGACGGGAATTCCGGTGGTGGATGAGCTAGCTGCGGGGAAGGCGGCAGACTGGTTTTTTAAGAAGGGTGTAAAGGCTGTCATTATTACTCTCGGAGGACGTGGAGCCTTTGTCGCCACCAGGAAGAGAAGAGAGCTGATCCCGGCTTTCCGTGTGGATGCGGTAGATACTACCGGGGCAGGAGATGCCTTTAACGGCGGCTTGGCTGCGGCACTCGCAGAAGGGAAGGATCTCTTTGCGGCATCTGTTTTTGCGAATGCTGTCGGCGCTCTGTCTGTACAGAAGATTGGAACGACACCGGCAATGCCGGCGAGGGAAGAGATCGATCAGTTTCTGAAGAAGCATCAGCTTTAACTGTTGATCTGTCAGAGTAAGGACAATATATGAGCGATTGTGTATTGAAGATGGATTCCATCGTGAAAAAATTCCCGGGTGTTGTGGCGTTGAAGAATGCGTCGCTTGAAATTGAACGAGGAGAAGTTCATGCACTATGTGGAGAAAACGGGGCCGGGAAATCTACTTTGATGAAGATTATCGCCGGAGCGCAGCCCTATACCTCAGGACATATGTTTGTGGAGGGAGAAGAGGTCGTGTTCCGATCCACCAGGGAGGCAGAGAAGCATGGAATTGCGATGATCTACCAGGAATTTAATATGGTCCCGGAGCTGAGCGTAGCAGAAAATATGTATCTTGGACGTCTTCCTGTGGGAGTGGGAGGAAAGGTGAACTGGAGAAAGCTGGAGGCAGATGCCGTAGAAACGCTCCAAAAGCTGGGGCTCAGGATTGCTCCGAAAACCAAGGTAAAAAAACTGAGCGTCGCTCAGGCGCAGATGGTGGAAATCGCAAAATGCCTGACCATCGGAGCAAAGATCATCATCATGGACGAGCCGACGGCAGCGCTGACAGACGAAGAGATCAGGGTGCTTTTTAAGAGTATCGATGATCTGAAGTCCCGCCATATCTCTGTCATTTATATCTCTCATCGTATGGATGAAATCTTCCGGATCGCAGATCGGCTGACAGTCTTCCGGGATGGCCGCTATATCACAACAAAAGCGATTAAGGATACCAATTACCAGGAGGTGGTGTCTCTTATGGTGGGTCGTTCTGTGGAAACTCTTTATCCTGAGAGAAAAGAGGAACACAAGGAGACGATCATGGAAGTCAGGAATGTCTGTGGAAACGGTGTCAAGGATATCTCCTTTCATTTAAAAAAGGGAGAGATTCTGGGAATTGCAGGTCTCATGGGTTCCGGGACGATAATTCTGTCTAAAATGCTCTATGGTGCGCTTCCAATGCATTCGGGGAAGCTGTTTCTGGAAGGAAAGGAGATCAAGGTCAGCCATCCCTATCAGGCGATTAAAGCAGGAATTGGATTTGTATCAGACGATCGTAAGAATGAGGGCTTAGTGCTCGGAAGAAGTATCTCCGAAAACATCACTCTGTCTTCGTTGCGGAAGTTTTCTCGTGCTTTCCATATGAATAAAGCCAGGGAAAAGCAGGCAGTGGCGGAAGAAATGATGCGTCTTAATATCAAGGCTCACTCCATGAACCAACAGGCAGGAAAACTAAGCGGCGGAAATCAGCAAAAGGTGGTTTTTGCCAAGGTTCTGGAGACGGACTCGAAGGTTCTGATTCTGGATGAGCCCACCAGAGGCGTGGATGTGGGAGCAAAGGCGGAGATCTATCAGATCATTGATCAGATGACAAGGGAAGGAAAGAGCATTATCCTTGTCTCCACGGATCTTCCGGAAGTGATTGGCATGTGTGACCGGGTGCTCATCATGAGAGAGGGAGAGCTGGTACTGGAGCTGAAAAGGAAGGAACTGGATCAGGAGAAGATCCTCGCATATGAATCAGGAGGAGTAGAGAATGAATCCTAAGGCAAATCAAAGCTTACTGGCAAAACTGAATGTATATCGTTCGCTTTTGATTCTCTTTGTGATCTGTTTGATCGCGAGTATCCTGTCTCCGCATTTCCTGAGTATCAGTAATTTTTTCAATATTATCCGGCAGGTGGCTGTCGGAGGGCTTGTAGCCTGTGGCATGACCTATGTGATTCTGACAGGGGGTATCGACCTTTCCGTCGGCTCTATTGTAGGGCTGACGGGAGCGGTTTGTGCCGGCATGATGAAATCCACCGACAATGTAGGGCTGGCTATTCTCACAGCTCTCACTCTGGGAATCATCTGCGGACTGTGTAATGGTATTTTTATTGCCTGCTTTGAAATTCCGGCTTTTATTGCGACCCTGGGGATGATGACGCTTCTCCGTGGCTGTGTGCTGGTTTATACTCAGGGTTCGCCGATTGCTATTAAAAATAATATTTACAAGGCTATCGGAAAGGGAACCTTTTTGGGGATTCCCGTACCGATATGGCTGGTACTTTTTTTCTTTCTGATTGGTCATTATATTCTTAGCTGCACCAGCTATGGCAGAGCCGTCTATGCTTTTGGCGGTAATAAGGAGGCGGCAAGACTGGCGGGGATTCGCACGAGGCTCACGGAATGCGGTGTTTATATCATCAGCGGCTTAATGAGTGCGATTGCCGGTATTGTATTGACAGCCCGCCTCGCTTTCGCGCAGTCTACCGGCGGAGAAGGGATTGAAATGGATGCGATTGCCGCTGTAATTCTTGGCGGCACCAGCCTGAGCGGTGGAAGTGGTTTTATCCTTCCGACTGTTGTTGGCGCTATCATTATGGGTATCATCGACAATCTTTTAACGCTGATGAAGGTTGACCCGCATGCCACCAGTATCGTCAAGGGAATTGTGATTCTGATTGCGGTAATGGCAGACAAGAAGGTAAATGAGCTATCTGTAAAGGCAGAAGCATAAAAGGATATGGCAAAGTGCCAGTAAGGAGGATTTTATGAAAAAATTGTTGAAGCTTGCAGCATCATTACTTCTGCTTGCATCGCTTAGCGCCTGCTCCACCGGATCCAAGTCTGCGGAATCCCAGGCAGCCAAAACGACGGAGAAGGAGACGGAGGAAACGACTGACTCCGCTGCCGGCAGCGGCGAAAAGACCGAGGGAATGACCATCGGGCTCGCCATGAGTACCCAGACCAACCCCTTTTTCGTATCGGTTCAGCAGGGAGTTAAGGATGCTGCGGCAAAGTACGGCATCGAGATTGTGGCGACGGATGCACAGGATAACCCGACTACGCAGGCAAAGGATGTCGAGAATCTGATTGCTATGAAACCGGCTGCGATTATTATCAACACCTGTGATTCAGATGCAATTGTTCCGTCTGTTGAGGCCTGCAATGCAGCAGGAATCCCGGTGTTCACGATGGATCGAAAGGCAAACGGCGGTGATGTCGCGGCACATATCGGCTATGATGCGGTGAAATCGGGTACTATGGCTGCGGATTATTTGGCTGAAATCCTCGGGGAAAAGGGTAAGGTTGTAGAGCTTCAGGGAATCATGGGATCTAATGTTGCGCAGGATCGCCACAAGGGATTTTCAGACACGATCAAAAAATATCCGGAGATTGAAGTGGTACAGTCTGAGGTTGCTAACTTTGACCGTGCTACGGCTATGAGTGTTATGGAGAATATTCTTTCCGCCAATCCTGAGATCGACGGGCTCTATGCAGCCAATGACGAGATGGCACTTGGCGCCATGGAGGCGATCGAGGCGGCAGGAAGAATCGACAGGATTAAGATTGTCGGCTGTGACTGTATTGATGACACGATTGATGCCATGAAGGAAGGGAAGATCGCGGCGTCTGTCTCGGAGCCGCCCTATGGACTTGGCGTTTCTATCCTGGAAACTGCTCATACCTATTTAGATGGCGGGGAGGTTTCTGAGGATGTTGTTCTCGGCAACAGTGTTCTGGAGGCAAAGGATGCCGGAGCTTATGATTCCAAGAGAGCCGTAGAGATTGTGAAGCAATAAGGCTGAAGCAGACGCGGAACATCAGCGGCATCCGCTTTCTTTTCTGTATGACAGCCGGCTGAGAAAAAATAAAGGCAGGAATAAAGGAACAAGTCAGGATAAGCTGTGACACGATAGATATGAGGAGGTAAATTATGTTACGTGGAATTCCGGATTGCATCAGCTCTGATTTACTAAAGGCCCTTATGGATATGGGACACGGAGATATTCTGGTGATAGCCGATCACTATTATCCGCCCTATTCCAAATCCCCCCATGCCGTCAGTATCCAGTGTAAAGGGACTACGGCGGGACAGATGGTGGATGCGATCCTAAAGCTATTTCCTCTGGATGATTTTTATTGTAAGCATCCGGTAGAACACATGATCCCGGATGCGGATTCCGGCGTTGCACTGAAGCAGTCCCAGGCCTGGGATGAGGTGGAGAAGGCGGTTGTTGATCATGGCTATTCGAAAGACTGCGTTGGAACGATTGAAAGAACCAAGTTCTACGAGAAGGCCAAGGGAGCTTTCCTTACGGTTTGTACCAGTGAGACCAGGGAGTATGGATGTTTCATCCTTCAAAAGGGTGTGAAGTGATTTCCGCTATTTGAAATAAGAGAAGAACGCGGAAAAGCTGAGAGCGTAAAACAGAATAAAAAGGAGGACCCTATGAGAAGAGTCATAGCTTTAGCGATGAGTATCTTGACGGCGCTTTCGCTGGCTGCCTGCGGAGGAGCTTCTTCCGAGACAGCTGCTACAACCAAGGCAGCCGAAGCTGCCGGATCCACGGCGACAGCTGATAAGAAGGAGTATACGATCGTCTATCTGACTCCGTCCACAGCTTCTCAGTTCTGGACCTATGTCGAGATCGGTATCAAGAATGCCATGATGGATCTGGAAGACAAATATGGCATTAAGATTAACTACAGCACAGTAGGGCCGGCAGAAGAAAGCCAGACAGAGGACTATGTTACTGCGTTTGAACAGACGATTGCCAAGAAGCCAGATGCGATTGTAACAGCAACTCTCGCCATTGATGCGACCATCCCGAAGGCACAGGAGGCTACGAAGAACGGTATCGTTTTGAACTTCGTCAATTGTGGAATCGGTGTCGGAGATGACGGCGCCAATCAGGATGCCTACAATGAATTTTACTTCTGCTCCAATGATACCATCGGCGAGATGGCAGCGCAGGCGTTCCTTGATGCCTGTGCCAGGAAGAAGGTTGATACTTCCAAAGGAACAGTAGGGATTAACACGAACGTTGAGAATGAAGCGCTGAATCATCGTGTGGATGGCTTCCGAAGCTACCTGAAGGAGAAGGCTCCCGGACTTGTACAGACAGATACCTACTACAACGGAAATAATGTAGAGAAGGCACAGACCAACGCCGAAAATATCCTTTCTACCTTCGGTAAGGATTTGATCGGCATGTACTCCGGCAACAATATCACCGGTGATGGCGTATGTAATGCAGTGCAGGCGGCGGGTATGGGATCCAGGCTTGTCAATGTCGCCGTAGACTCCGATGACACGGAGATCGCCGCACTAAAGAGCGGTAACTGTGATGCGATTATTGTGCAGGATGCTTATAGGCAGGGTTATCTCTGTATGGAAAACGCGATTGAGACTCTCGTTCAGGGGAAAAACCCGGAAGAAAAAAAGCAGATCAACTGCCCTCCGGTTGTGATTACCCCGGACAATATGAACAGTACGGAGATGCAGGATCTTCTTGACCCGACTCGCCTGGCTAAAAGCAAGTAAATAAAAAGCTGGCTGCTGTTTCTTCGGAGACGGCAGCTGTTTCATTTGGATTGGAGGGATATATCCATGCCGGATCCCATCTTAAAGATTGAACATGTCAGTAAGTTTTATCCCGGTGTTACTGCATTGGATGATGTCAGCTTCGCTCTCGGTAAAGGGGAGGTGCGTGCTCTCGTCGGAGAAAACGGAGCAGGGAAATCCACCCTGATCAAGTGCATTATGGGAGTAGAGCGGCCAGACAGAGGACATATTTTTCTGAAAAAGGAGAATGACTGGGTTGAGAATACCAATGCGCTGGAGGCGCAGAAAAATGGCGTTTATGCGAATTATCAGAGCGTCACCATTGCTCCGGAGCTCAGTATCGCAGAGAATTATTTTCTTGGCTGTCATCCGAAAACGGGTCTTGGGTTTGTAAACTGGAGAAAGATGGCAAAGGACAGCCAGAGGATTATTGATAAATTCAAATTAAACGTAGATCCTTTAGTTAAGATCAATACCCTGTCTATTGCCATGCAGGAGATGATTACGATCAGTAAGATTTCTATTAACGACAATATTCGTGTTGTGATTTTTGACGAGCCTACAGCTCTATTGGAAAATGAAAAGGTTGAGATTCTTTTTCGTTATATCAATGAGCTGAAGGAGGCAGGTGTCAGCATCATCTATATTTCTCATCGTTTAGAGGAAATTATGGATATATGTGACAGTGTCACCGTGCTGAAGGACGGCTCCTACATCGATACGAAGGATATCTCGGAGGTTACGAAAGACTCTCTTATCAGCCTGATGGTGGGACGTGAGACGACAGATATCTATAATATCGAGCATTTTGATCGGGGAGAGGAGCTTCTTCGGGTTGAAAATCTGGATAATAACAAAGATTTTTTTGATGTGAAGTTCAGTGTCCATGCCGGGGAGATTGTTGGGTTTGCCGGTCTTGTCGGCGCTGGGCGAAGCGAAATCATGAGAGCGATCTATGGGCTGGATTGTTCCGCGAGTGGTGCCATCTATGTGAGGGGGCAGAGGGTCAGGATCCGGGAACCGAGAGATGCCATGAAACATGGTATCGGCTTTCTGACAGAGGATCGAAAAGCGGACGGTCTCGCACTGGGACTTCCCATCACCATAAACATCAATATGAATTCCTATGATCGGATCAGTAAAGGAGATATCATTGATTTAAAAAAGGAAGTGGAGCGGGCGAAGAGTTTTTCCCGGATGGTCAATGTAAAGACACCATCGGTACGCCAGCTTCCGGGGAATCTTTCCGGCGGAAATCAGCAGAAAGTGGTCATTGCAAAGCTTCTTTGCTTTAATCCGGATATCCTGATTTTTGATGAGCCTACCGTTGGTGTGGATGTGGGAGCCAAGCAGGAGATCTACAAAATCCTGGAAAGCCTCACCAGGCAGGGAAAGGGAATTATTCTGATTTCATCCTATCTTCCGGAGGTAATGGGGCTTTCCGACCGACTGCTTGTCATGGCTCAGGGGAAGGTTACTGCGGATTTTCAAAGAGATGAAATTCAGATGCTTCAGGAAAAAGATATTCTGAAGAAGGCATCTGTAGAAGAAAATACATGAGGTTGCAGATATGGAAAAGAAAAAATCAGTTTCAAGCATTTTTCAGCATACTGAGTTCACTCTCGGTGCGATTGTGGCGGCGCTCTTTGTGATTGCGTCTGTTGCGACAGATAATTTTTTCTCGGTATATAATCTGACGAATCTCCTGAAGCAGGGAGCTATTATCGGTGTTCTTGCCTGTGCACAGACGATGATCATCATTACCGGCGGTATTGATATTTCGGCCGGAGCGATTACGGGGCTCTCCTGTATGACACTCGCGATTCTGCAAAGAGATACTAATGCACCCTTTGCAATAACTCTCATGGCTGCGCTGGTGATCGGACTTTTATGTGGAATCTTAAATGGAGTGATTATCCATGATCTGAAGGTTCCGCCCATGATTGCTACCCTCGGGACCCAAACGGTCCTCCGCGGCGCTGTTCTTATCATCAGTAACGCCTTGACGGTCAGTGGACTGAATCCGCTGCTTCTCTCCATGGGCGGGGCAGATCTCGGCGGTATCCTGCCGGTACTGGCTCTGTTTTGGGTAGTGGTTGCGGCTGCTTTGGTGCTGATTCTTCGTTATACCATATTTGGACGAAATCTTTATGTGATGGGCAGTGGAGAAGACGTAGCAAGGCTTTGCGGTATCAATGTCCGAAAGATGTCTTACCTTGTCTATGGTTTCGCGGGGCTTCTTTACGGCATTGCCGGAATCATGCTGGCTGCCAGAGTGCAGAGTGCGCTCCCGACCGGCGGTGAAGGCTACGATATGAATGCCATTGCTGCTGCCGTTATCGGCGGTGCATCTCTTGCCGGAGGCCGCGGAGCGATCTCCGGAACCATCCTGGGCACTCTGATGATGGTACTGATTAACAATGCCGGCGTCCAGTTTGGATTAAACACACATGTTCTCCAAATTACCAGTGGTGTGCTTATTATCTTTGCCGTGTCAATGGATATGGCGAAAAATCGAAGAAAGAAATAGCGGAAAGCTCGGTGGAACCGTTATCGTTGTCCTCAGCAATGGGTTAAATCTCATGAATGTCAATTCCTTCTGGCGGAGAGTGGTGAAAGGGGCTGTCATCCTGCCGGCAGTATTTATTGATTATATCAGAAGCAAGAAGAGAGCATAAGAGGTGTGCGATGAAAAGATCAGAAATCAATCAAGTGATCAAGGAGATGGAAGCACTGGCAAAGGAAAATGGATTTCATCTTCCGCCCTTTGCCAACTGGACTCCGGAAGAGTGGAAGCATAAAAGTCATGAGTATGACGAAATTCGGGATAATATGCTGGGGTGGGATATCACGGATTTCGGATTGGGAGATTTCAACAGGGTCGGGTTTGGCTTGTTTACAATCAGAAATGGGAATTTGCATCTTAAAAAGTATAAAAAAGTGTATGCGGAGAAGATCCTGTTCCTGCGTGATAACATGATGGCTCCGATGCATTTTCACTGGAAAAAATCAGAAGACATCATCAACCGCGGCGGCGGAACCTTGCTGATTAAGGTTTATAATGACGATGGAAACGGCGGCCTCAGTGAGGAGGATGTCCTTGTCAACAGTGATGGACGAAGCTATTCTGTTAAAGCGGGAACGATGGTAAAACTGGAACCGGGAGAAAGTCTGACGCTTTGGCCGCATCAGTACCATGAGTTTCATGTGGTGCCGGGATCCGGCTCTGTTCTGATCGGAGAAGTCTCTATGGTTAATGATGATAACATGGATAATCGGTTTTATGAGGATATCGGGAGATTTCCGGAGATTGAGGAAGATGAGCCGGCGTACCGTTTGCTCTGTAATGAGTATCCCAGGGCATAAAGAACAAAGAATTCTAAGGCACATCTATCATATCCTGTAGTTGTGCCTTTTTTGATAAAGGGGTAGAATCTGACATCATTACTCCGGGAGGACATGAAGTCTATGCCGCTGCTCTGTCAGTACAGAAAATCGGAACGATATTGTCGATGCCAGCAAGAGAAGATCAAATTCTCCGATTTATCACCAGCCTCAGTCCGTCAATTCGACTGTTGAGTACCAGATCCTCCGGGAAGGCGGATTCCTGAAGCAGCTGGGTAAGTCGTTCAAAATGACCGATATAGCTACAATGATGGGCATCGCTGCCGCAGATTACCGGGCAGTCGTAATGCCTGCACCAGCTAAGCAGAGAAAGCATATTCTCCCGCACCCCCCTTCTCACCGAGGCCGGATCCAACGAAGATTCATTGAGTTCCGGGACCACCTTCCATCTGACCAACTGGCGGACAAATTCCTGATAATCGAGGGGATAGGCGGAATCGTCCGGGTGCCCGATGATTTTCACATGAGGATTCTGCATCACCTGGATATAGCTTCTCATATTCCGCTCCAGAGTCCCCGGCCGGATGCACATGCTGTGCATACTGGCGATGATGTAATCCACTCGTTCCAGGGTTTTTCCGTGGATATCCAGTTGCCCTTCTTCGTTGAGGATATTGGCTTCAATACCGCAGAAAACCTGCATATCTCTATAGTTTCTAGGGAAAATACGGAAGTGCCGGAAATACAATTCTGCCGGCGCTCCAGGGATAGCCGGTCCGTGATCTGAAAATCCATAGGCTGCCAGTCCCTGCCGATAGGCGTAGTCAATATTTTCCTGTATGGTGCTGTAAGCGTGGCCGCTGGCAATGGTATGAGTATGCAGGTCAAACTTGAACTTCATTTCTGCTTTCTCCCTATTCTGTTTTTCGGAACGAATCTGACAGCTATGAATGCTGCGGATGAAGCTGAGGCTATCACAGCAGAGCAGCAGCCATTCAAAGGATTTCCATATGTCCCAGCCCGATTCTTTGTTTTGTTTCCGTATCAAAGAGAAGTATGTTGTTATGAATAAAACGGATGGGGACTTCCTGGTCTATTTCATAGTCCACGCTGCCAAATACGACAGAGGATACAATACCCTGTCCCAGTGTCAGTTTCACTGTGGTTTCCATACCGGTCGGCAGAGTGGCGTATACCGAGGCTTTCAGAGGGCTCTCCTGACAAATCTCAATATGCTCCGGACGAATCCCCAGTATGGCACTGGTGAAGTTTCCCGCAATCGGCTCTTCACTGATAAAGCGCATCTTCACCCCATACATTTCCATACTTAGTGCCCGATCTGACTCTCGCTGACAGCTTGTCTCCAGGAAATTGATCGGCGGATTTCCCATAAAGTCTGCAACGAAAACATTTTCCGGACGGCTGTAAATTGCCAAAGGAGGTGCATACTGCTGCAGGATTCCGCCTTCAATCAGACAGACTTTGCTGGACAAAGTCATGGCTTCCAGCTGGTCGTGAGTGACATAGATAAAGGTAGAATCACTGTCGATGTGCATACGCTTTAATTCGGTCCGCATTTCCCCCCGAAGCTTGGCGTCCAGATTTGACAGCGGCTCGTCCATAAAAAGGATACGTGGTCTGGGGGCTAAGGTCCTGGCGATGGCCACTCTCTGCTGCTGACCACCGGAGAGCTCCGCCGGATAACGGGAGGAAAATGCTTCAATCTTCAATAACTTCAGCAGCTCTGTTACCCGGGTGTCAATCTCTTTCCTGCCCCATTTGAGGTTTTCCAAACCAAAGGAAATGTTTTTATATACGGTCATATGGGGCCATAGAGCATAGTTCTGAAATAAAAAACCGATGTTCCGTTTATCCGGCGGCAGATTAATTCCCTGCTCTGCATCGAATACTGTCTTTCCATCGATGGTGATTACTCCGCTCGTAGGCGTTTCCAGCCCGGCAATCATACGTAAAGTTGTCGTTTTTCCGCAGCCGGACGGTCCCAGCAAGGTGATGAAGCTGCGGTCCGGAATCAGCATATTTAAATTGCTGACAGCTGCAAATCCATTGCTGAATTTTTTCGTGATATTCTTCAGGATAATTTCCGGCATGTCAGTTTCCTCCTATTCCTTTGTCCACAGAAGCACCGGTGATTTTATTTACCGCGATATTTATAGTGATTACCAGAAGGATAATCAGCAGATTGATGGCATTGCCGTATTGCTTTGCGCCTTTTTCGCTATACGCCATCAGGATGGTAGTCAGGGTTTGGGTCCTGGCACTGACCAGCATGACGAAAAGGGAAAGCTCTCTCATGCAGGATACAAAAGGCAGCAGAAAGCCGGAAATGATGCTGGATTTCTGGATGGGAATGATGATTTTCAGCATTCTCTTAGGCCAGGATACCCCGTATACCATTGCGGCTTCTTCAATCTCAGGAGACAGCTGCAGCATGGAGTTAATGCCGGATCTGGAAGCGAAGGGAAGGTACTTCACTGTTCCCACGATGACCAGCAAAAGAAAGGAGTTGGCCAGGAAAGAGAAGTTAGTGGATATTGCCAGATAGATGGCACTGAATGCCATAGAGGGAATCAGGTAGGGGAAGAAGGAAAGACCACTGACATAGTTGGCGAGCTTACTTCCTCTTCTTCTGACCACGGCATAACCGATTATCGTTCCGCACGCTCCCGCGGTAAAAGCGCAGATGGCCGACAGCAGCAGGGAATTCTCAGCTGCTTTCCAGACAAAGGATTCCCGCAGAATTCCGGCGGTACCTGCAGCCAGAGTAGATACGGTTCCCTCGGCACCGATCCAGTAGTTCAGAGTCATATTGGAAAGAGAATAATCTCCTGCTTTGATTACAATGGATTCCAGGGCGAAAGAGATCAGGGGAATAACGCAGACGAAAACCATCAGCAGCCAGAGTATGCCCGCAATGATATATTTGCCGGCTTTCAGATCCACCAGAGAGATCTGAGAAGATTTTCCTGTCACAGTGGTGTAGGATTGACGCTTACCGATCATCAGATGATTGATCAGTAAAACAAGAGATCCGCTGGCAACCATAAACATCGCAATGATATAAGCCTGACCGATGGCAGAGGTTTGCAGCATCTTCATCTTTGTGGTGAGCACGAAATAGTTGACCGGTGAGCCCAGATATACAGGAACGGCATAGGATCCCATCACGCTGGCAAAAACCAGAAGAAAGGTGGACAGGATTGCCGGTTTTACGATCGGCAGGGTGATTCGCATAAAAATCCGTCTGCGGCTGGTTTTCAGCACAGTAGCAGCTTCCTCCAGATTGGCATCCATATTACGCAGAATACCGCCGATAAAAATATAGGCAAAGGGACTGTAATGAAGACCGCTGACAATCACCAGAGGAAAGAGACCGTATACGAACCATTGAGGTGCATTCCAGCCGGTTGTGGCATAAACAAAGCCCTTGACACCGGTTCCTACATCAGGATTCTGGAACATATTGATCCAAAAGAGAGCCAGTGTCCAGGAAGGAAGAATATAGGGAAAAACAAAGACCTGGGAGATGAATTTTTTCCCTTTCATGTTGCTTCTGGTGATCAGCCAGGCCACGGTTCCTCCGAAAATCAGGGCAAAAACCGCGGACAGAAGAGAGTAAAGAAGGGAATTGAGCAGTGGTCGATAGAAGTTGATCAGGCTGTAGCGGTTAGATTCTGTAAATAAAAGCTTTACCCAGCTGCGGACGGTGAGGTCCCCACGGCGCAGGTCGGGAAAAACAGCCACATCTGTCGCATGAGCAATAAAACTGTGACGGATCAGCTCCACCAGGGGATACAGAGTCAGCAGGGTCAGGGACACGGCAAATAAGACTAATATCAGGTTTGCTGGTTTAGAGAAAAACGCCTTCAGGCGGTACTGTTGAATATGCATTTCGGCTCCTCGTGTCATTTCGGTAAAACAGCGGGCGAGAGCGCTGTCTTCGTCCGCTGTCGGAGATGGATTAGTCGGATGCTGCATTGGTAATGAAATCCAGTACACCCTCTGCATACGCCTTTTGCAGATATTCCGGATCTTCGCTGACAAGGCAGTTCTTCCAGAAGCTCAGCTCCCGATCACCTTCCAGAGGGGTGACGGTGGAGTTGGCGGAATAGGTGCCGATATCTGTTGCCCTGGCCTGAAAAGCTGTTTTAAAGCCCTCCTCGGACATCATAAAACTGATAAAAAGCTTTGCGGTATAGGGACGGTCGCAACCCTTGATCATTTGCAGGTACACCGGATACATAAAGCCGGCAAAAGGCAGGGGCTGGGGATCTTCATAGGCACTGACATTCAGGTTCTCCTGCAGCACACTGTCATCGCGGAGCTTGGAGTAAACAATAATACCCATATTTCCGCCGTTACCATTGGAAAGATCCGCTGCGATATCGCCGTCTCCCGTACCATAGTTGACATTGGGAAGGAAATTTTTGATGAACTGGTAACCGGCATTGGGGCAATCCGCATCCAGCTGGATGTCTTTGCCGCTATACTCCTGATAAGCCTTCGCCAGCTTATCTGCCCATTCCTCCTTGGTCAGCATGGCAAAGAAGTTTTTGTTGACAGATTCTTTGCTGATGTCTTTCATGAAAATTTTTCCCTTATAGCTATCCTCGGTAAGCTGCCATACGTTGGTAATCGGCGGGGCTCCGTCCTTGTTGTTATAAATCATCAGCTTGTTATAGTAGTAGCAAACCAGAGGATTTTGATCTCCCTCCTGAATCGTCTCCTTCAGATGCTCCGGAATATAGTTGATGGTATAATCATATGCTTTCATCTGGGTCTGCATCAGATAGGCATCCTGAAGAAATGCCACATCTGCAGAGTCCGCGGACTTGGCTTCCAGTTCGGTCGTCAGTTTAGTGTACATATCCTGTCCGCCCTCATGGTAAAACTCTCCGCTGATACCATATTTTTCGGAGAAAGCATTCAGCATCTTTTCAATCCGGCTGGTGGAGGCATATACGGTAAACTTTCCTGCCCCTGCTGCCTTAGCCTCTTCCTGTGCTGCCGCAGTCAATTCTTCCAGAGTCATGGATTCCTCCGTGATCGTTTCCGATGCTGTGGTTTCCTTTGCTTTTGGATTTGATCCTCCGCAGGCTGTCATGGACAGTACCATCGTTCCTGCCAGAGCGAGACTGATGAATCGCTGTAGTTTCATGTTTGCTCCTCCCGTATTTTTGTTTTCTGTAAGCATCACTACAATCTTCGGATGATTTTATTATAAGGAATCGCGGAATATGCTGACCTTGACTCTATTGACCCCTTTCTTAAATATATTGACCTTGACCCAAGGATGGAGCCTTCTTTGTGATAAACTATGGACGGATGAACAGATCAATCACTGCATGAGGAACGGCATCCTGATAACAGCTATGGTGCAGGAAAGGATTTTACAGATGAAGCGCTCAACGGATATTCATAAGCACATGCCCCGCCCACTGGCGGAAAATTTTCAGCATATCCTGCGCCACCATACTTTTCGACAGACCCTGCTTCTGGAAGGCATCGCTCTGGTTCTGCTGGTTCTTTTTCTTTTTTCCTGGGGGATCCGACACAGCTATTATGTAAATGATCAGGTCTTGTCAGACTTAAATCAAGGCCTGTCTTCCTATGTCGGCTTGCTGCAGAGGGTTTCTGATATGGATCGTATTCCGCAGTCCAATGTTTCCAGCCTCTGGCGCCACGACATCATGGACGATTATTATCGGACCCGTTTTTCTTCCGATTTCCATGCGGATCTCTATCTTTTATCTCCGGAAGGAGTTCCTTTCCTGTCCAGCACAGAGACTCTTACAGAAAAAGAAGTCCATGTTCTGCATATGGCATGGAAAAATATGATGACAGAAACGGATTCTTTCGATCCGCTGAGCGGAAAGATTCATGCTGTTATTACGAGGGGAAGAGACAGATCCCTGCTCCTGTGCCGGGCTGTTCCGGCTACCGGAGGCTGGGCAATGGTCAAATGTGAAGAGTTCAATTTCGCTTCCTGCTTTGCCTCCGAAGCAGTAAAAAATGCTCTGAGTGACAGGGAAGGCTGGGCATTGTCGCCGGACCAGTCTGCCCCCCTGGACAGCCTACATCAGATTCGCACGGAGTTTACGGCGGGGACAGGTCTGCATATGATTCCGGGGGCGGTTTACTTTTCTGTTACCAGATCCTTGGCAGATGCGGATCTTTTTCTCTATTCCTTTTGGAATCTGACCCCGATTCTCTTCTTTCTGGGACTGATTATTCTGTCCACTTTGCTGATCATGATACTGATCATGAGGCTGAGTCAGCGGGATACCCAGAGTCTGGCAGATGAATTTTCCCGTGATATTCTGGTGCTGAAGGATGCTCTCCAGGAAGCCTGTCAGGGAAATCTGGAACAGACCGTCGTGACTGACAGCAGCGCTGAGCTGGCAGATATTGGCAGGGCTTATAACCACATGCTGCGGAGTTTGAAGAAACAGATGGAAGACAACGAGGCTCTGGCGCGGGTTGTGGCGGATGAGCAGGTCAAACAGCTGGGTAGTCAGTTTACCGCTCATTTTCTCTTCAATACCCTGGACAATATTCATTATCTGTGCCGCAGTGCTCCGGAGCTGGCGGAGTCCATGATTATCTCCCTGTCCGATCTGCTTCGTTATAATACCCACAGCCCGGGAGATAAGGTGACTCTGATTGAAGATCTCTACTACATTCGTATTTACCTGAAAATTCTGAAGATCCGTTTCGGTGATGCCTTCACTTTTTCCCTGGACCTGGAAGAGGGGTTGGAGGATTATCTGATCCTGAAGCTGCTGATCCAGCCGATTCTTGAAAATTCACTGAAGTATGGGAGAATCCATCGAGATGTTTTGGATATCCGGGTGCAGGTCAGACAGGAAGGGGGTCATATCCTGCTGGTCTGTCAGGATAATGGAGAAGGAATTTCCGAGGAACGGCTTCGGCGTATTCGGCAGAATCTGGCAAAAGAGGAAAATTCCAGCTCTCACCTGGGGCTTTATAACCTTCATCGTCGGATTCAGCTGACCTATGGAGCGGGCTATGGAATTCAGCTTTCCAATGTTCACGGGCTGCGGGTTACCGTTCGGATTCCCAGAGAAAGAGAGTACGAAGAATGAAGGAAAAGATGAGGATTATCATTGTCGAAGATGAATACTATGTTCGAAAGGGAATTATTGACGCTCTGGACTGGGCGGAGTACGGATGTGAAATTGTAGGAGAAGCTGATAATGGTGCCAGAGGGCTGGAAGCTGCCAAGGCATTGCAGCCTCATCTGGTCATCGCGGATATTGATATGCCCATGAAAAATGGAATTGACATGGTCAAAGAACTTAAGACTCTGGGCCTGAATGCGGAATATATTTTTCTGACTTCCCACCAGAACTTTAACTATGTTTATAATGCCATCAAGCTGGATGTGATCGACTACCTGCTCAAGCCCTTTCGAACCGAAGATCTGATCCAATGCCTCCAAAAGGTCAGAGTCAAGCTGCATATGACAGATCCGGAAGAGAACCGGATGCTGCGGATATTTGAGAAGGACCTACATGTAAAAAACGTCCTGGTCAAGGAAGCGGTGCAATATACCCGCCGACACTATGGTGAGGACATTTCCAGCCAGATTGTGGCTGAGTCTCTGAGTATCAGTCCGGCTTATTTCTGCCGTATTTTTAAGAAGGAAACAGGCTATACCTTCAGTCAGTATCTTGCCAATTATCGGGTCCACATCGCTGCCGGAATGCTTGTGAATTTTGATGTCCGAGTCAGTGAGGTCGCAGCCCAGGTCGGGATCGATGACAGTAATTATTTCTCTCAGATCTTCAAAAAAATTACCGGTATGACTCCGACAGAATATCAGGACAGCCAGAGGTATTTCTGAACAGAATCCTTACTTCTGTTCTGACTGTGCACAGAACTCTGCTGGTGTTATTTCGACATGGCGCTGAAAGCATCGGATCAGTCTCCCGGAATCCCCGAAGCTGATTCCGTCCGATATCTCATAAACCCCGGAACCGTCCTCTCTGAGCTTTTGGATTGACAACCCTTTAAAATCAGGGAGATTTACGGGGACCGGCACCCATATGTCGGGAAAATGATTGACCTTTCCGGGGATCACCATATAATCAATTTAGAATATTTGCGTTGAAAACAATTGCTCCGCGGCTTTGGAGATCGAGTGTTGTCAAATAATTTTTCATGAAACATGGATGACAATGGAGGGAGGCAATATGAAATTTGACTTTGAAACCAATTTAAATCGACATGGGATGGATTCTATTGCTGTGGATGCTGTGGGAAAGATGCCCGGATTTGCTCCTGATGCACCGCAGGAGGGCTTTGATGTTATCCCGATGTGGGTTGCGGATATGAATTTTCCGACCTGTCCGTCTATTCCTGAGGCTTTGATTACGCGGGCGAAGCATCCGGCGTATGGATATTTTGTACCGACAGAGGAGTACTATAATGCCATTATTCGGTGGCATAAGCTGCGCAAGGGTGTGGAGGATATCGAAAAGAAGCATATCGGGTATGAGAATGGCGTACTGGGAGGAGTTGTCACCGCATGCAAGGCATTTGCAGATCCCGGAGATGCTGTTTTCGTTCCCAGTCCGACATATATCGGATATACCAGGGCGGTTGGAGGTGCCGGTTTTCGACTGATCCATTCTGATCTTGTCAGGGATGAGAACGGGATATACCGTATGAATTACGAGGAGATTGATACCCTTCTTCAGAAAAACCATTGTCATGTTGCGATCCTTTGCTCGCCGGATAACCCGAGCGGTCGTGTCTGGGAGAGGGAAGAGCTTGAGAGGATCATGGAGATATACCGGAAGAACCAGGTCGTGGTAATTTCCGATGAAATATGGTCGGATCTGGTTATGCCGGGTCACAGGCATATTCCGACGCAGAGTATTTCTGAGGATGCCAGAAATCGAACTATTGCGATTTACGCGCCTTCCAAGACCTTTAATCTTGCCGGATTGATCGGATCCTATCACATTATCTATAATTCTTTCTTAAGAGACCGCGTGCGTTCCAAAGCAATGAAAACACACTATAATGAGATGAATGTGATGTCAGAACATGCGCTGATTGGTGCATACAGTAAGATGGGGATGGAGTGGACAGATCAGTTGAATGAGCAGATCAGTAGGAATCTGGACTATGCTGTAGAGTACTTCCAGACCCGGGTGAAGGGAATCAGGGCCAAGAAGCCGGATGGCACCTATATGCTCTTCGTCGATTGCAGGGAGTATTGCGAGGACAACCATATCACTCTGCAGGAGCTCGAAAGGAAAATCTGGTCTGTCGGTGTCACATGGCAGGATGGGACAATGTTCCGCGATCCCTATGCACTTCGTATTAATACGGCTTCCCCCTTTGAAAGGGTGAAGGAAGCCTTTGAACGTGTGGATCGCTATGTGTTTCATCCGGAATCTCAGTAAGGGGAGTTCTTCATGTTCCGGAGCTTGGGTATTTAACTTTGACGGCAGATAGTTTTCCGTAAAGATTATTATGCTTTCAAAGAATAATTCCTGTATGGATATTGCGATGATCCGGTGTGCCGATATTTCCGTGGCTTTTATAAGGAACTGCAGTGAGACTTGAGGTGAGAATTCGAATGGTATTAGATATTATATACAATAAAATGAACTATTAATCGTGATTTTTGACGGTGTTGTTTTCCTATATCCAGTAGTATCCTATATTTATCATTGTCCAAGTGTGAATGTGTGGGACAGGATCTCCGTAAGGGATTCTGTCCTTTTTTATTATTTTCATAGGTGACGTTATGGTAAGAGAAAAGATAAAAAAAGAAATTATTTGTCCGAGGACAAAGGTCGATGCTGTTATTGACAGTGATGCTTACAATGAAATTGACGATTTGTACGCGCTTTCCTATTTGCTTCGATCAGATGAAAAAATAAATACAAGAGCGATAATAGCAGCTCCTTTTCATAGTCCTTCTGATTTTGGACGGGTTCGCCAGACATCAAGTGCAAAAGAAGGGATGCAGCAAAGCTATCAGGCAATAGAAGAATTATTGGAGCTCATGTCGCTCGACGAAAAGAAAAAATTGCTTTTTAAAGGGGTTGAAGCGTCATTGAGAGATGAATCCACACCTCTGGAATCCAGCGGTGTAGAGGAACTAATCCGGCTTGCAAGAGAACATACGAAAGAAAATCCATTATATGTTATTGGAATTGCAGTCCTTACAGATATTGCGTCGGCACTACTTATTGCACCGGATATTATTGAAAAGGTGATTATAGTCTGGCTTGGAGGGCATGACTATGGTAATGATACCGCAGGAGATTTTAATACGATACAGGATATTGCGGCAGCAAGAGTGGTTTTTGGGTCAGGGGTTTCAATAGTACATCTTCCATGCAGGAATGTTGTATCCCATCTCACAGTCACGAAGGAAGATTTAGATAAAAACCTGTCAGGTACCAATGTATTATGTGATTTTTTAGTAGAAACTACGGTGGATTTTATGCACCAGAAGATGAAATCTGATAATTGGATTAAACCGTTATGGGACGTTTCTGCTGTAGCGTGGCTAATCAGTACAGACTATATGAGTGGGAGAATGGGTCCTAGCCCCATATTTGAATATGACAACCGTTATAGCTTTTCGGAGAATCGGCCTTATATATTAACGATAGTAAATATTAATCGAGAGAAGATATTAGATGACCTGTATTCCAAGCTCCGGAGTCAGGGGGGATGTTGAATTTTTATATGCATAGATCTGCATGGAAAGGAAAGTTATGAAAAGGAAAAAAGCAATGGCAATGTGTTTGGTTACAGTAATGCTGGTTGTTTTGTGTGGATGCGGCAGTAAGACTGCATCATCACAAAACACGTCTAGTGTCGGCAGTTCTGCCGGAGGAGTCTCTGAGAGTGGAGAAACAGTGATTCATTTAATGATGAGCAATTCACAGGAAACAGGTGTAAGCGCTGCTGTGGATGCATTTAATCAGGCATATGCGGGAAAGATTAAATGTGAGGCGGATTATGTTGCTTTCAATGATGTCTTTGAAACTCTCGAAGTAATGATGAGTAATAAGTCCTCGGAATATGATATTTTTGCTGCGGATGGTCCAAATGTATCTGCGTATGTGAATCGTGGTTATTTACAGCCATTAGACCAGTGGTTCAGTGCGGATGATATCGCACAATTTAGTGAGGCGATGAAAACAGAGGCCACTGTGGATGGTCAGTTTTATGGAGCACCAATGGGAAACTCCGAAACAGTCATGTATTATAATAAAAAACTTTTGGAAGAGGCAGGAATTAATATTAATTTTGAAGAGGTAACACCGGATCATCGTTTGACATGGGAACAAGTCGTAAAATATTCAAAGGAGGCACTGCAAAAACTTGATCCTGATGGATCCAAAGGAATTCATGGAGTGGAGTTCCAACAGGTAGGAAGAGTATATCAGATGAACATTCTTCCAAATTCACTTGGCGGAGCACAAATTGCTGAAAACGGATTGAGTGTGGATGGGATTATTAATTCCCAACCATGGCTGGATGCCTTGAAATTTTATCAGGAAAAAGTCAACGAAGGTATTTTTACACGTGGTATTTCTGCAGACGAAACAAGCAGTTATTTCCAGTCCGGAAAGATTATTTTCTATCTGGGAACAACGGCACTTCCGACATCGTTCGCTAAAAATCAATTTACAGATTATGGATACACTTATATTTCCTGTTTTGAGGGGCATGAAAAGGATGTTAAGACAGCTTGCGGAAGCTGGACGATAGGAATGAATAAGTACTCTGAGCATCAGGATGCCGCAGCAGAGTTCATTAAATATCTTACAGTGGGAGATGGGGCGGATGTGTATATCAATGCATCAGGTATGGTTCCTGCATTGAAAAGACAGTTTACAGATGAACTGATTGAATCTAAGCCGTATATGAAAATTGCTGAGTATGAGTCTGATCATACTGCATTAGTACGGGGCATTACTCCTGCTTTTAATGAGTACGCTACTTCAATCAATGCTCTTTGGGATAACGTTCGGAATGGAGCTGATATTGATCGTTCTGTCAATGACTGTATCAGCGAGCTTAAGGTTGCATTTATGGAATATGAGTAATTTGTTTCAATAAATGCTTGTTCTCTCTGCGGAGTCAGGCAGAGAGAATTTATTTGAAGGGATGAGTATGGAGCCAAGGACTCTTAGAAATCATATTTTAAAATTTACAAGTGTACGGAGGACAGTTCCGTATTTGCTTGTAATGCCAGCATTTTTAATGATTTGTATTTTTAAACTGTATCCGATTATTTCTGTGATCATTGGATCATTTATTCGTAAAAACCATTTTTCACTGAAAACATATACGATATTGCTTCAAGATAAAATTTTTTGGGATTCTCTTTTTACAACATTAAAGATGAATGCCGTTATGATTCCGCTCCAAATACTTTTGGCTTTGATTCTGGCCCTTTTGGTTAATTTAACCGTTAAGGGAGTGAATCTTTTTCGAACCATCTATTATATTCCTGTTACTATGGCCCTTTCGGTTGCATCTATTACCTGGGATATGATGGCAAATTTTAATAGTGGAGTTTTTAATAGTTTTTTCGTTTTTATCGGTGCAGGAAAACAAGGAATGTTTACTGACTCTAATCAGGCATTATGGTGGATTGTAATCATGGCGACATGGAAGGGCTGCGGTTATTGGATGATGTATCTATTCGCGGGATTAAAAGGGATTAATACAGAAATCTATGAGTCTGCCAGACTTGATGGAGCAGGTTTTTTTCGAACGCTGTTTAGTATCACATTACCGCTGATGAAAAATGCTCTTTTATTTGTTATTGTAGCTAATACTTCGGCAAATATGCTCCTGTTTGCACCTATGAAATTAATTACAGAAGGTGGACCGCAGAATAGTACCAATGTTCTGATGTATGAAATATATAAGTCTGCATTTCAACGCGGAAATCAATCAAGAGCAGGCGCACTAACTGCAATCCTCCTTGTTATAGTTTTGTTGGTTGTGGTCTTGCAGTTCAGGATGTTAAACCGAGATGAGGACGAATAAGGAGAAGTTATATGAATATCAGAAAACCCCTTTTTGGGGCTATTTATATTGTTTATGGAATTATAGCTGTGATCTCACTTTTTCCGATATGTTATATAGTATTAGCATCTTTTAGAACAAATCATGAAATATTTACTTATGCGTTACCATTTACCTGGAAGACGTTGATACCACAACATTGGACATTTTTAAATTACATTGAAATATTTCATAAGATGCATTTTGGACTGGCAATTAGGAATACTATCATAGTTGTTTTGGTTACTGTTCCAATCAGCCTGTTTATTTCAGCTCTTGGCGGCTTTAGTTTCGCTTTTTTTGATTTTCGAGGAAAAAAGTTTATATTTGCACTTTGCCTGGTGTCCTTTATGATTCCGACAGATGCGATAGCCATTCCTCTATATAATGAAATATCTAATTTAAAGTTAGTCAATACCTTTTGGGCCCTGATTCTCCCCGGATGTGCCAATGGATTGGCAATGTTCCTTTTTACACAGTTCTTTAAGGACATGCCTAAGAGCCTTCTTGAAGCTGCGCGTATTGATGGCGCAGACTGGATACAGATATTTTTTCAGATAGTGCTGCCCTTGTCAGCACCTGTAGTAATTACTGCAGGTCTTATGATCTTTGTATCTCAATGGAATGATTTTCTCTGGCCATTGCTTGTGACGAGATCAGAAGCGGTTCGTACTATCCAGGTGGCACTTGCTTATTTTGAAGATGAAAATGAAGTTTTCTTTAGTTATATATATGCTGGAGCCACCATTTCCGCCCTGGTTCCGATGCTTGCTTTTCTGCCTCTGCAAAAGTATTTTGTTCAGGGCATTACAAGCAGTGGTATAAAAGGCTAGAAGAAAGTGTGATATGATGTAGTTAAAAAAGATACCGAGGCATCGACTGGCATGAACAATAAATCAAGAAAGTTCTTAGATCCATTATATGGAGGGATTCAGGGTGTATCGAATCCCTCTGTCAGGTTATCGTCTATCATGAAAGAATTCCCTGTAATCGCATCTCTTTGTAACGAGAGAGAGGTAGAGGATCTTCTGATTTCAAATGTAAGATTAGCATATATCATGTGCGGGGAGATGAAAGATCTTCCCGACCTTATAGATAAGATTAAGTCTGCATCGATAAGTCCATTAATTTATCTGGATTTAATTAATGGACTTTCCGCAAAAGAAGGAGCAGTAGACTTTATTAAATACTATACAGATGCACCAGGGATTGTCACGACAAAATCCAATCAGATTATCAGAGCACACGAACTCGGACTTTATGGCGTTCAGCGTTATTTTGTTTATGATGCATTTTCATTGTCTATAGTGAAACGACAAATTAAAGTGAGTAAAGCGGATATGATAGAGATACTGCCGGGAGTTGTGTTGGATGCAATACGCTACTTTTCATCAGATCTCAAAACTCCTCTGGTGGTCGGTGGCTTTGTCAATAATAAAAAGAGGCTGGAGGATGCAATACGTGCTGGAGCAATTGGGGTGTCCTCATCCCTTCCCCAGTTGTGGTTTAACATGTAGAGTATAGCACTATACTCATAACATTATAATGAATGCTGAATGGCAGTAGTATCAATTTCTTCTAAGATTTATAGATCCGAGATATGTTCTCTGACAGATGTTTCCTGTAATTAAAAGAAATATTTATCAGACAAAATTGTAAGAGAATGGAGTCTTTGGCGTGGGAAAGTATGCAGAAAGTATTCATAATTTTGCTGAATTCAACAATATGCTTTTTTGCACGCGAATATGTGCGATTTCATGGAATATATCTTGAAAATATATGTGCAAGAATTATAATGGTTTAAATAAATAATAATTATGCGTGAGAGAATCAAAATCACAGGAATCAGAATGATTTGCTTTTTGCGCTTGATGAGTGGATGAGTAAGAGATATGTGTGAGGTGAATTTATGAGTCATCTTTTGGAAATGCGGCACATCAGTAAGGACTATCCGGGGGTGAAAGTCCTGAACGATATTTCTTTCAGCGCAGAACGCGGAGAAGTTCTGGCGCTGATGGGGGAGAATGGAGCCGGAAAATCCACTCTCATGAAAATCCTGATGGGAATTACGTATGCAGACCGGGGAGATATTTTTCTGGAAGGAAATAAAGTGCAGTTTCAAAGTCCCAAGGCGGCTATGGACAGTGGGATTATGATGATTCATCAGGAACTCAATGTACTTTTGGACATGGAGGTTTCTGAGAATATTTTCCTTGGAAGAGAGATCCTAAAGAAAGGCATTCCTGCCCGCGTAGATATAGATGGACAACGGAAAAAAGCACAGATTTTTTTGGATTCTGTTGGGATAAAAATCAATGCAAAGGAGTTAATGAGAAATCTGTCTGTTGCCCAAATGCAGCTGATTGAGATTGTAAAAGCGATATCTGTCAATGCCAGGGTGATTATTATGGACGAACCAACTTCGGCGATTACAGAAACGGAGGCGGCAATACTTTTTGAACAGATAGAAAAATTAAAGAAGACCGGTGTTCTGATCATTTATATTTCCCATAAAATGGATGAGATCTTCAAAATTTCAGATAAAATCGCTGTACTTCGTGATGGCCATCTTATCCGTATTGATGAAACAAAGAACTTTACAGAGGAATCATTGATTCGGGCAATGGTTGGAAGAGAACTTCAGGATGTTTATCCGAAAAGATCCAACAAGCCCGGCAGGGTGATATTTGAGATAGAGGATCTTGCCGGTGGGAAATATGTTAAGGATGTCAGCTTTCATATCAGGGAAGGTGAGGTTGTAGGATTTGCCGGTTTGGTAGGAGCCGGCCGAAGCGAGACGATGGAAGCGATTTTTGGTGTTTCCCGGAGAGAAAAAGGGAAGATTCGCATTGGCGGATCGGAAATAAAAATCAAAAATCCCAAAGATGCAATTAAACATAAGATTGCGTTTGTCACGGAGGACCGCAAGAGATCAGGGTTGAATTTGATGGGAACAATAAAGGAAAATATAACTATTGTTTCTCTGGCGGATCAATTGAGTGAACATGGAATGATCAAAGAAAAAAAGGAAGGGGAAGTTACAGAGGATTATATCCGGAAGCTGCACATTAAAACACCGGATGCAGATGAGCTTGTAGGAAACTTAAGCGGTGGTAATCAGCAGAAGGTTGTTCTGGCAAAATGGCTGCTAGGAGATCCGGAAATTATTATTTTTGATGAACCTACTCGAGGAATAGATGTTGGTGCAAAACATGAAATCTATGAGCTTATTAATGCTCTTTCACAACAAAAGAAAGCGATTCTTGTGATTTCTTCAGAAATGCCGGAATTGATGGGGATCTGTGATCGTCTATATGTAATGTCTGAAGGATATGTAACTGGAGAATTAAAAAAGGATGAGTTTGACCAAGAAGAAATCATGAAGCTTGCATCTGCAAGAAAAGGAGGCGGCATACGATGACCCGTAGGAAAATAGACTTTAAAAATTATGGTATTTTTGTTGTTTTTTTGGCTTTAGTGGTCGTACTGATGCTGCTTTCCCCGAATGCTTTTGCTAAACCCAGAAATTTAATCAATGTTGTGAAGCAGGCTTCTATCAATGGAGTTCTGGCATGCGGCATGATGTTTGTTATTATTGCCGGAGGCATAGACCTTTCTGCGGGTTCCGTTGTTGCATTGTCAGGGGTTATTGCTGCGTATTTGGCTCAGCTGAAAGGAGTTCCGATAATTGTTCCGGTATTAGGCGCACTCGGCTCTGGAGCAGCTATAGGATTTATTAACGGATTTGGCGTGGCGTATGCGGGACTGCCGCCTTTCATCATCACACTGGCAACGATGTCTATTGTACGCGGTGCAGCGCTTATTCTGAGCGGAGGTTCTCCGGTGTTCGGCCTTCAAGATCAATTTGAGGGTATTGCAGGAATCTCTATCGCGAATGCTGTTCCGATTTTGGTTATTTACTTCTTAATGATTGCTGTATTAAGTGGTTTTATACTTAATAAAACAGTATTTGGACGTCATGTGTATGCCATCGGGGGAAACAGTATCACGGCCAAGGTTTCAGGTATCAACGTAAAGAGTATGCTGCTGCAGGTTTATGTCATTTGCGGCGCGTTTTCCGGGATTGCAGGGCTTCTGGTTGCTTCCAGAACCATGCAGGGATCCCCGACGGTTGGGGCAGGTTATGAAATGGATGCCATTGCCGCAGTAGTCATCGGTGGGGTGAGTATGTCCGGAGGCTCGGGAAAATGGCATGGCACCATTATCGGTGCATTGCTTTTAGCGCTGATCAGCAATGGTCTTGATATTTTAGGGGTTTCTTCGAATTTTCAACAAATTATCAAAGGGATCATCATTGCGGTCGCCGTATATCTCGATTTAAAAGGGAAAAAGACGAGCGCATAAAAATTAATGTTTCTAAGGAGGAAATTATGAAAAAAAGTATCATTGCAGTCTTATCCGTTGCCGTGGCATTGACCATGGTCGGGTGCGGAGGGGCATCCGGCAGTAAAACAACCACTGCGGCAGCGACCATTGCTGAGACAACAACTACAGCTGAGATGCCAACAGAGAAACAGGAAGTTGCGGATATTGTTCAGGATGCCAAGGCAGATCAGTTTACGGGGACCAGGAACGATGGTGAAAAATCGATGGCTCTTTTTATGTCTCATATGACCAATGAGTTTGTAAAGACGCTATCGTCTTCCGTGCAAAAGGAGGCGAAGGAACTGGGATATACAGGAGATTCTTTTAAAATTTATGACGGAAAGAATGATGTGGCGACGCAGGTGAGTCAGATCGAGCAGGCTGTCACGCTGGGGGTAAATGGAATCATCATTGAGCCGGTATCTACAGACGGCGTGGTTAAAGCGGTAAAAGACGCAGAGAAAGCCGGTGTAAAAGTTGTTATATTGAACCAGAGAATCAGTGAGCCGGACGCAGCGGATTGTTTTGTCGGAGCAGATAATGAAACCACAGGGGCTACTCTGATGAAGAAGGTTATGGAAGATCTTGATGGGAAGGGGAATATTGCAGAACTTCTGGGACCGATGGGATCGGATGGACAGGTCGGACGCTCCCAGGGCTTTGATTCCATTCTTGCGGAGAATCCGGAGGTAAAGGTTATTGCTTCTGACAGTGCAGATTGGGATACTGCGAAGGCATTGACACTGACAGAGAACTGGCTCACATCCTCCGATATTCAGGCTGTAGTGGCACAGAATGACGGTATGGCAGTCGGGGCAGCGCAGGCGATTAAGGAGGCAGGGCTTACAGATAAGATAAAGGTTTATGGCGTAGATGCTACCTCTGACGGATTAAATGCTATCTCTAATGGAATTATGACGGCAACGGTTTCTCAGGGAACCGAGGATCAGGGGAAGATAAGTACGGATCTTTGCTCTAATTTAATTTCCGGGCAGTCCGTTCCTAAGGAGGTTATCGCATCAAATGTAGTATATACCAAGGATAATGTAAGTGAGATACTGGGGAAGTAAGAGGTATTTTGATGGATTTCAGTCCGATTGCTACGGCATCCTCGCTCGTCAGCTTTCACAGTTTTTGCTTATGGATATTGTTGAAAATTAACATATCTTTGTTTCCCTTTCCTACGATAAAATAGCGAAGCTAATAAAATAGTTTTACTCGGAGGAGGAAATATGAAAAAGAGAATGATAAGCATTGTGATGGCAGCTTCGCTCATTGCGATGTCTCTCGCAGCCTGCGGAGCTTCCGGCGGAGCGAAGGAAACAATGAAGGCTGCAGAGACTACGAAGGCAATGGAGGAGACGACGGCAGCCGATGAGACAAAGGCGGCAGCTGACAACAGCGGCGACATGGAGATGACTGTCAATGAAGCTGCTGCAAAGGATCCCAAGGTGACACTTGTGATGGCAGAGGTAAACCCGCTGGATACCATTGTCGGGCAGACTGACAGCAAGTTTAAGGAAGCGGTAGAGAAGATGTCCGGCGGATCTGTCACCATCGATCTTCAGGCGAGCGGTGTTCTTGGCTCCGAGAATGATGTTCTGGATTCCATTGTTGGCGGCGGAGACTCCATCGACATCTCCAGAATCTCTGCTTTTGCATTGACTTCCTACGGCGGGAAGAAGTCTTCCCTTCTTTCTGTCCCGTTCACCTTTGAATCCAGAGAGCATTTCTGGAAGTTTGCGGAATCAGATCTGGCAGAGGAATTTCTGAACGAGGCACAGGAGATTGGTCTGCCGCTTCGTGGCCTGTTTTATGGAGAAGAGGGATTCCGTCATTTCTTCACGAAGAAACCGGTGAATACGGTTGCGGATCTGAAAGGCATGAAGCTTCGTGTTTCCAATGACCCGATCATGAGAGGTATGGTAGACGGCTTTGGCGCAAGCGCTACGGTGGTTGCTTTCAATGAGCTTTATTCTGCGCTTCAGACGGGGGTTGTTGACGGTGCAGAGCAGCCGGTTGCCAACTATCAGTCCAATGCATTTCCGGAGGTTGCTCCGAATCTGATTCTGGATGGACATACTCTTGGCGCAATCGAGATCGTGATTTCCGATAGCGGTTGGACGAAGCTTACCGAGAATCAGCAGAAGGTTCTGATGGATGCAGGTAAGATTGCCGGTGCTTATGACAAGCAGATTTCTCAGCAGGCGGAGGACAAGGTTCTCGGAGAGCTGAAGCAGAAAGATGTCAGTGTGGTAGAAGTCAGCGATAAGGCACCGTGGAAAGAGGCTTGTAAGGATATCATCGCATCCTCTACGAAGGATCAGGCGGAGCTCTATCAGAAAATTCTGGATCTTGCCAGATAAGGGGTGAAAGATTAACATAATCTAGACGTTAGTTTACCGAACTGCTCTGGTTTCTGACCGGAGCGGTTTTTGCTTTCAGGAGGTTATTATGCCTGCTATCTTTACAAAGCTGGAGAAGCTGAAGCCGGTTTACGATGCTGTAGACAAGCTGGTTATGCTGATCTGTAAGCTTCTGCTGATCGCGGATATCGCGATCACTACCATATCTGTCACTGGAAGATATGTGTCTTTTGTTCCGGATCCTGCCTGGTCTGAGGAGATGGTTCTGACTCTCATGTCCTATATGGCAGTGCTGTCCGCGGCTCTGGCGATACGAAAGAATGCCCATATTCGTATGACCTCCTTTGACCGCTATCTGCCGGTAAGGCTGGTGAAATTTCTGAATGTTCTTGCGGATATCGCCGTGACGGGACTTTCCCTGGTTATGCTGATTGTCGGCTGGAAATACGCCGTCGGTCTTGGCGGTAAGGGAAGCTATATTTCCATGCCCTGGCTTTCCAAATTCTGGATGTATTTTCCGATTCCGCTGGCAGGTGCCGCAATGCTCATTTTTGAGATTGAGCGTATCTTTTTGGATGTGAAGTCATTTTATGAAAAGGAGGGAGAATAAATGGCTGTCAACTCTATGGCAATAGCTGTTCTTTTAATTACCTTCTTTGTCATGATTTTTCTGCGCTTTCCGATCGCTTACTCTGTGGCACTTTCCGCAATTTTCTGTTTTCTGGCACAGGGGAAGGATCTGCAGGTCATCTGTCAGCAGATGATCAAGGGAATTTCCTCGTTCTCCCTGATGGCGGTCCCCTTCTTTATCACCATGGGTGTTCTTATGGGCAGCGGTGGTATCTCGGAGAAGCTCCTGAAACTCGCGGATGCCTGTGTCGGCTGGATGACCGGCGGTCTTGCGATGGTAAATATTGTGGCTTCCTATTTCTTTGGCGGTATCTCCGGCTCTGCCTCCGCAGATACGGCTTCCCTTGGCTCGCTGGAGATCCCGATGATGGTGGATCGCGGCTATGATGTAGACTTCTCTACGGCGGTGACGATCTCTTCCTCCGTTGAGGGAATGCTGGTACCGCCCAGTCATAATATGGTTATTTATGCGACGACTGCCGGAGGCTTGTCCGTGGGTTCTCTCTTTCTGGCCGGTTATCTTCCGGGGGCGGTTCTCGCGGGTTCTTTGATGGTTGGTTCCTATGTCATTTCAAAGAAAAGACATTATCCGAAAGGGAAACCCTTTTCTTTCCGTTTTATGCTGAAGGAGCTGGCTGCGTCCTTCTGGGCACTGGCAGCGATTTTGATTGTCGTTGTCGGCGTGGTTGCCGGACTCTTCACTGCAACGGAATCGGCAGCGATTGCGGTTCTCTATTCCCTGTTTGTTTCCGTCTTTATCTACAGGGGGCTGACATGGAAGGGGGTATGGAACTCTCTGAACCAGTGCATTGAAACGCTGGCAATCGTTCTGATCCTGATTGCAACTTCCAACGTCTTTGGCTACTGCCTGACACAGCTGCATGTACCGGATCTCGCAGCACAGGCGATCCGACATGTTTCATCCAATCCTGTGGTTATTGCCATTCTATTAAACGTCATCCTGCTGCTTCTTGGCTGTATCATGGATATGGCGCCGATCATCCTGATCTCGACTCCGATTTTACTGCCGATTGCGATTTCCATTGGGCTCGACCCCCTGCAGTACGGAATCATTGTTATTCTGAATTGCGGTATCGGTCTCCTGACACCGCCGGTGGGTGCCGTTTTGTTTATCGGCTCGGCGATCGCAAAGCGCCCGATGGAAAAGGTCGTAAAAGCAACGCTTCCTTTTTATCTGATGATGGTTGCAGCGCTTCTGATGATTACTTTTATTCCGGATATCTCCCTGTTGATTCCGAAACTTTTTGGATATAAACAGGTTGGCAGCGGTATTTTTGCTAACTTATCATGAGATTTCAGTTTCGTTATCGCAACACAGCGCAGAACCTGGTGGGGCTTGCTCTATTCACGACCTATCAAAGCTTTGCGGGGGTGATCAATGTTGTTTTTACTGTATCCATGCTGGCGCTATTTGTGGCGGCACTTCGCCGGGAGATGTTTTCCTGGCTTCTGTTTCCTTTTCTGGGGATGATCTTTTTTCCGGTGCTGCAGCCAATGCTTATCTATATCCGGATCAAAAGGAGTTTGTCGATGCAGCAAGAGGATACGGTGATTTCTTTTACGGAAAAAGAAATCTTTGTTTCGATCGGGGAGCAGAGTCAGTGCTATCCGATGTCGGCACTCCTTTCGATGCGGGTGACGCCGTTTCAGGTGGCACTGTATCTGAACCGGCAGCATGGCTTTGTGATTCCGAGATCCGCTTTTTCAAAAGAGGAGTACAGGAGATTTATCCCCTTTATGCGGGACAGGCTTCACAAAAATCAGGAGATGCGGGGAAAATCCCGATGAGTAAGACGAATATAAAATAAAACATGTCAGGAAAAACCGCCGGAGCTCGCATGCAAGAGTTCCGGCGGTCCGATATTTATGATTTACCGCAGGAAGAAACAAGAAGAAAAGCCGTGGATTTCCGTTCAACTGGATCTGAATACGGAGGTTTCGATCTCATGAGCCGTTTCCGTCAGACATCTGATAATTTCCTTTTTCTCTTGAAGGATATTTATCGTTGTGGCCGTCAGGCTGATGGTTCCGAAAAGCTTTTGGCTGTCTTGATAAAGGGGCACAGAGACGGCGGAAATTCCAGGATAAAGTTCATCTTTTTCAACAGAATATTGATTCGCTCTGATTTTGTCTAAAGCCTGACGGAGCTGCTTCTCCTGATAAAGCGTAAAAGGCGTAAATATTTCTAATTTTGTTTTATCCAAATAATTCTGAAGCTGTAATTCAGAATAATTGGAAAGTAAGATTTTTCCACTGGCAGAACAATATAATGGCTGCTGAGAATTTGTTCTTTCAATATGAAAAAATTCCTTTCGGGGTTCCGTTGCATGCAGCAGATACAAGTAGTTGTCTTTTATGGCAAAAAGAGAAGCATTTGCATGGAATCTATCGCTCATCACCTGCATAGACTGTCTTGCTTCGCGGATGCAGTACCGCTGTAAAGTGCTTGGAACCAAAGAGGCTTTGTCAAAAATGGCTGTTCCCAGCATATAACCGCCATGTGAGTCCTGATGAATATAGCCATTATTTCTGAGCGTATTTATGATGCTGTGGACAGTTCCCTTGTTGAGCTTTAATCGTTCACTGATCTGTCCCAGAGTCAGAATAGAATCTCTATTGTTAAATGCATTTAAAATGTCAATCGCTCTTTGGACAGACTGAATCTGGCGCCCGATTTTATTGCGATCCGCGGAGCCTGCAGATGCGGGATAGTGTGTTGCTGCAGAAAGGTTCTTTGATTTCATATCCTGTCTCCATAGTCATTTAAAAAGATACTGTTTACCAATCATACAATAACGGTATTCCTGCGTCACTGTTTGACAATGTAAAATGCAGGGTTTATCAGAAGTGATTCGGCTGTGACATGAACAAACCGGATTCATAAATTTTAAAAAAGATATGACATTATAAAAAAACAATCACTTCATATTGATAACACAATAAACAATATAGTATTGTAAAACAAAAAATTTGTCGAGCGTCGTGATAGGGATTGTCCGGACATTTATATATAGATACAGAGTGAATTTGAGAAGCCATTAGCTGAGTTGGGTTAAGAAAGGAGCATGGTATGGAGGAACATGCGGTAACTAATGGAAGAAAGTTTACGTGGAAGGAAAGAATAACGGCACTGGGACCGGGATTTTTAATTGTAGGTTCTTTCATTGGCCCGGGAACAGTGACGAGCTCGACAAGAGCAGGTGCAAATTATGGCATGAGCTTATTCTGGTGTGTTGTGTTTTCTGTGATTACCGTCATTGTTATGCAGGGGATGACTGCCAGAATTGGAATCATTACGCAGGAGGGGTTGGCGGAAAATTTGGTTCATGATTTCCGGGACAGACCAATTCTTAGAGTATTCTTATGCGGTATTGTCGCTGTCGCGATTGCCATTGGCGGATTCGCCTATATGGCGGGCGACCTTACCGGAACATCGTTGGGAATCAGTGCTTTAACAGGAATATCCACCAAGATCATTGCTCCCGTTTGGGGCTGCTGTATTCTGCTGCTTCTGTTCACAGCCAATGATGCGGTTAAGTATCTGGAAAAGCTCCTGAGCTTTTGTGTGGTAATCATGGCGGTCGTCTTTTTGGTCACCATGGTCGTTGTCCATCCCAGCGTGACGGATTTGCTGGAAGGATGTATTCCCAGAATTCCGAAGGGCGGGTTGATGACCTGTCTCTCCTTAATCGGCACGACGGTAGTTCCCTATAATATGTTTTTGCATGCAGCCAGCGCGAAAAGAACCTGGCATTCTCCGGAAGAGCTTCCTCTGTGCTCGTTCGGCACGACAGTTCCGATGATTATCGGAGGAATAGTTACAGGTTCCATCATGATTACTTCCGCAAGTGTCATGCGGGGAATGTCCGTACAGAATGCAATGGATATGGCAGTACAGCTCGAACCGAGCCTTGGAAGTTTTGCACAGCCCTTTATGGCAATAGGGCTGATTGCGGCAGGGATTTCCAGCGCGGTATGTACCCCGATCGGGGTATCCTATGTCCTGGCCGGTATGTTCGGCTGGAAGACGGTAAGAGAGGATAAGCGCTTTACCTTTACGAACGCGGCAGTATTGATTACGGGAATTATCATTGCGGCATTGGGGACCAACCCTTTGGGGTTGATTATGACCGCACAGGCCGTGAACGGGATTGTATTGCCGGTTACGGTGGGAGTTACCTTATATTTAGCCAGCAGCCATAAGATCATGGGTCAGTATAAGAATGGAATCGTCAGTAAAATTCTCGGAGGACTGATTTTTTGTATTTCGCTGATCCTCGGTCTCAGCAGCTTCTTTAGTGTTTTCTCATGATATAAATCGGAGGTGTTGAAAATGAGAGAAAGTAAACCGACCATCTATGACCCCAATTTTTTGCCGAATAACATTTACAGCGGTGTGCCGAGTTTCTTGAATTTACCGGTAATAGAAGACAAGTCAGAGCTGAAGAATGTTGATGTGGCGATTCAGGGTGTGCCCTGGGAGGGAGGATGCACCATCGGCGGCTATTCCAGCTGTATCGAAGGACCGAAATCCATTCGATCCGCTTCCATTCGTTATACAGGGTATTTGCCGGAATTTGATGTAGACAGCTTTGATGTGCTGAAAGCAGCGGATTATGGAGATTGCGCAACGCAGAATGGAAACTACGATTTCACGTTTGAATCGATCAGAAACCATACGGCGGATATTCTGGATGCAGGAGCCATTCCGATTACACTTGGAGGCGATCATGGCATCGCATATCCTATTATCAGCGAAGCCGCAAAAAGATATCCGAAAAAGGTGGGTGTTTTGCATTTTGATGCTCATCTCGACAACTATTCCAATTTTGGAGAGGATGAGCTCTCAAGATGTTCTCCGTTTTATCGTCTGTATAACGATCCCAATATGGATTCGACGAAGATCTGTCATATTGGAATCAGAGGACCGAGAAACCATCATGAAGAGTATAATAATGCAGTCAAGTATGGAGCAACAATGATTTCTGCCATGGAAATCAAGAAGAACGGCTGGGAAGAGTCCATTCAAAGGGCACTGGAAGTGGTGCGGGATATGGAGTATGTCTATATTACGATCTGTGCCGATGCTCTTGATGCTGCCTATATGACGCAAGGACCTCAGGACATGGGAGGCCTGACGAGCTTTGAGCTGCTGATGATGGTGCATGAAGCCGGATTGGCAGGTGCCAGAGGTCTGGATTTTGTGGAAATCTATCCTGACAGTTATTCTTTACAAACAGCATCACATGTGGGATGCTGGCTTGCCCTGTATTATTTGAACGGGTATGCAGAGTTTAAAATGAGAGCCGGCTCTTAAGCTGGAAACCAAAGCCTGCCGCGCTCTGCCGTTTCCGGATCGGGAACCTGCAGGATGCGGGATGTGTTATGGGGTGTCAGTGAAAATTTCCGGGACCTTTCCCCGAGCAGAAGGCTGTTTCTACTGGCGGGAGGTCAGACCGCCGTCGACAGCCAGAATCTGACCGCTGACAAAGGAGCCTGCGTCGCTGCCGAGATAGATCGCGGCATTTGCCATATCTTCCAGGGATCCGATACGTCCCAGCGGAATGCGGTCAATCAGAGACTGGTAGAAGTTCTGGTCTGAGAGGAGCTTCTCACAGATTGGGGTACGCACGAACGTCGGTGCAATGGCATTGACAGTGATTCCATATTTGCCCCACTCACATGCCAGCTGTTTGGTATACATGTTGACCGCTCCTTTGCTGGCACAGTAGGCACTGTAGTTTTTATCCGTACCGAGGAGGCTCTTGACCGAGGAAAGATTGATAATGCGCCCGTATCTCTGCGGAATCATATAGTGCTTTCCGATTTCCCGGCACATTCTGTGAAGGGAAAGGAGATTCAGATTCATGATCTGATAGAACCGGGCGTCATCATAGTCCTCCGCAGGGATCAGGGTGTTTATACCGGCAGAGTTGACGAGAATGTCAACCCGCTGTGCTTTGTGATAGAGTTCTTGCAGGAGCTTCTGACAACAGTCCTCCCCGCTGATGCTGCCAAGCAGAAAATGGAGTCGGGAGCGGAGGCTGCCGGCGGTCTGCCGAACCAGCTCTGCTTTTTCCGGATTGGTGCCGATAGCGTAAACCTCTGCGCCGTTCTCCAGATATGCCTGGACGATGGCGGCGCCGATACCGCTGGTACCGCCGGTAATGACAGTGGTTTTAGCCGAAAGTGAAAATGCGTCTTTCATATACGTTCCTTTCCTGCAATTAGAAAACATTAAAGATACGGGAAGTTCCTCCGAAGCATCCCGGAGCCGTTCCGGAATCTGTCAAAGAAGTCATCATTTCCATTCTCGAGACGGTAGATTCCCGCGGCTGCCGCATCGTGAGATTCGAGGGCGTCTCAGAGGAGCGTGAACTGTCCTCCCGAGAGACAGAGCTGGCGGTAGAATGGGATGAAGGAGCATATCGTCCGAACCGCATTCTTTTGGGTTCGGCTTTTGTGAGCTGTGCCGGAATTCCCGAACAGTCGTATTATCTAATGAAATTGACGGAATGCATATCGTTAAACCGCACAAATAAAGCGCTTACATTTTGGCGATCTTTCTTTCTACATTTATGTTGTGAGAGTTTTAACAAAATGTTATTCTTGGCGTATCACATTTCGACAAAGCTGTCATCAATTTTGGACAAACGTAAGCAATGCCTCACATTCAGCTTTACAAAAAAGGCTTTTATGAGCCTGGCGGAATGTCTTTTCTGCTTTTTCTGCTTCAGATGATAGACATTGATATCAAAACGGCCTGTTGAATGTTCTGCATTTTGTCGAAAAATAATCCGACAGATGGGAAGGGGAAAAGATGAGTTTACGTATTTCGTTTAAGGAAGTGAAGGCGACAGTCAAAAAAGCTCTGCTGAATGCAGGGCTTCCGGAGGAGAAGGCAGAAATCTGTGCGGAGATTCATACGGAATCCAGTGCGGATGGTGTTGAGAGCCATGGCTTAAACAGGGTACCTCGTTTTGTGGAGTATGTTCGGAAGGGATGGGTGGATCCGAATGCTTCTCCGACGCTTGTGAAATCCTGCGGTATCGCGGAGAACTATAATGGAAATCTGGGACCCGGCATCACGAACGCATTGTTCTGTGCAGACCGTGCTGTATCGCTCGCTCATCAACATGGGATTGGACTGGTGAGCCTGAAGAATACAACGCATTGGATGAGGGGCGGTACCTATGCCTGGCATATTGCGGAGCAGGGATTTATCGGGATCAGCTGGATCGCGACAGAATCCTGTATGCCGCTCTGGGGAAGTGATGAAAGGGGAGTCGGAAACAATCCTTTCTGCATGGCGGTTCCGAGAGAGGACGGGGAGATTGTTCTCGATATGGCGATGTCCCAATATGCTTTTGGCAAGCTTGGAGTTTATCGCCTTGCCGGGAAGCAGCTTCCCTATCCCGGAGGCTTTGACAGGGATGGGAATCTGACGACGGATCCGAGCGCTATTGAAGATTCGATGCGCATCATGCCGGCCGGGTACTGGAAGGGCTCTGCGATGGCAATCGCACTGGACCTTATCGCATCCGCTCTTGCGAACGGCAATTCCGGCGTGGAGCTGGATGAGGAGGGAAGGGGGTCCTGCACCGGCTGCTGTCAGATTTTTATTGCGATTGATCCTTATCTCTTTGGCGAAAAGGAGGCGATACAGAAAAAGTGGAATCGACGTATTGAGGCTGCGGATGCGACACATCCGATCGATCCGACACATCCGGTGAAACAACCGGGAGAGGGCACCAGAGCAAGAAGGGAAGAATCCCGGAAAATCGGTGTACCGGTAGATGAGCGGATCTGGGAGCTGGTTCGGAACATTGCAGAGGGAAAACTGTCTCAGGAGGATATTTCTGCTAGGTGAACGGAGCTGAATTTCCGTGTATGAAAGTTGAAGAAATTCTCACAAGACAAAGAGATGTAAACGCTTTCATTTATCGCAGATTTGTACTAAGAAATTTACTGTATCGAGCCAGTGCTTCGGCATAAAATTGTTTTCCGGCAAGGAGGGGACTATGGAGGTAGTATATAATTTGGGGAACGGCTTGCGCCTTATCGATTTATCCAAGACGATTGATCCGGCAACAGAGACCAGAAGGTGTCATCTGTTTCGTTTCAACACCGGCGGACCGATTCCTGATTATCATACCAATATTGATATTATGAGCCATTTGGGAACGCATTGCGAGTGTCCGTATCATCATGATGATGCCTGGCCGTCTGTAGCGGAGCTGCCGCTGAGTACCTTTATGGGACGTGCCGTATATATCAATTTTAAAGAAAGCGTAAAGCCGAATGCACATATCACCAAGAAGGATCTCGACGCTGAAGCCTCCATGGTGAAAGAGGGAGATATTGTTATCATTGACTCCTCCTACAAGCTGAATCCCTTTACTCCGGATACCAATACAGAGAAGGATAAGCGTCTGTTTGTCAATGGAGAGACGGCAGAGTGGTTCAGGGAACATAAGGTCAAGTGTGTCGGCTTCGGTGACGGAGTTTCCATTGAGAACTGCAATGAAGATGTCAAGCCCTTCCATGATATTCTTCTGGCAGAGAACATTGTATTTCTGGAGGTCCTGAAGAATCTGGAGCAGCTGAAGCAGCAGATCTTCTTCATGTCCTATTCTCCGCTTCCGATACTGGGGCTGGATTCCAGTCCGGTTCGCGCGTATGCCATTGAAGGCATGAAAGAGTTCAGCTGAGGAGGTCATGAATGAAAATTGCCGTGATCGGTGCGGGAGCGATGGGATCCATTTATGGCGGGCATCTTTCTCTGCATAATGATGTTTATATGATTGATACCTTCAGAGAACTCATTATGCGGATTAACAGGGAAGGCATCATACTTGAGGAGAACGGAAGAAGAAACCATTATCATCCTCATGCTTCTGCCTCCGGAGAAGGATTACCGGAGATGGATCTGGTGATTCTTTTTGTAAAGGCACTCCACTCCAAGGCAGCGCTTGCCGGCAACCGGAACATTATCGGGAAGAACACCTATATCCTGACGCTTCAAAACGGCTCGGGACATGAGGATATACTGGAAGAGTTCGTTGACAGGGAGCATGTCATTATCGGAACCACGGAGGACAATGGTGCGGTGCTCGGACTTGCTCAAGTTCGTCATGGCGGAGAGGGAAGAACCAATGTAGGGATGCTTGCAGAAGATAAGGAGGGCTTTCTTGCGAGGCTGAAGGAGAACTTTGACGGCTGCGGCTTTAAGACAGCGATACATAAGAATATTCAGCAGCTGATCTGGGATAAGCTCTTCACAAATATTTCTCTATCTGCGGTGACCGGACTGCTCCAGGTACCGATCGGCTTTGTCGGAGAGAATAAATACGCCTGGCAGCTGACGCTGGCATTGATCCATGAAGCGGTGGGGGTTGCACATGTGCTTCATCTTGTAGCGGATGAGGAAGCTATCATCGCGTCTGTTCACGCAGTCACGGAGCACAGTCCGGAAGGAATCACTTCTATATGTGCAGATCTGAAAGAGGGACGTCGTACAGAGGTAGAGACCATCAGCGGCTCTGTCGTGAAGGCCGCCAAAAAGCTCGGTGTAGCTGTACCGAGCCACGAGTTTGTGGTTAATATGGTACATGCGATGGAGGATAAGGCAGCGAAGGACAAGAATTGATTTTCCGGAAGTGAAAATTGCAGAAATGGTTACGGGAATCCACCTTTGAAAAAGGATGTTTATTATGAGAGGAGAGTATGATGAAAAAGAAGTTAGCATTTGCTTTGGCAGCTCTGATGACAGTATCTGCCATCACGGCATGCGGAGGATCAGGCACAGCCAAAACAACAGAGAAGGCCGTCAGCAGTGAAGCGTCCGGCTCCGGTGCAGCTGATTCCAAGAACGGCACAGTCTCCGGCGCGGAGCTGAATCTGATTATCGCTTCGAACCAGACCTCTGAAGATAATCCCTACTCTATTGGTATGGATGCCTTCAAGGAAGAGCTGGAAAAGGTTTCCGGCGGCAAGGCGACAGTGACGGTTCATAAGGGGACACTGGGAGAAAATGAGAATGAGTTGGTCGAAAAACTTTCCATGGGAGCTGCGGACCTTGTTGTAGCATCTCCGGGATTTATGACCTCCATCGGTGTTCCGGAGGTGGATTTTTTCTCCCTCTACTATCTCTTTGATGACTTTGATCACTGGGAAGCGGCAGTCGACGGTGATTTCGGAAACAAGATGAAAGAGATCGTCAGTGAGAAGACTGGCAACAGCTTCCGTATCGAGAGTTACTGGACCTCTTCGGTTCGCGATTATTATGGAAAGAAAGCGGTCACCAAACCGGAGGATCTGAAGGGGATGACGATCCGTACCCAGAATTCTCAGGTGCAGCAGGAATTCTGGAAGAACTGCGGCGCGGTTCCGACCTCTGTTGCATGGGGAGAGCTTTACCAGGCATTGCAGCAGGGCGTTGTCGATGCCGCAGAAAATGATTACACCTCTTTGATGCTGAAAGAGCATCATAAGACAGCTAACGGACATTACATCTGTGAAACACATCATGACTATACGACAAGACTGCTTTTGATGGACGGGAATAGATACAATAAGCTGAGCGATGAGCAGAAGAAGTGGGTGGACGAGGCTGCCAAGAAAGCTACAGAAGTAGAGCGTCAGACGGTATATGATATGTTTAAGACTTCCAAGGAAAAGGTGATTGCAGATGGTGCCGAGGTAACGAACCATGAGGATATGGATATCGATGCCTTCAAAGCGATCGCTTCCCCGATTCAGGACGAGTTTGCAAAGAAGTACAATATGCAGGAAGAGCTGGAGATGGTTCAAAAGGCAGAAAAGAAATGAATCGTTGGTAAAGAGCTTTGCCCGGCAGGGAGACCAGGAGGGATTCCTCGTGGTCTCCAGTCTTTTCTGAGATTGATAGGAGAGCGTTATGAAGAAAGTGATTTCTACCCTTGCCAGGGTGCAGATCGCCGCAGGCGGGATCTTTCTGTTTATTTTTCTGATTGCGGTTGTGTATCAGATGGTAACCCGTTACCTGGGAATCGCTGCCACATGGATTGAGGATATCGAGATGTATTCCTTTATATGGGCAGTCTTTATGGGGGCAGGAGCGATGGTATTTGAAGAGCGACATTTTGCCTTTACCTCCATCAGTGATGCGGTGAGGAGTAAGAGGGGAAAGGCGCTGCTTTCTCTGGTGATTCATCTGGTGATGCTGAGTTTTGCGGTACTGATGCTGATCTATGGAGTTCAGGTGGCAAAGCAGTTCTGGAACTATACCTGGACCAATATCCCGTCGTTTAAGAGAGGCCCGACCTGGCTCTGTCTTCCGATCTGCGGTGCCAGCTCTGCTATCTATCTTCTGTACCATCTGTCCAACGATTGCAGGAGCATCATGAAAGGAGACAAGTGATCATGGGAGTTTTTTTAGTGGTATTATTTGTTGCCTTTGTGGTGATCGGCATTCCGATTTCTTTTGCGCTGGGGGTAGTATCCTTTGTGGGGATCGCCTCCATGGGATCTATTCCCAATTCGGTGGTCTTTTCCAAGATGTTCAATGGAATGAACAGCTTTACGCTTCTGGCGGTGCCGCTGTTCATTCTGGCGGCCAACCTTATGAATGAGGGAGAAATTACCAGTAAGTTGATCGACTGCTGTAATGCGATGGTCGGTCGTTTCCGAGGCGGTCTCGCATACTCTAATGTCCTGGTTTCGATGATTTTTGCGGGGATCTCAGGTTCCTCTCAGGCAGATACTGCAGGAATCGGTTCTATCCTGATCCCTGCGATGGAGAAGCAGGGGTATGACAAGGGAACCTCAGTGGGGGTTACTGCGGCCTCCTCCACCCTCGGCTCTATCATCCCGCCAAGCATCACCATGGTGGTTTATGCGGGAATCGCCAATGTCTCCACTGGCGGACTGTTTATGTCAGGACTGGTTCCGGGGATTCTTCTCGGGCTGGCACAGATGGCAGTGGTCCGTATGAACTCTCATAAGAAGAATTTTCCGAAGATGGAGCCGGTATCTGTTAAGGATACACTGAAGCTGGTTTTCCAGTCTCTTCCGGCGCTTCTGACGCCGATCATTTTGATCGGTGGTATTGTGACAGGTCTGTTTACGCCGACGGAGTCTTCTGCGATCGCCTGTGTTTATGCCTTGATTGTCGGTATCGGATACTATCACACCATCAAGATCAGAAACCTTCCGAGGATACTGATTGAGACCATGAAGCTGTCCTCTCTGTCCCTGTTTGCTTTGGCGACAGCCAATGCACTTGGTGAATTGCTTTCCTACTATCAGCTGAATATGATTGTGCAGAAATTTTTCACCAATATGCCGGGAGGAAGTCTTATTTTCCTGATTGTCGTCGTTGCTTTCTTCATGTTTGTTGGAACTTTTATGGATGCGGTACCTGCCATGATTCTATTTGTTCCGATTATCCTGCCGTCGGCACAGGCACTCGGCATCAGCCCGATTATCCTCGGACTTATTATTATCGTTACTCTGGCCCTTGGACTGGTGACTCCTCCGTACGGGCTTTGTCTCCTGATCGCATCCTCTATCAGCGGCATCACTATCGAGGATGCCTTCAAGGGAACTTTTCCGTATTTCCTGTCTTCCCTTGTAGTGCTCGCGCTTCTGGTGCTCTTTCCGAATGTCTGGCTGGCAATCCCGAGCTTCCTTTTTCCGGGAATGTATTAAACCACAGAATCCTTAGGGAAACGCCTGGGAGGTGTTTCCCTAACTCCTTCCTGAGAGGGAAGGAGTTTTCTTTATCAGAAACTCTAAGTTCAGGAAGGAAATCGCTATGGAGAAATTATGGGATGTTATTGTGATCGGAGGAGGGGTGGTGGGTTCCGCCATTGCAAGGGAACTCAGCAAATATCAGCTTTCTGTTTTGGTGCTGGAGAAAAATCTGGATGTCTGCTATGAGACCAGCGGAAGAAATTCCGGGGTTGTGCATGGCGGCTTTGCTTATGACAGCGGAACCCTGAAGGCAAGGCTTTGTGTACAGGGAAATCTGGGAATGGAACAGCTCTCTCGGGAACTGGATTTTCCCTTTCGGAAAACAGGAAAGGTTCTGGTAGGCAACACAGAGGAGGATCTTGAATCTTTACAAAAGACTATGGCGCAGGGAAAAAGCAATGGTGTAGAAGGGCTGGAGCTGATCGACGGAGAAAAACTTCATGAGCTGGTGCCGACTGTGCGTGGGAACTTTGCCATGTGGTCTCCGAACAGCGGTATCGTGGATCCTTTTTTGTATACTATCGCTCTTGCTGAAAACGCAGCGGAGAATGGAGTCAGTTATCTCTTTGGAAAAGAGGTAAGCAGGATCACAAGACTTCCGGAGGGACATTATCTTGTGTCCGGAGCGGTGACGCAGAATCCGAAAAATACAGGGCGGCTTCCGGAAGCAAAAGAAGGCGGGTGGAGCTGTCAAACGCGCTGGATTATCAATGCGGCGGGGCTTGGCGCAAAAAAAATTTCGGATCTTCTCGGAATAACCGGATACCGTGTTATTGGTTCCAAGGGTCACTATATCATTCTCGATCAGAGGACTGGTGTTTTGCTTCCGATGCCGGTTTATCCGGTGCCATCCAACACCTATATGGGGATTCATGTGACTCCGACAACAGACGGTAATGTGATTGTTGGTCCGGATGCGGAGAACACAGACTGCTTCATCAGATATGATGTGCCGGCTGAGAATCTCCGGGCATTGGCAGAGGATGCTTCCCGTCTCTGGCCTCATATTGAAAAAAAGGACTATATCCGGAACTATTGTGGTATCCTTCCGAAGTGGGTGGACGAGAAGGGGATCATTCAGGACTTTAGAATTGAGATTCGGGATGAGCTTGCGCCTCGCGCAGTCAACCTCATGGGAATCGAATCTCCGGGATTGACGGCAGCAGTCCCGATCGCCGAGTATGTGCTGACGCTCATGAAAGAAAGAGAAGTATTTTCGGAAAATCCGAACTTCTGCAGCAGGAGAAAGGGCATCCGTCGTTTTTCGGAAATGAGCAGGGAGGAGAGGGAAGCCGCAATTCGGAAGAATCCGGATTATGGAGATCTGATCTGCCGCTGCCAAAAGGTTTCAAAGGCGGAAATTCTGGAGGCAATCCATAATCCCCTGCAGGTTTCCACCATGGTATCAGTAAAGTATCGCAGCAGATCGATGATGGGGCGCTGTCAGGGAGGATACTGTCAGATGCGTATTGAACAGATGCTGGAGCAGGAGCTTTCACTGAAGCCGGAGGAAGTGCTGTATAACCGGGAGGGGTCACAGCCTCTTTTTGGGAAGGTCAGGAAGGAGCAGCTATGAAGCAGGTAGATGTGGCCATCATCGGCGGAGGTCCTGCAGGACTTTCTGCCGCAGTAAAGCTCTATATGTCAGGCATTAAAAATCTTCTGGTATTGGAGAGGGAAAGTCAGCTGGGAGGAGTCCTCCGTCAGTGTATTCATGACGGATTTGGACTGACACGTTTTGGGGAATCTCTTTCCGGACCGGAGTATGCGGATCGTTTCATCGATAAAGCCAGAGAGCTGGGGATTCCTTGCAAAACCGGAACTGCCGTTATTGGCATCACAAAAGAAAAACTTATTACGGCAGTAAGCAGGGAGGGACTTCTTGAAATTCAGGCAAAGGCGGTTATTCTTGCCATGGGATGCCGGGAAAGGACAAGAGGGGCACTATCAATTCCGGGAGAAAGGCCAAGCGGTGTTTTTACTGCCGGAGCAGCTCAGGCGTATATGAATCTCTATAATCGGATGCCGGCAAAAAAAACGGTAATTCTTGGTTCCGGGGATATCGGAATGATCATGGCAAGGAGACTGACGCTGGAGGGATCCCGTGTACTTGCAGTCTATGAACTTCAGCATTATGCCAGCGGTCTTCCGAGGAATATTGAGCAGTGTCTTCATGATTATAATATTCCTCTGTTTCTCGGTCATACCGTAACGGCTATTCATGGGGATCGCAGACTTACCGGTGTGACGATCCAGAAGGTGGATGAAAAGCTGCAGCCGATTCCGGGGACGGAGGAGGAAGTCGTATGTGATACGCTGATCCTTTCGGTTGGACTGATTCCGGAGAACATTTCGGATATTGACGCGATTATGATTGAGCCGATCACTATTGCCATCCAGAGCTGTTCGAGGGCGGAGCTGAAGAAAGAGGATATCCTTCTGCTGATCGGCTACGGAGCTCTGGGATCTTCCATTCTGAAGATTGCGCGTCTGCATTGTCCGAATATCATCGTAGCGGATGTCGTAGATTCCAAGCTGGAGGATGCACGGAAGAATGGTGCTGGGTGGACGGTGAATTTACGCAGCGAAGATCTGGAGCAGAGGGTACGGGAGATCACGGATGGTTATGGGGTCACCGTCACGATAGATGCCGCCTGTACCAAGGACTCTCTTATGAACGCGTTGAAGGCAACCGGGAATGCCGGTCGTGTCATCACAATGGGCTTTTCCGTTGCCGATACAGCGGTAAACCAGTTCCTCATTACTTCGAAAGAACTGGATGTGCGGGGTTCCCGGCTTCAGAATAGGAAATTCGGAGAGGCAATCGAGCTGATCAAATCAGGCAAGGTGGATTTAAACGGCTTTGTATCACATACCTTTCAGCTGACGGATGCTCAGAAGGCGTTTGATTTTGTGGACAGTCATGATCCGGGCATCCGTAAGATTGCATTTACATTTGACGGGCTGGAGGAGTAGGACTGGATAAAAGCCTGTGTTTCTCGGCAGATCAGAGCTTCACCTCATTGGAGATTTTCACGCTTCGTTTATAGCCGGAGGGAGTCATGCCGGTGATGCTTTTAAAAACACGGTTGAAATTGGTGAGATTGGTAAAGCCGCAGCTTTGGCAGACCTCTGTGACGGAAAGATCCGTTTCCCAGAATTTTCGCTGGGCGTTCATGATTCGTGTGGAATTGATATACTGAGAAACCGTACGATTTGTTGTTTCCTTGAATTTTCGGCAGAGATAGAACTGACTGATATAAAACTGCCGGGACAGTGATGCCAGATCAATGTGCTCATAGTAATGAAGATGAATATAGTTGAGGATCTGCCGGATCCGTGAGATGTTAATTTCCCGTGAAGCCGGCAGAATTTGTTTTTCCTGTAAAAGATTTGCCAGAATTGCCTTCAGTATGGATTGCATGTAGAGCTCATGAAATTCAAAGTTCTGGTTCTGCTTATGCAGGAGTTCTTCAAGCAGGGTGTGGATCAGCCGGGCACGTACGGGGCTGGGATGAAAGAGCCCGGCGCTGTGATTCAGCCGCTCCAGGAGTGCGGGAGAATCGATCATGCTGCGGTCAAAATACAGAAGAATACGCTGAAACGGAACATTTTCCCGACCATAGGAGTAGTGCATGTGGTAGGCGGGGAAGAAGATCAGGTCATTGGAGACCATCGTGCAGCAGCTGTCATTCAGACATTGAATTCTTTCTCCGGATTCCAGAAAATACAGCTCATAGTAATTATGAAAATGAGCGTGCTTCATATTGTCATTGACCCCGCTCAGCCGCTCCAGAGCAATATTTTTTCCCTGTGCCATCGCGATTCCCGCCTGATCCAGCATACGCATCTCCTTTCGCCCGGGTGGAAGGGGCTATCCCTAGGCTGACGGAAGTATAGCATGCCGTGAGGAACAGGACAAGATATGTATAATACGAAACGAAACAAAGCAAGAATTGCATAGATTTTGCAGAGGGGATACGATATTCTGAGGATGTAAAGACTACTGCTTAGAATGCGGCGGCAGATGTTCAGAGAAACGAAAAGAAATATGCAGAGTGGCAGATTTCAAGGGAAAATCCGATATGACAGGGAATGCTTAAACCGTATCTTCTGTCTGGAATACAGCCTGTTTCATCAAAGGACAGAGCTTCTGATTTTTCTGGTTGGTGCGGTTCTTGTTGGAATGGCAGTTGTACTTCCTCTTGCAGGGGCATTCAGGCTGATGATTCTGTTTGCCGGAGGCTGGGCGATTGTCAGCAGAGAGCTTCCTGCTATGCTGAAGGCACAGGAGACTTGGGAAAAAAGAAAGGGAAATATGCCGTTGTATCGGCTTTCCTTTACAGAGGAGTTTCTGGAGCTGTCCGGAGAGGGCAGTATGAGGATTCCGTATTCTCACTTTTCTCATCTGGTCTTTGATCCGGAGTATTTCTTTTTGGTTTTTTATGATCATACGATTTCCGCACTTGGGAGAAATGAAATCGCGGAGCAGGAGGCATTTCTGGATTTTCTCAGACATAAGACGGGAAAAAATTGGATGAAACGAAAGAATCTGCTTTTGTGGAATCTGAGGGATGTCGTACAGTCTTTTCAACACAGCACGACAAATCAATGATGCTATCTCAGGGAGGAAATGATGAAGGTATGGAGAAAGGTTACTTCGGTTGTAGTGGCAGCTGGTATGGCGCTGGCACTTGTCGGCTGCGGAGGAGGAACAAAGAGCGGCAGCACCGCCGCAGCGTCACCCGGCAGCGCTTCCGGGGAGGAAAAGACGTTTAATCTGAGGCTTGGTCACAATATGGCAGAGGATCATGCCGTGAATGTCGCCATGAAATCCTTTGCGGAGAAGGTGAAGGAAAAGTCGGGCGGCAGCATCAATATCCAGATTTTTCCGAACGGGACTCTGGGAAGCGAGGCGGACATGATTTCACAGATTCAGTCCGGTGCATTGGATATGGCCAAGGTATCCGCATCGACCCTCGGAAATTTCAGCAGTGAGTTTAATGCGTTTTCGGTTCCATACGTTTTCAAGGACAGGGATCATTTTTATCAGTTTATGGACAGCGATGATGCCAGGGAAGTTCTGGAGTCGACGAAGGATCAGGGATTCTTCGGCCTGACCTGGATGGATTCCGGTTCCCGCTCCTTTTATACCAAGAATAAGCCGATTCGCAAACCGGAAGACCTGAAGGGACTGAAGATTCGTACGATGGATTCCCAGATGGCGATCGACATGATGGACGCACTTGGCGGTTCCGCTACAGTTATAGGTTACAGTGATATTTATACCGGACTGCAGCAGGGTGTCATTGATGGCGCAGAGAACAATGTGACGGCACTTCGTGACCATGGCGAGGTGGCAAAATATTATTCCTTGGATGAGCATACCAGAATTCCGGATATCGTGATTCTTTCTTCCAGGCTATGGGACCAGATGTCGGATGCACAGAAGCAGGCAATACAGGATGCGGCGCAGGAGATGTCTGAGGAGTATAAAATCTCTTGGAAGAATTTCGAGGATCAGGTCAAGTCGGATGTTGTCAATAAATTTGGAGTAGAGTTTGTGGAGGATGTGGATAAGGATGCTTTCCAGAAAGCATGCCAGCCGATCTATGACAAGCTGAAGACGAGCAGTCCTGCAAGCTATGCTGTGGTAGAGAAGATCCAGAACAGTGCAAAGTAAGAAGGGCAAAGGAAGAAGTAAAGTGTGCGGAGCTGCCGGATTCCGGCGCTCCGTTTTATATCAAAGAGGAGGGGGAAATCCTTGAAAAAGGTTGATAAAATGCTGGACATCGGGATGCGCTTTCTGATGTCGCTGTCGATGCTCCTGCTGATTTCGGGCGGCTTCTGGCAGATTTTTACCCGGTGGATTCTGGGAGATCCGTCGACATTTACCGATGAGTTTCTGAGATATGTGCTGATTTGGGCATCCATGATCGGCTCTGCCTATTGCTTTTATAAGGATCAGCATCTGGCACTGGATCTGATCAAGAGCAGAGCAAAAGGGACTTTTGCGGTGGCTCTCAGTGTGTTTACGGAGATTTGTGTTTTAGGATTTGTGATTTATGTCTTTATCTATGGAGGGGGAAGGATGGCGGCAGGCAGTACCAATGTTTCCTCGGTAATGCATATCCCCTTTACTGTCATGTATTCGATTCTGCCGATTTCTGGCGCTCTGATCGTTGTTGCGCGGATTCTGAAGTATCTCCGTATGTTTACGAAGAAAGGAGGGAACTGATATGGTAGGACAATCGATTGTGATTTTGTTCGGTTCTTTCTTTTTCCTGATGTTTTCCGGTGTGCCGATCTCCGTCGGAATCGGAATCGCGTCGATTCTGACGGCGCTGTCTGCCGGGATGCCGGGAGATATCTTTGCGATCACGGCGGCACAGAGATGCTTTGCAGGAATCGATTCGTTTTCTCTTCTGGCGCTTCCATTTTTCATGATGGGTGGCAATATCATGAACAAGGGAGGAATCGCGAAAAGACTGGTGCGTCTGGCACGTCTTGTGGTCGGAAAAGTACCGGGATATCTCGCCGCGACCAATGTGCTTGCCAATATGTTTTTCGGTGCCATTTCCGGCTCCTCTGTGGCAGCAACCTCTGCGATGGGCAGTATCATGAGCCCGCTGGAAAAGGATGAGGGATATGATCCGAACTATTCCGCTGCGGTCAATATCTGTTCTGCGCCGACAGGAATCCTGATTCCACCGTCCGGACCGTTGATTTTGTATTCCATCACCGCCGGCGGCGTTTCCGTCGCAGCGCTTTTTATGGGAGGATACTTTACCGGAGCGCTCCTCGGACTCTGTGTTCTTGCGGTCGCAATTATTCTTGCCAACAAGAAAGGCTATAAAGCCTCGCAGATTGTGGAAAATGATCCGGCAGGCAAGGTGCTTGCGGATTCGATTCCGTCCCTGATGGCAGTCATCATTGTTATGGCAGGAATTCTGGCAGGATGGTTCACGGCAACGGAGGCAGGTGTCGTATGTATCCTCTACTGTACTCTGCTCGGTATTGTGTATCGGGAGATCAGTCTGAAGGATTATTATGACATGCTTGCGGATACCATGATCAGTTCTGCGACGATCCTCTTCCTGATTTCAGCTTCCACGATCATGTCTTATGTGATGTCCTATACCGGGATTCCGGTAGCGATTAGTACGATGCTGATGAGCATTTCCAGTAACCGCTATGTGGTCCTGCTGATTATGAATGTGTTTCTTCTGGTGATGGGAATGTTCTTGGATCTGACACCGGCGGTTTTGATCTTTGTCCCGATTTTCCTGCCGATTGCCCGTTCCATCGGTATGAGCGATGTTCATTTCGGACTGATGCTGATCATGAATCTCGGCATCGGATCGGTAACACCTCCGGTAGGCTCCTGTCTTTTCGTAGGCTGCGGAATCGGACATGTCAGGATTGAGGGGGTCACCAGGTATATCATCCCGATGTTTGCGGCGATGGTAGTGGCACTGCTCCTGATCACCTTTATTCCGGCGATCTGTCTGATCATTCCCTATCTTTTGAAACTGGTTCCTTCGTTCTGGTGGTAAAAGATAAGACAACTCACGGCAAGGCAGCAGCTGAGATAAGGCTGCTGCCCTTTGTTTCAATCGGAGATAAAAAGATGAAGATCTGTACCAAAATGACAGGAATGGAAGTTTTGACCAACAGCTGCATATTGCATACGGACGGAGCGGATATCCAGCTGTATTTTCTGACGGAGGATATCCTCCGGATGAGAGTTTCTTTTCAAAGAGAGTTTCCGGAGGAGTCCTATGTATTGATGCTGACGTCATGGGAGGATCGGATGGATCCTCTGTTTGCAGGGAGAAGAGAGCGGGTAGCAGGTATTGTCCCGGCACTTTCGGAAACAGAGACGGGGTATCAGTTTATGACGGAAAAGGTAAAACTTCTGGTTGATAAGGATCCGCTTTCCTTCCGGCTGTATGACAGGGAGGGGGATCTCCTGTATCAGGATATCGCCGGAAATCCATTCCTGCAGGACTCAAACTTCAGAATTCAGCATTTCAGTGCTATGGATGAAGAGGACTGTTTCTACGGATTCGGAGAAAAGGGCGGCGAACTGAACAAGAACAAGCGTTTTCTCAGGGAAAGAGCAACCGACGCCATGGGCTATGATGCGGAGAAGACGGATACACTGTACAAGCATATCCCGTTTTACATCCAGCTGCACAGAGAGAGCGGCAAAGCAATCGGCGTGTTCTATCATAATTTTTATGAATCAATATTTAACATGGGCTGTGAGAAGTCCAATTACTGGGGACGGTACAGTTACTGGCAGGCAGACGGCGGAGATATCGACTGTTTCCTGATTGCCGAAGGAACGATTCCCGGCATTGTGAATGGCTATACAAGGCTGACCGGACGCCCGGCATTGCTTCCGAAGCGTGCGCTGGGCTATCAGGCATCCTCCATGTACTATTCGGAGCTGGAAAAGGACTGTGACAGGGAGATCCTTGATTTTGTGGATACCATTAAGGAGGAGGGCTTCCCGATCGATGGCTTCCATCTTTCTTCTGGCTATACCTCCTATCGGGGAAAGAGGTGTCTCTTTACCTGGAACCGAGACCGTTTTCCGGATCCGAAGGCATATTTCGCTGCTATGAACGAAAAAGGTGCGCAGAATGTGCCGAATGTAAAACCGGGGATTCTTCTGATGCATCCGTATTTTTCGGCGATGGAGGAGAGGGGAGTCTTTGTACGGGACAGCCAGAATCCGGATACCTATGCCGTTGGAAGATGGTGGGGCGGCGACGGAGCTTTCTTTGACTATACCAGTCCGAAGGGAAGAGCCGGCTGGAAACAGTATCTGACGGAAAACCTTATTTCCGTGGGAACGAATTCTGTCTGGGATGACAACTGTGAGTATGACAGTCTCCTGGATAAGGACAGTATATGTGACTTTGAAGGGAAACAGGGGAGTATCGCGGCACTGAAAGCGCTTCAGTCAAATCTGATGTGTAAAGCTACGGTGGAGGCGATTGAGGAACATGATTCCAATGCCCGTCCCTATGTGGTCTGCCGGAGCGGCAGTGCCGGGATACAGCAGTATGCTCAGACCTGGTGCGGAGACAACCATACGGACTGGGAGAGTCTGAAATATGGCATCCCCATCATTACCGGCATGGGACTTTCTGGACAGCCGAACGAAGGTGCCGACATCGGCGGTTTCGCCGGAGAGGCGCCGGAGGGAGAGCTTTTTGTGCGCTGGGTACAGCAGGGGATTTTTCAGGCGCGTTTTTCGATTCATTCCGCCAGCTCTGACAATACGGTAACGGAGCCCTGGATGTACCGGGACAAGACGGAGCTGATCCGGTCCGCAATCCTGTTCCGCTATCGTATGACGCCGTATTTGTACTCCCTTTTGTATGAGGCGACGCAGACGGGGGCGCCGATTATGCGGGCGCTGGTGTATGAGTTTGAGAAGGATCCGAAGGTGTGGGACAGCAGTTTTGACTATATGTTTGGCAGGGATATTCTGGTTGCCAATGTGCTGGAAAAGGGGGCAAAGACCAGAAAAGTATATCTTCCGCAGGGTACGCGGTGGTATGACTGGGCAGATCATTTCCGCTGCTACGAGGGCGGACAGGAAATTGAGATACCAGTGGATATAAGCAGTATTCCCATGTTTCTCCGGGAAGGTGCTGTCGTCCCGATGGCGGATAATCAGATTTACAGTATGGAGAGAGAGCATGTTACGGATCTGCATCTGCTTCTGGTGCCGGGCGTGGATCGAAGCTTTACTTTATATGACGATGACGGGAAGAGTAATGATTATCGACATGGCGGATACCGGAAAACGGAGATCCGGATGGAGGGGAAGGAGCTTGTGAAGCTGTCTCTGCATGGGGAAGGCAGTTACCCGGACAGCATAAAGCGGATTCTGGTGGAGATGGTAAAGAAGGAGAAGAGTCCCTATTTTATAAAGCTCGGAGACAGAATGCTTTCTCATTACCTGAACAGGAAAAAGTTTGAAAAGGCTATGGAGGGCTGGTATTACAGTCAGAGTGATCGTGCAGTCAGTATAAAGTTTGATCATTTCGGAGAGGACGTTGTTTTGTCGGTATCCTTTGAAAAATTTGATCTGATCGGAATGTAGGAGGAGAGTCATGCTGTTAAAGAAATATATCTCTTTTCAGAAAACGGAAAACGGATACCTCATTCACGGAGATCAGGCAGATATCATGCTGGTTTTCCTGACGGAGGATATCATCAGAATTCGGGTGAGCTTTTCCAGAAGCTTTCGGGAGGCATCCTATGCGCTGGTTACCACGGCATGGGAGGATCGCCTGGATGAACTGTTTTCCGAAGAGCGAAAAAGAATTCAGGCGCTTGCGGTTCCCTGTGAGGAATTGGAAGAGGAGCTTCGCTTTTCTACGAGAACGCTGCAGCTGGTGATGAAGAAATGTCCGCTTTCCTTCCGCCTGTATGACAGAGAGGGGAAGCTGATTTACCGGGATCTGGCGGAGAGGGCCTTTGAAAAGGATCAGCTTGGAAGAATCAGTCACTACAGTGTGATGGACCGAGAAAAGGATCATTTCTTCGGTTTTGGAGAGAAAACGGGATATCTGGATAAAAAGGGCAGACGACTCAGGATGTCCCCGAAGGATGCGATCGGACATGATCCGGAGCATGGAGACCCCATGTATAAGCATATTCCCTTTTATATCCGCATCAATGAGGACAGACTGCATGCGCTGGGGCTTTTCTACAACAATTCTTATGACTGTGTTTTTGACATGGGAGAGGAAATCAGCGGATATTGGGACCGCTACTGCTACTGGCAGGCGGACGGCGGGGATATCGATCTGTTTCTGATCAACGGACCAGGCGCCAGGGAGGTTGTGGAAGGGTATACTTTCCTGACCGGCAGAACCTGCCTTCCGACCAAGCAATCTCTCGGCTACTGTGCTTCAACCATGTATTATACGGAGTTGGAACGGGACTGTGATCGGGAAATCTACCGTGTGATTGACAAGTATGAAAAGGAAGAGCTTCCGATTGATAACTTCTGGCTTGCCTCCGGTTATTCCTCCGGAGAAGAGGACAATCTGCGATATACCTTCAACTGGAATCGTCGGAGATTTCCGGATCCGGAAGGATTCTTCCGGAAAATGGCAAGGAGGGGGATCAATGTGATCTGTAATCTGAAGCCGGGCGTTTTAAAACATCATCCTTATGCCGGTTTTTATGAGAAGGAAAACGCCTTTATCAAAACGCCGGATGGAAAAGAGGATTATTATGGACGCTGGTGGGGCGGTGAGGGTCGTTTTGTGGATTTCACCGGGAAAGCCGGGCGAAACGCGTGGAAAAAGCTTCTGAAGGAAACGATCCTGAAAAAGGGAGAAAAAACCGTATGGAACGATAACTGTGAGATCGACGGAATCGAGGATCGTAATGCCCGCTGTGATTTTGAAGGCATGGGCGGTACCATGGCAGAGCTCAAAATCATCCATTCCAATATGATGGCGTACACTGCCGGGAAAGCGCTGGAAGAGGTTTACCCGGAGGAACGCCCCTATATCATCAACCGTGCCGGCTATGCCGGAATCCAGCGTTATGCGCAGGTTTGGGGCGGAGATAATCTGACGGACTGGAGAACGCTGAAATTCAACGTAGCGACGATCATGGGCATGGGACTTTCCGGCTGTGCCAATATGGGCTGTGATATCGGCGGGTTCGCCGGAGCGGCGCCGGGGCCGGAGCTTTTGAGACGGTGGATCCAGAATGGAATCTTTCAGCCGCGCTTTGTCATCAATTCGGCCAATTCGGACAATACGATCACACAGCCCTGGATGTACCGGGAGGAGCTTCCGGCGATCCGGAAAGCGTTTCGGCTTCGTTATCGGATGCTCCCCTACCTGTACTCTCTGATGCAGGAAGCCAGCGAAAGCGGTATCCCGGTGATGCGGGCACTGTTTTTGGAATTCCCGGAGGATCGGCGCTGCTATACGGATCGGAGCTTGAGCTTTATGTTCGGTCCTTCGGTTCTGGTTGCCAATGTCCTTGAGGAAGCTGCCGGGACAAGAACGCTGTATCTCCCGGAGGGCTGCCGCTGGTATGACATGAACGATCATCTTCGGGAGTATGAGGGAGGACAGGAAATTACGGTTCCGGTACAGGAGGAAAGTATCCCGATGTTTCTGCGGGGCTCCGGCGTCTTTATTACGACGGAGGGTATCCGGAAAATTCAGAGAGATGTCATGAAAAAGCTGGATTTCATGATTTCCGCGGAACAGGATTTTTCCTTTGTGTTGTATGATGATGACGGTCATACGAAAAACTACAGGCAGGGGGAATATGCAAGGACGGTGATTGCCGTTCATGCAGGAGAGAGAACCCGGATTTCCTTCCATACGGAGGGAAGCTTTAAAGAGACGGCAGAGGAACTGCGGTTTCGGCTGGTCAGCAAGCAAAAAGGCGCTTTCTGGTGCAGCCTGGAGGGCGAAAAGCTTCCGCAGTTTATCGTGGAAGATGATTTTGAAAAGGCACAGAGCGGGTGGTACTATCACATGGAGGACAGAACTGTTTGGGTAAAATGCAGAAAACCGGAAAAGAGAGATTTTGAACTTGTGATTTCGACAGAAAGGTTCGATCTGATCGGGATGAACGAGTAGGAAAAACCCTGCTTGCGAAATTCAGTAAAGCGGTTACAATTTAGGAGAAACATTGCTTTGGCAGAGGAGAATAACATTATGAAAATGACATTCCGTTGGTATGGCGCAGACAGCGACAATGTGAGCCTGAAGCAGATCAAGCAGATTGCCGGGATGACCGGTGTCATGGGGGTTCTGGACTACAAGGCAGCCGGCGAGGTCTGGAGCATAGAGGAGTGCAAAAGGTATATTGATGAGGTCCATGCTGCGGGGCTGGAGTGTGAGGTGATCGAGTCCGTGAATGTTCACGAGGACATCAAGATGGGGCTTCCCACCAGAGACCAGTATATTAAAAACTACTGTGAAACCATTCGCAACCTGGCGGAACTTGGGGTAAAGGTCATCATTTATAATTTCATGCCGGTGCTGGACTGGCTTCGTACCGATCTTGCCCGTGTCATTCCGGAGGACGGCTCCAACAGTCTCTACTTTGACGAGGCGGAGCTTGGAGATATGACGCCGCTGGAGATTGTCCGTAAGACGGCGGAGTCCTCCAATGGCTTCTCTCTTCCGGGCTGGGAGCCGGAGAGACTGGCAGAGCTGGAGAAGACCCTAAAGCAGTACGAGGAGATAGGACCTGAGCAGCTGCTTGAGAACTATAAGTATTTCCTTGACGGCATTATCCCGACCTGTGAAGAGGTTGGCGTGAAGATGGCGTGTCATCCGGATGATCCGGCATGGCCGATCTTCGGACTTCCGAGAATCGCCCACAGCCAGGAGGGCTTCGACAGGATCGTCAAGCTCCATGATTCTCCTGCCAATACAGTATGCCTTTGCACCGGATCTCTCGGTTCAAATCCGGACAATGATATCCCGTCCATCATCCGCCACTTCGGCGAGATGGACAGGATCGCCTGTCTCCATGTCCGTAATGTGAAATTCCTGGGATATCATAAGTTCAGAGAGGCGGCACATTACAGTGCCTCCGGAGACCTGGACATGTATGCCATCATGAAGGCAGTGTATGATATCTGTCCGGAGACTTATGTCCGTCCGGATCATGGTCGTATGATCTGGGATGAGGTAGGGCGTCCCGGTTACGGTCTCTATGACCGTGCCCTCGGTGCCGAGTATCTGCTGGGACTCTGGGATGCGATTGTAAGAGAGAACGGGAAGAAGTAGGAAACCGGTCAGAGATGAGATACGGCGGCTGGTGGATCAGGAGACGGAAGACTGCGCAGGGAACGGGATCGAAGCTATGCTGCCACGGATAAAAAATAAATGGAAAGCATAGGAAGCGGAGGAATCGGTGCAATGAAATTAAATATTGCTTCATTACAGAATGAAAAGACAGCATGGGAAAAAGCCGGGGTGCTTCTTCCGAGCTATGACGTAAAGACGGTACAGGAAGAGACCAGGGAAAATCCGACCTGGGTTCACTTCGGTATCGGCAACATTTTCCGTATCTTTATCGGCGGCATCGCAGACAGGCTGATCCGGGAAGGGGAGAGAGATAACGGGATCAGCTGTGTTGAGAGCTTTGATTTTGATGTCGTGGATCGGATCTATCGTCCTTATGACAATCTGGCACTGGCGGTGACTCTGAGGGCGGATGGAACGACAGAAAAGCAGATAATCGGATCTTTGGGAGAGGCGATCAAGGCTCCGGCAGGAGATCCGGAGAGCCTAGTAAGACTGAAAAGGATCTTCACGAATCCGGCGCTTCAGCTTTGCTCCTTCACAATCACGGAGAAGGGTTATGCATTGAGAAATGCGTCCGGAGAGTATTTTCCGTTTATCGAGGCGGATATCATGAACGGTCCGGAGAAGCCGGGCAGCACGATGGCACTGCTCTGTGCTCTTCTTTTGGAGCGTTTTCATGCAGGGGCATTCCCGATTGCGGTTGTTTCCATGGATAATTGCAGCCACAACGGGGAAAAGCTGATGGATTCTGTCATGACGATGGCAGAGGAGTGGGAGAAGAGAGGCTTTGTCGGTGTTGATTTCCTGTCTTACCTGAAAGAGGATTCCAGGGTTTCCTTCCCCTGGTCCATGATTGACAAGATTACTCCGAGACCGGCAGAGTCCGTGGAGAGGGAGCTGGAAAAGCTCGGAATTGAGAATATCGCTCCGGTGATTACTTCGAAGAATACCTACATTGCTCCCTTTGTCAATGCCGAGGGGCCGCAGTATCTGGTGATTGAGGATAAGTTCCCGAACGGTCGTCCGGCGTTCGAGAAGGCAGGCGTCTATATGACAGACCGTGATACGGTAAACAAGGTAGAGAGAATGAAGGTAACGACCTGCCTGAATCCGCTTCACACGGCTCTTGCAAGCTATGGCTGTATCTTAGGCTACCGTCTTATTGCGGATGAGATGAGAGACCCGGAGCTGAGGGAGCTGGTACGCCGCATCGGACCGGTCGAGGGAATGCCGGTTGTGACTGATCCCGGGATTCTGTCTCCGGAGGCATTTGTGGATGAAGTCATCAATGTGCGGATTCCGAATCCGTTTATGCCGGATACGCCGCAGCGTATCGCAACCGACACCAGTCAGAAGGTCGGTATCCGTTATGGGGAAACCATCAAGAGCTATGTGGAAAAATACGGAGATGCCGGAAGGCTGGAAGCGATTCCGCTTGCGATTGCAGGCTGGCTCCGCTATCTTCTGGCTGTCGATGACAGGGGGAGGGCCTTTGAACGTTCCTCAGATCCGATGCTGGAGGAGCTGAGCAGGGAGCTTGAGGGAATCGAGCTGGGCAGACCGGAGACCGTCGGAGACAGGCTGCACCCGATTCTTTCCAATGAAAATATCTTTGGCTCCGATCTTTATAAAGCGGGCATAGGGGATAAGATTGAGAATTTTTTCAAGGAGGAAATTGCAGGTCCCGGAGCGGTGAGGGCAGTATTGAAAAAGTATCTGGGATAAGTGAGGAATTCTTCCTTCCCGGGACTTTTGTCTGAGGCAGAGTATTTTTTATTCAATGCGGGTTTGGGGATATCGGCTGCCTGTCACAGAGCGCTTTTCGTCTCGTCTGCGGCAGGACCATCTTTATGACAGGTAGAATGCATCGGATCTCTTTACTGCGGGATTCCGAATGAGGATAAGCGGGAGTTTATGGAACGTCAGGTTCTCCGGGCTTCCGTTTTTTCTGACTTGACATTTATATTTGTCTGAAGTAGTATCGGAGCATGAATGTAAGCGCTTACAAAGGAGAAAAAATATGGCAATTTTAAGCTATGAAGTGCTGAAAAATACAAGATATCAGGGCTATCTTCTGGAGGATGCTCCGGTCAGGGTAATGCAGTTCGGAGAGGGGAATTTCCTGCGAGCCTTTGTTGACTATTGGTTTGACGTGGCAAACGAAAAGGCCGGCTGGAACGGGAAGATCAGTCTGGTACAGCCGATCGCACAGGGGCTCACGGAGTATGTCAACAGGCAGCAGGGACTCTATACGCTTTATCTCCGTGGTTCTGAAAACGGAGAAAAGGTGGATCGTAAGCGTGTGATTTCTTCTGTCAGAGACTGTATGAATCCTTATACGGAGGAGGGGTTTCAGAAGCTACTGGAGCTCTCCCGTTCGAAGGATCTGGAATATATTGTATCGAATACCACGGAAGCGGGAATTGTGTATGATCCGGAAAGTGGTTTTTCCCAGACACCGCCGGACAGCTTCCCGGGGAAGCTCACAAGAGTGCTCTATGAGAGATTTAAGGCAGGACAAAGGGGGCTTGTCATTCTGTCCTGTGAGCTGATTGATCACAATGGGAAAGAGCTGGAGAAGATCGTGGAGCGACACATCCGGGAATGGAAGCTCGGTGAGGATTTTGCCGCATGGGTGAAGGAGGAGAATCTTTTCTGCTCGACACTGGTGGACCGTATTGTTCCGGGACGTATTCGTGATGAGAAGGAGGCAGCAGCGTTAAATGCGGCAAATGGTTATGAAGATTTTCTGATGGATGTCGGTGAGGTTTTTGGTGTCTGGTATATCGAGGGACCGAAGGAGTTGGAGGACAGGCTGCCGTTTAAGAAGGCGGGACTGAATGTTCATGTGGTGCCGGAGGTCGCGCCGTATAAGAAAAGGAAGGTTCGCATTTTAAACGGAGCGCACACCGGTTTTGCGCTCGGCGCGTATCTCTCCGGGCAGAATATTGTCCGCGACTGTATGCATAATGAAGTTATCCATAGGTTTATGAATAAGATCCTGAAGGATGAGGTGATCCCGATTCTGCCTCTCGACAAGGAAGACTGTGAAAAGTTTGCCGCGACAGTAGCAGACCGTTTCAGCAACCCTTTCGTCGATCATCAGCTGCTCAGTATTTCCCTGAATTCAACCTCCAAATGGAAGGCAAGAGACCTGAGTTCTCTTCTCGAATATGTGGAGAACTATCGGAAGCTGCCGACAGCACTCTGTATGGGATTTGCCGCTTACATCGCGTTTTACAGCAATGAGCTTCAGGAAAGAGTATCTGACGGAATCCTCGCAAAGCGTCCGAACGGAGACAGTTACAGGATACAGGATGATGACTGGGTACTTGATTTTTACTGGGAGAATCGGAAGCTGTCCGCAGCGGAGCTTGTCAGGAAGGTACTTTCCAACAGTCAGATGTGGGATCGGGACTTGAATGAGGTTTCGGGCCTGACCGATCTGGTGACAAAGGATCTGCGGCTGATTCGTACAGAAGGTGCGGAGAAAGCCTACGCCTCAGTTTTACCGTAGGCCCTGAGAAAGAGCTGTCGCAGATAAGAGGATGCTTCAGGGCATGCCATAGGGAGGACCTGTCTTGGACGAGGAGATTTCTTGTGCGATCCGCAGACGCTCCGAACGAAGCTCGAAAAAATGCGGCGACAGAAGGAGGAAGGGGAAATGGCGGATTTTGTACATATCAATAAGGACGACAACGTCATTGTCATGCTTCGTCCGGCGACAGCAGGAGATCGGTTTGAGCTGGAGGGAAACAGATACACGGCGAGAGAGGATATCCCGCAGGGGCATAAAATGGCGGTTTGTGCCATGAAGCCCGGTGATCCTGTCGTGAAATACGGTTTCCCGATCGGTCATGCCACAGAGGATATCGCCGTCGGTGCCTGGGTGCATGAGCACAATATGAAGACCAATCTTTCGGGAGAGCTGGAGTATACGTATCATCCCAGCCATCCGGTGCTGAAAAAGCAGGAGACAGAGAGCTTTGCGGGATTCCGGCGCAGGGACGGAGGAACGGCAATCCGCAACGAGATCTGGATTATCCCGACGGTCGGCTGTGTCAATGACGTCGCAAAACAGCTTGTTTCTCGTAATCAGGATCTGGTGAAAGGCACTGTAGACGGCCTTTATACCTTTCCGCACCCCTTTGGCTGCTCCCAGACGGGAAAAGACCATGCCACGACCAGAAAGCTGTTGGCGGATCTGGTCCGTCATCCTAATGCCGCGGCAGTGCTGGTATTGTCTCTCGGATGTGAGAATCTGACGCAGGAACAGTTTCTGGAGGAGCTTGGCCCTTATGATGCGGAGCGTGTTCGTTTTCTGAGCTGTCAGGAGGCAGAGGATGAATTTGAAAGCGGAAGAGAGCTTCTGCGGGAGCTTTCTGAGTATGCGCAGCAGTTTCATCGTGAAGCCATCCCCGTGAGTGAGCTTGTGGTCGGCTTGAAGTGCGGCGGTTCTGATGGTCTTTCCGGCATCACTGCAAATCCGACCGTTGGACAGTTCTCGGATCTTCTGGTGGCAGAGGGGGGGACTTCTGTGCTCACAGAGGTACCGGAGATGTTCGGTGCGGAGGGGATGCTGCTTCCGAGATGTGTGAATGAGCAGGTCTTCAGGAAGGCTGCGGATATGCTGAACGGCTTCAAGGATTACTTCCTCTCTCATAATGAGGTGGTTTATGATAATCCGAGTCCGGGAAATCATGACGGCGGGATCACAACTCTGGAGGATAAGTCCTGCGGCTGTGTGCAGAAGGGGGGAACAGCGGCAATTGCAGATGTACTGAAGTATGCAGAGCCGGTGAAGAAGAGGGGCTTAAACCTTTTGTCCGGTCCGGGGAATGATCTGGTATCTGCAACGAACCTGACAGCGGCAGGATGTCATATGGTGCTTTTTACCACCGGCAGGGGGACACCGTTTGGCGCTCCGGTACCGACCGTGAAAATTTCCACCAATGATGCTCTCTATCAGAAGAAAAAAAACTGGATTGATTTTAATGCCGGATCCGTTGCCTCTGAGGGAGAGAGCATTGCACATGCGGGCCGACGGCTCTTTGACCTTGTCAAGGAGATTGCCTCCGGAAAAAAGACCCGGACGGAGGAGAATGGCTTCCGTGAAATCTCGATCTTTAAGGATGGGGTGGTGTTGTAAAAGAAGTGGATGGATTTGCCGCTCTGTCAGCTGCAGCCGCTTAAGGCTTTTCCATGATCTTCATAATGGCATCTTCCACGACACCCTTCAGAGCAAAGGCTTTATAGGCTCTTCGGGAATAGGGAGCGATCATCGCGCCGATCGCGGGGGCAAGAGCCGGAGAAAGTTTTTTCCCGACAAGAAATGCCTCCACCTCGGGGAGCTGCAGAGGGGCCGGCCTGATTGCACCGGCGACGAAGCGTGCCTCTTCGACGATGCCTTCCGGATCTGTGCGGATTCCCATGACAATGCCGATTCTGGAGATGCTTACCTGTTTTCGATGACCGAGCTTTGCAAAGCAGCTGCGGTAGCCGCGGAGGGCTCTGCGGTCGATCAGAAAACGGAGAATGACCTCATTATATTGTCTGGTGGTATGATGATTTCCCGGCATAAAATCCCGGATGGGGATCTGATATCTCCTGTTGTCCGGTCCCAGAAGCTCTACGGCAGCATCGTACATCCGGAGGACAGGAGAGAGATCGCTGGCAGGGGAGGCATTGGCAACATTCCCTCCCACGGTACCCTTGTTCCGGATCTGCTGGGAACCGACAAGATGTGCTGCCGTGGAGAGGGCACGAAGCTCCGGATCATCCTGAAAGCAGCTGTCGATTTGGTCTATGCTTGCCATGGATCCGAGGGAGAGCCGAGACTCGTCCATCCGGATTTCCTTTAATTCAGGGATGCCCTCGAGGCTCAGGAGATAGTCCGGATGCAGATGCTTTTCTCTCATTTGGAGAATCAGGTCCGTTCCGCCGGCAAGAATCAGGGAATTCTCCGTGAGAAGTCCCAGGGCTTTCGCGAGTTCCCCGAGATTTGCGGGAAGCAGAGCTTTTGTGTGTTCCGCTATGGTATTCATCGCACTTCCTCCTCCCTTTCTTTTAATTCCCTTGCGGCACGGGATACGGCAGCGATGATCTGCATATATCCGGAGCACCGGCAGATATTGCCGGCAAGGGCAGTGCGTATTTCCGCTTCCGTAGGAGAGGGATGTTTCGCCAGAAGCGCTTTTGCGGACATGATCATGCCGGTAGTGCAGAAACCGCACTGTACGGCGATTTCCTCTATGAAGCAGCTCTGCAGAATATCCAGTTCTCCGTTTTTTTCCAGTCCCTCGATGGTAAGAATGTGTTTTCCGGGAAGCTGCACTGCAAGGCTGAGGCAGGAATGGATGGCTTCGCCATCCTGAAGCACAGTGCAGGCACCGCATTCGCCCTCGGAGCAGCCCTCCTTGGTGCCGGTGAGCCGGAGATCCTCCCGCAGAATATCAATCAGCCGTTTTTCGGGAGGGACCTCAAGAACATAGTTTTCGTCATTTACATAAAAATCAAGTTTCATTTGTCTCCCTTTCCGAAATCAACTGCACGATACGGTCTTGTGAAAATGGAAGGACAGAGAGATCCGCATGAAGCGCCCGGTTGACTGCTGCCATAATGGTTGCCTGCGGCGGGACAAAGCTGACCTCTCCTATCGATTTCGCGCCAAAGGGACCGCTTCGGGAGCTGCCGTCCTCGACAAGTATTACGCCGATCTCCGGAAGCTCCGGCGCATTGAAAAGATAGTACTTTGAGAGGCTGTGGGTTGCGTTTCCGCGCGCATCGATGACAAGCTCCTCACTCAGTGCTGCACCGCAGCCCTGCTGTACCGCCCCCTGAATCTGTGCCCGGCACATGGCAGGATTGATGGCAGTGCCGAGATCGTGTACTGCCAGATAATCCAGAATTTTAGTGGAGCCTGTCCATGTGTCGACTTCAACATGAGCAAAGTGTGTGCCGGTGACGCCGGGATTGTTGTCGACCTCATATTCCTCCCTTGCGAAGATCTCGTGGCGGAGCAAAGCAATGGCAGATTTCCCGATCTCCCGGTAGCTGATACGCAGTTTTTCGTCTTTTTTGCTGCGAAGTACAGCGCCGTCAAAGTACAGCTCCTCTTCGGGGATCTGATGAATTGCCGCGGCAGCTTCCAGCAGTTTTTTTCGCATTTTCCGGGCGCAGAGTTCCGCGGCTTTTCCGACGACATAGGTGGTCCGGCTGGCAAAGCATCCGAAGTCATAAGGACAGTGAGAGGAGTCTGCCTCTTTTAGCATAATCTGCACCGGCGGAACACAGAGAACCTCAGACAGGATCATCTGAAACGCCGTCGTGGTACCGCAGCCGTGGTCGTGAAGGGAGAGGTCGGCGATAAAGCTGCCGTCTTCGCACATCCGAAGCTCTGCTGCGGCAAAATCAAGATAACGCGGGAAATAGGTATTTCCATGCCCGCCGCAGCCGACACCGATACCGCGCCGAAAGCGGTGATTTTTTGCGTTGAATACGGCATCTTCCGCTTTTTTCCGCTCCCATTGAAATTTTTCTCTGCCGAGACGGAGACATTCCGCTGTTTTGACATTTTCCATGGAAATGCCGGATTTATGATCTTTTTCTCCCGGAAGAAGAACATTTTTGAGTCTCAGCTCGATGGGGTCAAGCCGCAATGTCTCTGCCGCCTTTTCCATCAGGTGCTCCAGAAAGACCGCCGCCTCGGGACCGCTCCAGCCGCGGAAGGCACCGGAGACAGGGGTATTGGAGGAGATAACGCGGCCGTGCATCGAACCGTACGGGACACGGTAGCAGCGGAACATCTTTCCGTAGAGAGTCCGGATATAGGCGAGAGAGTTGCCGAGATAGGCTCCTGCATCGAGAAGAATATCAAAGTGGACAGATCTGAGGGTTCCGTCCGGCAGGAATTCTCCTTCGGTGACGGCACGCATCGCACCGCGGCAGATCGTAGAACGCATGCAATCGGCACGGGAATAGACCAGCTTTACCGGTCTGGCGAGCCGGTAGGACAGGAGGGAGGCGACCGGCTCCAGAAACCATTCCTGTTTTGCGCCGAAGGATCCTCCCATCACGGCTTTTTTGACACTGACTCTGCTGTAGGGGAGAGACAGCATATCGGAAACGACCAGTCTGATTCCGTGGACAGACTGATTGGGACTTAAGATGCTGAGCTCCCGGCTATTGGGATCGAAGCTGGCAATACAGGAGTGGGGTTCCAGTGCGGCATGATGCAGCCTTGCAAGCTCGGTAGTGACGGAAATTCTGATGCTTTCTTCATTTTCTGCAGCCTTCTCTCCGGTCTCCATCGTAAATTCATCCTTGATGGGATTTTCTCCGGGAAGCGCATTGACCGCTGCCAGAGTATCCTCAAAGGAAAAGGCGGCAGGATAGCTTTCGTAGTTTACTTTTATCAGGGACGCAGCATATTCGGCAATTTCTTGTGAGACTGCGACGACAGCACCGACACGGTCTCCGACAAAACGGACATAGGAGGAGAAAACCTGTTCTTCCTCGGGGAGTTCTCCCTGAATCACCATGCTTTTGAAGCGATTGAAACGGTATTTTCCGGCATTGAAGCAGTCAAAAACGGCATGGACTCCCTTCAGCTTCAGTGCTTCCGAAGCATCCACGGAGAGAACTTTGCCGTGGGGAATACTGCTGAATACCATAGAGGCATAGAGCATGTGGGGAAGAGACTGGTCTGCGGTGTAACGCAGCTGTCCGCTTACCTTTCCTCTGGCATCATTGATGGGATGATCTTTTCCAACGATGTTCATGTACCGCCTCCCGGATGACAACATACTTTGATCCTTTTCTCAAAAAGTATAGCCCGAACGGATTGAAAAAGCGTTGAAATCTTTCAACCTTAATTAAACGCAGTAAAGCTATGATAAAAAAACAGATCGTGAGGTGAACAATGGATATTTTATTTCTGAATGGAACAAATCTGACACTCGAGCATCTTCAGCAGGTTGCCTTTCAGGGAAGGCAGGTGGAGATCGCTCCGGAGGCTCTGGAAAAGGTGCAGAAGGCGAGGGATATCCTGTTTTCCATGGCGGCAGAAGGCAAGGCTGTTTATGGACTGAACCGCGGGGTAGGCTGGAACAAGGACAAGGAGTTTGACCAGGATTTTTTTGAGAGATACAACAGAAATCTGATCAACAGTCATTCACTTGGTATCGCACCCTATGCTTCTGTGGAAGAGGTGAGGGCGATGCTCTGTATCCGTCTGAATGCGGCGCTTTCCGGAAGTACGGGGATCTCCGTGGAGATTCTTAAGCTTTATCAGGAATTTTTGAATCGGGGGATTCATCCGAAAATTCCGGTACGCGGCTCTATCGGTGAGGCGGATATCACTACCCTGTCTCTGATCGGGCAGACGATGATCGGTCAGGGTGAGGTTGAGTACAAGGGAAGATATATGCCGGCAGCGCAGGCGCTGGCAGCGGAGGGGATAAGTCCGGTGGTGCTCGGGCCGAAGGATGGTCTGTCCATTGTTTCTTCCAACGCGCAGGGAGAGGCGATGGCGGCAGAGCTGTACTGCAAAACCCGGGAGTTTATCGAGATGGCGAATGCCGTGTTCTGTCTGGCATTGGAAGGGATCAATGGCGGGCTGGAGCCTCTCGGAAAGAAGGTGAATGAACTCAGAAATCTACCGGGCCAGATGGCGGCTGCGGCGCAGTGCAGGGAGTTCCTCAGAGGAAGCTATCTGGAAATGCCGGATCCAAAGCGGGCATTACAGGATCCTCTGAGCTACCGCTGTGCGAGTGCGATTCACGGAAGCACGCTGGATGCGCTGGAGGTTGTGAAGCAGTATTTGGAGATAGAGATGAATACGACCGACGACAATCCCTGCATCCTGCTGGATGAGGGGAGGACTTCTGTCAGCCAGAATTTTGAGACGACAACGCTGGCACTGGCAGTGGAGATGGTGGCGAGTGCCTTAAACCATATGTCCAAGGGAATCTGCTATCGTCTTATCCATATCGCAGATCCGGCATTGACCGGTTTGTCCCGTTTCCTGACACCAGAGGATGTGAAGACAATTGCCTATGGCACGATTCAGAAAATTTTCAGTTATCTGGATTCGGAGAATCGTATGCTGGCGAATCCGAGCTCGATGGATTTTGTTCCGGTGGCAGGGGATATCGAAGACCATGCCAGCAATCTGCCTCTTGCCTGTACCAAGGCATTGAAAATTCTGGACAATCTCTACTATATGATCGGTATTGAGCTGATCCACGCGGCACAGGCGGTAGACCTGAGAGGAAAGCCTGCTCTTGGAAAGGTGACGGAGAAACTGTATCAGGCATTCCGCAAGGAGATCAGCTTCCTGTCGGAAGACAGAAACCTGAGCTACGATATAGAGACAGCATATCAGTTTGTCAAGGATGGTCGCCTCCTGTCGGCGATTCACCGCTGAGATTCTTTCGTTCCCCGTCTTTTTTCATTAGAAACACTCTGCATTCTCCGGAAGCAGGGTGTTTCTTTAAGCCGGGAGGTCAAAGTACGGAAAATACAGGCTTCATGCTATAATAGCAGCTAATGATTTGTGGGAATGAATTGGAAGTCAGGAGCTTATGATGGCAAAGTTGCTTGTAAAACTGCTGGGAATTCCTTCCGTGAGGGTCGGAAGAGAGGATATTGCTTTTCCCTATAAGAAGGCAGAGTCTCTTTTCTACTATATGGTGGTATGCAAAAAGGCGGGGAGGAGCGATCTGACGGGACTTCTCTGGACGGATACGGACGAGGCGCTTGCCCTCAAAAATCTGCGGCATGCGATTTTTACCATAAAAAAGGCATTGGGGCAGGATATTTTTGAGAGCGGTTCCCGCTCTGTCCTGAAGCTGAGAGAGGATCTGGAGCTGGATTGTGATGTGTATTCTTTGCTGGAGAAGCGAAACCCCGACTGCTATCATGGAGCGTTTCTGAAAGGGTTTCATGTCGGGAGAGCAGCGTATTTTGAAGAATGGGTGGAAACACAGAGAACACTGTACCAGAATAAATATCTGTCTCTTATCAGCTCTCTGAAGCTGCAGGCGCAGGAGTCCGGAAATGAGCTTCTGGTGCAGAAGTATGGTCGGAGAATACGGGATATTGATCCTCTGGATGAGCATAACATCTATGATCTGATGTGTTCCTATGCAGCCACTCAGGAATATGCAAAATCAACAGAGATATTTCAGCATTTTTCCCATGCACTTCTGGAGGAGTTTGGGATCAAGCCTCTGAAACGGACTACGGATCTGTATTATGGGATTTTGCATCAGTGGAATGACATGACAGAGTATCAGGAGGAGGGAAAACGGAAGCAGATTGTTATCGGGAAAAAAGCCGCTATTCGATGTATTCTATCTGCCGTGAAGCAGGAGGAGAGCTATGGTGCGTTGATTCTGGGAGAAGCAGGAGTAGGAAAGAGTTTTTTGCTGGAGAGACTGACAGAGGAGCTGCATTCCTCCGGAGAGTCCGAAATCTCTGTGAAACTGAACTGCTTTTCCTCAGAAAGGGAGATCCCTTTCAGCTCCTGGAATATCGTGATGCGGCGGCTTTTGGCAGAAGCGGAGAAAAAGAGGCTCAGATCCTTACGGCAGGAAGGGGAGCAGCTTTCGAAATTTGAAGGTCGCTATGGAGAAAGCGTCATAGAAATCCTGGAAGCGCTGACGGAATCCGTTTCCGTACAGCTGGTTTTTGAAGATATTCAATGGATGGATCAAAGGAGCCTGGAATTACTGGAGCTTGCGCTTCGAAGGGTACCGCGGCGGCTCAGAATCCTTGCTACTATGCGTGAGAATCAGGAACCGGAGCTGTGCCGCTTTTTACAGACGGTGCAGAAGGACCGTGTGATGGAAGTGGTCCCCCTCTTCCGCTTCAGCCAGGAAGAAACACGTATTTTTCTTTCCTCACTGCTGAGAGGAACGCAGAGCCATCGTCTGGAGGAGGATGTTTATTTTGCCTCCCGCGGGAATGCCCTTTTGATTCAGCAGATAGCGAATTCTTTCCTGGAAAGCGGAGATCTGAAACAGGAAGAGATCAAGCTGGAGGATATCATCGCGTCACGTCTCCGTCGTCTGGAGAAGCGGGAAAAGGAGGTGCTCGAACTGATTGCCTCTTTCCTGAACTGGGCATCGGTGGGCGCACTTTCTGAGATTCTGGAGTGGGATCTGCTGGAAGTCATTCAGCTATGCCACCATCTGTGCCAGATCTTTTTTTTACAGGAGAGCAGGAAAAGGGAGGAGCTCTGTTTTCGGATCGCACACGACAGTATCAAAAGAGTGCTGATCAAAGAGCTTCCCCTGTCAAAGTATCGGATTCATCAGCTTCAAATCGCCAGGATGCTGGAACAGCAGCAGAGCATAAGCGGCGCCGGGGAGTATGATGCTCTGATCTATTATTTCGGAGAGGGTGGGGATAAGCTGCACTCTCTGTATTACCAGTCGCGGGCGCTTCTGCATCTTATGGGGCTGGAATTCACCCTCTTTCCCTCTGCCATCAATCGGGATTTGCCGGAAGAAGGGCAGGTTATGAATGATACAGCGTTTCTCCGCTATCTGGAAAAACTGGAACGGGATATCCTGCAGCTGGGGGAAAGCCGGAGAAATCAGGAACTGATCCGGAAAACCAGACTGTGCTTTTACTATGTGAAGGGCAGGTATCATATTTACCGGGGAGCTTATGAGGAAGGGCTTATCTCTCTTACCATAGCAGAAAAACTGGCGGAAATGCTTCATGACTCCGGCTTTCAGATCCGGATAGTATTCCAGTATATTTTTTATGGGATTCAGATTTGTGATATTTCTGTAATGGAAAAATACTGCGGGATTCTGAGGACCCTGATTACAGAGGAGGATTCGGAGGAGTGCGGAGATTATTACCGTCTTTTCGGCTTCATGGCTTTGGAAAAGGGGGAGTTTTCGGCGGCAAAAAGTGCACTGTTTCGATCGGTCAGGATCTTTCAGAACAAACAGAAAAGAAGAGAGGGAGAGTTTCGCACCAAGATTGCAGGCGCCTATAACTATCTGGGAGAGGTGCTTCGGCAGTCCGGTGAATTAGACAGGGCGGTGAAATACTATAATATCGCTCTTGATCAGAAGGTACATTCGACAGGCACTGCAGGTTCCGCTATCATTTTAACCAATAAGGGACAGGCGCTTTTTCAGAAAGGGAAGGAGGAGCTGGCAGAGAAGATCTTCTGTCATGCGGAGGATGTACAAAAGCGCTCCAGGGAATACAGCGGACTGCCGATTCTGCTCAGCTATCGTTCTCTTTATCTCCTTCGGGAGGGGAATATACAGATGTCTGCCGCCAGGATGAAGCGGGCAATGGAAATCAGCCGTATGATCCGATCCCCTTGGTGGTTGGGGTTTTGCCTGTATATGGGGTGGAGAATCCGAAAGGAGTATGCGCTTCCTCTGCCCTCCGAATGGACCGGTTTGTTTCCGGAGGATGCCGGAGAGCATCTCAGGAAGGCAAGGGAGCTTTTGAAAAACAGTCCTTATACCCTGGAAAAGAGGATATTGGAGCAGGAAATCCAGATAAATCAATGCTTCCTTAAATAATCGCCGGAGGGAAAAAGAAAGTCGACACCATTTGAAGGGTCGACTTTCTTTGCGCCATAAGAGCCGGAGTCAGTTATTCCCGGCTTTCGTCTATCGGTTCCTCTATCAGTTTATCTGTGAAGAATACCTTGACAAAGGAGACGATCTGCAGGAGGAAGATGAAGAGTACCAGGAAGCCTCCTGCGGTTGCCAGCGATTTTACACCGTCAACACCCTGTGCACCGCCGCCAAAGGCTGCCATGATAATGGCAACGGTACCGATGACAACACCCCAGAGCACCTTTACCTGCTTCGGAGGTTCAGATCCGATCGGGACATTTTTCACGCACATGGAGCCGACATTGGTCAGGGTGGCATCTGCTGCGGTGACAAAGGAGATGACGACGATGAAGATATTGACCGGGATGACCAGAATACCGATACCGAGGGGCAGGTGCTTCAGAAATTCCCAAAGAGCCATAACCGCGCCGCCGTCATTGAGAGCAGCAACCAGATCGGCGCGCCCGGTCATCTGCATCATGATGGCGCTGTTGCCCCAGATGGAGAACCAGACCAGACCGAAGACGGAGGGAAGAATCCAGTTCACGATAAGGAATTCACGTATCGTTCTTCCGCGGGACATCATAGCCAGGAAAATGCCGGTAACGGGGGCATAGGCGATCCAGCAGGACCAGTCGAAGAGTGTCCAGGAACGGGTCAGAGCAGTGCCGCCGATATCAATGGGATCCAGTCCCCATCTCCAGAAGTTATTGAACCACTCGGCAAGACCGGCGGTACTGTTTCTGGCGATAAAGAGCACCGGACCTGTTACGAGGAGCAGGACCAGAAGTCCATAATAGAACCATGCATTGAGACTTCCCAAGGTCTTCAGTCCCTTGTCCATTCCGATATAGGAGGAGAAGGTAAAAAGCACAATCAGGAGGATGCCGATGATGATGAAGAGTCCAAGATTGTCCTGTACGCCGTAGGTTCTGAGTCCGGTCATTACGAGTGTGATACACATGGTCAGACCGCTGCAGATTCCTACGCCGAGAGCCAGCATGGACAGACAGTCAATGATAGCCGCCAGAACACCCTTAGTGATTCTCCTGCCGAAGACAGGCTTTAGGGTTGCGGTGACATTGAGACGCTGTTTTTTGTTGTAGTAAAGATAGGCGACAAGAATACCGCAGAGCGCATAAATCGCATAGGGCATAAAGGTCCAGTTGTAGAAGCTTCTTCCCATGGCAAAGCGGGCTGCTTCCGGTGAGAAGGGCTGGATGCCGAGCTGATCCAGCTCGCCCCAGACATTGCCGTAGTAGATGACCGGCTCATTGACCCCCCAGGTGACGATACCGGTGGCCACGCCGCCGGTCAGAGTCATTGCAAACCAAGTCCAGAAGGGATACTTGGGCTTGGCATCCTTGCCGCCGAGCCGGATATTGCCGACTTTGGAGAGGGCAATGATCGCCACAAGAACGGTGCTTCCCATCACGACGTACTGGTACAGCCAGCCGAAGCTGTCAAGAGACCAGTTGAAAAATGCCTGAGAGGAAGCGGTTAAGGCTTTGTTGTTGGTGATGCCGACGATCGCGGCGATTCCGAACAGGATGATACCGGGAATAAAGACGTCCCAGCGGATATCATTCTTTTTCAGAATCTTGTTGGATTCATTTTCAGAATTCATAGTACAGGTTCCCCTTTCATACTTAATTTCCACGCATCCATAGAGCTGATGGTGCTATTTTAAGAAAAATCCGTTGAATTAGAGTTGAAAATTGTCTGGAAACTGCGGATCCCGCCCGAATTTTTTCAACGAAGTTCGCCGGTGAAGCGCTCTGCGCACGCGGTAAGCTTTCCTTCATGGATATAGTTTTTCAGGAATTCGATATAGTCATGGAGAAAGCAGTCATTTTCAAGCAGAGGCACGGTATTTCCGATCTCCTGAAATATCGCTTCCGTGACAGGACTTCTTTCAATAGGATTCTCTTCCACGGCTCTGGTTTCATAGACACTGAGGAGCTCAATTGCGAGGATATATTCCAGTTTTTCACTGACGGCACCCGCCTTTAAGCAGGCATTGTAACCCATTGCGACATAATCCTCCTGTCCTCCACAGGTCGGGACGCTGTCAATGGTGGCAGAGGTGGACAGAATACGCATCTCGTTGAGGAGCCCTGCCTGTGTATACTGCGGGATCATGAGACCGGAGTTCAGCCCCGGATTTTTTATCAGAAAGTCGGGGAATCCGCTCATGGAGCCGGTAATCAGGTGGGAATTTCTGCGCTCGGACATCTTGGCGAGATTCGTGGCGGCGATGCAGCAGCTGTCCATTTCGATTCCGACAAAAGCAGAATCGGGGTTGCAGGCGGAAATGGCAGTGTTTCGCTCTTTTCCGGGCCATATCACAGGATTGTCGCAGCAGCTGTTCATCTCGGTCTCAATACTTCTTTTCGCATCGTAGAGAGTCTTTTTTACAGCACCATGCAGCTGAGGGATGCAGCGGATCGAAAGGCAGTCCTGAAGATGGGCGCCGTTTGCGTTTTCCATCATAGGGGAATGACGCAGGATTTTCCGCATATTTTCCGCGGTGGCTGCCTGAGTTTCATGAGGACGGATTTCGCAGATTTCGGGAGAGATCGCGTCCAGCTGTCCCTGACAGGCCTCCATCGTCATTGCTCCGATGATATCTGCGGAGAGGGCGGCTTTTATGAGATCATACAGAGCGATGGCTGCGAGAGCCGTTGCGGAGCTTGTACCGGAAATGAGTGCGAGTCCCTCCTTCGCGGAAAGCGGCAGAGGGCTGATCCCGATGTTTTGCAGCACTTCCCCTGCGGGAAGAAGTTCGCCCTGATAATATGCTTTGCCGTCTCCTTCGATAACTCTTGCAATATGAGCTTCCGGACAGAGGTAACCGACAGAGCCATAGCGTGGCGCCCAGGGAACCAGTCCTTTATTCAGAAAATCACGGTAACGCTCCAGAATGTCGAGGCGTACACCGCTGTAGCCCTGTCCCAGATTTTGCAGCACCATCAGCATCACGGCTCTTGCCTGTTCTTCACTATACGGTTCTCCGACAGAAGTGGAATGACAGCTGATGATATTGTGCTGAAGCTGCTCGGTTTCCGAAGGGTCGATGACTTTGGTATATAGGGAGCCAAAGCCGGTATTGACCCCGTACATGAGCTTCTTTTCCCGAATCCACTGCTTCACGATGGCCCGGCTTCGCTTGACGCGGCCCTCGTAATCTGCCGAAAATGCCACCCTGCTGTGTCCGCGTACAATGGCCATAAACTGCTCCAGAGAGAGCTGGTTTCCAAGTTCTATGTTTTTTGGTGAAATGGGGTTCATACACTTTTCCTCCCTGGGAAATTATGTTTATAAAATTTTCACGAAAAATTTGTGCTTTGATTCTAATATGTATAGGAATTTGATTCAACACAGTATTTTACTTTTATATTATGTATATTTGCATTTTCATGAAACGGCCAAAGCTGCTGATCATATCCGATTCCGCCATTACCAAGGGGATTTTATTTTCCGCCTGCTTCTTGCTACAATGACCGTAAAATATGTAATCAGTGTCGATATTTATAGGGTATAATTGGGAAGTTATGTTATATGGGTAGGAGTGCCGGATCAAAAAAGCTTTAAGGGTTGGGAGTGGAAAACAGGAGGGATAATAATGAAACCATGGCAGGGATTCCGGAAATTCTTTTTAAGTCAGAAAGAGGATGGGACACTGGAGCGTCCGGTGCGGGAAGCGGAGGAGATGCGGGCCGGGACGGAATCCTTCTCTGCTCTGCCCGAAAAGGAGGAGAATCCGACAGAACTTGCTAAATCGGCTCCTGCCATGCAGGAGAGTCTGAAGGAGCAGAATTATCTTATGAACCGGGAGCTTTCCTGGCTCCTTTTCAATGAGCGTGTGCTGGATGAGGCGGGAAACCCGGCGGTACCCCTCGGGGAGAGGCTGTCCTTCCTTTCGATTTATCAGACCAACCTGGATGAGTTTTTTATGGTGCGTGTCGGGACCTTGATGGAGCAGATGGAATCCGGGGACAAGGAAAAGGACAATAAGACCGGGATGACGGCAAAGCAGCAGGTCAGGAAGATTCTAAAGGAAGTAAAGAAGCTGGAGTGGAAAAAGCAACTGATTCATGAGCAGCTTATGGGGGAGCTGGAACCGGAGGGGATCCGCATCATCAATTTCCAGAGACTTTCCAAGAAGGAGCAGAGTCAGCTGGAGGACTATTTCCGAAAAGCGGTCCTTCCCTTTCTCTCGCCGGTGATTGTCAGTAAGAGAAGCCTTCCCTTTTTGCAAAATCGGGAATGTTATGCGCTGACAGTGCTGAAGACGGGCAGGGGAAAGAGAAAACTGGGCATCGTGCCCTGCTCCAATCCGGTATTCCGGCGTCTGATTGAGGTTCCGGGCAGAAAGGGGACTCTGATGCTGTCGGAGGAGCTGATTCTGGATTTTGTGGAGAAGCTTTATCCGAGCTGTGAGATTCTCGAGAAGGCTATCGTGCGTGTTACGAGAAATGCGGATATCGACCTGGAGGACGTTTATGACGAGGACCTGGATTACCGCGGCGTCATGGAGCGGCTTCTGAAGTGGAGGAGCAAGCTGAATCCGGTGCGGCTTGAACTCTCCCGTCCGCTTTCCAAACGTACGAGGGAGAAGCTGGCGGAGTACCTGTACCTTCCGGATTCATATATCGTGGATAACGAGACGCCGCTTGACTTTTCCTTTATTTCTCAGATTCAGGGCTGCCTCCGGGATCGACCGCGGCTGTTCTACCAGAAGCTGAGTCCGAGAATAATGCCGTATTTTGAGCGTTCGAAAAATGCGCTGGATCAGCTGGAAAAGAAGGATGTCCTGCTCTCCTATCCCTATGAAAGCATGCGGAGCTTCCTGAGACTGCTTCAGGATGCCGCAGCCGACCCTTCCGTTGTCAGCATCCGAATTACCCTCTACCGCGTGGCGGATCACAGTCAGATTGTGGAGGCACTCTGTGATGCGGCGGAAGCCGGAAAGGAGGTGCTGGTTCTCATTGAGCTGAGAGCGCGCTTTGACGAAGCCAACAATATTGAAACCTCTTATCGTCTTGAGGACAGCGGCTGCCAGATCATCTATGGCCTCGGAGATTATAAGGTTCACTCGAAGCTCTGTCTGATCACGAGAAAGCAGGGCAGCAGGGTGAGCTGCATTACTCAGGTGGCAACCGGCAATTACAATGAAAAGACGGCGAGTCTCTATACGGATCTCTGCCTGATGACGGCAAACGAGACCATCGGCCGGGATGCCAATGAAGTCTTTCGGGCGCTTCTGATGGGGGAGACCGTGCAGAAGACAGAGGCGCTGATGGTGGCACCGCACTGTCTGCAAAACAAAATTCTGGAGCTTATGGACAGAGAAATCCTGAGGGCACGGCATGGTGAGGATGCCTATATCGGAATCAAGGTCAATTCCCTGACAGATAAGACGCTGATTGACCGTATGGCAGAGGCCAGCTGTGCCGGGGTGAAAATCGAGCTGCTGGTTCGCGGTATCTGCTGTCTGATTCCCGGCATTCCGGGCAGGACGGAGAATATTCGTGTGATCAGTGTCGTAGGACGTTTTCTGGAGCACTCCCGCATCTATATCTTCGGAAAAGGAAGAACGGAGGAAATCTTTATTTCTTCTGCGGATTTTATGACGAGAAATACCCTGCACCGTGTGGAGGTAGCGGTGCCAATTCTTTCTGAGAGTGAGAAGCAGCGCGTTCATCATATCTTTTCGATGGGAATGGCAGATACCGAGAAGGGAAGGGAACTTCTGCCGGACGGAAAATATCATGAGAGGGAGGTTCTCGGTCCTCGCTTTAATTCACAGGAAGCATTTTACAGGGAAGCGTATGCCCGTCAGGGAGGGAGCCTTTGAGAAGAGATATCCCATGAAAGCGGAAAGGAGCGTTTTATGATTTTTCTCTTTGCCGCCCTACATCCGGAGGCGGAAACGGTACGAAAGCGTCTCCTGCTGAAACAGGAGCAGGATATGCTTCCGTTTCCCCTGTTTATAGATGCAGAAGAACAGACCATTCTCACCATTACCGGTGTCGGGAGACTGGAAGCAGCCATAGCTGTTTCCTCTGTTCTGACCCGTTTTTCTGCGGGGAAGGGAGATATGCTGCTGCACTTTGGAAGCAGCAGTTATGTGGGACGCGAGCCGGAGAGCCGGGGAGAGAGTCTGTATTCTTTGCACCGTTTGACGGACCTTCCCACAGGGCGGAGCTTTTATCCGGATATGTGCTACGATCTTTCCCTGCCGGAGAGCTCATCGGTGACGGGAGACCGTCTTTTACGCTCGGAGGACAATGCGCTTAAGAGCAGGATTCTTTCCTGCAGCCTGTCAGAGAGCACACTTTATGATATGGAAAGTGCCGCTGTTTTTCGGGCTGCGTCTCATTTTCTGGGACCGGCGCAGCAGATATATCTTCGCTATCCGGTGGATTTTGCCGCGGGAGAGAGTGTGTCACCGGAGCGTCTCCGCTTATGCAGTGAAAGCTGTGCGCCGAAGATCTGTGAGATTGTCGGTTTTCTTCGGGAGAGGGAGAACCAGGCCCTGCCGGGTCCCTCCGCAGAAGCAGCAGTTTTCGAGAGACTGAAGGAGGATTTCCATTGTTCCAGAAATATGGAAGTTCAGCTTCGCCAGCTCCTGCACTACCTGTACCTTCGGGAAGAGTGGCTTAGGAAAGCATCGGCTTCCTCTAAAATGCCGGCTTCTTCTCAGGAATATTTTTTGCTGGAAAGGTATATCGAAGAGCTGTATGAAGCCGGGTTTCTCCCGGCAAAGGATCGAAAGGCGGGGAAGGAAATACTTCAGAAAATACGGAAGCAATACTGATTCCGTCAATCCCTCTGACTTGTAAAAGGAGCAGCTATGCAGAGCTTTGCCGCATTTTCCCATATCTATATAGAAGAAAGTCTTGCCGGGAGCCCGGAAGCTGCGCAGGTGCTCTCTCATTTTCCACAGGCAAGGGTGGTGTTGATTCATCATTATAAGGAGCTGTTTCAGCGGAGACGTCAGGATATCGAGGAACAGCACCGGCAGCAGAAGCTGATCCTAGCAAAAAAGGAAGGGACTCTTTTCTATCCTGGTGCGCCCGTGTGTCAGAGCTTTTCCGAAGAGCATTTTTACTATACATCTCTTCTGATGAACTGTGTGTATGACTGCGATTACTGTTATCTGAAGGGGATGTATCCCTCCGGAAATCTGGTGCTGTTTCTGAATCTCCCGGACTATTTTTCAGAGCTTGGGCATATACTGCAAAAGCATCCCGTGTATCTTTGCGTTTCCTATGATACGGATCTGCTGGCAATGGAGGAAATAACGGGAATTTTGCGGGCGTTCACAGGATTTGCCGCTTCGCAGGGGGAACTGCTCCTGGAAATCCGAACCAAAAGCGGAAACCAGAGAGTGATTCGAGAGCTTTCGGAGCTGGCAGGGGCTTCCGCCCCGCAGCTGATTTTTGCCTTTACAATCTCTCCTGAAGAGCTGATTTCCTCGTTTGAAAAACGGACTGCGCCGCTTTCGGCGCGCCTTGAGGCGATGAAAACAGCAATGAGCTGCGGCTTTCCGGTGCGGCTCTGTCTGGATCCGATGATTCTGGTGCCGGGCTGGAAAGAGGCTTATGCAGCTCTTCTGGAAAGGCTCTGTACGGAGCTTCCGCTTGAACAGCTCCGGGACGTCAGTATCGGTTCCTTCCGGATTTCGGACGCATATCTGAAAAATCTTCGGAGAGCACTGCCGGATTCTCTGGTGGTGCAGTATCCCTTTGAAAATCACGGCGGCTATTACCAGTATCCGAAGGCACTGGTGGAAGAGCTGGAGGGCTTTTTGCTGAAAAGGCTGGAGCCTCTGATCGGCAGGGAGAAGATCTTCCGCTGGAAGGAGCAGGGCTAGAAAGCTCCTCTCCCGGGAACATGCCAGGCCGGAGGAAAACAGCAGAAAAAAGTAAAGGAGCGGTGTGGAAAACGTAGAAGGAAAAGGAGACGGATGTGGATAAAGCAGAAAGAGCAGAAATGGGGGAGAGGAAAAGACAGACCAGCTTTTCTTCGTCCGCATTGGTGACCGGAGCTTCCTCCGGCATTGGTCTTGCGATCACAAGACGGCTGCTTCAGGAGGGAATTACGGTTTACGGCATCGGCAGGGATTTTTCGGAGGCAGAGCAGGAGTTGTCTCCAGAGATTGCGCAGGAAAAGTTTTACCCGCTTTGTCTGGATCTCCGGGATACGGAGAAGCTGATCCGGGAGATACGGAAGCTTCTTCAGAAAACGGAGTTTTCGATTCTTGTCAATAACGCGGGAACCGCCTTTTACGGGTTGCATGAGACTTTGATGCCTGAGGAAATTCAGGAGATGGTCCGGGTGAATTTAGAGCTTCCGATGCTTCTGACGAAGCTTCTGCTCCCCGGTCTGCGAAAAAGCAGGGGACAGATTGTGATGCTGAGCAGCCATACCGCGGAGCAAAGATCGGCACAGGGGAGTGCTTACGGTGCAACGAAGGCAGGACTGCTTCATTTTGCGGAATCCCTCTATGAGGAGGTCCGGAAGCAGGGCGTTCGTGTTACGACGATACTGCCGGATATGACAGAGACGAGGTTTTACCGAAATGCTGATTTTACGGTCTCTGAGGATGAAGAGGCATACCTTCTTCCGGAGGATGTGGCAGATGCGGTCTGCTTTGCTCTGAGCCGAAGAGAGAGTGTGAATCTGTCCAGGATCACGTTGGTGCCGAAGCGGAGAAAAATTAAGAGAAAGGCTGTTCTCCGTCGGCAGGAAAGCTGACTTCATCACATTGTGGAAACTTTCTAAACAAATTGACGGAAATTGTGATCGGTGATATTCTTTGAGTATCTTTTAGCACTCAAAACATGGGACTGCTAACACATAAAGGAGTATTTATGAGAGTATTGCCTGTATATAATGTTATGCTGCTGCCGAATTCCTACCTGTATTTTCAGACCAATCATTTCCGTGCGATGGTCGGAAAAGAGGTAGAGCTGGATGACCATGTGCTGATACTGGTCTGCAAGGAGGAAAGCACCAGAAACCAGCTTGGGGAAGACAGCTTTTATCCTATTGCCGTCGAAGGAGAGGTCACGGACATCAGTCAGGACGGTTATGTGGTGATCCGCACAAAGGATCGCCGCCATGTGGAAAGCATCAGGGTTGAAGATGGGGAAATCCATGTCGAGAGCTCTCCGATGTATGATGTGGATGATCTGGATCCGGAAGAGGAAAGAAAGAAGCTCCTTGAGGTGAAAAGCGTGATGAAGGAGCTGGCGCTTCGTTTCCGCGGCGGTCAGATGATACAGACGATGATCGACCAGTATACTTCCATTCCGGAGGAGGCGGCGATACTTTCTCCGTGGCTGTCGATTTCCAATGAGGAGCGCTATGCGGTTCTTCAGGAGGATCGTCTCTCCGTCCGCAATAAAATGCTGGAGCGTATCATCTATGAATATATCGAGGTGACCAAGGTGACCACGGATGCCCGTTCCGAGCAGCAGGAGAGCTATCAGAAGGCATATCGTGAGCAGGCACTGCAAAAGCAGATCAGTTATCTTCAGAAGGAGCTGGATGATATGCATCCGGAGCAGGTTTCCGATCTTCAGCGCTTTGAAAAGAAGATTGCAGAGTCCGGGATGAATGAGGAGGCGAGGAAGGAAGCCACCAAGGTTCTGAACCGCCTGAAGCAGGAAGGGACGAATGGACAGGAAGCCGGGATGCTCTATGATTATCTGGATTTTCTGACCAATCTCTCCTGGAAGAAGGAAGAGACTCATGAGATTGATCTGGATGAGGCGGAGCAGAAGCTGTCGGAGGATCATTTCGGACTGAAAAAGGTGAAGGAGAGAATCCTACAGCAGATCGCTGTCATGAACCTAAAGCGGCAGCAGTCCGGTTCCATCCTTCTTTTTGTCGGTGCTCCCGGTACCGGCAAGACCAGCATTGGCAAATCCATCGCGGAGGCGCTGGGCAGAAAATATGTCCGTGTCAGTCTCGGCGGTGTGAGAGATGAGGCCGATATCCGTGGTCATCGCAGAACCTATCTCGGGGCAATGCCGGGGCGCATCATGGACGGTATCGAAAAATCGGGAGTGTCCAACCCTGTCATGGTGCTGGATGAGGTGGATAAGCTTTCCAGCTCTTATAACGGAGACCCTGCTTCCGCGCTTCTCGAGGTACTGGATCCGGAGCAGAATAACAGCTTTACGGATCATTATATGAATGTTCCGTATGACCTGTCGGATGTGCTGTTTATCTGTACTGCCAATTCTCTGGATACGATTCCGGGACCGCTCTTAAACCGTATGGAAGTGATCCAGTTCCAGGGCTATACGCCGACGGAGAAGTTCCAGATTGCCCGTCGTCATCTGATGCCGAAGGCCCTGAAGGCGGTAGGACTTCAGCCGGAGAATGTGCTGCTTCCAGATGATGCGCTGGAAACCATTATTTTCGATTACACCAGAGAGGGCGGAGTACGGGGGCTCAAGAAGCGGCTGGATACTCTCTGCCGTATCTCGGCAGTGCAGTCGGTTCGCGGCAAGGGGGCAACCATCACAGTGGAGAAGGAAAAGCTCCGGGACTTCCTGGATATGCATGCCCTGCCGCACAGAACGGTCAGCCCGGTGGCAAAGCCGGGAGTGGTCACGGGACTTGCGTGGACACCGGTGGGTGGGGAGATTCTCTACATTGAGACCCTGTTTACGAAGGGTGACGGCAAGATGACGATCACGGGACAGCTTGGGAATGTCATGAAGGAATCCGCACAGATTGCCGTCTCTCTGGTGAAGTTCATGTTCCCGGAGAAGGTGCAGATGTTTAAGGAGAATGATCTTCACATCCACGTTCCGGACGGTTCCACCCCGAAGGATGGCCCGAGTGCGGGTATCACTCTGATAACGGCACTCAGTTCTCTTGTCAGCGGTATTCCGGTTCCGCCGAATGTGGCAATGACCGGAGAGGTATCTCTGGAAGGCACTGTCAATGCCATCGGAGGGCTCCCGGAGAAGCTGATGGCAGCCCAGCGTGCAGGCGTTGTTCGGGCATTTATCCCGAAGGACAATGTCGATGATCTCCGGGATGTCGCAGAGGAAGTGAAGGAAAAGTTGGAGATTATCCCGGTGGAGACGGTCTCCGAGGTTCTTCAGCAGCTCGGGATTCAGGAGAAGCTTGCGGAAGCGACTGCATAAGTTAAAAGGAAGAAACAGATATGGCAAAGAGAAAGGACAGATACCATGTCACGGAAAAGGAAGCTCTTGTACTGGAGCTCTTCTGGAAGAACGGGAAAGAGCTTACCAGTCCGGAAATCATGGAGAAGCTGGGGAGCCGTCTTTCACAGCCTACCCTGCACCTTTGCCTCCGTTCTCTGACAGAAAAGAAGCTTCTGAAGGTGAGCGGCTTTGTTCTCGCCGGAAAGAGTAATGTCCGGAAGTACCTTCCGCTCTTATCCAGAGAGGAGTATGCTGTCGGAAAGGCTCTGGCAGAATATCAGAAGAACGAGCTTCTTCCGGAGATTACTCTGGCGCTTCTCCGGGAGACAGTTCGGAAGATGCCGGAGCTGAAGCAGGATTTCATCGATGCCATGGAGGAGTTGACATAGATTCAAATTCTGTACAGCTCTTATCTTCTGAAAGTTTACGGTAAACCGAGCTGTCTTTTTCGCTTCGGGTAATAGAAAAAGAAAAAGTAGCCGTATTCAAAAATCATCATACAGCTGAGCCCCAGGACTGTGGCGAGCGCTTCGCCGTTGATGCCGATGCGCGGTACGATCAGATATACGAGGACGGTGCGGATAAAGATCTGGATAAAGGTGGAAAGCAGCGTGATGCCCATCTGATTCATACCCCGGAAGTAGCCCTGTATGGTATTGGTGATGGCGGGCCAGAAGATACCGAGGGACTTAAACATGAGGTAGCCGGCGGCGATCCTTATCATTTCTTCTCCGCCGTTACCGGGGGCGAAGAGCTGCACCAGCGGCCGGCGGAATGTGAGGGTAAAAAGAAGAATCAGCGGCGCGTAGCCAAGCTGCAGCATCAGCCCCTTTCGGAAGCTTTCCAGCATGCGGGCTTCTTTTTTTGCGCCGCGATTCTGGGCGACGGAGGTCATGACGGCATTGGAAATCGTCTGGGTCGGGATACGTCCGAAGTCGTCGATCCGCGTGCCGATATCAAAGGCGGTGATGATGACCGTTCCCTGTAAGTTAATGACCGACTGGATCAGTACCTTTCCGATGGGCTGGCAGGTCTGCTGGAGTGCTGTGATAAAGCCGGAGCCCAGGATTCCCCGGAGAAGACGCCAGTCCCAGACCCACTCTCCCCTTCGGAGGGAAAGAAGAGGTGTTTTCAGATAGACGTAGAGGTAGCAGAGAAGGGAAGAGAGCAGCTGAGAAACAAGGGTGGCAACAGCTGCACCGAAAACTCCCATTCGGAGAGGAAAGATCAGGATATAGTCGAGGATACCGTTCAGGACGGAGGATATGGCAACAAAATACACCGGCGTTTTGGCATCGCCGATGGCACGGAGTGCATTGCTCAGGATATTGTACTGAAAGGTAAAGACATTTCCGAGAAAGAGGAAACGCAGGTACATCGCGGCATCTGTGAGGATCTCCGGAGGGACATTCATGATGCGGAGCAGAGAGCCGGAGAGACCGGTCCCAAAAAGCATGATGAAAAGGGAGAGGAGAGAGCAGAAGAGGATGGTTGTACTGAAGCAGCGCTTCAGTTTCCGGAAGTCATTGGCACCGAAGAACTTGCTGATATAGACGGAGGCACCGATGCCGATACCGGAAACGCCCTGCACAATCAGGATGGAAACCGGCGCGCAGACGGAGACCGCCGAGTATGCCCGGAGTCCCGCTCCCTTACTGACGAGAATTGCGTCCACAGCGTTATAGGTAAGCTGCAGCATATTTCCGAAAATGAGAGGAACGGCATACGCCAGAAGATGCCGACAGACGGATCCCTCGGTCATATTTCTCATGCTTGAACTCCTTTGCTGCTTTCTTATTTCTGCGACTGTCAGAAGCTTTTCGGAGAGGAACCGCATCGATCGGGCGGCGTCAGACAGCTTACGCAGGCAGCGCAGGGCCCGACGCTGTCAGGAGGACGAAGCGATATCACGCAGCGCGTGAATCGCGGCATCGACTTCTTCCTCTGTGGTATGGTAGGAAAAGCTGAAGCGGCAAAGCCCGGATTCCGCCGTTCCGAGAGCCCTGTGGATTCTCGGAGCACAATGCGCTCCCGGACGGGTGGCGATGCCGTAGTCTGTGGACAGAATATCAGAAAGCTCTCCGGAATCATAGCCCTTAAGAAGGAGAGAAACGACGGGAGTGTGACATTTCAGCCCGGAGAGCTCCGCAGAAGCACCCTCTGTCTCTGTGAGATCCCAGCCATAGATCCGGATGTCCGGGATATGGCGAATCCCCAGGAGAAAGCGGCGAAGTAGAGCCTGCTCTCTTGCCTGAATCTGCGCAAGGCCGATTTTCTCCACATAGTGAATCGCGGCAAGAAGTCCGGCAATGCCGTGAACATTGAGCGTTCCTGCTTCCAGACGGGTCGGGTACTCCTCCGGCTGGCTTTCATAGAAGGATTGGATGCCGGAACCGCCGTATTTGTATTTATCCAGAAGGAGAGGGGAACGAAGAAGAAGTCCTCCGGTTCCGGTCGGTCCGAAGAGACTTTTGTGTCCGGTGAAGCAGAGCACATCAATGCCGCTCTGCTCCATATTGAGAGGCAGAACTCCGGCGGTCTGGGCAGTGTCAAGAAGGAGGAGAAGCCGGTGCTTCTTTTTAAACGCGAGGAGCTCCGGAAGAGGGGCGATGCGTCCTGTGACATTACTGCTGTGATTGACGGCGAGGAGTCTGGTATTTGGCTGAAGGAGCGACTCAAGACGGGAAAGCATGAGCTTTCCGCTGCCATCTGCCGGAAGGAAATCCAGCCGAACGCCTCTTTCCTTTTGCAATGTATAGAGGGGACGGAGCATGGAGTTATGCTCCTGATCTGTGGAAATCACATGATCTCCCTCATGAAGGAGTCCGAAGAGAGCGATGTTCAGAGCCTCCGTTACATTGCCTGTAAAAATCACACGCGAGGGATGCGAGAGACCGAAGAAACGGGCACAGTCCTGTCTGGCACGGTAGAGCAGACGGGATGCCCCGAGGGTGCCGCTGTGGCTTCCTCTGTCGGCATTGCCGAGATGCTGCATTGCGTCGATGACGGCATCCACGACAGGCTGCGGCTTAGGGCAGGACGTGGCAGCGTGATCGAGATAGATCATTCCGAACTCCTTTCTGCGTTTCAGGACAAATCCCGGGGAGGATGCGTCATAGGCGCTAAGATCCCTGCGGCGACCGGCAGATGCACGATGCACTCGCTTCAGGAAATTTCACCAGAACAGGGAAAGGACGGCTTCTCCCTCTGCCTGAATACAAAGCTCCTTCAGTGCCTGATCGACCTGTGCCTGATCCTCCGGGGGCGAGACCCAGGCGAGCCCGCATCCGGCAGAGATTTCTTTGGGCAGGGGGATGATGCGCCCCGGAATGCCGAGCTTTTGAAAATGCTCCTCCACTGCCATAGCGTCCTGTGTGGACCGAAAGGAGAAAACAAGTCCCTGTTTTTTTTCTCTCATAACGATTCCTTCTTTACATCCGTATAAAGTGTTCTGACGTCTTTCGTCATCCTTTGCGTTAACCCTCCGGCGGGGGAAGCACTTTATCCGTGTTCCTGACGGAAGAACTTTACGGGCGAACGATCAGGTCCGCGTGTGTCATGATCTCCGTGATGTCATACATATTGGTGACTTCACCGACCTTCAGCTTGTCGGCGATTCCGTAGAAATTCAGACAGGTGCCGCAGGTGTAGATTTTGACTCCGGAGGCCTCCAGTGCCTGAAGATCCGTGAGGGATGCGGAGCCCTCCGTGGTCAGATGCGCGCCGCCGTTATAGAACAGCATTGTCTCGGGAAGCTCGTCCTGAGAGCAGAGCGCAAAAATGAAACCCTTCAGAAGATTTCTTCCGAGCTGATCGTCTCCGAAGCCCATGACTTCCTTGTCGATGACAACAACGGTGTTCTTTTTGCCGGAGCGGACAAAGGCAGGAGATGCGGTATCCTCTGTCCTGGCTTCATGCAGTTTTTTCAGATCCGCTTCACGGATTGTCATCGAAACATGATATTCACTGTCGGATATTTTTTCGCTGGTGACAGTGTAGCCGTTTCGGTCTGCCAGTTTTTTCAGATTTTGAACGGCGATTTCGTTGTCTACAAAGGTTGTGACGGTGCCGGCAGTTTTTAAAGAAGAAATTGCCTTTTTGGTACGAACAACGGGGATCGGACAAGCCTGTCCGAGTGCATTTACTTCCATGATAATGGCTCCTTTACTGTTGTGTAGTTTATGTTTTCACCGAAGCTGTGAGTACGGTTAAAATCGTGGTTTTGAGTTTCTGTTTCCATCGCCGGATTTACAGGGTACAGCATGAAGTTCCTCCGTTTTTGACCATAGGGGAGGAGGAATGCGGATTCGGAGCATGGGACAGCCTGCTGCGTCTGTGTTACAGCACGGTAATCACCCGATCGCTGCGTTCTGCAATCGTCCCGACCACTTCTGCCGGATGTCCCAGTTTCTTAAGCTCGTCTGAAAATTCGACAGCATCAGCAGCATCCATGGCAAAGAGCAATCCGCCGGAGGTCTGCGGGTCGAAGAGGATTTCCTCCATGGCAAAGGGGATATCCTGAAAGACCACACGATTTCCGACATGATTTCGGTTTCTCTGAGCTGCCGCAGTGATCATCAGAGCGTCCGCAAGTTTCAGGGCTTCCGGGAATACCGGTAAAAGCTCTGTGTAGACGGTCGCGGAGTGCCTTTTTCCGAGAATTTCCAGAAGATGCCCCAGAAATCCGAAGCCCGTGACATCGGTACAGGCGTGGACTTTGTATTTTTTTGACAGCTCCGAGCTCTCCTTATTTAAGCGGGTCATGGAGCGGATGGCATCGCGAATCCCCCTTTCGCCGGCTTCCCCGACACGGTTTGCGGTACAGAGGATACCGACCCCGAGACGTTTTGTCAGGACCAAAGCGTCTCCCGGAGCTGCGGTATCGTTTCGGTAGACATGCCGGGGATCAATGAGACCATTCACGGAGAGTCCGTACTTGACATCATTATCCTGAATCGAATGCCCGCCGACAAGGGTGCCGCCCGCCTCCTGCACCTTGGAGAGGCCGCCCTCCAGGATTTTACCGAGGACGTTTAAGTCCTCCTTTTCCGGGAAGCACACAAGATTGAGGGCTGTGGTGACTTTTCCGCCCATGGCATAGATATCAGAGAGGGCATTGGCTGCCGCGACCTGTCCGAAGAGATAGGGGTCTTCGATCATCGGCGGGAAAAAGTCCACGGTCTGCACTACCGCCAGATTCTCGGAGACCTGATAAACTGCGGCATCATCGGAGCTTTGAAACCCTACCAGAAGATTCGGATCTTTTTTCTGCTCGGGAAGAAGAGACAGGACTCTTTCCAGTGCATTCGGACCGAGCTTGGCGGTACAGCCGCCGCCCTTACAATACAGTTTTTCTTCTGTCATTCTGCCTCCTTATGATGGAAGAAGGGGGGGAGATTGAAAAGCCCTGCCCCTGCGGAGACTCACTTTTCTGCGCGCCGGCTTTGCTGCACCCTCCTCTTCTTGTGATAAAATTCTGCGTATTCCCGTAAATGTTACACTTTTTAAACAAAGAATAGAATTTTCTTGACTTATCTTTGTCGATTTTACTTCTGCAGGAGGGAAAAGTCAAAGCTGAGTCATTTATCAGTGCAAAATATTGAAGCATCATAGTGATGATGATAATATATTTTATTAAGCTGTCAGGAGAATGTGAGGAATGGAAAACATATGGAAATAGAAAAAGGAGCCGTGAAATGAAGTTAGAGAGGAAGTTTCGATACATTCTGGCATCGCAGTCACCGCGGAGAAGGGAGCTCCTCCGAAAGCTCGGACTGGAAGCAGAGGTGATGCCGAGTCATCTTCCGGAGGAAAGGACCACAGACGATCCAAGAGAGCTCGTAGAGATGCTGGCGAGGCAGAAGGCGGAGGATATAGGAGCAAGGCTCGGAATACTGAGATCAGGCGGCAAGGCGGGGAGAGCCGACGGGTGCCCGGAGGAAGGCGGAAGGGGGGCGGCACGAATCGAGGAAGGGGAAAATAAAAGCCGACAGGAAGAAATGGTCATTCTCGCTGCGGATACCGTGGTCTCCCTGGAAGGCAGAATCCTCGGGAAGCCGGGAGATCATGAAGAAGCCTGTCGAATGGTGAAAGAGATGCAGGGCAGGCGTCATCAGGTCTTTACCGGGGTCATGATTCTGTCGGAGAAGCAGAGAGAGCTGTTTTCTGTGGAGACGGAGGTCTATGTTCATGCGATGACGGAAGAGGAGATCCGAAGCTATGCGGCTCTGGAGGAGCCGATGGATAAGGCGGGAGCCTATGGGATTCAGGGGGAGTTCTGCCGCTATATTGATAAAATCGAGGGAGACTTTTACAATGTGATGGGTCTGCCGATCGCATCGCTATATCAGCATTTGAAAAGGATGCAGCTTTGGGAGGAGGGAAATGATCAGCAAGGATTATAGAAATCACGGAACCTGTGCCGCATATACGCACCTTCGGATTGATGAGGAAGGGGTGATCCGGGAGGCGAGCATCGAGGGCGGCTGTTCCGGCAACACACAGGGGCTTTGCCGTCTGCTGCTCGGGCGTAAGGCAAGGGACGCTGCGGAGCTTTTACGCGGTGTCCGCTGCGGAAGCAAGCCGACCTCCTGCCCTGATCAGCTTGCGCTGGCACTGGAAGAAGTGATCCAGGAGCATCCGGAGCTTCCGGCTACGTGAGGACAGTCTGAACATGCCGGGAATGTCGTTGAAATCCGGCGTTATGGAAGAAAGGGTCTGATGAGTCATTCCATAGAAGAGAAAAACCGGGAAGGCAGAGCGGAGGGCAATAAGGCGGGGAGGCTTTATCTCTGTGCCACACCCATCGGAAATCTCGAGGATATCAGCTGCCGTGTGCTTCGCTGTCTGAGGGAGGTGGATCTGATCGCCGCGGAGGATACGAGAAACTCCATCAAGCTTCTGAACCGCTTTGGCATCAGAACGAAGATGACTGCCTACCACGAATTCAATAAGGTGGAGAAGGCGAAGGAGCTGGTACAGAAAATGCTTTCCGGGAAGGATATCGCCATCATTACAGATGCCGGAACCCCCTGTATCTCAGATCCGGGAGAGGAGCTGGTAAGACAGGCGGCAGAGGCAGGGCTCGGGATTACGAGTCTGCCGGGCGCCAGTGCGTTTGTGACAGCCCTGACTCTGTCGGGGCTGCCGACACGGCGCTTTGTCTTTGAGGCATTCCTGCCGCGGGAGAAAAAAGCGCGGCAGGAGATACTTGCAGCGCTTCGCCTGGAAACGAGAACGATTCTGCTTTACGAGGCGCCGCATCATCTCAGAAGAACACTGGAGGAACTGAAAGAGGTACTGGGAGAGACGCGGAAGCTGAGCCTCTGCAAGGAGCTGACGAAGAAACATGAGAGTGTGCTTCGAACGACACTGGGAGAAGCGATTTCCTTCCTTTCTCTGGAAGAGCCGCGAGGGGAGTACGTTCTTGTGCTGGAGGGAAAGTCGAGAGCGGAGATCCGTTCGAAAGAAATCGAGAGCTTTACAGAGATCAGCCTTGAGGAGCACCTCGGGCGTTATTTGCGGCAGGGGATATCGGAAAAGGAAGCGATGAAGCAGGTGGCGAAAGATCGCGGACTTGGCAAAAGAGAGGTATATGCGATGCTGAAAAAGAAGGAGAAGCCATGGTAGCAATTTTGATCGGAAAACTGGTATCCCTGTTTTTTATGATGTTCTGTGGTGTGGTACTGATGAAGTGCCGTCTGTTAAAGATTGAGGATACCAAGGCGTTTTCCAGAATTTCTCTCTATCTTTTCATGCCATTCATTATCCTGAGCGCATTTGAGGTGAAGCTGACAGAGGAAGTGAAGTCGGGACTTTTGCTTTGTGCTGTTATGGCAGCTCTGATTCATCTGCTTTTTATCTGCTGCGGCGCTCTTTTTCAGAAGCTCGGAAAGTCCTCTGCCATCGAGCAGGCATCTATTATTTATACCAACTGCGGCAATATCATTATTCCCATCGTCTCCTCTGTGCTGGGACCGGAGTATGTGATTTATACCAGCGCCTATCTTACGGTTTACAGTATCTGTGTCTGGACACACGGCATGAGCCTCTTTGAGAATACCGAGGTAACGGCGGACGGTCATGTGGTCCCGAAGAAGAATAAGCCGCCATTTGGGGAACGGGTAAAGGTGATCGTGAAGAACCCGAACATCATTGCCATCCTCTTCGGGGCTGTCATCCTGATTTTCGGGATTCAGCTGCCGGGGCCGATTGACAGCGCAGTTTCCGACATCGGGAATATGGTGGCACCCTGCGGTATGATTGTCATCGGCATGGTGCTCGGCAGTATGCCGATGGAAAAGATTTTTGAGAACAGCCGAATTTATATTGTGACGGCACTTCGCATGCTGGTGCTGCCGGCAATCACACTTCTTCTGATCAAGCTGTTTCGTGTGGCAAGCTTTCTGCCGGACGGTCACAATATCCTGCTGGTTACCTTTCTGTCTGCGATTGCGCCGACTGCCGCGACGGTCAATCAGATTGCGATCCTCTTTGACCGTGATGCCGAATATTCGAGCTATATCAGTATTCTGACAACCCTTGTCGCCTTGGCTACGATGCCGTTCTTCGGGTATCTCTATGAAATGATGTGATGGAAAGGATAGCTTTCGATGGTTCTTGTTCTTGCGGAAAAACTGTTTTCTCTTCTTCTGATGATGCTGATGGGCTTTGTCCTGGTACGGGCGCATATCACAAAGGCGGAGGAGTCGAAAATGCTGTCGAGGCTGTCCATGTATCTCCTGTCTCCCTGTACGATATTCACTTCTTTTCAGATGACGCTGTCCTCACAGATTCTGCATGGATTGCTGCTCTGTCTCTTTCTGGCCATCAGCATCCATATCCTGTTTGCTGTTGCTGGAGAACTGTTTCGCTATTTTTTTCATTTGAGCGCAGTAGAGGAGAGCTCAATCATCTATACGAACTGCGGCAACATTATCATCCCGATTGTTGCCACTCTCCTGGGACCCGAATACGTAATTTATACGAGTGCCTATATCTCCGTCTACAATATTCTGGTCTGGACACATGGACTTGCTCTTTTCCGGAGAGAGCAGAGGCTGCTGGGGCTTTCCGGCAGCGCAGAGATCCGGGGGAGCTTCCTGAGGGTGGTTCTTCTGAACCCGAATATTCTTGCGATTCTTTTTGGCCTTATGACGTTGCTGTGCCATATTTCCCTGCCGTCCCCGGTACTTCATGCGATCTCCGATACCGGTTCCATGGTCGGACCTGTCGGAATGATTATCATCGGTATGGTTCTTGGAGGGATGCCGTTTTCCCGTATGTTCGAGAATCGCCGGGTCCTTCCGGTCAGCCTGCTCCGTCTTTTCGGGATGCCGATGCTGGCGCTTCTCCTGATCAAGCTTCCCGGGCTGGAGGCTCTGATTCCGGACGGACACTGCATTCTGATGGTCACCTTCCTGTCCTCACTTGCCCCTGTCGGTGCGACTGCCAATATGTTTGCCATCCTCTTTGATCAGGATGCCGAATATGCCAGTACCATCAATGTCCTGACGACCGTGATCTGTATCGCCTCCATGCCGTTTTATGAGTTTTTATATGAGCTGTTTTGAGATTCCGGGGCTTTCCCGGAGGAATCGGATTCACTTTCGCAGTGTCAGATCTCCCTTCTTCACCCAGCCGATGCGGTATACGCCCCAGTAAATCAGCGGTGTCAGAAGCGCCGGAAGGAGGAAGGAGATCATGAACAGTCCCGTCCAGTCCCAGACAGTGATTCCGGGCTTAAGTCCCTTGGCGATATCCTGAACCCAGCCGGTATAAACTCCGATCTGTCCCACCAGACCGCAGGTTCCCATCCCGGACGATACTGCCGCACCGTTCATCTGCAGGCGGAAAACGCAGCTTGCGATCGGACCGATGATGGCGGAGCTCAGGATGGGGGCAATCCAGATTCTGGGATTTTTGATGATATTTCCCATTTGCAGCATGGAGGTGCCGATCCCCAGAGAGACCAGACCGCCGATGCCGTTCTCCGGGAAAGAGATGACGGCGAACCCGACCATCTGTGTACAGCATCCGGCCAGAGCTGCACCGCCGGCAAGCCCTGTCAGGGAGAGTGCGGCACAGATGGCAGCGGAAGAGATCGGCAGGGTCAGGGCGATTCCGGCAAGGACCGAGATGATGATACCCATGATGAGGGGCTGCAGTTCTGTCGCCCAGAGTAGAACTGCGCCGAGCTTCATGGCGGCATTTCCCAGTGCCGGCGCCCACCAGGCGGAGAGAAGTACACCGATGCCGATGGTAATCAGCGGTGTCAGCAGGATATCCACCCTGCTTTCTCCGGAAACCGCTTTTCCGACTTCTGCGGCGGGGATGGTGACGAACAGTACGGCAAGCGGTCCCCCGGCAGCACCCAGCGCATTGGACGCGAAGCCTACCGTGATCAGAGAAAACAGAACCAGAGGCGGCGCCTGCAGGGCATAGCCGATGGCAACAGCCATTGCCGGACCGCTCATCGCGGAGGCGAGACTGCCGACAGAATACTCTGTCCCGGCAATGACGGCAATCGTTTCTGTCAGGAAGGAGAGGGAAAAGAGATCTCCCAGAGTATGGATGACGGTGCCGATCAGCAGGGAGCAGAACAGTCCCTGTGCCATAGCGCCGAGTGCGTCGATTCCGTATCTTCGAAAGGAAATCACGACGTTTTTCTTCTGTAAAAAGGAATATAAACCTTGCATTTTTCTCCCCCTCTGCCGTACCGGAGCTGCCACAGACGTTTTCTGCTCTTTGAGAGAAACCCGGCAGGAAAATCCTGCAGCCATGCCGAGAACGATTTATTATGTCTTGCTATATGTCATGACATATGGTGCCTGCATTATAAACTTGTGAAAACGGAGATGTCAAGATAAGATGGGAATATGAATGCGAATGAGAGAAGAAACAGAATCAGACAGATTTTAGAGGAAACAGAGAACCCGGTCAGTGCGACAGTACTTGCCGCGAGGCTTCAGGTTTCCCGCCAGCTGATCGTCGGTGATATTGCCCTGCTCCGTGCCGGAGGGTTTTCTGTCACATCCACCTCCCGGGGGTATATCCTGACGGAAAAGACCAGCTCCGGCTGTGTCTTTACCGTAGCGTGCTTTCACTCTCCGGAGGAGATGCAGGCAGAGCTGTATGACATCGTGGATTTCGGCTGTACGGTTCTGGATGTCACGATTGAGCATCCCCTGTATGGAGATCTGAGCGGGAAGCTTCAGCTCTCCAGCCGCTACAGTGTGGACTGCTTCATTGAAAAAGCAAAGACGGAGAGGGCGCTGCCCCTGTCTGCCCTGACCCATGGACTGCACTTACACAGTATTCAGGCGCCGGACCAAAGGACCAGGGATCAGCTTCTGAGGAAGCTGGAGCGGGACGGGTTTCTGTGGCACCAGGGGCAGTGACTGCTGATTATATCGTTACATAAAAACTGATTGAAAAAGCTTCCGGCGCTTTGTCAAACAGCCGGATTTTCTCCGGCTCTGCCCGCATTTTCATTTCTTTTCATTTATGCTAAAATATTTTCCGATTATTTCAATGGCAGAAGCGGCTTCATCTGCCGCTTGCTGCGAAGAAGGAAGGGACAGATGGAAAAGAAAGCCTACTATATTACGACAGCGATTGCCTACGCCTCCGGGAAGCCGCATATCGGCAATACCTATGAAATTGTTCTGGCGGACGCGATTGCGAGATATAAGAGATTTGAGGGCTATGATGTGATGTTCCAGACCGGAACGGACGAGCACGGACAGAAGATCGAGCAGAAGGCGACAGCGGCAGCTCTCTCCCCGAAGGAATATGTCGATAAGATTTCCGGACAGATTCAGACGATCTGGGATCTTATGGATACCTCCTACGACAAGTTTATGAGAACGACAGATCCGTATCATGAGCTGCAGGTACAGAAGATGTTCCGGAAGATGTATGACAAGGGGGACATCTACAAGGGCTCCTATGAGGGCTGGTACTGTACCAACTGTGAGTCGTTCTGGACGGACTCCCAGCTGGTCGACGGGAAGTGTCCGGACTGCGGACGTGCCGTAAAGAGGGCTTCCGAGGAGGCATATTTCTTTAAGATGTCCAAGTATGCGGACCGTCTTATGAAGCATATTGAAGAGCATCCGGAGTTTATTCAGCCGGTTTCCCGGAAGAATGAGATGGTCAATAATTTCTTAAAGCCGGGTCTGCAGGATCTCTGCGTCTCCCGTACCTCCTTTACATGGGGGATTCCGGTGGATTTTGATCCGGGGCATGTGGTGTATGTGTGGCTGGATGCCCTGACGAACTACATTACTGGCCTCGGCTATGATGCTGACGGGAGGCACGATGCCCGATATCAGAAGTACTGGCCGGCGGATCTCCACCTGATCGGCAAGGATATCATCCGTTTCCATACCCTGTACTGGCCGATCTTTCTGATGAGTCTGGACCTTCCCCTGCCCAAACAGGTTTTCGGGCATCCCTGGCTGCTTACGGCTGCCGGAAAGTCGGAGGAGGGCATCAAGATGAGCAAGTCCCGCGGGAATGTCATCTACGCGGATGATCTGGTGCGTCTCTTCGGGGTGGATGCCGTGCGTTTCTTCGTGATTCGTGAAATGCCCTTTGAGAACGACGGAGTCATTTCCTGGGAGCTGATGGCGGAGCGCTATAACTCCATGCTTGCCAATATCCTCGGGAACCTTGTCAAGCGTACCATCGCGATGAGCAATAAGTATTTTGGCGGAGAGGTTCGGGACATGGCGGTAATCGAGCCGGTGGATCAGGATCTGAAGGAGACGGTTCTTGCCAATGTCAGACTCGCGACAGAGAAGATGGATGAGCTCCGCGTGGCGGATGCTCTCAATGCGGTTTTTGAGATCTTCCGCCGCAGCAATAAATATATCGATGAGACAGAGCCCTGGGTTCTTGCGAAGGAGGCGGAAAAGGCAGACCGTCTTCGGACGGTTCTCTATCATCTGACAGAGGCAATTACCATCGGGGCTTCCGTTCTTGAGAGCTTTATGCCGAATATTTCAAGGACAATCCTCAAGCAGCTTCGCACGGAACCCCGTCCTCTCGGTCAGATGGACCGCTTTGGGCTCTATCCTTCCGGAACCCGTGTGGAGGAGAATCCGGAGACCCTCTTTGAAAGAAAGAGGATAGAGGATATCATCGCAGAGGTAGAGAAGATCGAGGAGAGGCAGAGAGAGAGCTTTCAGACGCAGCAGGCGAGGGAAGCCGCCGCCGATGAAGCGTCTTCCCGCAGACAGGAGGTTGCCGGGGAGCCGGAGGAGCTTGAGGGAAACGGTGATGCCAAAATGGATTCGGATGCCGTGACACTGGAGACAAAGGAAGAAGTCAGCTATGATGACTTTGCAAAACTTCAGTTCCGTGTCGGCAAGATTATCCATGCGGAGGAAGTGAAGAAGTCAAAGAAGCTGCTCCTGTTCAAGGTACAGGTAGGTTCCGAGCTTCGTCAGATTCTTTCCGGCATCAAGAGCAGCTACCGGCCGGAGGAACTGGTCGGCAAGAGAGTGATGGTGCTCTGCAATCTGCAGCCAAGGATGATCGCAGGCTATGAATCAGAGGGGATGATTCTGTCCTCTGAAGACCCGGATGGCAGGCTTTCTCTGATGACCACCATGTCGAGGATGCCGGCAGGCTCCGAGATCAGCTGACAGATCATGAACAGAAAGACATTCCTTCGTTTCCTGACTCTGCGGAAAGGGGAAGGGCTTTCCGGGACGGTGCTGAAATGGATTGCCGTTCTCTCCATGACGCTTGACCACTTTGCGGTTATCATCATTCAGAACGGAAAGCTCTACGGCTACTCGGAGGAGTATTACCAGCTGGCAGTTCAGACTGCCGAGGGGCAGAGATGGCTGTCCCTCTACCATGTGTTGAGGCTTTTGGGCAGACTTGCCTTTCCCCTCTTCGCCTTTCTGATCGTGGAGGGTTTTCTCCACACGAGTGACGTGAAGAAATATATGCTTCGGCTGCTGGGGATGGCAGTACTTTCCGAGGTTCCCTTTGATCTGGCATTCTACAATGAGTTTCTGAATTACCAGCACCAGAACATCGGATTTACCCTGCTGATCTCTCTTGTCATGCTCTATCTTATGAAGAAGAGCCGGCGGAGTCCCTGGAAGCAGCTGGCTTCCGTGCTGGGCTGTGCAGCTGTCGCGGAGCTCTGCCGCTTTGACTACGGGGCTCTCGGGGTGCTGCTGGTGGCGGTTCTCTATGAGTTTGAAAAGGATACCATCCTCCGCGATGTGTGTTTTGTGGGGATCACGGGGCTTCTCAGCTGGCACAGCTTCTTCTTTGCGGTGCTTTCCCTCCTCCCTATCAGCTTCTACAGCGGGGAACGGGGCAGCATACGGCACAGCGGCTGGTTCTATGCCTATTATCCGCTCCATATCCTGTTTTTTTACCTGTTGATTTACTTCGGGACCCTGATTTCCTGAGCCGCGGGAGGAGACATAGGGTTTTGACATGAGAAAGTAAGAAATGAATCAGATTTTTGATACACATACACACTATAATGATAGGGATTTCCGGAAGGACCAAGAGCAGCTGCTTCTCCGTCTGAAGGAGGAGGGAATCGAGGCGTTCACGGAGATCGGCTTTGATCTCGGGAGCTCGGAGAAGGCAGTGGATCTGGCAAAGCATTGCGGGGCAGACGAGAAGCTGCCGCATTGTTATGCGGCTGTCGGAGTCCATCCGGATGCGGCCACGGCATTTCAGGCGGAGAAGGAGCGCTGGTCCGAACGTTTACGGGAGCTTTCCCGGGAGCCGGAGGTCGTTGCCATCGGAGAGGTGGGGCTGGACTACTGTCATCTGGACAGGGAGTCCCCGGCCTGTCCTCTGGAAAAGGAAGCGCAGCTTCTCACGTTCCGGGAAATGCTGGAGCTTTCGGAAGAGCTGAAGCTTCCGGTGGTGATTCATTCCCGGGATGCCGCAAGGGATACCCTGGAGCTTCTCCGGGAGTTTCATGAGAGAATTCCCGGAGGGATCATCCACTGCTACAGCTACTCTCTGGAAGTCGCGAGAGAGTGCATCAGGCTGGGCTTCCATATCGGCATCGGCGGTGCCTATACCTTTAAAAATGCGCGCAGGATTCGCGAGGTGGTGCAGGGAATCGCAGCAGAGAATATCGTTCTGGAAACGGATTGTCCTTACATGGCACCGTTTCCCGTCCGGGGGACGAGAAACGATTCCCGGAACATCTCCTATATCGTATCGATGATGTCGAGGGAAAAGGGCATGACTGAGGAAGAGTTGATTGCCGTAACAAGGCAAAACGCCAATACGGTATACCGCATTCCTTCCGCAAAAAAGCTCCAAAACGGCTCAGCCCAGGAGAATCCACGGCACATGAGAAAATCCTCTTAGTGCTGCTATGTTCCCATCCTGACACGGTTCACGGCATCCCATTGCGTGGGGCCCAAGCGTCACCGCCGTTTCGAAGCTCATTCAGTATATCGGAGAATCGATCAATTTGCAAGGAAACAGAGAGACATGAGTTTTTCAACACTGATTTTCGTGGCAGGCTTCCTGCCCGTCTTTATTCTCGTATATTGGCTGACGCCGACAGTGAAGGGGAAGAATATGATTCTGCTTCTCTTTTCCCTGCTTTTTTATGCGTTTGCCGGGGTGAAGTACCTTCTTCTTCTCATCCTTATGACGGGAATCAGCTGTCTCTTTGGAAAGGGCATTGAACGGAGAAAAAAGAAAGCAGAACAAGAAGCCTCTGCTCACGGCGGGAAAGTCCTTCTGGTTCTTGCTGTCGCACTGAATCTTGTGGTGCTGGGAGTGTTTAAATATACTGCTTTTTTTGTCAGTCAGCTTTCCCTCCTTACAGGGACAGAAATCCTGTTTCCAAAGCTGGCACTGCCTCTCGGCATTTCCTTTTACAGCTTTAAGCTGCTCTCCTATCTGACGGATATCTACAGCGGCCGTCTTCCATCACAGAGCTTTTTTTCTCTCCTTCTTTATACGGTCAATTTCCATCAGATCGCACAGGGCCCCATCGTGCGTTTTACAGAGATGAAGGAGGAGCTTAAGAGCCGCCGTTTTGATCCGGAGGATGTTTCCCGCGGTGCGCTTCGTTTTCTGGCAGGACTTGCCAAAAAGACCATTCTGGCGGATCATGCGGGTACACTTGCCGGAAGCTTTCTGCCGCTGGATTTTCTGAGCAATACCGCTGTCCGCCTTTCCGTGCAGACCGCATGGCTGGCAGCACTATGTTATATGCTGCAAATCTATCTCGATTTTTCTGCCTATTCCGATATGGCACTGGGACTCGGACAGATCTGCGGTTTCCATTATCCGGAAAACTTTAACTATCCTTATGCAGCCCGTTCCGTCCGGGATTTCTGGAGAAGGTGGCATATCTCTCTTTCCGCTTTCTTCCGGGACTATGTCTATATTCCCCTCGGAGGGAGCCGTGTCTCCCTGCCGCGGCTCGCGGAGAACCTTCTGGTAGTCTGGGGCCTTACTGGCTTCTGGCATGGTGCCAGCTGGAATTTTCTGTTCTGGGGACTCTACTACTTTGTCTTTCTGTTCTTTGAGAACCTCTTCCGGAGAGGGAAAAGGGAAGATGAGAAAGAAAGAAAGACAATGGCAGAAACGGAAGCAGAAGATTTCGGCGGAGAAGAGGCTGCCGGAGTTTCTGAAAGGACAGAGAGCGACGATATGACGGGCGGGCGGAAGCTCCGTTTCGGCGCCCTCCTTGCCGGGCTGTTTGGTCATGCGTATACGCTTCTTGTCGTTTATTTCGGCTGGGTACTGTTCCGTTTTTCGGATTTCAAGGCACTGTTTGCGGCGGGAAAGCTGATGTTTGGCGGAGCGGAATGGACAGATCCGGTCAGCACCCTGCTTCTGAAAAACAATCTCTTTTTTCTTCTGGCGGCACTGTTTGCCTGTACGCCGGCGGTGCATCAATGCAATCTCTGGATGACCGGACGGATGACGGAGCTCCGGGGAAAATATCTTCGTCATCTGGAGAGGGCGCGGAGGACAGAAGAGCCGCAGTACAGTGAATCCTTTCAGGACAGCGGCAATACGGAGAGTTCTTTTGCGGTCACGGAGGAGCGTGCCGAGAAGGTTCTGAAGACGAGCATGGACGAGCATGAGAAAACCATGCTCCGGGTGCGCAGACGTCTTGCGAAACAGAACCGCCGGGCGCGTTATGCGGAAAATCTTTATTATCTGGAGCGTACGATTCTGGGGCTTTTGCTGCTTGTCCTTTCCATTATGGCGATGGTGGGCGGAAGCTATATGCCGTTTTTGTATAACCAGTTTTGATGGGAGCGGGGATGGAACATACAGAAAATACAGAGTATCAGAAGCAGCCGGGCCGGACGGGACAGAGGAAGCCGGGGAAGGGAGGAAGGCGGCTGGCGCCTGAACTTATGCTGACCGTGCTGGGACTGGCCGGGCTTTTTATGCTTGGGATGAGCCTTTATCTTCCGGGACGCCCGGGCTACTCGGATTCGGAAAAACGAAAGCTTGCGGAGATGCCGGAGATGTCTTTGCATACGGTGCTGGACGGAAGCTTCTTTTCGGATCTCAGCAGCTGGTTTTCCGATACCTTTCCGCACCGGGAGGAGCTTCTTGGTATGCAGGCGCAGCTCCAGCAGCTTTACGGCATCCGGAGTGAGGCGGTCTATGGCAGCCACGGCGCGGCAGAGGAGACGATTCCGGAGGAAGACGGCTCGCTTGCGCCGACACTGTCTCTGGAGGATACTCCGGATTCTTCCGAGACTTCCGGGGCCGGAAAAGACGGGAAGAGTTCTGAAACGAAAAGCTCTGCGGAAGAAAGCAAAGTGCAGGAGATACAGAAAATTCCGGAGAATCCGGCATTTGAGACGGACGAGGCGGGGAATCTGATTCTGGAAAAACAGAATACGGAGAATGTCAGGGTGGATGGTGAAAAGGCGGGGAATATCTATGTTTCCCGAAATGCTGCCTATGAGCTCTTTTATTTCAGCCAGAAAAATGTCACAAGCTATGCTTCGATGATGAATACCGTGAAATCGCTGCTTCCGGATGTCAATGTTTATGACATGATTGTGCCGAATTCCTTCGGCGTTGAGCTGGACAGGGGCATACAGGAAAAGCTTGCCAGCGGGAACATGGAATCCGCGATTGACTATACCTACAGTCTCATGGATCAGAAGATTAAGACGATCTCCGTTTATCAGAGTCTTTTGAAGCACAGGGGGGAGTATATCTACTTCCATACGGACCATCACTGGACGGCAAGGGGTGCCTATATCGCCTATCAGGAGTTCTGTCAGAGGAAGGGAATCACAGCGCATCAGCTCGGCGAGTTTGAAAGAAGAAGCTATGACGGCTTCTACGGCACCTTCTACTTTTCCACGAACCGTGCGCAGGCGCTGAAGGAGAATCCGGATACGATTGAAGCCTTTGTTCCGATGGGCACCAATGATCTGAGCTATACCAATAAGGACGGGGTGCAGATAGCGGGGCATGTCATCAATGACGGCTCTGTCATGAAGGCGGGAAACCGTTACAATACCTTTCTCCTCGGAGACAATCCCTTTACGGAGATTGATAATCCGAATGTGACGGACGGTTCCGGCATTGTCCTCATCAAGGACTCCTATGGGAATGCCTTTGCTCCTTTCCTGGTGGATCATTACAGCCATGTGTACGTGATTGACTACCGCTACTATACTGGCGATCTGCGCAGCTTTATCCGGGAGCACAATGTGAAGGATGTGCTGTTTTTAAACAATATCATGGCGCTCGGGGAGAAAACCTCGGGAGAGATGCTGGGACTTTTCCATTAGGGAAGAAAACTTGCACTTTCCCGCTCTTACCGCTATACTACTGACTGCCATAGCCGAAGCTCTGTGAGCTTTGTTACGGAAATACAGATCAATTCAGGATAGAGTTCTCCAGCGGGAGAAAAGGATATGATGGAAAAACAGTTAATCATGCGCGGCGGCCGCCCTCTTCACGGAGAGGTGACAGTCAGCGGGGCAAAAAATGCAGCCCTCGGAATTATTGCGGGCGCGATTCTCACAGATGAAGAGGTCGTCATTGAAAATCTGCCGGATGTACGTGATATTAATGTCATGCTGGAGGCGCTCCGTGAGGTTGGCGCAATCATTGACAGGAGGGATCGCCATACAGTCAGTATCCGCTCGCAGCTGGTGCATTCCGTCAATATTGACGATGAATATATCCGGAGAATCAGGGCTTCTTATTATTTTATCGGCTCCCTTCTCGGGAAGTATCATAAGGCGGTTGTTCCGCTGCCGGGCGGCTGTGATATCGGCGCCCGGCCCATTGACCAGCATATCAAGGGCTTCCGGGCACTTGGCGCGGATGTGAACATCCTTGACGGATCCCTGCACGCCAATGCGGAAGAGGGGCTTCGTGCCAACCATATCTATCTGGATGTGGTATCTGTCGGCGCGACCATCAATATCATGCTGGCGGCAGTTCTGGCGGAGGGCAAGACGGTCATTGAGAACGTCGCCAAGGAGCCGCATATTGTCGATGTGGCAAACTTTTTGAACAGCATGGGTGCCAACATCAAGGGTGCCGGTACCGATACCATCCGCATCCGCGGGGTAGAGAAGCTGCACGGCACCAGCTATGCGGTGATTCCGGATCAGATCGAGGCGGGAACCTTTATGTGCGCTGCAGCGGCGACCCGGGGAGATGTGCTGATTCAGAATGTCATTCCGAAGCATCTGGAGTCCATCTCTGCAAAGCTGATTGAGATGGGCAATATCATCATTGAGTACGATGAGGCTGTTCGTGTGATCGGCAGCATGATGCAGCGCTCGACAGATATCAAGACCCTGCCGTATCCGGGCTTTCCGACTGATATGCAGCCGCAGATCTCTGTGACACTGGCGCTTGCCAGAGGAAACTCCATCGTAACAGAGTCCATCTTTGAAAACCGTTTCAAGTATGTGGACGAGCTGGCCAGGATGGGTTCCCATATCAAGGTGGAAGGGAATGTTTCCGTGATTGAAGGCGTGAGGCGTTTTACCGGCGCCTCTCTTCATGCGCTGGATCTCCGTGCCGGAGCGGCACTCGTCATTGCAGGGCTCTGTGCGGAGGGTGTCACCAATATCTCCGATATCGGCTATATCCGCAGAGGCTATGAGCATTTTGAGGAAAAGCTCCGCGGCATCGGCGCGGAGATTGAGCTTGTGGAAGACGAGAAAAGTGCGCAGAAGTTCCGGCTGAAAGCTGTCTGAAAAGAAATCCATGATCCGTTAAGGAGCCTTCGGGCTCCTTTTTTCGAGGGCGGAGAGAAAAAGAAGCTTTCGTCGGAAGATTCCGTGACGACCCGGCGGCTCCCGGAAGGGATAGCTGATGAAAGCGGATGAAGCGATGTCGATTGTGATAAATTCCATCTTTTGGTAAACTATCACTAACATAATATTTGTGAAGGCAGAGATGATTCTGCAGAATGAAGGAGGACTTTTATGGCTAAAAATCTACGAGGAAGAAGCTTACTGAAACTCATTGACTTCCGTTCTGAGGACATCCGTTATCTTCTGGATCTTTCCAAAGATTTTAAATCCATGAAGAGAGCCGGTGTCCCTCACAGGTATCTGGAGGGAAAGAATATCGTCCTCCTCTTTGAGAAGACCTCCACGAGAACCCGCTGTTCCTTTGAGGTTGCCGGCCACGATCTCGGCATGGGCGTCACTTATCTGGATCCCACAGGCTCCCAGATGGGACATAAGGAGTCCATTGCAGACACGGCGAGAGTGCTCGGCAGGATGTATGACGGCATTGAATATCGCGGCTTTTCACAGGAGCTGGTGGAGGAGCTTGCAAAATATGCAGGGGTTCCTGTCTGGAACGGACTGACAGATCAGTGGCATCCGACGCAGATGCTGGCAGATCTTCTTACCGTGGAAGAGCATTTCGGACATCTCGAGGGAATCAACTTTGTGTATATGGGAGATGCCAGGAATAATATGGCAAACTCCCTGATGATTGCCTGCGCGAAGATGGGTGTGAACTATACCGCCTGTGCGCCGAAGGAGCTTCAGACCGATCCGGAGATTTATGAAATGTCGAAGAAGATTGCCGGCGAGCACTTCAGCACCGTCCGTATGACGGAGGATGTCCGGGAAGCCTGCACAGGGGCGGATGTGATCTATACGGATGTATGGGTATCCATGGGAGAAGCGAAGGAAGTCTGGGAGCAGAGAATCAAGCTTCTTAAGCCCTACCAGGTGAACCGGGAGACCATGGCATTGGCAAATCTAAAGGCAATCTTCCTGCATTGTCTGCCATCCTTCCACGATACCAGGACGAAGGTCGGACAGGAGATGTATGAGAGGTTCGGACTTTCCGAGCTGGAGGTCACGGATGAGGTCTTTGAATCCAGACAGTCTCTTGTCTTCGACCAGGCGGAGAATCGTATGCATACGATCAAAGCTGTCATTTACGCGACTCTTTGTTGATTGAGAAGGGGAGGCAATGTATGCAGGGACTTATTTCAGTTGTTGTCCGCATTACCGACTTTTTCTGGGGCTGGCCGATTCTCATCGTGCTTCTCGGCGGCGGTATAATAATCATGGTAGAAACGGATTTTGTACAGATCCGATATCTTCCCTTTATACTGAAGCAAACCTTTGGAAAGATCCTTTCCTCGGATGTGGGAGGCGAGGGCTCCGTCAGTCCCTTCCAGGCAGCCTCTGCTGCCCTCGCCTCCTCGATCGGCGCAGCCAATATCGTGGTGGCGCCGGCAATTATCTTCACTGCGGGACCGGGATCGATCTTCTGGATGTGGGTGGCAGGCATTATCGGACAGAGTACCAAATTTGCCGAGATCATCCTCGGCATCAAGTATCGTGAAACCAACAGGGAGGGAGAATTTATCGGAGGACCCGCCTACACTTTTAAAAAGGGGATCGGCGGCCCTGTCGGGGCTGTCATGGGCTTCCTGGTATCCTTCTTTTTTATGATTGAGATTCTTCCGTCCATCAGTCTTCAGACGATCTCTGCCGCCGGACCTCTCGAACAGCTGGGTCTGCCGCGCGTCGCCTGTGCCATTCTCATCGCGGTTCTCGTGGTTCTCGTGTGCTATGGCGGGATCAGGAGAATCGGGCAGGTGACGGAGCGGCTTGTGCCGTTTATGGCAGTGCTCTATGTCGTGTTTGCACTGATTGTGATCTTCCTCCACATCGGGAGGCTTCCGGGGGCTGTCGCTCTGATCTTCACCTCTGTTTTCCATCCTGCGGCTGTTGCCGGAGGGAGTGCCTACGGTGCCTTTCTTGCCATGATGAAGGCGGGTGCCGCGAGGGGCTGCTACAGCAATGAGGCAGGCATGGGCTCCGCGCCGTACGCACATGCAGCGGCTGTAACAGATCATCCCTGCCGTCAGGGAATGTGGGGGATCTTTGAGGTGATCTCCGATACCATGATTGTCTGCACGATTTCTGTTCTGGTGGTGCTTTGCGCGGTGGATTACAACGATCCCGCAAACAAGGGGATTGCAATCGAGCGTGCCTTTCATGCGGCCTTCGGTCCTCTGGGAACGGCGATTGTCGGCGTCAGTCTCTTCCTTTTTGTGCTGTCCACCATTATCGTCATTGTGTTCTATACAGAGAAGCAGGGAGAGTATCTCTTCGGTACGAGTTTCGGAAAGATCATGCGTTTTGTGGGCTGCGTCATGGTGATACTCGGCGGATTCATCAGCTTCGATCATGCCGGAGTGTTCCTCGATTTTACGCTGGGGCTGGTAGTATTCACCAATATGTGCGGCATGATTCTTCTGCATAAGGAAGTGCGGGTGCTCACAAGAGATTTTTTCCGAAATGAAAAATTCTATCCGGGAGTGAGAGAAAGGAAAAAGAAGTCATGAGTTTTCAGATGCCGGTGTTTCAGGCACCGGATTTTACGGAAGAAAAATATCGGCGCATGCCCTCAGTAAGACTGGGATGTGCAGAAAAGGACGGTGTATCACCGGAGGATTTTTATCTGACCAGTCATCTCCCGACCTACTATAAGCTGGATGGTCACTGGGTGCTTCCGGAGCATAATTCCCTGAACTGTGTCGCCGTGGTCAGGGGAGAAGAAGTGGTTATCACAGAGCTTCGGGATGTGAAGGCGGGGGACCAGCTGGTTCTCGGAGACAGCCGGGATGGTTCCGAGGGCATCCTGCTCTACCGGGAGGGCTTCCCAGAGGAGGTATATTACCGGATCGGAAAGGCAGTGGAGACTTCCTTCTCTCCGGACTATGATCTGCTGTTTGATCTGATGCGGCAGGAGAAAGCCCGGGGCGGCTATATCGTCTGGGTTCTGGGACCGTCCGTGGTCTTTGACTATGACACAAGGCATGCGTTAAACCAGCTGGCGGAGAATGGCTATATTCACTGCCTTCTCGGGGGCAATGCCATGTGTACCCACGATTTGGAAGGCGGATACCTCGGAACCGCTCTCGGACAGAATATCTATACGCAGGAAAATCAGCCCATGGGGCACTACAATCATCTGGATCTTCTGAATGATGTGCGTACCGCCGGCTCGATTCATCGATTCATTCAGGACGGACATGTGAAGGACGGAATCATCAGGACTCTGGATCAGCTGAAGGTGCCCTTTGTGCTGTCCGGCTCCATTCGCGACGATGGTCCCCTGCCGGAGGTGATCGGAGATACCGACCGCGCCCTGACGGAAACCAAGAGGGAGTTGGATAAGGCGACACTCATTATCAGCATCGCGACTATGCTGCACAGCCTGTCTGTGGCAAATATGGCGTCCTCGTACCGGGTACGGAAGGACGGCAGCATTACCCCGGTGTATATGTTTAACGTCGATATTACAGAGAATGTCACCAATAAGGTCGGTGCGGCACGGGATTTCATGGCATATCTTCCGATGGTTACCAATGTGCAGGATTTTGTGGTGAACTGCGAGCGGGCTCTGATCAGGGAAAGGGTGCAGGTTGGTCCCTACCGAAAGGAGAGCGGGAAGGAAGCGGTTGCCGGAAAACAGGAGGGGACACGATGAATTTTTCGATTCCAAGCTTTCGTCATCCGGATTTTTCACAGGAATTTCTGAAAAATGCGCCGAATGTGACCCTTCAGGAGGTGGAGCGAGACGGTATCAGTCCGAAGCATTACCATGCTCTCTCGATTTACCCGGAGTATTTCAAGATCAACGGCAGATGGGTGCTCGCGACAGAGTCCCGGATGGATACGGTCTGTGTCGCGCAGGATACGCCGGGAGAGGAGCGGGTGGAGATCGTCGAGTTTCGAAACCTGAAGAAGGGAGACAAGGTGGTGATCGGCCGTACCGAGGATGCTTCGGAGGGCATCTATGTCTGGACGGGCGGCTTTGAGGAGGAGGACGCGGAGAAGGACACCTTTGCCTTCCGGGCAGGGCGCTCCCGGGAAACCGCCTTTTCCATTGACTATGACACCCTCTATGAGGTACTTCGTCATGAGAAGGAGCATGAGGGTTATGTTACTCTGGTGCTGGGGACGGCAGTCGCACTGGACAGAGATTCCCGGCTTGCCGTGGAGCATCTGATTCGCAACGGCTATGTCAATGCCGTATTCTGCGGCACAGAGACCGCCTCCTTTGATCTCGAGAGGGGGATTTACAATACGGTCTGGGGACAGGAAACCTTCCGGCAGGAGCAGAATACCGTAAAAAACCTTTACCGAACGATCAACCTCGTACGGGACTATGGTTCCATCCAGGCTCTCGTGGACAGCGGAAGGGTGCAGGACGGCTTCATGAAGGCGGCGGTAGAATGCCATATCCCCTTTGTCCTTTCGGGAACCATTCGGGATCGCTTTTCTCTGCCGGAGACCTATAACAATGTCTATGAAGCCCAGAATGCGATGCGCTCCCATGCCAGAAAAAGCTCTACGATGATCATGGTGAGCGCGATCCTCTTTACCATCGCAACGGGAAATATGACCCCCTCCTACAACGAGTTCCGCGGAGAGATCCGTCCGGTGTATATGTATACCGTCGATGTACAGGAGTTTGCGGTGAACAAGCTGGCTGACCGAGGTACACTCACGGCGGTGTCCATCGTCACCAACGCGCAGGATTTCCTTCGGAATATCGACAGGGCGCTGAGAGATACAGACTAAGGGAACAGGATGCAGCACGGATTTACGAAGGCATTTTGAGGTAATGCTACGTAAATCCGATAAAAAACAATGTCACGCAGAGGCGGTATATTTGTACCGCCCCCCGGAGTTAGACCGAAACATCTAACGATGGGAGGTCGGTATTTTTACGGTTCTGCGGGGCTCTTATTTTATATTCTTCTGTTCGTATCGGGAATCTCCGCTTCGGGGAAATGGCTGTATTACTTTTTATCCTCCGCCATTCCCTTCTGCCCTGCCTGCTTTGCGAGCTGCCATACAAGGCTTTCGCCCTGAGAGATCTGGAGGTCTACACCGGTCTCGTTCGGCTCGTCGTCATCAAACTTGTAATCCTTGCCGGGAAGGATGGCATTTAAGAGGATACCGACAAGAGAGCCGACAGCCAGCCCGGAAAGTCGGATGGCGATACCGAGGACGGAGAAGCTGAGGGAAGCGGAGCTGGAGTAGTTGATGCCGATGGAGAGAACCAGAATCAGGGCGGCGATAATGACGTTTCTGCTCTTGCTGAAATCCACATGGGTCTCCACGACGTTTCTGACACCGACAGCGGAGATCATTCCGTAAAGGACGAGGGAGATACCGCCGATGGTTGCGCTCGGCATCGCCTCGATGACTGCCGAGAACTTCGGGCAGAAGCTGAAGAAGATTGCGAAGCAGGCGGCAAGCCGGATCACCATGGGGTCATAAACCCTGGTGAGTGTCAGAACGCCGGTGTTTTCTCCGTAGGTGGTGTTGGCGGGTGCACCGAACAGGGAGGCTGCCGTGGTAGCGATACCGTCGCCGCTCAGGGTTCTGTGGAGACCCGGGTCACGGATAAAGTTCTTGCCGACCGTGGAGGAGATTGCAGAGATATCTCCGATATGCTCCATCATGGTCGCGAAGGAAATGGGAAGGATGGTGATCACAGAGCTGAGGAGCAGGGAACGGTCAAGATTTCCCCCGGTAAAAAGAGAGAAGACCGTTCTCTGATATACAAGAGGGAGCCCCACCCAGGGAGCTGCAGCGACGCGATGGAAGTCAATCAGTCCGAAGACGGCAGCGCAGAGATAGGATGCGATGACACCGAGGAGAATCGGAATGATCTTGACCATACCTGTGCCGAAAATATTGCAGAGAATGACAACCGTGATGGCAATGAGTGCGACGCCCCAGTTGCTCTGGCAGCTTTCGATTGCTGACCTTGAAAGGTTCAGACCAATCGCAATGATGATGGGACCGGTTACGACCGGAGGAAAATACTTCATGACATGGCTGGTTCCGAAGGCTTTAAAAAGAGCAGCCAGCAGGAGGTAGACCAGCCCGGCACAGGCGACACCGAAACAGGCGTAAACCAGAAGCTCCGGTTCCTTGTTTGGCGCGATTGTCATGTAGCCGGCGAGGAAAGCGAAGGAGGACCCGAGAAATGCCGGAATCTTTTTCTTGGAAATCAGGTGAAATAAAAGCGTCCCAACGCCTGCAAATAACAAAGTCGTTGAAACGCTTAAGCCGGTCAATAAGGGGACCAGTATGGTGGAACCAAACATTGCGAACATGTGCTGGAGACCCAAGATAAAGACTTGTCCCGTGCCCAGCTGTCTGGCATCATAGATTCCGGATTCACCAATCCGAAGGCTTGCTTTTTTTGTACTCATGTGAGTGCTCCCTTCTTTCATATTGATGCTGTATCTTTTTCCGACACATAGTACAGGATCGGAAAGCAGTTCGTCAAGTTGAATTGGTGAGTATTTCTCCGCTGTCTGAGGAGTGTTTCTTCCGGATTTGGAAGCTTCATACGTTGCAAGCCGCCGGGGAACTATAGTACAATACTGCACATTGAGCTTCGAAGATTCGGAAAAACGCGGTTCTGTGTTTTCTTTGCCGGAGGAAAAGGAGAGGATACTCTTGAAAACCCTTGCGATTAGTTTATTTGTACTGATGTATGTGCTGATGGTGGTGCTGCCGGTGAAGCTTCGTCCTTTTATCGCCGGCGGAACCGCGGCGCTGTTTCTTGTGTCCGGGATTCTGCCGCTCATGTCCCTGCCGGAGACGATCGACTGGAATATCCTTATGATGATCTTCGGAACGGTGGTAATCGTGGATTATTTCATTGACAGTAAGATGCCGAACCTCATTGCGGATCATATCCTGAACCTTGCGCCGAATGTCATGTGGGTCACGATTTATATGTCTCTGTTTGCGGGCTTCGTGTCTGCCTTTATCGATAATGTCGCCACGGTCTATATGATCGCTCCTGTCGGGCTTGCAATCTGCAGGAAAATGAAGGTAAGCCCGGTGCCGACCATTATCTCCATCGCGGTTTCGTCCAATCTGCAGGGAGCCGCCACTCTCGTCGGAGATACGACTTCCATCATGCTGGCGGGAGCCGCCCGTATGGATTTCAATGATTTTTTCTGGTTTCTGCACCGGCCGGGGATATTTTTTGCCGTGGAGCTGGGGGCGCTTGCGACCGTGCCGATCATGATGTGGCTTTTCCGGAAGGGAAAAGAGCCGGTATCCGCAGGGGAAAAGCAGACGGTGAAGGATTATATTCCGAGCATCGCGATGGTGGGACATATCGTATTTCTGATCGGCGCTTCGTTTATCAAAGATAAACCGGAGATCACCAACGGTATGATCTGTCTGCTGTGGGGTGTCATCTGTATCCTCTGGGAGTATCTGGCTTCGAAGGATCATGAGACGATGCTTCGGAATCTGAAGAATGTGGACTACGCGACGATTTTCCTTCTGGCGGGTCTCTTTGCTGTTATTGGAGGTGTTGTAGAGCAGGGCATCATTGAGGATATCGCGGCATTTATCGTAGGCGCCGGCGGGCATAACTACTTCCTTCTCTTCACGATTGTTGTCTGGGGCTCTGTACTGATCTCCGCTTTTATCGACAATATTCCCTATGTGGCGACGATGCTTCCCGTAATGGCGAGTGTGACCTTGAATCTCGGTGTTGAGCCCTATCTTCTCTACTATGGACTGCTGATCGGTGCGACTCTCGGCGGCAACATCACACCGATCGGTGCCAGTGCCAATATCGCCGGGATCGGGCTGCTCCGAAAGAACGGCGATGAGGTTTCCTTCGGAGACTTTATCAAGATCGGTCTTCCCTTTACACTGGCAGCCGTGGCAGCGGGCTATCTCTTCCTCTGGATTGTCTGGAGATAGGAGAAGGAAATCCCGGTATTCCACGAGTCCGCGTCTCTGCCGCAGCGTTTCGGAAGAAACGGACTATAAAAGAAATTAACGTTTCCTTGCAGGCTGTGAATTTTTTTTTATAATTTTCACAGTGTTGGTCAGGAAGAGGTGTTTATGGAAATTCGTCAGCTTCATAGTTTCGTGAAAATCGTAGAGCTGCAGAGCTTCAGCAAGGCAGCAAAGGCAATGGGATATACGCAGGCGGCGGTGACGATCCAGATCCGGCAGCTGGAGCAGGAATTTAATTCCCGTTTTTTTGACCGTATGGGCCATCAGGTACAGCTGACACCTCCGGGGAGGGAATTTCTCCGTTATGCCAATGAGATTCTCCGCAGAGTGGAGGATGTCCATACGGCACTCGGGAGTCCGAGCCATCTGGAGCATAAGCTGCGCATCGGAACGCTGGAATCTCTCCTTACCTACAAGTTTCCGGCCATCATCAAGTATTTTTATGAGCATTATCCGCATGTGTCGCTGGAGATAAGAACAGGCTCCCCCAAGGAGCTGACCAGTATGATGGAGCATAACCAGATCGATATTACCTATTTTCTGGATCGCCGTGTTTATGACCAGAACTGGGTCAAGTGTCTGGAGGAGGCGGAACCGATTGTCTTTGTGGCTCCCCCGAAATCCAGTATTACGAAGAGGGAAAAGGTGGGACTGGGAGATCTTCTTCATCAGCCGTTCTTTCTGACCGAGAAGGATTCCAATTACCGCTATGCCCTGGAGCAGGTACTGGCGTCAGAGCGTCTGGCGATTCGCCCCTTCTTTGAAACGGGAGACACCGCTGTCATTATCCAGCTGATCAAGGAAAATAATGCCATGTCCTTCCTGCCGCAGTTCTCTGTGGCGGAGGATCTCAGAAAGGGAAGTCTTCTGGAGATTTCCGTGGAGAATTTCCAAATGTTCATGTACCGCCAGATCTTCTATCATAAGGAGAAATGGGTCACACAGGAGATGAAGGATTTCCTGGCTCTCACAAAGGGGAATCTTCTGTAAACGCAGGGAGAGCATCCGTGCTCCGGGGGATATCGGGAAGGAGAGTGCCGGAGGAGGGACTCCGGAGAAGAATCAGGGGGACTGTCATGGTCCGGATTTTTAAAATCCGGCAATAAGCAAAGGGGGAAGCTATGATTGCTGCAAGCAATATTACCTATCGTGTCGGAAAGAAGGCACTGTTTGAGGACGTCAATATCAAGTTTACCGAGGGCAACTGCTATGGTGTAATCGGTGCCAACGGAGCCGGGAAGTCCACCTTCCTGAGGATTCTTTCCGGCGTGCTGGAGCCAAGCTCCGGAGAGATTGTAATCACACCGGGACAGAGGCTTTCTGTTCTGGAGCAGGATCAGTTCAAGTACGATGAGTATAGCGTGCTGGATACCGTCATCATGGGAAACAAGCGTCTCTATGACATCATGAAGGAGAAGGATACGCTCTATGCAAAGCCGGATTTCTCCGATGAGGACGGCATCAGGGCGGCGGAGCTCGAGGGTGAGTTTGCGCAGATGGACGGCTGGAATGCAGAGACCGATGCGGAGACCATGCTGAACGGTCTCGGAATCGACACAGAGCTTCATTACAAGCAGATGTCGGAGCTGAAGGGTGCGGAGAAGGTGAAGGTGCTTCTTGCAAAGGCACTTTTCGGAAACCCTGACATTCTTCTTCTGGATGAGCCGACCAACCATCTGGATTTAAGCTCCATTGAGTGGCTCGAGGAATTCCTGATGAATTTCGAGAACACCGTTATAGTCGTGTCGCATGACCGCTACTTCCTGAACAAGGTATGCACCAATATTGCCGATATCGACTACGGAAAGATCACGCTCTTTGCCGGAAACTATGATTTCTGGTTTGAATCCTCTCAGCTGATTGTGCGTCAGCAGAAGGAGGCCAACCGGAAAAAGGAGGAGAAGATCAAGGAGCTGCAGGAGTTTATCCAGCGCTTCTCCGCGAACGCTTCCAAGTCCAAGCAGGCGACTTCCCGAAAGAGAGCGCTGGAGAAAATTGAGCTGGACGATATCAAGCCGAGCTCCCGCCAGTATCCCTATATCCAGTTCAAGCCCTTCCGGGAGATCGGAAATGATGTCCTGGAGGTCAAGAATCTGACCAAGAGCATCAATGGGGTGAAGATACTGGATCATATCAGCTTTAACTTAAACCGTGAGGACAAGGTGGCACTGGTGGGACCGAATGAGCTGGCGAAGACCGTACTTATGCAGATCCTCTCCGGAGAGATGGAGCCGGACAGCGGCGATTACAAGTGGGGACTCACCACGACCCAATCCTATTTTCCGAAGGACAATACGAAGGAATTCCAGTCGGAGGATACCATTGTTGAGTGGCTGACCCAGTACAGCCCGGACAAGGATACCCAGTATGTCCGCGGCTATCTCGGCCGTATGCTCTTCAAGGGCGACGACGGAGTGAAGAAGGTGAATGTCCTCTCCGGAGGAGAGAAGGTTCGCTGTATGCTTTCCAAGCTCATGATTTCCGGTGCCAATGTCATCATCCTCGATGAGCCGACCGACCACCTCGATATGGAGGCGATTTCCGCACTGAACGACGGGCTGAAGTCCTTCCCGGGCGTCATTATCTTCGCCTCCCGCGATCATCAGGTGGTAGAGACCACGGCAAACCGCATCATGGAGCTCATCGACGGAAAACTCGTGGATAAGCTGACTACCTACGACGAGTATCTCGCTTCCGATCAGGATATCAAGAAGAGATTCACCTTCACCCTGTCCGACAGCGATGCAGATGATAACTGAGAAAGCGAGGGGGAAGCGCTGTATCAGCGCTTCCCCCTCGCTCCTTTTGCGGACAGTTTACTGTACCGCGTCTCCCATCATAAACTCTACAACCTTTTTCATGTCATTCGGCTCATGGACGATCAGCTCCATCTCCTTGATAAACGCATTGTCCAGCATCTTCGACATGAGGAGCATCTGAGAGAGCTTGGATTTCAGGTTGATGGTATCCCCTTCTTTGGAAACAAGCTCAACCTTCCCCTCACAGCTGTTCAGAACATTGAAAAGACCCTCTACATTGTTGACATTACTGATTCTCATTGTTTTTTCCTTTCTGTGCGGCATTTCCTGAGCGCTTCCCCTCTTCTACCACTGTCATATTCTAGCATATTTCAGAAACAAACAAAGCGGAAAATTCAGAAAACCTGCGGTTTTTCCGTGAGAGGTACAGGCGGAATCACTTTTTGACCGCGGCTGAGATTCCTGAAACTATGATTTGGAAATTCGTCCTGTATGAGCTATCATAACGTGGGAAATACGGAATTGGTATTTTCTGGAAGACAAAAGGAAAAGAGGATGAGAGGAAAAGATGAGAATCGCAATCGGGAATGACCATGCAGCAGTAGAGATGAAGCGGGAGATTCAGGTATACCTCGAGGAAAAAGGGCATGTGCTTATCAATGTGGGGACAGACAGCACAGAGCGTTACGACTATCCGATCGCCGGCTTCCATGTGGCGAAGCTTGTGCAGGAGGGAAAGGCAGACTGCGGAATCGCGATCTGCGGCACCGGAATCGGCATCAGCCTTGCGGCAAACAAGGTGAGGGGGATTCGTGCCTTTGCCTGCTCGGATCCTTATTCTGCGCAGATGGCGCGCCGGCATAACAATGCGCAGGTGCTTTGCTTCGGCGCGCGAGTGGTAGGGGTGGAGCTTGCTAGGATGATTGTGGACAGCTATCTGGGAGCCTCCTTTGAAGGAGGCAGACACGCGGAGCGTATTGCGCTCATTACGAAGATTGAGGAGGAGGGGACACTTCCTCAGTAATCTTTATAGAAATCGAGCTTTGCGTCCCGAACGGCGCGAAGGAAGCTGTCCCTGTCCCTTGTCATAATCAGTTCCTCCGGGAAATGAATTTCTTCCAGCATCGCATTGCTGAGCTCCAGCTTTCCGATATCGAGAGCGACATGAGCATCAGAGTTGACGGCGATAGGGACGCCGAGCTCCGCACAGCGGATCGCGATATCGCGGCACTTGATCGTGATCTTTTCCTTTGTATCGAGGGAGTGCTCATTGATCTCGATCAGCTTATGCAGCTCCTTCGCCAGAAGAAGAATCGGATCCAGATCGAAATCCAGTCCGGAACGACCGATATGTCCGAGCATCAGAACCGTCGGGTTTTCCAGCGCCCGGAGGTAAAGCTCAGTACATTCCGCGCGGGAAGCATCCTTTGCAAAGTATTTGGCATGGACGGAAGCGATAACATAGTCCATGCTTTTGATGACCCTGTGCAGAAGAGAGCGTTCCCGATGGTCCGGGAAGGGATCGCCGGTGATCATGTCCCTGACCGGGGTGTTGTAGCCGAAGAGGTGCCCCTCCATGTCGATGATGTCCGCTTCACATCCCTTTAAGAGACGGACACCGTCCCATTCCTCCGGAAGAACATGCATTGTGGCGAGATACTGATAATTCTTAATGTTATAGGGATCTGTAAACTGCATTGCGGAAAAATGGTCTGTCGAGCCGAGAAGCTCCAACCCTCTTGCCTTTGCCATAGAGATATTTTCCTGAAGCGTCGAGTAGGCGTGAGCGGAAAAAATGGTATGGGTATGGGTATCACAGAGAAGTTTCATCTTGTACCTTTCTATCAAAGCCCTGTCCCTGCATTTTTATCCTGTGCCCGTTGCAGAGGGGAAAATGCCTTGGGACAGCGGCAGACGTTCCGAAAAAGTAAATACGTCTGCTTCCCTCCTGTTCCTCAGAGTCCCAGATCCAGTTCTACCGGGCAGTGGTCGGAACCCATGACTTCGTTCAGAATTTTTGCGTCCAGAATGTACTGCTTCAGTTTTTCGGAGACAACAAAATAATCAATTCTCCATCCGACATTTCGATCCCGTGCCTTCATGCGGTAGCTCCACCAGCTGTAGGCATCAACGGCATCCGGATAGAGATGACGGAAGGAATCAATGTAGCCGCTGTCCAGAAGCCGGGAGAATTTTGCACGCTCCTCATCGGAGAAGCCGGCGTTTTTGTGATTGCTTTCCGGATGCTTCAGATCAATCTCCTCATGGGCGACATTGAGATCGCCGCAGTAAAGCACCGGCTTCTTTGCCTCGAGAGTCAGGATATAGTTTCGAAAAGCATCCTCCCATTCCATACGGTATGGCAGGCGCTTCAGTTCATTCTGAGAGTTGGGGACATAGACGGTAATCACGTAGTAGTCCGGGAATTCCGCAGTGATGACACGGCCCTCCCGGTCATGCTCCTCGATGCCGAGACCATAGCTGACAGAGAGCGGCTCCTCTTTGGTGAAAAGAGCAGTCCCTGAGTAGCCCTTTCTGACCGCATAGTTCCAGTACATGTGGTAGCCGGGAAGCTTTAGTGTAAGCTGTCCCGCCTGCAGCTTTGTTTCCTGAAGACAGAAGATATCCGCATCTATTTTCTGAAAGTCCTCCATAAAGTTTTTTCCGAGAATCGCCCGGAGACCGTTGACGTTCCAGGATATCAGTTTTTTCATAGTACTCCTATAGGATGGTTTTTATGGGAAAATACAATTGCAACCATAGAAAGTAAGTATAGAAGAAACTTAGATATAAGTAAACGGATGTGTTATACTAAAATCCATTTTAAGCAGGATTCGAGGACGGTATGGCAAATGATTTTTCCGGGGGAAGCATACAGAAGACGATTCTCCTGCAAGCGATTCCCCTCTTTTTCGCACAGCTGGTGCAGCTTCTTTATAATGTGGTTGACAGAATCTATATCGGGCATCTTCCGGAGATCGGCAGTGTCGCGCTGACCGGAGTCGGAGTGGTATTTCCGTTGATTTCTCTGATTACTGCATTTACCGACTGGTTCGGCATGGGAGGGGCTGCGCTCTTTTCCATCGCAAGAGGAGCCGGAAAGGAGGAGAGAGCCAGACGGCTTCTCGGCACAACAGCCTTTCTCCTGCTTGTGGCTTCTCTTTTTATCACCGGTCTTGGAATTTTTCTGGAAAAGCCTCTTCTGACCCTGTTCGGGGCGTCCGAACAGAGCTATGGTTATGCCCGCGCCTATCTGCAAATCTATATTCTCGGAACCGTTTTCTTTATGACCAGCTCCGGGCTGAACTATTTTATCAATGCGCAGGGCTTTCCGCGGATGGGGATGCTTACGACCATGCTGGGTGCGGTGCTCAATATTGTTCTGGACCCGATTTTCATTTTTGCGTTTCGGATGGGAGTGCGCGGTGCGGCGCTGGCAACCATTCTTTCTTAGACCGCATCGGCATTCTGGGTCCTCCGTTTTCTTCGTTCCCGGCAGGAGCTCTACCCGCTGGAGAAGAGGTATGTCCGCTTTGACCCGGGTCTCTGCAGGGAGATTATGAGCCTAGGCTTTGCCGGTTTTGTTATGAAGGCAACCAACGGTCTTGTGCAGGCGTTCAACAACATCCAGCTTCGTGCCTATGGCGGAGATCTTTATATCGGCATCATTATCATCATCAATTCGATACGGGACATCATTCAGCTTCCGGGATCCTCCATCCCCGGGGCATCACAGCCGGTGCTCGGTTTTCAGTTTGGTGCGAGGGAATATCGGAGACTTCGCTCCGGTATTCTTTTTCAGGTATCCGCGGCAGCGAGCTATGCCGTGCTCGCCTGGGCGCTTGTTATGCTTTTTCCGGGCGCGTTCCTCCGGATTTTCAGCTCGGACCCGGAGACTCTCCGTGTCGGAACCCATGCCGCCCGGATTTATTTCGCGGCGTTTATCTTTATGATTGGGCAGACCGGCGGTCAGTCTGTTTTTGTGGCTCTCGGAAAATCCAAGTATGCCATTTTCTTTTCTCTGCTTCGAAAGGTGGTGATCGTGGTTCCGCTTACGCTGATTCTTCCGCATTTCTTCGGGGTCAATGGGACCTATGCAGCGGAGCCGATTTCCAATGTTCTCGGAGGCTGTGCGGCGTTTACGACCATGATATTCCGGATATACCGCCGGCTTCCCCGGGAAGACGGTGTGGCGGCAGAGATATGAGAATTTCTGTTTTTTCATGAATATCCATGCTATAATTCTAGTCAATCGTAAGTATATTCCCCATGGAACGTGACAGAGGGGAGGGCGGCAGAGGCTGGAAAAATGCAGCAGTCTGTCACCGTGAAAATTTGTTTGATATCGGAAAGTGAGGACAGGAGATGTTCGGGTTTCTAAGAGAGGGCGAAATGGCAATTTTCACCGTGGCAAGAAAAACGAATCGTCTTTTTTTGTGTCTCACGGCTTCGGGGGCAAAGAAAAAAAAACTGCCAGGAGGGAGAGGAATATCGAGGAAAAAAGAGAAACGTGATACTGCGGAAGCAGAGAGCATGAGCGGAGAGCATGTCGAAAAAATCCCTTTTCCGGAGGAGGCACGAATCGGCGATGTCTGGACGCTCGGCATCCCTTATGAGAGATGTCTGGGAAAGAGCTATTATCTGGAGGACAGTGAGGGCAGAGCCTTTTCGGATCCTTACGGGAGAGCAGTGGAGGGCGATGCTGTCTTTGGGCAGCTGCCGGCAATCCTTCCGAGAAGAATGAAGGCGGAGGAAGGGAGCTGGGCAGGTATCTTTCCCTCGGATCGTCCACTGGAACTGCCGTATTCTGCACTTTTTATCTACAGAACCTCTGTCCGCGGTTTTTCAATGGATTCCTCTTCGAAGCTGAAAAGGGAATTTCGCGGGACCTTCCGGGGAATCACAGAGAATATTTCCTATCTTACGGAGCTATCCGTGACAGCGCTGGAGCTGCTTCCTGTCTATGACTATCAGGAGCTGATGATGCATAAAAGCCAGAAGCGTCCCGGACAGGAGCCGGTTCTGGAGGCGGACGGCAGGGTCAATTTCTGGGGCTTCACGGATGATGCGAACTATCTCGCACTGAAGCGCTCCTTTTCCGGAACAGGAAATCCGGAAAGGGAGTTTGCGGAGATGGTGCGCGCTCTGCATCAGGCGGGAATTGAGCTGTATCTCGACTTCTATGTTTCGGAAAAAACCTGCCGGGAGCTTCTGATTACGGCACTCCGGCATTACCATCGGAGCTTTCATGTGGATGGCTTCCGCTTTGTTGGGATTTTTGATCCCGCGCCGGTGATGCAGGATCCCTATCTGAGTCACTGCAGGTTTTTTTATGAATCTTTTCCGGAGGAGCAGACAGTGCGGAGAATGTCTTCCGGCATCCCGGAGAGTCACTTCTGTAACGACAATAATTTCTTTCAGAACGAGATGCGAAAGCTTCTGAAGGGGGATGAGGGGATGATCCCGAGCCTGATGCAGCTTCTGAAGCTTCCGGGCAGCCGACCGGAGGTTCGCTATCTTGCGGATCTCTCCGGATTTTCTCTGATGGACGTCTTTTCCTATGACCGCAAGCACAATGAGGCGAACGGAGAGCAGAACCGGGACGGTACGGATCAAAACTATTCATGGAACTGCGGGGAAGAGGGGGTGAGCCGGAAAAAGGAGGTTCGGCGCCTTCGGAAGCGTCTCTATCAGAATGCGATTCTTCTGCTCTTTCTGCAGCAGGATATCCCTATGCTTGCAATGGGGGATGAGTACGGACATACGAGACATGGGAACAATAATGCCTATTGTCAGGACGGTCCGCTCAATTATCTGCATTATCGAAGGACGGCACAGGAAGAAGAGAATTATTGCTTTACGAAGGAAATCATTCGCCTTCGAAAAGAGCATCCGGTGTTCCGGCGGCGGGGCATCGTCCGGGGACAGGCTTCTCCGGGAGGGATTCCGGAGATTTCCTTTCACGGAGAGGATGCGTGGAGACCGGGCTTTGAGCCCTTCCGGCGGCAGCTGGCAGTGCTATACTCCGGAGAAACTTTGGGGGACGACAGCTTCCTGCTTCTTTGTAATTTCCACTGGGAGTCCCACTATTTCCATCTGCCGCTTCCTCCGGAGGGAAAGCAGTGGAAGCTTCTGATTGACACGGGCCGGGAGAAGGAAAACGGTATTGTCAGTGAAGAGTTTCTGCTCCCGAGAGAAGTTGCGAGAGGAGCATACGGAGAGAGAGAGGAAAGGGGCTACGAGCTGAAGCCCCGCTCCATGCAGCTTCTGACGGCAGTGGAGAAGCCGGAGAAAACAGAAAAAGCAGCCCCGGAAATAAAAAAGGGAAGAAAACAGGAAGGGAAGCAATATGGTGCTGGGAACAGAGGGAGGAAGGCAGCGTTACGGAAGCGGTCGAAGGGATAGATTCACAGGGAGGCAACCATGACAGATAAATTATATCAAGTGATGAACTGGGCAGATGTGGAGGAGATCGTCTATGCGGAGTCAACACATCCGGGGCGGATTCTGGGGGCGCATTTGATCCCGGAGGGGCTTCTGATTCAGGCATTTTTCCCGAACGCCAAGGCAGTCTTTGTCAGGCTGAAAGGAAGGGAATACAGTGAGATGGAGCTTGCGGACGAGAGCGGATTCTATGCCATACTGCTTCCGAAGGGATTTCTGCGGAAAGGGCTGCCGGAGTATCATTTCAAGGTACGCTTTGATAATGACACGGAGCTTTTATGGGAGGATCCCTATCGTTTTTCTTCCGGCTTTTCCGAGGAGGACGCCAGCAGATTCAACAATGGCGTTCACTATGAGATCTATGACAAGATGGGAGCGCATCCCGGGAAGAGAAACGGGGTGAAGGGTGTTGAGTTTACCGTTTTTGCGCCGCACGCGATGCGGGTTTCCGTGGTAGGGGATTTCAATAACTGGGACGGACGCCGTCATCAGATGGAGCGTATTACAGAGAGCGGTGTCTACTCTCTCTTTATTCCGGGACTCGCCTCGGGGGAGATATATAAGTATGAGATCAAGTGCAAGGCGCAGGAGCCCTTCCTGAAGACCGATCCCTACGGCTTTGCCTTTGAGCTTCGGCCGAATACGGCGGCAGTTGTCGCGGATCTTTCCGGTTTTGTGTGGCACGATGAGGCGTGGGAGAAAAAGAAGAAAAAGGGACACCAGACGGAGGAGGCGATGTCGGTCTATGAGCTTCATCTGGGCTCTGTTTTCCGGAAGAAGCCGGAGCTTCATGAGGACGGGAAGGAGGTCAACGGTTCCTGCTTCTACAATTATCGCGAGCTCGCAAGGATGGTGGCAAAGTATGTCAGGGAAGAGGGCTATACCCATGTGGAGCTTCTGCCAGTGATGGAGCATCCGCTGGATCAGTCCTGGGGCTATCAGGTTTCCGGCTACTACGCACCGACCTCCCGCTATGGGACACCGGAGGATTTCCAGTTCTTTGTAGACTATCTTCACGGAGAGGGGATCGGCGTCATTCTGGACTGGGTACCGGCACATTTCCCGAGAGACAGCTGGGGACTGGCACAGTTTGACGGATCCTCTCTGTTTGAGGATCCGGATCCCAACCGTGCCTCGCATCCGCACTGGGGCACTCTCATTTTCCACTATGCGCGGCATGAGATTTCCAATTTCCTGATCGGCAGCGCTTTCTTCTTTGCGAAAAAGTACCATGTGGACGGCATCCGTATGGACGCGGTGGCTTCCATGCTCTATCTCGACTATGGACGTGACGGCGGGGATGCACCGAGAAATATCTATGGCGGAAATGAGAACCTGGAATCGGTAGAGTTCTTTAAGCATTTGAACAGCCAGTTTCATGAGCACTTCCCCGGAACACTTCTGATTGCGGAGGAGTCAACTGCCTGGCCGAAAATCACCACGCCGGTCAAGGACGGCGGTCTCGGCTTTGACTTGAAGTGGAATATGGGATGGATGAATGATTTCCTCTCCTATATGGAGACGGATCCTCTCTTCCGCAAGGGCTCCTATGGAAAGCTGACCTTTTCGATGCTGTATCACTATTCCGAGAACTTCCAGCTGGTGTTCTCTCACGATGAAGTGGTGCATGGCAAGGGAAGCATGTTCTCCCGCATGCCGTCAGCCGATTTTTCGGAGAAGGCACAGAATCTGCGTGCCGCTTACGGCTATTTTTTCTCACATCCCGGAAAAAAGCTGCTGTTCATGGGACAGGACTTCGGACAGAATGATGAGTGGTCGGAGGAAAGAGAGGTGGAGTGGGGACTTTTGCAGTTCCCGGTGCACCATGGCATCCACGAGTATGTGAAGGATATGAATATGCTCTATCAGAGCCATCCGGCACTGTGGAAGCTGGATTATGATCCGGATGGCTTCCAGTGGATCAACTGCTCCTATCAGGATCTGTCGATTCTGATCTTCCTTCGTAAGACGGAGAAGCCGGAGGAGACGCTTCTGATTGTGACAAACCTGGACAATACGACGCAGGAGAAGTTTCTCGTGGGTCTCCCGTTCCCGTGTGAGCTCAGGCTGCTGATTTCCTCTGATGAAAAGAAGTATGGGGGAAAGGGTCTTCAGAGAAAGATTAGCAAAAAGTCAAGGCCTGTCGAGTGGGACGAGCAGAAGCAGAGCGCTGCCGTCACGATTCCGGCGATGTCCACCAGTATTTATCAGCTGACACCGGTGGCGGAAAAGAAAGCAGTGAAAACGGTACGCAAAAAGAGGGAAACGACAAAGACCACAAAAAACCCGGCTGCCAGAAAGCCGGCAAAAAAGGCAGCTGCCATGCCGCGGAAGCAGAAGGAAGAGCAATAGAGCAGCAGGGAAACACAGAGCTTGGCAGCGGGAGATCCGACGAAGTGACAGGAATCATTTTATGAGGGGGAACAGATATGGAAAATATCCGGGAAAAGAGTCCGGGACTGCTTTGCAGTTTTCTGCTGGGGCTTGCAGCGTACCTTCTGGGAGGCAGACTGCCGATGATCGGCGGCCCGGTATTTGCCATTCTGATTGGCATGGTGATTGCCGTGTTCTGGAAAAAGAAGGGAGGATTTCAAAAGGGAATTGCTTTTACCTCGAAATATGTCCTGCAGCTGGCGGTGGTTCTGCTGGGCTTTGGACTGAATCTGAATGTGATTTTAAAAACAGGCGCGGAATCCCTGCCGATCATCATCTGTACCATCTCGACCTCCTTGCTTCTTGCCCTTGTGATGCACAGACTTCTGAAGACCTCCGGCAATGCTGCGATACTGGTGGGAGTAGGATCTTCGATCTGCGGCGGCTCTGCCATTGCGGCGACAGCTCCGGTCATTGACGCTTCCGATGATGAAGTGGCGCAGTCCATTTCGGTGATTTTTCTTTTCAATGTGATTGCTGCCGTTCTTTTCCCGCTTCTCGGACAGGCGATAGGCATGGATACGACAACAGGCAATGCCTTCGGCATCTTTGCAGGAACCGCGGTCAACGATACTTCTTCGGTGACGGCGACAGCGGCGACTTGGGACAATCTTTTTCATCTGGGCTCTGCGACACTTGACAAGGCAGTGACGGTCAAGCTGACAAGAACGCTTGCCATCATCCCGATCACGCTGGTTCTGGCATATTTTAAGGCAAAGAAGAGAAAGGCGGGAGACGGGAACGGCAGCAGCAAGTTCCGTCTGCGCCGTGCCTTTCCGATGTTTATCCTGTATTTTGTGATGACGTCCCTCATCACCACGGCTGCCGGCAGCTTCGGTGTCAGCAGCGCTGCCTTTACTCCGCTCAAGAAGCTCAGCAAGTTTTTTATCATCATGGCAATGGGGGCGATCGGACTGAACAGTGACATCGTGAAGCTCATTAAAACCGGAGGAAAGCCTCTGACGCTCGGCGCGGTCTGCTGGATCGGCATCAGTACTGTCAGCCTGTTGCTGCAGCATGTGCTGGGGATTTGGTAGTGCTC
>CAUUIW010000008.1:0-143939 GCA_963545355.1 uncultured Oribacterium sp. | reverse complement strand
CCGGCATCTGTTAGTCTCCCAAGCTCTGCTTGGGGATTTATACTGTTTCATTAAAGCAAAATCCACCCGCTTTTTCAGCTTATCCGACAGATGCTCCGACATCCAGCGGAAAAGATCCTGATCCTCCGGCCTGGCGTAGTACATGGTCAATGCCGTTTTCCCGCCCATAGAGCGGATATATTCATTCGCGCTCTCCACCTTTTTCACGATCAGCTCCGGATCCTGCCCGATCCACTCCACCCCGTTGATCTCATTTCCGATCTCCCAAAGATCCGTATAGGGAGCCAGAACACGCCAGCAGTCCTGAAAGCGCCTCCTGTAGGAGTCCTCGTCCTCATAATACTTCATATAATAGGAATCTACCGGACAGGCCATGACGAAGGCGACGCTGTGGAGCGCGGAAAAAAGCTCCTTATAATCCTCCGCGCTGCTCTCCCGTGACATGACGATCCGAACGGTCGGCTTCACCGGAAGCCTCCTGACCGCATCGACCACATCCTCCGTTTTGATATCGTCATACCAGGCATCATCCACGGTGATTCCATAGATCCGGCGGCTGATATCCTCTGTTCGCCGCACGGGACCCTCCTTCTCCCCGCCGCCCCCGGCATCGGATGCCTCTGCTTCTCCGATATCCGCGCTTCTCAAAAGAATATTCTTCTCCCTGCCGTCCAAAAGGAAAATGCCGGCGATTAAAATCCCCGCGAAAAGCAAAATCGCAGCACACCCCCCAAAGCCTCCCTCCGCGTTTTTTCCGGTTCATCCTCTTCTCCTCCCTTCTCCTGCAATCAGGTTATATGAACAAACGATAGATTTTTTTGGTCTTCCAGGCGTTGACTTCCGCACCCCTTCCCGTTCGCATCGCCTGCGGATCCGTCTGTAGGCTGTCTGTGCCGTCACCACAGATGGCATAAAGGGGATGTCGGTTTCCGTCGATTGACATTATATCAGCTTGGCACTCTCTCTTTATTTTTTTTTCATTATTTCATTTTCAGTTGGCAGTATATTTACGCCAGCCATAAAAAGGATTCGCAGAAAGGCTAGGCAAGAGAGGAAAATGTTTTTATACTGAAGCAGATAAGACAAGCCGGTATCCTCCGATATCGTCGCGGCAGCTATCCATGATAGAATTCACAGAAGGGAGTATGTTGATGACAAGTTTTCAGCCGGTAAGGGAAGGAAAGGTCCGTGAGATCTACGATCTGGGAGACAGGCTTTTGATGGTCGCTACCGATCGTATCTCCGCCTTTGATGTGATTCTGAAAAACAGGATTCCTGACAAGGGAAAGATCCTGACCCAGATGAGTCGGTTCTGGTTTGACTTCACCCGGGACATTGTAAAAAATGACCTGATCTCTGTCGACAACCGGGAGATGCCGGAATTCTTCCAAAAGCCGGAGTTCAAAGACCGTGCGACACTCTGTCAGAAGCTCACCATGCTTCCCATCGAGTGCATCGTACGGGGCTATATCACAGGATCCGGTTGGGAAAACTATAAAAAAGACGGCACGATCTGCGGACAAAGGCTGCCGGAGGGACTCAGTGAATGTGAAAAGCTACCGGAGCCCCTCTACACCCCCAGTACCAAAGCGGAGCTCGGACTGCATGATGAAAATATCAATTTCGAGCAGTCTGTCGAAGTTCTGGAAGCGGACTTCCCGGGACGAGGACGGATTCTCGCGAAAGAGCTCCGGGACAAAACCCTTGCGGTATACAGAAAATGTGCGGATTATGCCTTCCAAAAGGGTATCATCATTGCCGACACCAAGCTGGAATTCGGTCTCGATGGCAGGGGCGAGCTCCTTCTCGCCGATGAAGTCCTCACCCCGGACTCCTCCCGCTTCTGGCGGCTCAAAAACTATAAGAAGGGACGTGGGCAGGACTCCTTTGATAAGCAGTACGTCCGCAACTGGCTGAAGGCGAACCCGGACAATCATGACAGCCTTCCGGAAGAGGTCGTGCAGAAAACACGGAAGCTGTATGCGGAGGCCTATACCATGCTGACCGGGAAAACGCTCTGAGGAAATTCGTGTGAAACTATCCCAGGGAAAGGAAGCTTATCGCTGGACACGTGCTCCGGCACCGCCCATGACAGCTTCCACTTCCCTGACATTCGCCATGGAGGTGTCCCCCGGAGTGGTCATTGCAAGTGCGCCATGTGCTGCGCCGTAGTTGACAGCAAGCGCCGCATCACCGGTCGTCATCAGCCCGTAAATCAGTCCGGACGCAAAGGAATCTCCGCCGCCGACACGATCCATGATCTCCAGTGCCTGATAGTCCTTCGCCTTATGGATCTCTCCCTCGGCAAAACAGAGCGCCGACCAGTCGTTGACCGTCGCAGTACGGACGGTACGGAGAGTCGTCGCAACAGCCTTGAAGTTCGGGTAAGTCTTGACGGCTTCGTTGATCATCTTCTTGTAGCCCTCGACATTCAGCTCTTTCAGAGACTCGTCCTGTCCTTCGATCTGGAAGCCGAGGCATGCGGTGAAATCCTCTTCATTACCGATCATGATATCCACATAACGGGCAACCTCGCGGTTGACCTCCTGCGCCTTCCTTTGTCCGCCGATTGCCTCCCACATGGAGGGGCGGTAATTTAAATCATAGGAAACGATAGTGCCATACTTTTTCGCCGTCTTAATCGCTGCGATAACCGTCTCTGATGCCTGCTCGGAAAGAGCTGCATAGATGCCGCCGGTATGGAGCCAGCGAGCTCCCAGCTCACCAAAGATATGGTCAAAATCGAAATCTGCCGGCGTTGCCTTGCTGATGGCAGTGTTGGCACGATCGGAGCAGCCCTTGGCGCCGCGGATGCCGAAGCCTCTTTCCGTGAAGTTCAGTCCGTTCCTGCATTCACGACCGATGCCGTCGGTCTTCATCCACCGGACAAGGGAGGTATCCACCCCGCCCTGCATCATAAAGTCCTCCACCAGTCGTCCCACCTCATTATCCGCCAGTGCGGTAATCACGGCAGTCTTCATCCCGAAGCACTTGCGAAGTCCGCGGATGACGTTATATTCTCCGCCGCCCTCCCATGCACGGAACTGACGTGCGGTACGGATCCTTCCCTCCCCCGGGTCCAGACGAAGCATCACCTCTCCGAGAGAAACAGCATCAAATGCACAATCCTTCCTATCTCTTAACTGTAAATCCATCGCTTTCTCCTCTTTCCTCCTCTGCTTTCAAAAAGCATAACCCCACATCACATGATGCTTATACACCGTTTCGCGCTCCATGCGGGTCGGGTCATAACGCCTTCTCCCACCGGCAAGCAGGCCTGCAACGGGAGAATGCATTCAACTCTGATATCATATCATAACCGGAAAACAGCTTCAAAGCCCGAAAGCATACTTTCCCGAAACTCCTTCAGTTCTTTCGAAAAAGAGAATTTCTCCGGAATCAGCTCGCAGACCTCCCGAAGCTCAGAAAGAATTTTCTCCTGAAGCATCTGATCGCTCATCGGCACCATCCCGAGTATCGTACTCCGATACCCCTTGTCCTGACAGCAGATCCCGATCCATCGTTCCGAAAAATCCAGCCACTCCCTTTTCTGACAGCTGTCTGCAGCTCCCTGAAGGAGCCCCAGGCTCTGATAAAACGACCGGAGCTCCCTTTCCACTCTCCTTCTGTTCCAGAAGTGGACGCCCGTTCTGCCAAGAATCAGGATATTGAGAAATGCCCTCATGTACTGATCGCGCTCCTCCCTTTCTCCGAATCTTTTCATAAAAATCTCCTGCCGCCGCTCCGCCTCTTTATCCCCCGGATGCATCTCCAGGTAGCGGCGCAGTGCTTCCCTTCTCTGCTCCGGGGCATCCAGCTCATAGTAAAGTCCCGAAAAATCGGCGAGTACCTCTTCGATTTGCAGCTTTTGTTTTCCTCTTTCGATCATGCTATCTTCTCCTGAAAAAGTCTATGCCTTATGTTAACATCCTTTTTCCGAAAAATCCCCTGCTTTTCTTTTCCGCATCCATTTATGGCATGGATTCTCAACCTGCTTTTTCACCATTATGCTTCAAAGCAAACCCTCAAAATATTCACTGCCCTAAAAACAGCAAAAGGAGCTGTCACACTAACTCAGCTTCACACAAATGATTGTCGATGAAAGCGATCATCGTCTACAATATACCGTGCAAAATCGGTTTAGTGCGACAGCCTCCCGAAATCAAGGAAGAACTGCTCCGCTCCATTCGGCTTTTCGATGCTCTTTCTGCCCGCTAGCCCCAAACCTCCTCCGCCACCTCCTTCACAAGCCTTAATTTTGCCCACTGCTCCTCCTCTGTCAGTTTGTTTCCGATCTCGCAGGAAGCGAAGCCGCACTGCGGAGAAAGGCAGAGACGCCCGAGCGGCAGCACCTCCGATGCCTCCCGGATACGGCGGAGCAGTATTTCCTTCTCCTCCAGCTCTCCTCTCTTTGTCGTAACAAGACCGAGAACCACCTTTTTCTCCCCGGGAACCTCCTTCAGAGGCGTAAAGCTTCCGGATCTCTCATCATCAAACTCCAGATAGAAAGCATCGACATTTTCCCTCGCAAACAGGGTGGAAGCCACCGCATCATAGGCGCCGGAAGCCGCATAGCTGGAATGAAAATTCCCGCGGCAGATATGTGTCGTGATCGTAAGGTCCTCCGGCTTTCCCTCGATCGCCTGATTATTGGCGCGCAGGAAAAGCTCCTTGTATTCCTCCAGTCCCCTCTCGTCCGTTCCGAAGAAGAGCTTTGCCCTGTCATCGACAAGCAGCCCCCAGGAACAGTCATCCAGCTGGAGATTGCGGCAGCCCGCCTCATGCAGCTCCCGGATCAATGCACGATATGCTTCTGTCAGATCCGAAACAAGCTCTTCCGTACCGTCATAGTAGCGCTCGGTATTGTCCTTCGCAAAGGGCATCACCAGCTGTTCCAGAAACTGTGCCGGTGCCGGAATTGTCAGCTTTGCCACGGTATTCTCATCTTCCAACGCCTTTACAAAACGAAAATGCTCCGTAAAAGGATGATATCCCGAAAACGCGAGCTTTCCCGTCAGAAAGGTGTCATCAATCATCGCTGTCTCTCCGGCAAAAGGAAGCCCTGTCTTCGTCGGAGCATGTCCGATTCCATCAAACCCCCACATAAAATCCAGATGCCAGGTATTTCTCCGAAACTCCCCGTCTGTGATGACCTGATAGCCTGCTGCCTTCTGTTTCCGGACGAGATCGCGAATCGCCTCATCCTCTATCCTGCGAAGCTCTTCCGGGCGAATCTTCCCCTCCTTCCAGTCCTGCCGCGCCTTCCGAAGATGTGCCGGTCTCAGAAAGGAACCGACAAAGTCGTGTCTGAATGGGATATGTGTCATAACTGCCTCCTGATGCTTTTTCTCTTGATACTCAGCAGTATAGCAAATCCGGAATACAAGAAAAAATACTTACATTTGATAGGTTGTTATAGAATGAATCTATAGCTTATGTGGAAACCGTCAGGAGCGACTCGTAAAAAGGAGAGACTGCCGTCTCTCCTCCTTACTCTTTCTTTGCTTCCGCTTCCGCCTTGCTGAAGCCCTTTTTAAATTTCAGCTCACTGAGCTCCGGCATCAGCTCCCCGGTAATGATGCGCATCATTTCCGCGAACTTTTTCAGATCCTCCTCGGAAAATCTCTTTCTGCACCGCTTCTCTATCGTTTCCGCGTATTTCGCGCTGACATTATAGTAACGCCAGAAGCGTTCTGTCGGGCGGAGATGATACTCTCTCCGGTCATTTTTCGACTGTATTTTTTCGATATAGCCCTTCTGAATCAGAGAATTCACCTTATAGGCAGCATTCGGCGCAGAAATCCCCATCATATTGGCGAACTCCTGCACAGTAGGTTCCCCCAGTGCCCGGATACACTCCACGCTGTAGGACTCCACCGTGGTCAGCGTCGCCTCCCGATTCTCGAATCTGGAAAAAACCTGTAAATAAAAGTAGATTCTGAACTTGTTATACAGCTCGACTATCACATCGCTGAGCATAACATTCCTCCAAAAAAGCTTCCCCTTTGGCTCGAAAAAAGACCGTGTCTTGTCTCACTGTACCGCAAAGCTCAGCTCACATTTGCAGACGAGTCTGCCGTTTACCCTTGCCTCTCCCTCGCCGATGCCGACCGGACCGTGCATCTTCACCAGCTTGCAGCTCAGCTCCAGTGTATCTCCCGGACGAACCTGCTGCTTGAAGCGGGCATTCCTGATGCCGCCGAAGAGCGCAATCCTTCCACGGAACTGCTCCATGGAAAGAAGGGCAACTGCCCCTGTCTGTGCAAGTGCCTCAATTATCAGTACGCCGGGCATCACCGGATAATCCGGGAAATGTCCCTGAAAAAACGGCTCGTTGGCAGTGACATTCTTGATCGCCTGCGCATTCTCTCCCGGAGTATAATCCGTCACTCTGTCGAGCAGCAGGAAAGGGTAGCGATGCGGCAGAAGCTCCTTGATCTGATCGATATTCAATTCTGCCATTTATTCCCCCTTTCCGAAGATGAGACAGGCGTTGTGCCCGCCGAAGCCAAGGGAATTGGAGAGCGCATAGCGGATCTCCTTCTTCCTCCCCTCATTCGGAAGATAATCAAGATCACAGTCCGGATCCGGAATCCGATAATTGATTGTCGCCGGCAGGAAGGAATCCTTCAGTGCCATCAGGGAAAAAACCGCCTCCACACCGCCGGCGGCGCCGAGAAGGTGTCCGGTCATGGACTTGGTGCTGGAAACCGGGATATTTTTTGCCGCCTCCCCAAACACGGTATGAATCGCCCTGGTCTCACAGAGATCATTCAGATGTGTGGAGGTTCCGTGCGCATTGATATAGCCGATTTCCGAGGGCTCAAGACCTGCATCAGAAAGCGCAAGCCTCATACAGCGGGCGCCTCCCTCTCCCTCCGGCGCCGGACTGGTGATATGATAGGCGTCACAGTTCGCACCGTAGCCGACGATCTCCCCGTAGATTTCCGCACCTCGGGCAAGTGCATGCTCTCTCTCCTCAAGGATGAGGATGCCGGCTCCTTCTCCCATGACGAAGCCGCCTCTCTCTCGGTCAAAGGGAATGCTTGCACGGTCCCTGTCTGCTGCCTGGCAGAGTGCCTTCATTGAGGTGAAGCCGCCGATTCCGAGCTCTGTGATGCTCGCCTCTGTACCGCCGCAGATCATGGCATCCTCATAGCCGTCACGGATGCGGTGAAAGGCATCTCCGATCGCATTGGACCCTCCGGCACATGCCGTCACCGGACAGCTGCACATCCCCTTCAGCCCATACTGTATCGCCACCTGCGCGGCTGCCATATTGGAAATCGCCATCGGAATAAAGAAAGGACTCACGCGGTCAAATCCACGCTTCATCCCCTTGCTGTGTTCCTCCTCGATGGTGGAAAGTCCGCCGATGCCGGAAGAGATAATCACGCCGACCCGCTCCGGATCGAGGGAGCCCTGAAGCTGACTGTCCTCCATCGCGTCCATTGCCGCATAGAGCGCAAACCGGGTAAAGCGGGACATGTGCTTCAGCTCTCTCTTGTCGATTTTTTCCTCCGGATGAAAATCCTTCACCTCTCCTGCGAAATGTACCTGAAAGCTTCCGGCATCAAAAAGCGTGATCTCCGAAATCCCGCACTTTCCGGCCTTCACGGCCTCCCAGCTCTCCTTCACATGATTTCCCGTCGGGTTTACTGTACCGAGCCCGGTAACAACTACTCTTCTTTTCTCCATAACTTCTCCTATATCTGCGCTGTCTCTTCACAGGAAGAAAGCTGCCGCTGTCCCTGCTCTCACTCAGGCACTGTCATCCTTTCAGTGCTCTTACATTCCCATTCCGCCGTCGACCAGAATCACCTGACCGGTGACATAGGAAGTCCTCTCCTCGGTAAAGAAGGAAACTGCCTGTGCGACATCCTCCGGTCTGCCGTATCTGCCGAGAGGAATCTCCGAAAGCATCTTCGCCTTGACCTCCTCCGGAAGTACCTCTGTCATCCGGGTTTCAATGAAGCCGGGCGCGACAACATTGACCGTCACCTCTCTCGGCGCGAACTCCTTCGCGAGGCTCTTGGAAAGTCCGATAATGCCGGCCTTGGATGCCGCATAGTTTGCCTGTCCCGCGTTGCCGTGCACGCCGGTGACCGACGAGATATTGACGATACGGCCGTAATGGTTCTTCAGCATCTTCCGGGACAGATACTTGCAGAGCAGGAATACCCCACGGAGATTGGCGGAGATTACCTCATCAAAGTCCTCCGTGCTCATGCGAAGGATAAGATTGTCCTTCGTGACACCGGCATTATTGATCAGATTATCAATCACCGGAAAGCTCTGCTCCGCTTCCTTCAGCATTGCCTTCACTTCCTCCTCCGAGGATACATCCGCACCGACAAGCAGCGTTTTGGTCTCCGGACAAAGCTCCCGGATCCGCTTTTCTGTTTCCTCCGCACCGCGTATGTTATGCCCATAATGCAGAATCACATCATGCCCGCGTCTTGCCTCCTCAACGGCAACGGCTCTGCCAATGCCGGAACCGCTGCCCGTCACAAGGCTCACTCTTCTTCTCTCTTCTGCCATCTTTCCTCCTGTCTGTCTCCGATCCTTCTTCATCCGTCTTTCACACTGCCTCGGCGTTTTCTGAAAATGTTCCCTGCGGCTTTCCGTCTTTCCCCGCCCTGAAAACTGTCAGGAGTGCTTTTCTCCGTATCGCTCCAGATATCCCTGAATCTCTTCCTTCGTTTCGAGAGAAACGATACGGATATCCTCAATCCCCATATCCCTGGCTGTCTTCTTCAGAAAGCCGGAGATGGTCTTACCGGGACCGATCTCCACAAAATCCCGGACACCCTGACGCAGCAAAACGCGAAGGGAGCTCTCCATGCGAACCGGTTTCTGTACCTGCTGTTCCAGAAGCTCCGGAATCGTCTGCCCGTTTCTCAGGTCTCCAAGATAGTTAAAGAGCACCGGACAGGACTCCTCCCGAAAGGAAAGATGCCGAAAAAATTCACGAAGCGCATCCCCTGCCGGCTTCATAAAGCCGGTATGGAAGGGACCTGATACCTTTAAGGGAATCACACGTCTGGCACCGGCGGCAAGCGCCAGCTTTCCGGCTTCCTCCACTGCCTTTCTTTCTCCTCCGATGACGAGCTGTCCCGGACAGTTATAGTTGCAGATCGAAACCACGTCCGGTCCGCCGGCTTCCTTACAGCAACATTCCAGCTTCTCTTCCCCGAGACCGAGAACCGCCGACATTGCCGTATCAATCCCCGCACTGGCGTTCTGCATCTGCTCTCCGCGGAAAGCAACCGCCTTTATGACTTCGGAAGCACTCAGAACGTCCGCCGCATAGAGGGCGGAATACTCTCCGAGAGAGAGTCCCAGCACGAACTCCGGTTTCAGCCCATGCGCCTTCAGGATATCCGTCACAGCGACAGCAAAGCTGACCATCACCGGCTGTGTATATCTTGTCTCGTTGATCTTTCCTCCCTGATCCGTAAAGGAGACTTCCTTCAGAGCAAAGGAAAGCTTCGCGTTATCATAAACTCTCTTTGCTTCAGGGAAAGCCTCATAGAGGTCCCGTCCCATCCCGGCGTGCTGGCTGCCCTGTCCGGCATATACCCATGCTGTCATTGCTGCTCCTTTCTCTGTTCCGTTTCCTGTTTCTTCCCGTCTGACTTTCGACGCACCCTATGCCGGATCCGGGATATCGCAGTCCCGGAATTCCGGAGAAACACGGAGGAAAGCGCCTTTTCCCTCTGCGGCATCACTCTCCGGTAAGCTCTGCAAGAATCTCTGCCGCCGGTCGAATTTTTTTCAGCTCTCCGACGGTCTGCCCTGCCATCAGAGAACCAGTCCTGACATCCCCCTCGAAAACCGCACGTCTCAGAGACCCAAGGGTAAACTTCTCCAGCTCCATCATGTCTGCACCTGCCTTCTCCCGCTTCAGATACTCACGGCTCATCTGGTTTTTCAGGATACGAACCGGAGATCCCGTGATACGTCCGGTGATGACGGTATCGCTTCCCTTGGCTTTCAGGAGTGCCTGCTTATAGTTCTCGTGAATCGGGCATTCCTCGGAAACGAGAAGACAGGTTCCCACCTGTACTCCGCAGGCACCGAGTTCCATAGCAGCCCGGAACTGTCTCCTGTCCGCAATCCCTCCGGCCGCAATCACCGGGATACCCACGGCATCGCAGACCTGCGGGACAAGTACCAGGGTAGTCATCTCTCCGACGTGTCCGCCGGACTCAGTTCCCTCCGCAATGATCGCGTCCGCGCCGAGCTTTTCCAGATGCTGCGCAAGAATCGGCGCCGACACCACAGGAAAGACCTTTACATTTGCCGCCTTCAGCTCCTCCATATAAGCACCGGGATTTCCGGCGCCTGTGGTTACCACCTCTACCTTTTCCTCGCAGACAATCCTTACCATATTGGCAGTATCCGGATGCATCAGCATGAGATTGACCCCAAAGGGCTTGTGTGTGCGGCTCCGGCACTCCCGAATCTCCTTCCGGAGAGCCGCCGCATCAGGAAGACCGCCGGTCGCGATCAGTCCGAGCGCGCCTGCCTCGGAGCAGGCAGCCGCGAACCTGCCGGTCGCGATATTTGCCATCCCTCCCTGAATGACCGGGTATTTGATTCCTAAAATTTCGTCTAATCTCTTCATGCTCTTACCTCTTTCGGCTCATAACGGAGACCTGCCGCGCCAAAAGTGAGTCCGGCGCCAAAACCCACCAGCACTATCTTCTGTCCCTTTTTCAGAATTCCCTGATCCTCCATCTCGGAAAGCGCCAGCGGAATCGACGCCCCGGAGGTATTCCCAAAGTGATCCATATTTTCAAAGAACTTTGAAGGATCCGCTTTCAGATGCCTTATCACATTCCGGATGATGCGGCTGTTTGCCTGATGGCAGATTACCTGATCCACCTGATCCAGGCTGTGTCCGGTCTTTTCCAGAATGGTGTTCAGGCACTTCGGAAGGATATCAATCGCGAAAAGAAATACTTCCCTTCCGTTCATCATGACATGATCGATCTTCTTCCTCTCCTCCGGCTGCCCGTGGTTGAAGGGAGTATCCATAACACTCCCGTCCGCAAGGATGCCGTCATAGGCAGCCGTATAAATCCCCGGTGCGACAATGACATCAGAGCCGCGGGAGCCCAATACGGATGCATAGAAATCGGTCTCCCCGTATTCCACAATGCAGGCTCCTGCACCGTCCCCAAAGAGCACCGAGGTGGTTCTGTCCTCCAGACGGATCAGACGGCTCAGCTGCTCGGCTCCGACCACCAGCGCATACCTCTCTCCCCTTCCCGAAAGAAAGCCCCTGGCAACCTCCAGCCCATACACAAAGCCGGAGCAGGCGGCATTGATATCCAGTGCCGGAATATTCTCCCGAAGCCTCAGCTCCTTCGCCAGCAGGCAGGACATCGACGGGGTCGCAAGATCCGGAGTGACCGTCGCCACTACCACCGCGCCGATCTCCTCCGGCCTCAGCCCGGATTTCTTCAGTGCCCTTCTTCCCGCCTCCAGCGTCAGCGTCAGTGTTGACTCCTCCGGTCCGCAGAAGTAACGGCTGTGAATCCCGGTTCTCGGAAAAATCCATTCATCACTGGTATCAATCTGCTTCGCGAGATCATCATTGTGAACGCTCTGCTTCGGAAGTGAACGAGCGGTCGAAATCAGTTTCAGTCCTAACATGGCACTCCTTTAAATGTTTCTGTACTTTTCGATACGCTGCTCCCGAAGCTCCTCCGGGGACAGAGCAAGCAGTTCCTTCAAGTGACGGTACAGCGCCTCATCCAGGTTCCGATACAGCACCTTCGGTTCAATCTGTGCGCCGCCATAGGGCTCGCCGATCTTCTCATCGGCAACCCCTGCCTCCAGGAGATCCTCCGCGGTCAGCTTCATGATCGCAGCGGCTTCTTCATGACGGCTTGCATCCTTCCAGAGGATGGAGCTGAAGCCCTCCGGAGAAAGCACCGCATACACGGCATTCTCCAGCATCAGAATCCGGTTCGCCACAGAGATCGCAAGCGCGCCGCCGGAATTCCCCTCACCGCTCACCACAGTGATGATCGGCACATGAAAAGAGGACATCGCCGCAAGATTCCTTGCGATAGCCTCTCCCTGGCCATGCTCTTCCGCCTCCAGTCCCGGATATGCGCCCGGCGTATCCACAAAGGTAATGATGGGACGCCGGAACTTCTCCGCCTGCTCCATCATCCGAAGCGCCTTCCGGTAGCCCTCCGGACTGGGCATGCCGAAATTGCACTTCATCTTCTCCTCCATCTCCCTGCCCTTCTGATGTCCCAGCACCGTGACAGGAAGCCCGTGGAAGCGTGCCACTCCGCCATAGATGGAGCGATCCTCATCATAAAGATGATCCCCCTTCTGCTCAAAAAAATCCGTGAAAAGAGCCGCAATAAAATTGTCAATATGCGGACGCTTCGGATGACGGGCAATATACACCTTTTCCCCCGGTGTCAGTGTCTTGCACCGGCTGAGAAGCTCTCTCCTCTTTTCTTGAATCTCAGAGAGCATTTCCGGATCAATGCTTTGTCCGGAGGACTGCACATAATGGATCTTTTCATCCAGCTTCTCCACTTCTGTAAGAACATCCTTCAGCATCAGTTTCCGCCTCCCTCCGGGTATGAAATCCTTCCCTTCCTTTCCATTGTCTGTCCTGCCCGATGGAGTTTCAGCAGCTGCCCGAGGACTGCCTTCATGTCCTTGCGCTCCACGATACGATCCACAAAGCCGTGCTTCGAGAGGTATTCCGCTCTCTGGAAGCCCTTCGGAAGCTTCGCATTGATCGTCTGCTCGATGACACGGGGGCCGGCGAAACCGATCAGCGCTTTGGGCTCTGCGAGGGTGATATCACCAAGCGTGGCAAAGCTGGCAGTGACACCGCCGGTGGTCGGATGTGTCAGATAGGCGATATAAAGACCGCCATGCTCGGAAAAGGTCTCAAGAGCCGCAGAGGTCTTTGCCATCTGCATGAGACTGTAGATTCCCTCCTGCATTCTCGCACCGCCGCTCGCAGAGAAGATAACCAGCGGGAGCCTCTCCCTGTCCGCGTACTCAATCGCCTGTGTAACCTTCTCCCCGACCGCCCGGGACATGGAGCCCATGAAAAAACGGCTGTCCATCACGACTACAACCGTTTTGACACCCTCAATCTCTCCGGTGCAGGAAACCACCGCCTCCTTCAGTCCTGTCTTCTTCCTTGTCTGCTCCAGCTTCTCATGATAGTCCGGGAAGGACAGCGGATCCTCCTCCCGGATCTCCTGCGGAAGCTCTGAGAAGGTCCCATCATCAAGAATTGCCTGAAGACGGAGGTAGGCTCCCATCGGACTGTAGTTTCCGCAGATCGGACAGACAAACTGATTCTCCGCCCAGACGGACTTCAACGATCTTCTGTTGCACTTCTTGCACGCCAGAAAGGAGGGCGGGAAGATATGAACTCTTTTCTCCCCGTGGACGTCCCTCTCCGCAAGCTTTTTTAATTCCTGATTCCGATAGGCATTTAACAGCGCCCCCACCGGTGACTTCATCGTGATTTCCTCCTATGGTTTGGCTTTTTCACTTCCTGCGGCAGAATCTTTTCCCTCCGCAGACTTCATCTAGTTTTAAAAACGAGATTGTGTCCAATAAAACGGTAACGCCCGGCAGATCTCTCTGCGAGCGTTACCTTCCTTTCCTATTGCTTTGGCCCCGACGGTTCCAAAAGCCACGCTTCCTATCCCTGTGCCTTTTGGATGTAATCCAAGATATCCTGTACCGTGTGCATCTTGCCAATCTCTCCGTCCGGGATCGTGATGCCCAGCTCGTCCTCCAGTGCCATGTGAAGCTCTACCAGAGACAAGGAATCGATCTCCAGATCCTTCTGCATATCTGCCTCCGGTGTCACCTTGTCCTCATCGCATGCCAGAGTATCCACAATAATTCCCTTTAACTTTTCGAAATCCATGATTTCTCCTTTGAACTCATTTAAAATATTTTAATCAATTTTTCGAGAGAAAGTGTAACATATCCCTGATTGATGTCAAGTCCCATTCGAGAGAAAAAGAAAAGAATACAGCAGCTTATTAAGAATACGATATCAGCACTTGGCTTTTCTTCTTTAATTCATCTTCTGTGACATATCGGCTCAGACACCCCAGACCCTGAACGCAGGTTCCCCCCGTCACATTCCCAAAGCGTATACAGTCAGGAATCGGATATGCCTTCATCAATCCATAGATAAACCCACTGAGAAATGCATCTCCGGCACCTGTGGAATCAACGGCCTTAACATTGGAAAGCGGAGGTACCGTCTGACTCTTTCCCGTCCTATAATTTTTATAATAGCATCCATCTTGATCGAGCTTGATGATCACTTCAGAAAAAAAATCCGATAATACATCCGCCGCCTCTTCTAAAGAAGGTTTATCGGTAATTCTCAGAGCTTCCTTTTTATTCGGCGTAAAATAATCCGCTAATGCCAAATATTCATAAAGAGCTTCTAAAGGCAGTGATTCAGCCCATCCTAAATCCAGAACCAGGATTGTTCCATCCTTCTTCAGCCTTTTATAGACATCCAGAAAACCTATCGTCATCTCCACTACCTTTGCTCCCCTGAGATACTGATATACTTTTTCATGGTTTTCTTCCTCACTGGTCAAATTTTCCCTGTGACTGACAAAGGTTCTGTCTGATGCAGTAATAAGAGCTGCTGTTACACACAAAGGGCTCTTTGTTCCATGATAAAAATTCTGATAGTCAACGCCATATTGACAAAGCTCATGCTCCGCATATCTGGAAAAAAAATCCTGTCCCAGATAAGTCGCGATTCGAACAGGAATGCCAAGTCTATGAACATTGATCATGGTCGCCGGAATACCGCCGCCTAAAGCGACTTTCATACCGCGTGCATAAATTTCTTCCCCCTCGTCGGGTAGTCTTTCCATTCCCTCATATAACATATCAAAATTCAAAAATCCTACTCCGGCAGCAAAATCCATGTTCAATGCCACCCTCCGATAAAATTCTCATTCAATTTAATATACTGGTCTGCCAGCTTAACAGCATAAGAATAAGAGTTGACAAGCGGATGAAGCATCAGACACTCAATCGCTGTGTTTCTGTCCCTCTCACGAATCGCCTTCGAGGCAAGGCGCTCATACAGCTTCACCTGTTTAATTAAAGTCATCGGGATAGGGTCTGGATCCACTGGATGCGGAATGAGCTTTCCCGCTCTTACAGTGCAGGTCATCTCTACCACATCACTATCCTCCAGACCTTTGAGAGCTCCCTGGTTAGGCAGACAAAGGATCATCTCTGTGTCTTTCCCTGAGGCAACCGCATTAATATAGCGCAGAGCCACACCTGCATATCCCCCGTCATCCTTCTCATACATATCAAAATGATAAGGTGTATCATCCCGGTCTACACCAGTTTCATTTACCATGTAAGCATTCTCGCGGCGTCCATACCACTTGTCAAATACTCTTAGAGATTCTTCGAAATTATGTTCAATATCTATGCCCGACAGTTCTCTGATCATCCCCGTATTAAGCCCGGCAATCAGTTCTCCCCTGGTCATATCTGATGCAAGGATATTGTCCACTGCCTCCTGTCGATAATAAAAATAATAGAGATATTCATTGAGAACATATCCCAGATGCTGCGCTAATGCAGGATCGAAGTAGCGCATCTCTGTGCTTGTATAAAGTTTTTCCTTTTTGAGTAAGTCTTTCATGACATCTTTTCCATGGATACGGATACTTTTAAAAAAGGACAGATGATTTAATCCATAACAATCGCCGGTAACCGCCTCCGGTTCCAGCTCATACAATTTTGCAATCGAACGTAACAGCCCCGTCGGCGCATCGCAAATCCCATAAGTAAAATCGTACCCCATATCTCTCAAAGTCTGTGAAACCAGTCCTGCGGGATTAGTGAAATTGAAAATCTTGACATGCTTCCCGGCTATTTTTTGGGCCAGCTCGCAATACTCTGCTAAAGCTGAAATGGACCGCATCGCAAAGGAAAATCCTGCTGCGCCGGTTGTCTCCTGTCCCAGTATACCCAGGTCCAAAGCCAGACGCTCATCACAAACTCGCATCTCATCACCTCCTGGACGAATCGTTGTGATGATATAATCTGCATTTCGGATTGCATCCTCTGCGTTTAAAGTAAGTCGAAATTCCATGGAAGGATCCAGCCGCGCAGCAAGCTGCTGAGCCATCTTTCCAAATATATTCAGCTTTACCGGGTCATTGTCCATAAATACAATCTCCGTACATCCAAGTGCCTTTCCATGCTGAACCAAAGATTTGGCCAGAAACATAGAGCGGATACCTCCGCCTCCTAAAACCGTAATCTTCATTATTTGCCTCTTTCTACAATATGAATTTGGTTATTGATTTTCTTACAGGTGTCTCTCTCCACGAGCTGGAACGGCAATGTCATATCCACACTCTCTTTTTGATTCGAGGAACATACTAATTCCAATGCTATTGATACAAATGCAGTAAGCGGCTGATGTATTGTCGTCAGAGATGGGCTATATCTCAAGTTACTGGGTAAATCGTCAAATCCCATTACCGAAATATCCTCCGGTACCATTAACTTAAGTTTTTCCAGGGCATGTATTGCACCGCGAGCCATCTCATCGCTGAATGCAAAAATTGCCGTCGGTTTCAGCCCTTCTTTCATCACCTGTTCCGTCAGATCACATCCCGCTTCATAGCTTAATTTCCCGTAACGAATAAACCGTTCCCGATAAATGATATTCTGCTCCTCCAAAGCTCTCTTACAGCCGGCCAGACGTAAAAATCCCGCGCTCACACTTCTCGGATAGTCACAGAGAAAAAGAATATCTCTATGTCCAAGATTCAATAGATACTTCGTTCCTTCGTATGCAGCCTCTAAGTCATTGATGTGGACAGAATCAACATCATGCTCCTGAGCTTTTCCTCCGCACATGACTGTTCGTATTTTCTTGGATGTGAAATATCGTATAATCCTAGGACTTAAATCTTCATCAAGATAGATACATCCATCAATATTCACCGTGTTAAAAAGCTCCTTAAAATAATCTTTACGGCTGTCAATCGGTGCAAAGATCACCCTCATATTCAGCATCCCTGCCTGACGGATAATTTCCTGAAGTACATCCTGATAGAATTGAATCTTCAGATTGGTAATCAAGACTACCACAACCATACCGGATTTGCGCCCGACCCGTCTGGTATGTTGATATCCCGTCTCCTTTATTGCACACTCTATTCTCTCAGCAAGCTCATCACTCACAATCTTTTTTCCTGTCAGATATCGTGAAACCGTTGCGGGAGAACAGCCAGCCAAAACGGCAATATCTCTGATGGTTACTGACATTTAAACAGGCCCTCAACAGAATCAATCGTCACACTTGCCCTCAGATAAATCCCCTCCGCGTAAGATACTCCTGCACAAAGCCCGGCTGCCTTCCCGATTTTTTCTGCAGCTTCATCCACTCCCTGGGAATAGTGCATGCTGCAAACCCTCAGTTTCTCGTCTATGATATCGGAGATATCAATATAAATATCCGGCCTGCGTTTATTCGTCTTAAGATCTGCACTGAAATAAAAAATATTCTCATAATGCCATTCTGTCTTATCCACCGAATACATGCTTAGTCCGGCTGAGAAACAGGCGCTTTCGGTAAGCCTGGAGACCTGTACATGATCCGGGTGATAATCTTCAGCGAGCAGAGTAAAAATATATCTGGGATCGGCTTCACGAAGATAGGGAATCAGCTTTTTGACAGTTTCATCCGTATTGTAAAGTCTGGAATCGGGTTCATCCAACATTCTGAAATAATCCAGGCGCATAGCCTCTGCCCCTCTTTCCGCTTCCTTCTCGCGAGTACCCTCCTGATCCGCGTGCCCACCAGCTTCTCCTCTAGTCAGAATAATCAGCCCGGTTTTCAGACCATGTTTTTTAGCTTTTAAAAAAGTTCCTCCCAATCCAACCTCCAGATCATCTGGGTGAGCACAAATCGCCAGTAAGTCAACCATAGTATTTCCTTTCTCATTCCTTGCTTCCTGTATTTGCAATGCCCTGAACAAACTGCTTCTGAAAAATGAAGAATAAAACCAGCATCGGCAGTATGGATATCGTTCCTCCTGCCATAACCTGCGGATAGTTTGTCGTATGTTCTCCAATCAGCATGGCTAGGCCAGCAGATAAGGTCATCTTACGGAGGGAATTATTCACTATGAGAGGCCACATCAAATCCTTAAATGTCGAAATAGACGTCAATATTGCCAATGAGGTCAGCGCCGGTCCCAGCAAAGGCAGGTGAATCTTAAAATAAATCTGAAAAAAATTGCAGCCATCCAGCATGGCAGCCTCATCCAAGGACTTCGGTAATTTCTTAAAAAATTCTCTGAGCATATAGGTTCCAAAAGCACTGAATAATTTGGGGAGCCAAAGAGCAGTTACTGTATCAGGAAGCTGCAATTTCACAATAACCTCATAATTAGGAATCAAAAAAATCTGTCCCGGGACCATCAATAATGCCAGCAGACTGTAAAAAATCATATCTCTCCCGGGAAACCGCAGTCTGGCAAAAGCATATGCCGCCATAGAGCAGAGAATCAGCTGCAGAAATACTGTGGCAAAAATCGTCAAAAAGGTGTTGATATAGAAGGTACAAAACGGAAACTTATGAGTAACCTCCGCATAATTCTGAAATGAAAAATTTTGTGGAAAAAGGCTTGGAGGGATGCGCATACTCTCTTCAAAGCTCTTAAATGAAGTCAGAAGCATCCACACAAACGGAAAAAGCGAGATCAAGGTACATATTGTCAAAAAAATATATATCAATATAATCCTTTTCTTCATACATCACTCCTCATACACAACAAATTTATTTTGAAAATACATCTGAACACCAGTAACAATTAATACCATCAGAAAAAGCACGATACTAACCGCTGACCCATATCCTTTATGACCCAGGATAAAGGACTGTTGATAAAAATAAGACACCAGAGATCTGGATGCGCCGGCTCCGGTACTTCCCTCGGGAATCATCAAATAAATAAAATCAAAGATTTGAAAAACATTGATCATCGTCGTAACAATAACAAAAAAAGTTACCGGTGAAAGCAGGGGCATAGTTATATGAAAAAAAATCTGCCTCGGATTTGCTCCGTCGATACGAGCCGCTTCTCTATAAACTTCAGGAATCCCCTGGAGTCCCGCTAAAAAAATAATGACCTGATAGGCAGTATTGGCCCAAATAAACACAATCGAAACAGAAATCAAAACGATATGAGGATCTGCCAGCCATGCCACCCGCGGCAGATGAAGAGATACCGCGATTTCGTTAATCAACCCGAACTCATAGTTCATCATCCACTTCCAAACCAGTCCAATGGCGGCAGGCAAAGTAACTGCAGGCAAAAAAAAAGCAACCCGAAAGAAACCAATCCCCCTTATTTTCCGGTTCAGGAGAATCGCAAGTGCAAGTGCAAGAATAACAATCATGGGGACACAAATCACAACATATAGAAGGGTATTTCTTAAGACAAGCAAAAATTCCCGGCTGTTTAACATCTGCGCATAATTTTTTATTCCCACAAAATGAGCCTGACCAAATACCCTTTTATTGGTAAAGCTATAGAAAAGATTTTTGAAAAAAGCGGCTATATAAAATAGCAGTACACCGGTCATAAGCGGGAGTATCATGAAATACCCCGCTATGGTCTCCCTTTTTCGAATGGATACTCTATGACCGTGCCTTCGTAAACTTCTCATGGTACAGCCCTATTCTTCATCTAAAACAGCCTGAACTTTCTGATTCATTTCATCACAGCCCTCATCTACAGATATCTCGGCGGACAGAATCTTGGCAGAATACTCCGTAAGGATCTGATTCCAATCAGCGATACTTGGAGATGACGGATATGCAAATCCAGTTTCAGCTGCCTTAAGGTATACGGAGGTATCAATATTCTTCGTTTGATACTCGCCCTGTGCGCTTTTCAGCGCCGGTATATCGATCCCCGTTTCTGCCTGCATCTTATTGGATGTTTCCCCGGCAAGAAATTTCATCAGCTTCCAGGCTTCCTCCTTATTTTTACAATTGGAATTCATCGCATAGCACAGACCTCCAATGACACTCTGATTGCCCTTTTCGCGAGCAGGCATACCAATGACACCAATCTGATCTCCGAAGGAAGCCTCATCCAAAACGGAAGTCTTCCATGATCCCATAAAGAGAATGGCACCTTTCTGAGAAAGAAAGAGATCTGTCCCTTTTGTATCAGAAAGAATTTTACTGTCAGGCATCAGTCCTGCCTGAATTAAAGAAAGGATATCCGAATACGCCTTCTTGGTTCCTTCCTCCCCCATGCCGGATTTCTTTCCGGATTTATCCAAAACATATCCGCCTGACTGATATATGAAGTTTATGTAGGAAGGCTGTCCATCCAGTTCCATCAGAATAGGGTAAATATCCCGCTTTTTCTCTTTGATTTTTATCGCCATATTGATCATGTCATCCCAGTTCCATCCTTCCCTGGGTTCCTCGACCCCACAGTCCTGAAGTATCTTCTTATTGTAAAAAACCTGAACGGTATCCATTCCCTTAGGCAGACCATACTGAACATTATTATAGTTATACATATCGGCAACAACTTCTTCATAGTTGCTCATGTCCATCTTATCTTTCTCAATATAGCTGTCCAGGGGCTCCAGAACGCCCGCATTGGCATACTTGGGCATAAATGTATTCATCCAGAAAATATCCGCTGCTGTTCCTGCGCCCATTGCTGCATCCAGCTTTGTCCAGTATTGAGACCAGGGAGTTAATTGGAGAGTGACATCTATTTCCGGATTTTCCTTCTCAAATTCCTTTACAATATCTTCAAAAACAGGCTGCTGTACCTCATCCCATATGGCAAAAGTGATTTTCTTCCTGTCTGCTTTTTTCGAAGTGCCTGAAGAGGTTTCAGCTTCGCTTTTAGCTTCTGGCGAAGCTGCCATCCCGCCGCATCCGGCCAGTGCCATTGATATCAGCAATAAAACACTCAACACAGCTTGCAAATTCCTTTTTTCCCTTAACATGATTCTTCCGCCTCTCTTTCTTTTAAAATCATCTTTCAGGTAATTTGATGCTTTATGTTATTTCTGATACTTCTCACCCTTTAATCGTAATTTTATATATGCATTTTCACGGGAGCAACAAGATTTCCCTTGTTTCATATTTTGTTTCACAATATTTTTTTGTTCATTTTGTCCATCAAAAAATGCCGAGAGTCCGCCAAGTGTGCAGACTTTCAGCAGTTGAACCCTCAAAGAGGGAAGTGTGATTACGATTGATGTCAAGTCCCATTCGAGAGAAAAGTCTTTTACTCCCCTTCCCTCACAATGCTCTCCCATAAATCCACCCCGCAGATTTTTTTCACCAGAGCATCGTCCACCAGAAACAAATCATTGATCTCCGCGCCGGGATTGCCATACTCCAGCTCCGGTGAAAAATGATATTTCCCCCCGTCGATTCCGACAAGCTCAAACTTTGCCCGGTCTCCCTTAAGCTTCAACCCGCAATCGGAAAAAATCTGATATGCCTCCGGGACATCAATAAATAAATATTTTCCATCTTTGCTTTTCTGGGCGATATAATTCCTCCCCCGAATCGAGAGCCAGAGCTGCGGATATGCCCTGTTTTCCGCCTCTCCCTTCAGGTAATGCACTCCCTCCGGGCCTATCTCCGTATATTCTTTTGCAAATTCTGCCTTATCCTCCTCTGTAACGCCATCCCCAGTATCTGCCATCAGAATATAGTAACGATATAAACTCCTTGTACAGTTTTCCTCATAATCGTCCAGATCCTTCTGACTCCATACCGACAGCTCTATCCTGGCTTTTTTATCATAAATAGAACCCGTATCGATCTGGTCGAGATAATAGCCGCCGTAAGTCCTGTATTTTTTATCCAGATGCATGGTGATATGAAAACCGGCATCCGACAGCTCCGGCGCCTCCCGATGCAAAAACTCATAGAAATCATTCATCAGCTTTCCGGCTTTCTCTATCTCCGACTTCTCTGTAAATACAATGCTGACAAAAAAATGCGGCGGCTCATCCTCGTCCTGCTGGAAGCCGTCTCCGGAGTAGCCGGCAAAGCTTATCCCCTTCCAAAGCCCTGCCGCCTCCGGGGCTTCATTTTCCTTGATCCGGCTTTCAAAGCGGGAGACCAGAGCTTCGGCAATCTTCGAATACGCATCATTCCGAAGCGCGACACGGTTATAGATAAACGGCAGCATATCCCCGTATTTCACAGATTCTACACGGAAACTGTAATCCGGATAGTTTTTTAAGCGGAAGGTCCAGGAGCGCTTTGTGGCACTCTCCCGGTATTTCTCGGACAGGACAGGCTCTTCCCCGGGAAAGTCCTCCCGCAAACTCTCTTCCACCACTGCTCTTTCATGAAAGGACAGTGCGTCCAGCCCCGTCACCCGCCGATATACGGCATTCAGTTTTTTCCCTGCCAGAAATACCAGCGTCATCACGACAACGGCCATAGCGGCAGGCAGCAGGATTTTCTTCATGTCGAGCCTTTCCTCCTTCGGCAAAAACTTAAAGGAAACACGGATGAGATCATCTTTTCCCCTTACCTCAAAGCCTTTCGGGAAGCCCCCGAGAATCAAACAGCCGGCATAGAGCATCGGCTGAATCAGGAAGAGAGGAGGCTTCCCTATTCTCCCAGATTCACCATATGTATCCTGCCGTCTCTGAGCATGGAAAACTGATCCATCGGATAGCTCTGAAGATTCTTTAAAACCTTGCGGTCATCTGCCTCTGCCAGAAGTGCCTGACGTGCCTGCTTGATCTCAATCTCTGTCTTATGCTTGCTCGGTCCGCCGACGCATCCTCCGTCACAGACCATGCCCTCGACGAAGTCCTCCTGAAGCCTGCCCATCTTCAGAAGGGTCAGTGCCTGAACACAGGCCTTTCCGCCGGAGCAGGGACGAAGCTTGATATCCGTGGTATCCTCGCCTCTCTCCCGCATGCACTCCATGACCGCATTGGCTACACCGCCGGAACTCGCGAAGCTCTTTCCCCAGATGGAAGCCTCCTGATACTCTCCGACCGCGGGCTCCAGCTCCACATCCCGGGAGCGAAGCAGAGTCGTCATCTCTCCAAAGGAAAGCACATAATCCGCATTGCCCTCGATACCCATCTCCTGCGACTCGGACTTCTTTGCCATGCAGGGGCCGATGAATACGGTCAGACAGCCCGGACGCGTCGCCTTCAGATAGCGGGAAACCGCGCACATCGGAGAAACCGTGTCGGACATATTTTCCTTGTACTGCTCCGGATAGTGCATCTTCAGCATGTTAATAAAGGCAGGGCAGCAGGAGGTGGTCATCTTCTTCCCTTCCTTCCGCGCCTCACTCCACTCCGCAGACTCCCAGGCGGCAGTCATGTCTCCGCCGAGCCCCACTTCCACCATGTCCGAAAAACCGATCTTCCGAAGTGCGTTTTTCACCGACTGCAAGGTGATATTCTTTCCGAACTGTCCCTCAATGGATGGTGCGCACATTGCGACGACTTCCTTGCCCGCCTTGATTGCCCGGATGATATCCAGGATATGTACCTTGGAGGCGATGGCACCGAAGGGACAGGAGTGGATGCACTGTCCGCAGCGGATGCACTTCTTCTCGTCAATTACGCAAAGGCCGTTCTCATCGTAGGTGATGGCATTGACGGGACAGGGCTTGCGGCAGGGACGTATCAGATGCGCAATCGCACCATAGGGACAGGCATTGGCGCACATCCCGCATTCCTTGCACTTGTTCGGGTCAATATGCGCACGGGTCTCCGTCATCGTGATCGCGCCGAAATGGCAGCTGTTCTGGCAGGCCTTTCCGAGACAGAGACGGCAGTTATCCGTCACCGCATAGGAGGACAGCGGACACTCCTCACAGGCAGGGTCAATGACCTGAATGACATTTCCCGTCGGCTTTTCCGGATTGGCATCCTCGTTGCAGGCAAGACGGATACGCTGCTTCAGAATTTCCCTCTCCTTATACACACAGCAGCGAAAGGAAGCTGCCGGTCCCGGTGAAATCTCAAAGGCGAGCTTCTCCTTACTCTCGTCGTTCAGATTATCCTCCCATTCCAGTCTTGCCACTCCCTCCAGAACCTTATGCTTCAATATCACAGCACTTTTATCATTGGTAATCATACAAATCTCCTCACAAACCCTGTCACAAGGGAATATCCCCATATTCTCCGCCTATCATAGCATAGCAGAGAGGATATTTTTCTATGGAATTCCGTCACTCTTGTATTATTTCAGGTGCTTTCGGCAGATGCCTCCGGCTATATGAATTTTCCCCGTAAGAAAACATTGCTTTTACGGAATATCCGGCGCGGTTTCCCGCACTGCGGTACTCCCATGAGGCTGTCTTTCAGAGAGTCCGTTATGAAATTTCATTTTACACACAACAATATCAATGTCATAAATCCGCACAAATCCATAGAGCTCTTCGAGAAGTCTTCCTCCCGAAACTGTCTGGGAATCCCTTCACCGGAAGCCTTAAACGGCAAATCAAACGGGAGGGGAAAATCCCCTCCCGCCACATCGAAAGCAGTCTCTCGGAATCCCTCTTATTTTTTCAGCTTCCTGATCTCCTCCGTCAGAATCGGGAGAATCTCCATCCCGTCACCGACCAGACCTACATCTGCCGCTTCAAAGATAGAGGCGTCCTCATCCTTGTTGATTGCCACAATAAAGTCCGATCCCAGCACCCCGGAGAGATGCTGTACCGCACCGGAGACCCCGCAGCCGATGTACAGCTTCGGGGATACGATCTTTCCGGACTGACCGATCTGCTGTGTCTTGGCGACCATTCCGCTCTCCACCACCGGCCTGGTTGCACCGATGGAGGCTCCCAGCAGCTCTGCCAGCTCCTTCACCAGCTTGTAGCCCTCCTCTGTCGCCATGCCGCGGCCGCAGGCTACAATGATTTCAGCCTCCTCCAGATTCACAGACGAAGAGACTTCCACAACACTCTCCCGGATCGCTGTGCGGAGATCCCTTGCGGCATCCGGAAAATCTTCCTGGATCCTCTCAACATCCTTTTCCGGGGACAGCTTTTTTTTCGCTGCACCATTGGAAATCAGCGCAATCACCGGCTTGCCGGTATCAAGCTCCGTCTCCTGATAGATGGCGCCGCCGTAAATTGCGGCTGTCACGCTCAGCTTCTCTGCAAGCTTCAGCTCTGTGATATTGCAAAGACTCTCGCAGTCGGCATTGACAGCGGCATATGCCATGACATCTCTGGCCTGCGGCACAGAGGGAGACAGAAGCAGGACGGGAGAATATTTCTCTATCAGCCTTACGATCACTCTGCCATAGGACTCAAGCCCATAATTTTCAAGCGGAACCTCTATGATTTTCTTCGCTCCATAGGACGCGCAGGCATCCTCGGTATTTTTGTCAAAGCTCCCGATGAGCACCGCAGCAGGAGTGAGACCTCCCTTCTTTGCAAGCTCTACCCCTTTTGACAGAACCTCCAGAGCGGCACTGACAGGGACACACTGCTCACAGGGAACATATACCATCAAAAAATCATTCATATAAGCTACCTCTTATAACACCTTCGCGTCTTTCAAATAAGTCATCGCCTGCTCCATCAGCTCTCCGGCAGAAGCCGCGCTGAGCTTGACTCCTGCCTTTCGCCTGGGGCGGGGATAGCTGGATATCAGCGTTCTCCCCGTCTTTTCCATGCGGATATCCGAGATCTCCCGAATCAGTTTTTTCCTGGCAGCCATTTTGTTTCTCACCGTCGCGTATCTGGGATCATAGAGGGGCTTGCTCACCGTCACGACGCAGGGACTTGGGGCTTCTATCAGCTCATATCCCTTCTCTGTCTCGTGCTTGGCAACGATCCCGTCCCCCTCCCGCCGGATATCCACGAGATCCGTCACGACGGGAAGCCCCATTTTTCCTGCCAGCATGACACCGACCTGTCCGGAGCTGAAGTCTGTCGTCTCTTTCCCGCAAAAGATAAGATCAAACCTGCTTCCCCCGTCCTCTTCTATCCTTTTGATTCCCTGGCACAGCGCTTCTGCCGTAGACACGGTATCGTAGTCCTGATAATCCTCCTTCACGAGAAGCACAGCCTCATCCGCTCCCACGGCAAGACAGTTTTTCAGCGCATTTTTTGCGTCCATGCCGCCCAGGCTTAATGCGGTAATGCTGCCGCCCTCCGCCTCCTTGAGCCTCGTCGCCATCTCCAGCGCATAGGTATCAAAGGCATTTTCCACCTTTTCTATATTTTCCGGGGTGATGCTTTGCCTGCTTACGTCATAGCCTATATCTGCCGAATCATCCAATACCTGCTTTACACAGACTAATATGTTCATATTTTGTCCCTTTTGCCTTACTTTGTAATGTTGTTTCCTACCACCAGACGCAGGATCTCGTTGGTCCCCTCAAAGATCTGGAAGATCTTTGCATCTCTGAGCAGTTTTTCTACCGGATATTCTCTGGAATAACCATAGCCGCCAAATGCCTGAATGGCCTCACTGGCCACCTGCATGGCAATATCCGAGGCATAGCACTTTGAGATTGCGGACTCCATGGAGAACGGCAGTCCCTGATCCATCTTTGTCAGCGTGTGCGCAATCATCTGTCTTGCCGTTTCAATCTTGATCTCCATATCCGCAATCTTGAAATGCATCGCCTGCTGCTTGAGGACCGGCTTTCCGAACTGTACTCTCTGTCTGGTATACTCGATTGCCTCCTCCATGGCCCTCTGTGCAATCCCGACGGAGAGACAGCCCATCCACACTCTCGCCTGGTCAAGGGTCTTCATCGCAATCTTGAAGCCCTCTCCCTCTTTCCCTATCAGGTTGGCTTCCGGTACAATACAGTTGTCAAATACAACGTCCGAGGTATTGGAGCCGCGGATTCCCATCTTATCCTCGTGATTTCCGGAGCTGAGTCCCGATGCTCCCTTTTCTACGAGGAACATGGAGATGCCCTTCAGTCCTGCCGCCTTATCCGTCATGGCTGTAACACAGTAAAAATCCGCCACCTCTCCATTGGTGATGAAGCACTTTCTTCCGTTCAATACGTAGTGGTCACCCTCTTTTACCGCTGTCGTCTTCCCGCTGCTGGCATCGGATCCTGCCCCCGGCTCTGTCAGACAGAAGGCACCGAGTCCGCCGCCCAAGACGATATCACAGACCTTCTGCTTCTGCTCCTCATTTCCGGCGATGAGAACCGGCTTCATACCGAGGGAACTGGCAGAGGCAGTGGTCGCAAAGCCCGCATCCGCCTTCGCCATCTCCTCCATCAGGGCCGCGATATCCACTCTGGACAGCCCGACGCCGCCATACTGCTCCGGTACCTCCAGCGCAAGGTAGCCCTGTTCTCCTGCCTTTTTATAGATTTCCTTCGGCCATTCCCCGCTTCTGTCGTACTCCTTTGCCTGTTCCCTCACCTCCCTGTCACAGAATTTCTTAACATCACTGAGTAAATCCTTCGCTTCTTCCGAGATTAAATAAGCCATTTTTACCCTCCTAAACACTTATCCCAACTTAATTTGTAACAAAGTTTACCGGGATTCAGGATCATCCTGGGATCAAAGCTTTCCTTGATACCCTTCATGAGTCTCATCACCACCTCTCCGGAAAAACTGCTCAGATAATCCAGCTTGCCATAGCCGATACCGTGCTCCCCGGAAATCAGTCCGCCAAGCTCCGCCGCCTTACGGTAGATGTCATCGAAGAACTCCGCCACCTGGCGCTTGAATTCCTCCAGCTCCATATCATTGGAGCAGGTATAGATATGAAGATTGCCGTCTCCGGCGTGTCCAAAGCTCTTGACGAAGAAGGAGTATTTTTCCGCCGCCTTATACACATACCTGACGTACTCCGCAATCCTATTGATCGGCACAACAACATCGCACTCATCCAGGAGCTTTGTCTCCGCCTCAATCGCTTCGAGGAAGCTGCTTCTCGCGGACCAGGCATCCTTTTTCTTTGCCGGAGTATCCGCCACAAGCACATCAATTGCCCCGAGCTCCAGTACGATCTCCGCCGCCTTTTCCGTGATAGCTTCCAGCTCCTGAATATCGTCACCGTCAAAGGTGAGCAGAAGATATGCGCCGATATCCACGCCTTCCAGCTCCTTCGGATAGACTGCCCGCCCAAGATACCTCTCGGAGGCCAGCACAATCTCCTTTTCCATGAACTCCACCGCCTGCGGCTTCAGATGGTTCAGAAAGAGCTTCGGTACCGTCGAGATACAGTCGTCCAGATTCTCAAAGGGAATAATCAGACTGATCGTCTCCTTCGGCGCCGGAACCAGCTTCAGTGTCAGTTCCGTGATAATGCCTAAGGTTCCCTCGGAGCCGACCATGAGATGCAGCAGGCTGTAGCCTGTACTCGACTTGGAAACCGTCGCTCCGAGCCTGACGATCTCCCCGGTCGGAAGCACCACGGTCATGGCCCTGACATAGTCCCTGGTCGTACCGTATTTCACCGCTCTCATGCCGCCTGCATTCGTTGACACATTGCCGCCCAAGGTCGCAAACTTCTCTCCCGGATCGGGCGGATACAGGAGTCCCTGCCTGAGGGCATCCTCGGCAAGATCATTCAGAAGAACACCCGGCTGTACCCTTACCACCAGATTCTCCCTGTCATACTCCAAAATCCGATTCATCTTTGTCATGTCGAGCATGACACCGCCGTAGAGTGCCACAGAAGCTCCTGTCAATCCGGTACCCGCACCTCTGGGAATCACCGGAATCCTGTTCTCATAGCAGAGCTTCACCACTGCCGCGATATCCTCGGTTGTGGTAGCCTCGATAACCACGTCCGGCTGCCCGCTTCCGTAAATGGGCATCTCGTCATGTGTGTAATCGCTGTTGATCTCTCCCGCACCGTGTACCTTCCCCGGCATGATTTTCTTAAACTGCTCTATCAGTTCCGGCGTTGCCTTGTTATAGCTGATATTCTGCATACTCCCTCCTAGAGCAAACTCGCTTCTCCCTGTCTGTCCTGCCTGATTCCCATGACCTCATCCTTGAAAATTCGAAAATCCATGGTTTTCAGCTCCTTCGCAATCCGCGGCTGAAACTCCATCTGTGCCAGAATGTCTTTCTCCAGCTCGATGCCGGGAGCGATTTCCGTGAGGGTAATGCCCTCCTCCCTCAGTTCAAATACGCATCTTTCCGTGATATAAAATACCGCTTTCTTTTCCTTTCTCGCATAGTCACCGGAGAAGGTAATCTGCTGTACGTCCCTGACAAACTTTTTGACCTTTCCCTCCTGCAGGATGGAAATCTTCCCGTCCTTTACCTCTGTCTTCAGCCCCTTCGCGGTAAAGGTTCCGCAGAATACGACCTTCTTGGCATTCTGTGAAATGCTCACAAAGCCGCCGCAGCCCGCGATTCTCGTGCCGAATTTGGAGACATTGAGATTTCCTCGGGAATCCGCCTGTGCCAGCCCCAGGAAGCAGATATCCAGTCCTCCGCCGTCATAAAAATCAAACATATACGGCTGGTCCCAGATACAATCCGCATTGATCGCCGAGCCAAAGCGGATTCCTGCCTGAGGGATGCCGCCAAAGGGTCCCGACTCCACGGTGAGCACCATATAATCCTTAATGCCCTCCTCCGCGACAATATTGGAAACATACTCCGGCGCGCCGATGCCCAGATTTCCCACACTTCCCGGAGCGATTTCCATTGCTGCCCTTCTGGCAATAATTTTCTTCTCTCCCAGGGGAATATAGGCGTTGTAATTCCCCTCCGAAACACGGATATTTCCTGCCAGCTCCGGCTCATAATCCACGCCGTACGCCTGCTGCTTCAGGCTCGGCTCTTCGATCTCCACGACATAATCCACACAGGCGCCGGGAATTTTTACCAGCTTCGGATCAAGCGATCCGCTCTTCACAATTTTGTTGACCTGTACGATCACCTTTCCGCCGCAGTTATGTACCGCCTGTGCGATGGAAAGAACTTCTGTCGGCACAGGGTCCAGCTCCATGGAAATATTGCCGCGCTCATCCGCATAGCTTCCCTTGATGAGACCGATATCAAAATGCATCGCCTTATAGAAAAGCTGCTCCCTGCCGGCGATATTGACCACTTCCACGATATCCTCCGTCGTAATTTTGTTGACTCTTCCCCCCTCGATTCTCGGGTCTGCAAAGGTGTTCAGGCCCACATGCGTCAGCACCCCCGGCTTTCTCCCAGCCACATTCCGCAGCATCTGTGCCAGTGCTCCCTGCGGTACGTTGTAGCCCTTTATCTTATTGCCGGACATCATTTCCATGATTTTCGGTGCCTTGTTAAAATGCCCTGCAATGATGCTTCCGAGCAGCCCTTCATGTGCAAAATGATTGACGCACTTGTCCTCTCCGTCTCCCTGTCCGGCGACATAGAACAGAGTGAGATTCCTCGGAGATCCGGTTTCCTGAAATCTCTTCTCCAGTCCTGCTTCCAGCCCCTCCGGATTGGAACAGCCGACAAAGCCCGAGGTGACCACAACGTCGTTGTCCCTGATAACGGAAAGAGCCTCCTTTAAATTGGTAAATTTAGGTATCATCCTTACACCCTCCTCTTTCGGAGCCCAAAGCTCCGCTCTGCTTCTCCGCTTTTTCCTCTGCTTTTTTCAGAAATTCCTCACATCTCACGATATATCTCTCATGCACTGCCTCCGCAACCTTCTCCAAGTCGTCGTAGGCAGTCAGCTTAAAAAGCAGTCTGTTCTTTTCCTGCTCCACCAGTTCGCTTTCGCATCTCACGGTCATGCCGGGAGGCGTTGCCGCCAGATGTCTGACTTCCATCTTCGTTCCGACACTGCCCTGACCCTTCTCCAGACTTTGCATCGCCGCCTTTTCCATCAGAGCTACCAGAAACGGGGTAGCATAGACATCCATCCCCGGATTTCCCACACTGGAGGCGATATTGTCACGGCTTACCTTCTCTTCCGCTTTTCCCTTTAAGCCTAATTTCATCATAACGCTCCCTCAAAAAATTTTATCTATGCACGGGCAGAATAAAGCCCGCGCAATAGATAGCTTTCATTACAGGGTTTCGATAAAGGTCTGCACCCTTGTCTTGGTCTGCTCGAAAGCGGTCATTTCAAGATCTACCTCTACCATCAGATTCCTGATCCCTGCCTTCTCAAACTCCGCATAATAGATCGGATAATCGAACTCCTCCGGATCGCAGAATTTCATCATACAGATGATAACAGCCTCTGCGCCGTGCTTCTTCACCATATCCATCAGCAGCTGACCTCTGATTTTCTTCACATCCGTAGCCAGAGCGCAACCCTCCAGATCCTGCCACCATTTTGCCAGTCTCAGAAGTGGGGTCGCAGCCTCCGGTACGTCATGGCGGAACTGCCTGGACTCCTGTGCGAGATCATCTGCAGCCACGGCAATCTTTTCTTCCTTAAAGATTCTCAGCAGCTCCTCCGGCTCTGCCATGATGCCTGTCAGAATGACCTTTTTCCCATCGAAGTTCGATGCCGGCAGCTTCTTCAGCTCTGCAATCAGTTCCTTTACCAACGCGCTGTGTCTGCCCTTCTCCATAAACCATCTGGACTTCATGACAATATGCCTCTTGACCGGGTCAATCAGCTCCGGATGCTCCGCTGCCACATCGGAAAACTCTCTCATGGTTCTCCTGTTTTCGTTATAGATTTCGATGCTCCTTGTGATGTCCTCATCCCTGATCCGAACCTTCAGAATCTCTTCCAGCTTTTTCTTTACAATCTCATACTCTGTTACCAGGAATCTGTTGGCCGATTCCAGCTTTCTGTTCTGCGGATGTGTAAATACAATGACCGGAGAGGAGCCCTTCCATTTCTGGCTCATACACTTCAGAGTGTCACAGGGTACAGAGAACAGCACCGCATCCAGCATATCGTAGCCGCCTTCTGTTTCCAGTTCCATGATGCTCTGCATGATGGAGCAGGCAAAGGGCGGCAGGTAGGCGCGCGCCCTGGAAATGATCTCTCTGCCTCCCCAGATGCCCATCGGAAGATAACCCGCTGCATGGATAAGCTCTTCCGGTGCATATAGCGGCATCACACCCACAACGCCCTTCCCAGTTTCTTTCTTATACTCTTCTATAATTTTCTTCGGATTCTTTGCGGCTTCATCCAGCTGACCGATAATTTCATCTATTCTTGACATACCCATTTCTCCTTCTTATAGATTCGTTTCCATCATCTCCGTAAGCGTCTGAATACGATTGTCATACTGTGCTTCAGAGAAGTTTCTCGGATCTGTCTGATCTCCGTCAAAGCTGACATAAGGGATATCCACCTGCTTTTGCAGTTCCTCCGCAGTTTCCACATTCAATAGACTCATGAGCTTACAGCTTCTGTTCAGATGATAGGCGATACCGTCGCACTTGCCGTCTGTCACAACTTTGTTCAGCACCTTCACCTTGTTTTCAAGGCAGGTGTTGATATAGATGCGGGTATACGCTTCTGCCATGGAAAGCATATCCCCGGGGGTGTATTCCAGATTCCAAAGTCCCGGATAAGCAGAGCCCGTCATGATGGAGCCGTACCCTTTCAGGGTCTTGAAGGTATGTCCCAGATACGGCCAGACAGCGATACCCTCCCAGGTCATTCTCGTCTTTTCCGCGCCCTTAAACGCATAGATGCCGTTGTCGAGATTCTCCTGTAATTCATCGGCAAACTTTTTAAAGGTGATTTCCGCATAGTCACGGCTTCTCGCACAGACGATGAGCGCCATAAAGTTAAACAGGTCAAAGCAGTTCAGCGGCGACGGCTTGTAGCCGGACATCCCGGCAAGCCTGTTCCACTGTGCCACAGACCTCTGTGTCTGCTCCTGTACTTCACGGAACTTGTTATAGTCAAACTTTCTTCCCGTGATCTCCTCCAGCTGGCGGATCGCCTCCTTGAACTGATCCGCGATATATTCCTTCGCATAGGTCGGAATCGGCATGGTGTGATTGTATGGTACGTCGATAATGATGCAGGGGATGTTGAGCTCCTTGGCGATATTCTCATACCACTTCAGAAGGGTGTTGCAGATATTGTTGCAGGTAATCACAAGATCCGGCAGCGGTACATCTGCCGCAGGAGAGCTGGCCAGCTTCTCCGGCTTTACGCCGGTCTTAGCGTACTCCATCAGGAGCTCCATGTATCCGAGATTCACTCTGGCATAGGAACAGATGTCCAGATTATAGCCCTTGGCATCTGCCACCTCCAGCATATCTAGGGAGCCCTTTCTGGCGCCAATCCCGGCAGCGTGTGTCTCCGGATAGACCATCGCGATATCCATGGCGACACAAAACTCCGGCGGAGCCACCGAGGCAGACCAGCATACCAGCTTTCCGGCCTTTTTCGCTTCACGTGCCTCTTCATCCAGTTTTGCCTGGTAATACCCCAACAGCTCTTTTGCTTTCATGGTTGATACATCTACTGCTTCCATAAATTATCCCTCTTTCTTATTTTCACGTTTCATGACATCATCGTAGGCATAGATCGCCGCCCCCAGAGCTCCGGTAATCTGCGGCTCGGCCGCCACAATGACCTTTCTCTCCAGCGTCTCATTCAGCGCTCTCACGACGCCTGCATTTTGTGCCACTCCGCCGCACATCACGACATCGTCCTGCATTGCCGTTCGATAAAAAAGCCCGCTGACCTTATGCGCGGTGGAATTGTGCACTCCGGCGATGATATTTTCCTTTTTTGCTCCCTTGGACAGCTGAGAAATAACTTCAGATTCGGCAAATACCGTACAGGTACTGCTGATTGTGACCGGATTGTCCGCAAGCCTGTCATATTCCTGCAATTCCGAAAGAGACAGTTCCAAAACCCTTGCCATGACATCCAAAAATCTTCCGGTCCCTGCTGCGCATTTATCATTCATAAAAAATTTCGCAACCTGGCCCTTTTCATTCAGAGATATCGCCTTCGCATCCTGACCGCCGATGTCTATGATTGTCCTTGCCGTCGGTACCAGAAAATGGATCCCCTTTGCATGGCACATGATCTCACTGATCTGTTTATCCGCCTGTGTAAAGGAAAATCTTCCATAGCCTGTTACGACGGTTCCGGAAATCATCTCCAGTGACATATCCCGCCGATTCAGTTCCCGGACGGTCTCCTTTAATACCGCATCGGGACCGCTGGTTCCTGTTCCGGACTGAATGACCCTGGAGAAAAAAATCTCTTTTCCGTCTTTCAGAATGACTATTTTCGAGGATGCTGAGCCGATATCGACACCCATTGTATATCTCATGGATTCGATTCCTTCTTTATTCTTTATCTTCGTCAGCCTACTCAGAACCTGTTGTATTCCCTGTCAATCGGTCTTACCGTCTGCACGAACTCCACCAGAATCCCACTGTTGTATTTCGGCCTCATGAAGTTGACGATAATGTCGGAGGTCCCCTCGACAGCGGATTTCTCGAGCATCTTCAGCCCCTTTTCCTCGTACTCTTTTCTGACGGCCTCCACATCATCCACCTCAAAGGCAATATGAGCGATGCCGCCCTTTCCTCCGTTAAACTCCTTCAATACGCCGCCCTCCGGAATGATGAACTCGATAGGGCTGCTTCTGTCACCGCACTTGGTAAAGATCAGCTTTGACTCATAGGCATCGACATGTCCCTTGTAGTCTATCTCCAGACCCAGTCTATCAATCATAGCGTAGGCATCTTCCAGCGTAGGCAGTACGATTCCGACGTGATGCATTCTCATAGGTTTCATAAACATATCCTCCTTAAAATAAATATGTAAAACCCCGCCATAAAATTATGACGAAACACAACCTCACAAAAACAAGCTCAAAGTATCCCGCTCATAAAGCAATCTGTTCTCAGTAAATTCTTAGTAAAAGCACCGTTCTCTCCCGGAAGGAAAAAACAATGCCGCATCTCTTCCTGTGTTTTCAGTATAAACAGCAAATTCATTTCCCCCCATGCAACAAAAATGACCAAAAATGACTGACGAATTCATTTGGGTCATTTTTAGTCATGATGTATGTTTTTCATCGCAATATCCTTTGATATTACTGCATTTTTTCAGGAATAGTCTCCTGTTGAGCCGGATAGGTGGTATTTTTAAACGAATGCTTTTATTGTATGATAGTAGGCACTGGGAGAAATGGATCGTAAATGAACTGAGTCTGAAGCATCAAGTCTGACAGCACTTAAGGAGAAAAAGGGGGAGCGTTTTGCAGAGTTACGGAAAAACACTGAAAAGCTTAATTGATTTTACCGGCATAAAATTTTCATTTCTGGCAAATGAATTGAATTACGACGCATCCTACATCAGCAAATGGTGCTGTGGGATCAAGCTGCCCCTGCAAAAGCATATTGAAACCATCAACCGGCAGCTCGGCAGAATCTTTGCCGCGGAGATCCTCAGTCGGAAGCTTGGATTGGATTTCTTTAAAAAGTTCTCTCTGAACCTGCCGGAAAACATTGAGCTTCTGAATGACCCTTCTTTCCTGGAAGATAAAATATATCTGATCCTGAAAAAAGCCTTTCATTCCTCAAATTCGCAGGGTGCTCCTGCGCCCGTGACCGGCTATTCCCAAATTGTGATCGGCAACAGTGAAATCAAGAACTTTTTACGGGATATTTTAAAGAAAGAAACCCTGAGCAGGGACAGCTCCTTCAGCACCATCCTGATCACCATGAACATCAGTTCCCGGGATGTTGAGCTCCTGATCGATCTCTTAAAAAACAGCTCTGACAGCATCACCATAAAAATCGGGCTGGACGTGGAGGAATTCCGCGTACTTGATCTTGAAAAGATCAGCTATATCTACAGAATCCTGAACCATGCGCCAAACCTGAATATCGAAATCTATTCCGATGCCGAATTTAAAAATTACAATCTGATTGTGGCAAGAAACAAGTTTTTGATCAACTACAGCCTGGACCGAAACAATTCCTGGCAGCTGTTAAATTACTGTGACAACGGTGAATATACCGAAAAGGTTTTCCGTACCCTTTCTCAGACCTTTGCAAAGTCGGAAATCCTGCTGAAGCCGGTAGAAAGCCGCAAAATGATACACTCCCGATACCGTATGGATTTTTACTCCGACGGCTCCTTCAATATGCTGCCGGTTCACGGCTTCGAATTTCTGCTGCCGAAAGCGGTCATCCTGGATATCGCCAAAAAAGCCTTTGAGGAAACCGGCTCAGAGGAAATCATGCTGTCCATCATCCGCCTTCAGATCGAGTGGGAGGAGATCTTCAATGACAAATCCATCAATTTCTTTCTGATTAAATCTTCTTTTTACAAATATATCGAAAATGGAGAGCTGCTCTACATGGACACAAAATATAAGCTGAGCATTGAGCAACGCCTGGCACATTTCGAATATGCGATGCAGATATTAAAGAAAAACCCAAAGATCAAGGTCTATCTTCTGGATGAGGAAAAAATGAAAACCAATTTTGAGAACTTCAACATTGGTATTTACCTGAATCCCAAGAAATTTTTCATCAAAAATATTTATAATATTTTCAATCGGAAGGAGCCGGCGTACCGGATCGGGATACAGGAAAATATGGTGAAAATGCTGAATCAATTCATGGAAAATCTGAAGCACAGGAGCTTCTGTATGGAATGCTCTGTTGATTTTATTGAAAAAAAATGGAATGAATCCAAGAATATGCTGATTAAAATTATGGAAATCGAACACAACCTATCCAAAGATTAGTCATATTTTTAAAAGGAGGTAGTTTCTTGTTACATTTCATTTTGGCTTTGCTCCCTATTTTATTTTTAATTGTGGTGCTGAGTTTTTTAAAGATGCCGGGATATCTCGCGTGTCCCCTGGCTCTTTTGATTGCCGCCCTGGAAGCACTTTTTTTATGGAAACAGAATTTCATGGATGTAATGACGGCAGCGCTGGAGGGCCTTGCCATGGCACTCTGGCCCATCTGTCTGGTCATCGTCGCCGCAATCTTTGTCTATAATCTGGTCGTACACACCGGCTACATGGAAACGATCAAAAAAATGCTGGCTTCTGTCTCCAGAGACAAAAGGATCCTGGTTCTGATCATTGCCTGGGGATTCGGCGGCTTCATGGAAGGGATGGCAGGCTTCGGTACCGCCGTCGCCATTCCGGCAGGGATTCTGGTCGCACTCGGCTTTGATCCCGTTTTCTCCGCTGTGATCTGTCTTGTCGCAAACACGACTCCCGTCGCCTTCGGCTCGATCGGCATCCCCACGGTTACCGCAGCCAATGTCACCGGACTGGTGCCGCATGAGCTGGGCTCCTATATTGTCCTTCAGCTGACGATCATGACCCTGCTGGTTCCCTTTTTTCTGGTGTATATCGTCGGAAAGGATGCCGGGAAGTCCTTCGGACAGTCCCTCAGAGGTGTGGAGCTGATTACTCTTGTCTCCGGGTTCGGTATGTGCATCCCGATGTATCTGACTGCAAGATTTATCGGACCGGAATTAACCTCTGTCATCGGGCCGGTGGTATGTATTGCACTGCTGGTTTTATTCTCCGGATTTGTGCAGAAGGATACGGGCTCCGATTTCGATATGGAGATACAGGAAAAGGAAAAGGAGAGGATCAGCCTGCACAGAGCTCTCATCGCATGCAGTCCCTTTATTCTCGTCTTACTGGCACTGATCCTCACGTCTTCCTTATTTCCGCTGATCAGAAATCCCCTGGCGCAGATTAAAACTGACGTCGTGATTTACAGCGGAGAGGATGCCGTTCCCTACAGCTTTTACTGGGTTGCTACGCCGGGCGTGCTGATTATTCTGGCGGGAATTCTCGGCGGTCTGATACAGAAATGCTGTCTCAGGGAGATTTTCGGCGTCCTCGGAAAATCCTTCGTACAGATGATAAAAACCATCATCACGATCATCTCCGTGATTGCCACTGCAAAGCTCATGGGGTATTCCGGTATGACACAGACCATTGCTGACTTTATTGTCGCAGCGACAGGGCATTTCTATCCTCTGATCGCTCCGTTTATCGGTTCCATCGCAACCTTTGTGACAGGCAGCTCCACCTCCAGCAGTGTTCTCTTCTCCAAATTACAGGCCTCCACGGCGATGACGCTGGGCATCGACCAGAACTGGCTGGTCGCCGCCAATACCGTAGGCTCCACCGCCGGAAAGATTATCTCCCCGCAGAGCATCGCTGTGGCTACCGCCTCCGCCAATATTGTCGGAAAGGAGAGCACGCTGCTCAACAGGGTCGTAAAATATTTCCTGATCTTTATCGTCATTTACGGTCTGATCGTTTACTTCGGTATGGGAATCTTCACTTAGGAAAACACCGATTCCGCATTTTCTCAGAAACGTATGCAGGCATCATCTGCCGTATCTTTCCACCGAAGCCGATCCCGCAGGAGTACAGATCCTCCTCCGGGACCGGCTCTTCCTATCTCATTCTCCTCGGAGATAAAACACGGCTTACTTTGCCGGAACAATCTTTGTGACACTGCCGTCCGCACCGATGGTCACAGTCACTCTGCTGTTAATCTCCACACCGTCGGGAAGGAGCGAGATATCCGCATCCGGCGATTTTGAAAGCTCGTAGCTTTTTCCGTCATCCCCCTCAAGAACCAGAGAGTTCATGGCAGCGTCGATTACTTTTCCCGTCAGGAGCTTTTCTCCCGCCCTGCTCTTTCCCTCCCCTGATTTTGTCTCCGCTTTTTCCGAAGCCTGTTCGGAAGCATCTGCCGTCGTTTCCGCCGACGACGTCAGATTTTCCTGCCCGCTTTCCGTCATCGTCTCTGTTGACGGTGCTGTGCTTTCCACCTCTTTTTTCTTTCCGCAGGCGGCGACAACACTCACAAGAACTGCCGCCGTAAGCACCACCCATTTCCAAGCCTGTTTCCGTTTCATAGCTGCCCTCCTTTATAAACATCATAGCAGTTCTCCCTCTGCCCGCAAGGAGAAAAAGCAAAAGCAGAACCTCTCATAGCCTGACTCTCTCCGAGGCGGAGGTGTCTCCCATATCCCAGATGACGATCTCTCCGGAAGCCAGAGACTTCTTTACATCAATCGTCCGCTGATTGCTGGAGCCTTTAAACAGTAGGGACAGATCCTTTTTTTCGAGCACAAAGGGACCGTCCACCAGAACATCGATATAGGAGATCAGCTCCCTTGTCTCCGGAAGTTCCCGGGACATCCAGCCCTGGATGTCCCGATCAAAGAGATAGCCCGTAAAGCACCAGAGATCCTTCTCAGGAAAGCTCTCCCTATATCTCCGGATCAGATGGAGTACGGCTCCCTGATTCCGGGGATCCAGCGGTTCCCCGCCGAGAAGCGTGAGTCCCTGATATGCCTCATCCGAAAGGCAGCGGAGAATCCTGTCCTCTGTCTCCCCGGTAAAGGGCTCCCCATACGCAAAATCCCAGGCAAGCTCATTGAAACAGCCCTTGCAGGCATGTGTACAGCCGGACACAAAGAGGCTCAGACGCACTCCCGGACCATTCGCGATATCAAATTCCTTGATTTCTGCATAGTTCATGGAGAGCCTCCGGACTACAGATGAAGCACTCTCTCCTGAATCTCCTGCGTACGACCCTGATTCCAGAACTGTGTTCCGATATAGCCGCAGGTACGACGTGCAACACTCATGCGGTCCTGATTGCGGTTGCCGCAGTTCGGGCACTCCCAGATCAGCTTGCCGTATTCGTCCTCAATGATCTTAATCTCACCGTCATAGCCGCAGCACATACAGTAATCCGACTTGGTATTCAGTTCCGCATACATGATGTTTTCATAGATAAATCTCATCACAGACAGCACCGCCGGGATGTTGTTCTGCATGTTCGGTACCTCGACATAGCTGATGGCGCCTCCCGGAGAAAGCCTCTGGAAATCCGCCTCAAAGCGAAGCTTCGAGAAGGCATCAATCTGCTCCGTTACATGCACGTGGTAGGAGTTCGTGATGTAATTCTTGTCTGTTACTCCCCTGATGATGCCGAATCTCTTCTGCAGTGCCTTCGCAAATTTGTAGGTCGTGGACTCCATCGGCGTGCCGTAAACGCTGTAGCTGATATTCTCCGCCTCTCTCCATTCTGCACACTTATCGTTCAGCTTCTGCATTACTTTCAGTCCGAAGGCACGTCCCTCCTCACTCGTATGACTCACGCCGAGCATACGCACGCACATCTCATAAAGTCCCGCATAGCCGAGGGAAATGGTGGAATAATTGTTGAAGAGGAGCTTGTCAATGGTCTCACCCTTCTTCAGGCGGGCAATGGCGCCATACTGCCAGAGAATCGGCGCGACATCGGAAACCGTTCCCAGCAGTCTCTCATGGCGGAGACGCAGCGCCCTGTGGCAAAGCTCCAGTCTCTCCTCAAGGATCGCCCAGAAGCGATCCATATCGCCTTCCGAGGAGCAGGCGACATCCACAAGGTTAATGGTCACAACGCCCTGATTGAAGCGTCCGTAATACTTGTGCTTTCCATTCTCCCCGAGTCCGACCGTATCAGGGGTCAGGAAGGAACGGCAGCCCATGCAGGGGTAGACATCCCCATTCTTGTACTCCTTCATCTTTTTTGCCGAGATATAATCCGGCACCATACGCCTGGCAGTACACTTTGCCGCCAGCTTGGTGATGTCATAATATTGGCTTCCCTCGGTGACATTGTCCTCATCAAGCACATAGATGAGCTTCGGAAAAGCCGGGGTAATCCATATTCCGTGTTCATTCTTGACTCCCTGCATCCTCTGTATGAGCACCTCACGGATGATAATCGCAAGATCCTCTCGGGTCCGTCCCTCCGGCACCTCATCCAGATACATGAACATCGTGACAAAGGGTGCCTGTCCGTTACAGGTCATCAGCGTAATCAGCTGGTACTGGATGGTCTGGATACCGCTCCGGATCTCCTCCAGGAGGCGCTTCTCCGTGATCTTCCTTACGATCTCCGGATTGACGCTGTCCCCGCAGGACTCTCTCTCCTCGATCACCTGCTTTTGAATCTTCTGACGGCTGACATCGACAAAGGGCGCCAGATGCGCCAGCGTAAAGGACTGTCCGCCGTACTGGTTGGAGGCAACCTGCGCGACAATCTGCGTCGTCACATTGCAGGCAGTGAAGAAGCTGTGCGGCTTCTCTATCATGGTCTCCGAAATGACCGTGCCGTTCTGAAGCATGTCCTCCAGATTGATGAGATCGCAGTTATGCTCCTTCTGTGCATAGTAATCACTGTCATGGAAATGAATGACACCCTCATCATGCGCCCGGACAATATCCTCCGGCAGCAGAAGACGCTTGGTGAGGTCTCGGGAGACCTCTCCTGCCATATAGTCGCGCTGGGTCGAGTTGATAACCGGATTCTTGTTGGAGTTCTCCTGCTTCAGCTCCTCGTTCGCCCGGTCAATGAGGGAGAGGATATCATCATCCGTGGTGTTTGCCTTACGGGCAATCTCCCGCTTGAAGCGGTAGCGCACATACTTCTGCGCCACCTCATAGCCGCGCATCTCCATAATCCCGGTTTCCACCATATCCTGGATATCCTCGACATTGACGGCACGGCCACTCTTCTGTACCTTCTTTGCGACCATATTGGAAACCGCCTGAATCTGCGCCGCATTCATCCGGTAGATCTCATCCACCTCATGATTTGCCTTCCGAATCGCATTGGAGATCTTTTCGATATCGAACTTGACCTCCTGTCCGTTTCTCTTAATGACATTACTCTTTACCTTGATTTCTTCTGCGGTCGCCATCCTGACCCCTCCTGTCTTCCTCCGGATTATCCTCTTTATGATAACAAAATATAGATTTTCCCGGCTTTACGATCACTATATATAGTGTGTGCGTTAGTTATCCTAGTACAAATGAAGAGAAAAGAAAAGGGAAAGCTTCAAAATTTCTTTTTTTCGGCAAAGCGTTCAAAAAAGCCGGAAATCTTTGTGCATTTTCAGGAGTAAATTCCTCTTGTAATTTTAAAAATCCGCAGATTCTTTAAAATAGAGAATCTGCGGATGATACCAGATCTATGGTTTATTTTTCTTATCACCGCTATATCTTGTTTTTCTTCTTTATGAGTATCGGGAATTTCAGACCCGTTCCTCCTCAAGCGAAGAGACAGCACGCTTTACTTTGTCCTCCGGTAAAAGGTATTTTCCATCGGAAGCTTCGTGCGGAACTGATGATCCAGATCATAGTAGGCACCGGCAACCGCAGAGGCAATCGGAATCGAGCAGATCTCTCCGACACCCTTTGCTCCGTAAGTGAACGGCAGCTGCGTCTCCCGCTCCACGTAGCTCGCGTGGATCCTCGGGATCTGATTGGCGCGAAGGAGCCCGAGAGTCCCCAGCTTGGCGGTCGGAACACAGTCCTTTAAGGGGAAGTCCTCCGTAAGAGCATAGCCCATTCCCATGAGAACGCCGCCCTCGATCTGCCCCTGAATGGAAATCGGGTTCACCACCGTACCGGCGTCATGGCTTGCGTAGACATCACTTACCTCTCCCTGTTCGCTCAGGACAACCACATGCGTTGCATAGCCGTATGCCACATGGCTCTTCGGATTCGGCTTGTCGGAATTCAGCTTGTCTGTCGGATCAAAGAATTCGTAGAAATATTCCCTGCCCTCAAGCTCCGGAAGCGTCTTCCCCGCATCCAGCTCCTTCTTCATCTCAAAACAGGCTCCCTTCACCGCTTCCCCGGTGATGAGCGTCTGGCGGGAGCCGGAGGTCGTACCGGAATCCGGTGCAGTTTCCGAGCTTGTATTTCTCAGCACCAGTGAAGAAAGCGGAAGGCCGCTCGCGGTAGCTGCCACCTGCAGGAAAACCGTACGGCAGCCCTGACCGATATCGGAAGCGGCAGTATAGATAACAGCCTTTCCCTCCTCAATCCGGATTCTGGCACGCCCCTTGTCCGGGAGCCCGACACCGACACCGGCATTCTTCATCGCACAAGCGATTCCCACGTGACCGCGGTTCTGCTCGTAGACCTCCTTCACCCTCAGAAGCGACTCCACAAGAGCGGTACTGGGATCGGCAATCTGTCCGTTCGGCAGCACCTGCCCCGGACGGATTGCATTGCGGTAGCGAATCTCCCAGGGACTGATACCGACCTTTTCCGCAAGCCGGTTTAAGAGCATTTCCATCGCGAAGTTCGACTGACAGACGCCAAAGCCGCGGAAGGCGCCGGCCGGCGGATTGTTGGTATAGTAGCCATAGCCGTCAATCTCCGTGTTCTGATAGTTGTAGGGTCCGACAGAGTGGGTGCAGGCACGCTCCAGCACCGGTCCGCAGAGAGAGGCATAGGCGCCGGTATCAAAATTGATGGTGCACTTCATCCCCTGCAGGATACCCTCTGCATCGCATGCCAGTGTAAAATCCGCCTCCATGGCATGCCGCTTCGGATGGAAGTTAATGGATTCCTGTCTGGAGAAATGCACCTTCACCGGTCTCTGTGCCTTCAGAGCAAGAAGCACCGCGAGATGCTGGCAGGAGACATCCTCTTTCCCGCCGAAGCCGCCGCCGACCAGCGCGTTCTCGACAACGATTCTGTCCGGATCCCACTCAAGCATGTAGGCGATTTCCTTCCGGGTATCATAAACTCCCTGGTCAGAGGTGATGACCTTCACCCCTTCTTTATAAGGAAAGGCAACCGCACACTCCGGTTCCATGAAGGCATGCTCCGTAAAGGGAGTCGAGAAATGGTCGGAAACCACAAACTTCGCGTTCTGAATGGCAGCTGCCGCATCGCCGCGGCGGACATGACGCTCCTGACAGAGATTGCCGTTCTCATGAATCTTCGGTGCCCCCTCCGCCCTCGCTTCGTCAATATTTCTGACTGGCGTAAGAGCCTCATACTCCACCCGGACCATCTTTTTCGCAGCCTCCAGAATCGAGGGGGATTCCGCACAGATCAGACAGAGTGCGTCTCCGATACAGCGGGTCTCCTCCCCCTCTGCAATCATGACATCCCAATCCTGCTGGATATGCCCGACCTTATTTCTCGGAACATCCTCCGCCTTCAGGATGCAGAGCACGCCCGGCAGAGAAGCTGCCGCCTCCGTATCAATCTTTAAAATCCTGGCTCTCGGATACTCTGTCCGTACCGCCGCACCATATGCCATCTCCGGCATCATGATATCATCGGGGTACTTCCCGGTGCCAAGAACCTTCTCGCGGACATCCACACGAAACGCGGAGGAATGTACCGAAAAGCCGTCCTTCCCCTCTTCATCGTTTTGATTGATCTCGAGCTCTCCTCTGAGAATCTTCGCCGTAAGCAGGATGCCCTCGATGATCTTCTGATATCCCGTACAGCGGCAGATATTGCCACGGATCGCCTTCTTGACATCCTCCACACCCGGATTCGGATTCACATCGAGAAGCGCCTTGCCGGCAAGCACCATTCCCGGGATACAGAAGCCGCACTGGACAGAGCCGGCATGTCCGAAGGCATAGACAAAGGCCTCCTTTTCCGGAAGACTCAGCCCCTCCACCGTCAGAATCTTTTTTCCGACTGCCCTCTCTGTCGTCAGGATACAGGAGCGCGTAGCTCTTCCGTCCACAATAATCGTACAGGTGCCGCACGCACCCTCGGAGCAGCCGTCCTTCACAGAGGTCAGCTGCAGCTTTTCCCTTAAGAAACGGAGAAGCGGCATGTTCTCCGACGTCGTGATCTCTTCTCCGTTGACATAAAACCGATATGTCCCGCCGCTTTGATTCCTTTCCATCGCACAGTCCTTTCCGAATTAATCCTAGCTACGCCAGTTTCCGTCTCGAAGAATCGTTCTATGCGTGTCTGACCCTCTTTTCAGTGAAACACCGATGCCGTATTTCCCCGGCCTATATTTGCCTCCGGGCTGATCTCTCCGTTGACCGCCTTTTCCACGGCTCTTAAGATATTTTCATAACCGGTACAGCGGCAGAGATGTCCGGAAATCAGCTTCCGAAGCTCTTCTCTCGTATACTTCCGCCCGGTACCGATGATCTCTACCGCAGTCAGAATCAGTCCCGGCGTGCAGAAACCGCATTGTACTGCCGCCTCATCCACAAAGGCCTGCTGAATCTCGGAGAGTGCGCCGTCCTCTCCCTTGAGACCCTCCACCGTGATGATCTCCTTGCCGTCCGCCCACATTGCAAGCTGGATACAGGAATCGACAGCCCTGCCGTCCACAAGCACGGTGCAGGCACCGCATTCTCCGACCTCACAGCCCTTCTTCACCGATGTCAGCCCCAGACGCAGACGCAGCATATCGAGCAATGACTCTCTCGGATCCACTGCCAGCTCCACCCCTTTTCCGTTCACGGTACAGTGTATGATATTAAGCATAGTTCTCACCTCTTCCCAACGCCGTCACCTCCGTGATGCCTCTTCTCAGAAGCTCCGAAATCAGCTGTAAACGGAACTCCTTGCTCGCTCTCCAGGAGGTACGCGGGTTGACCTCCGAAAGGGCAAGCTTTACCGCTTCCTCCACCGCAGTACCGTCGCTTCCTTTCTTGCCGACCAGATACTGCTCTGCCCTGCGGCAGCGAATCGGCGTCGGCGCAGCGACGCCATAGGCGATACGACAGTCACAAATCTCTTCCGTTCCCGCGGCAAACGCAAGCACAACAGAGCATCCCAGTGTCGCAATCTCCATGGAACGACGCTTTCCGTATTTATAATATCTTCCGAAATGATTCTCGTAATTTTCCTTTTTGATGATAAAGCCGGTGCAGACCTCGCATCTGTCTCTGACAGTGCGTCCGGGACCGGTATAGAAGGAAGTAATCGGAACCTCTCTCCTGCCGTTCGGACCGGCGAGGAGCACGATCGCGTCATAGGCAGTCATGGACGCCGCGGAATCTGCGGAGGTTGCTCCGTTACAGATATTTCCGCCGATGGTTGCCACATTCCGGATCTGCGGTCCGCCGACCTGATCCACTGCCTCTCCCAGCATCGGCACCAGCCTTCGGATGAGCTCATTGTGCGTGATGTCATGAAAATTGGTGGCACTTCCGATCCAGAGATCTCCATTCTCCCGAAGCTCCACACCGACAATCTCCGGGATTCTCTGTATCGAAACCAGAGAACGTCCCGCGTCCTTGCCCTCTCTCACTCGGATCAGTACATCCGTACCTCCGGAAATCACTTCCGCATTTTCATATTTCACCAGAGCGGAAACGGCATCGTCTACGTTTTTTGCTTCATAAAAAACATCTAAATCAAACATGCTTTCCCCCTCCTCATGCTTCCGCCGGCTTGATCAGTCCCGCCTCGGTAAAGGCCTTGACCAGCCTTTGAGATGTCATCGGCGCTTCCTTCATGGAGACACCGGTTGCCTGCAAAATCGCATTCCGCACTGCCGGTGCTGCCGGAATCGCCGGCGGCTCTCCGAGAGACTTGTTTCCGTAGGGACCGGTCGGATCGTCAAGCTCGATAAATTCGATCTTCATATTCGGGATATCCATCGCGGTCGGAATCTTGAAATCCAGAAGGTTGTCATTTAGCACCCGACCGGTCTTTTCGTCCACCAGCATTTCCTCCGAGAGCGCGAAGCCGAGGCTCTGCGCGACGCCGCCATGCACCTGTGCCTCCGCGAGGCGCGGATTGATCAGGGTGCCGGAATCATGCACCTGTACAAGATTCAAAATCCTGACCAGCCCCAGTGCGATATCCACTTCCACCTCCGCAAAACAGCAGCCGCTCGAAAAGGTATTGTCGAAGCACTGATTGGTCACTTCCGCAGTGATATGCTCCGAACGGTCCAGACTGTAGAAGGAGGTATCGCCAATCACAGAAAGATCAAAGAGAACTTCCTTTGTCGAAGCGATAACCAGCTTGCTGTCCACGATGTCAAGCATTTCCTTCCGAATCTCACTCTCTTCCTCCAGATGCAGGGCAGCGCGAAGCCTTCTCTCCGCCTCTACCGTCAGCTTCGCATATACGGTCCTTGCCATATCCGTGGAAACATGATTCAACATATACGCGCCGTAAGCAAGAATTCTGTCTCTCAGCTCCTCTGCACATTTCCGGACTGCCTTGCCGGTAACATAGGTCTGACGGGACGCGTAGGCACCGGTATCAAAGGGAGTGGTATCTGTATCCTGTGTCGAGACGACATAGACCTTCTCCATGGAGATACCGGTCGTCTCTGCCATCATCTGTGAAAATACGGTATCCGCCCCTTGACCGATCTCGGTCGCACCGATATGCAGCTGCGCGGAACCGTCCTGATTCATAATCATGCGAACGGAGGAGGTCTCCAGGGAAATCGGATAAACACCGGTCTTATAGAGGAAGATCGCCATTCCGATGCCGCGGCGAATATTGCCGCTCTCATGTGAGTATTCCTTCCGCTTCTCGTCCCAGTGAGAAAGCTCCCGTCCGCGGTCCATGCATGCCTTTAAGCCGTAAGTGTGGAAGGCAATGCCGGTCCCCGGATCCTTGAAGCCCTCCTTCAGGCAATTCTTATAACGGAACTCCAACGGATCCATACCGATCTCCCGGCAGATATCATCGGTCTGGCACTCGGTAAACCAGATCGACTGCGGGATACCATAGGCTCTCATCGCTCCCGCGGTCGGAGAAGAGGTATAGACCGTTGAAAGATCCACCTCGGAGCCGAGCCTGTCCGCATAAAGGTCCTTATAGACCGTGCCGCAGTTGGCACAGATCGCATGACCGTGGCTTGCGTATCCGCCGTTGTTGGCATAGGCGGTCAGAGACCTCGCAAGCAGCTCTCCGTCCTTCGTCACCAGCGCCTTCGTATAGCCGGTAATCTTATGACGGGTTCTGGTGCCGTAGATCGTTTCCTCGCGGGAAATCTCCAGACGCACCGGACGGCCGCCGACCTGTAAGGACATGTAGGCATTCAGCGGCTCATAGAGCACATCCTGCTTGTTGCCGAAGCCGCCGCCGATATAGGGCTTAATGATACGAACCTTTCCCTCCGGAACGCCGAGGGCGATGGCGGTGCATTTCCGGACAAGATGCGGGATCTGGGTGGAGCTGGTAACCACGATTTTGTCATTATTGTCCACATACGCCCAGGAAACCGGCAGTTCCAGATGGGTATGAGAAATCCGCGGTGTATCATAGCGATCCTCCAGCTCTACGAGCTTCTCCTCTCCGTACTCCGCCTTTGCCTTCTCGACCGCCTTCTCGTAGCTGAAGTCCGCTCCGCCCATCGTGAAATGCGTGTGGGCAATGACATTGTCCTCACGAACCTCCGGATGCAGCACTGTCGCTCCCGGCGCCAGCGCCTGCTCCACCGTGGGAATCGCCGGATACTCCTCATACTCTGCCTTGATCAGACGGGCTGCCTGTGCTGCGGCAACCTCATTCTCTGCGATAACGCAGGCGATATCATCCCCATAGATACGAACTCTCCGGTTCAGCAGCAGACGGTCACAGATGTCCTGATGCTTTTCCTCAACAGACCAGGGATGCCCTGCGGTCGGGAAGGGAAACTGCGGCACATCAAAGCAGGTGAGAATCTTCACCACCCCCGGAACCTTCTCTGCCTCCGACAGATCGAAGCTTTTGACGACGCCGTTGGCGATGGTGGAATGCACAACCTTTCCATGAAGGATATCTCTCGGCTCAAGATCTGCCGAATACTTTGCCTCTCCGGTGACCTTTGCCTTTGCATCCACTCTCCTGATCGACTGATTTACGGTCTTTCTCATTTTTGGATACCTCTTTTCTGGAGCCATCATAATGTCCCCTGTACTCCTGACCTTATTTTTTTCCTGCATATTTCCACAGGAATTTCATCAATCCCTGTCCCCGCAGGAGAGCTTGCTTCCCTCCGAAAACAGGCGCATAATATTGTATTTGTATTATAAATGTTTGACTATTTATTATCTATATACAATTCTCTCCAATCCTTTTTCGGATTCTCTATGCGCTTTATACAAAAAAATTTTTTAGATCTGAAAAAAAGTTAGATTCAGGCAGCTCCCTCCATATGTCATCCCGATTCGGCAGATCGTGACTCGATGCTCCTCCGTGCATAAGTGTTTTCCCCATACCCGCATAAAGAATACCGCCAGCCAAAGCTGACGGTATCCGACTGCTTATTCTTCTGTCTTATCCTTCAATCCAGGTGCCGGTTTCTCCCTGCAGAGCGTCCCTTGCCTTTTCAAGGAGTGTGATTACGCTGCGGCGTCCCTTTTTGCTCTCGGCAAAGCGCATGGCTGCCTGCACCTTCGGAAGCATGGAGCCCGGTGCGAACTCTCCTGCCTCCGCATACCTTCCGGCCTCTGCCACAGACAAGTGCGAAAGATTTTCCTGCTCCGGTGTTCCGAAATGAATCGCCACCTTTTCTACCGCGGTCAAAATCACCAGAAGGTCCGCATCGAGGGTCTCTGCCAGAAGTTCCGAGGCAAAGTCCTTGTCAATGACCGCAGAGGCTCCTTTCAGATGGTTTCCCTGCTGCAGCACCGGGATTCCGCCGCCGCCGCAGCAGATCACCAGATTTCCCGCCTCGACCATATCCCGGATTGCCGGCGCTTCGACAATCGCCTTCGGCTTCGGAGACGCAACCACGCGGCGATAGCCTCTGCCGGCATCCTCCTTGATGATCCAGCCGTTTTTCTCGCGCTCCTGCTTTGCCATTTCCTCTGTCATAAACTTCCCGATCGGCTTGGTCGGGTTCTCAAAGGCAGGGTCCGCGGCATCCACTTCGATCTGCGTCACCATGGTAACGATTCCCGGAACCTCCATTCCGCGTGTCAGCATCTCCTCGCGCAGCGCATTCTGGATATCATAGCCGATATAGGCCTGACTCATTGCCACACAGATCGAAAGCGGCATTGCTCTGCTCCCGTCGATCCGAGCGTACTGTGTAAAGGCATTGTTGATCATACCGACCTGCGGCCCGTTGCCATGAACGATAACCACCTGATTGCCGTCCTGTATCAGGTCTACAATCGCCTTCGCCGTGATCCTGACTGCTGCCATCTGCTCCTCAAGCGTATCCCCGAGGGCATTGCCGCCGAGGGCAATGACTACTTTCTTTTTCTCTGCCATCTCCTTCTCCTGTTTATCTGTTCTTCCTCCGCCGTTCCGGGGAACAGCGATACAGTATTTCTGCAAATTCGGAAAAACGATTCAAGCAGCGTTTCCTGAATCAGTTTTCAAACACCCTCTTCTGTCCGCGCTTCTCCAGCTCCTCCAGAAGCTTTGCCGGATCCCTGAACTTCTCCAGCATGATCATCGCAGCGATAACATAGGGCTTGAAGGAGGCCTCTTTGTACAACGGGTCACGATAGCGGTCGAAGACGGAAGCGTCAACCTCACCCTCCTCACAGGAAACACCGGAGATATCTGCCGGCAGGCAGTGAAGATAGAGCGCCTTACCGTCCTTTGTGAGCTTCATCATCTCCTCGGTGCACGCCCAGTCCTTATGCTCTGCATTCTGCTGCAGCAGCTCCCTCTCAAGCTTCCTGATCCCCTCGGTATCGCCGTCGCCGTACAGCCTGGTTCTCTTCTCCATCGCAGCAAACGGTGCCCAGGACTTCGGGTATACGATATCCGCATCCCTGAAGGCTTCCTTCATGTCGTTGGTCACCCTGAAGGAACCTCCGGATTCCTGCGCGTTCTTCCTTGCCACCTCTACAACATCGCCCATGACATCATAGCCTTCCGGATGTGCCAGAACAACATCCAGCCCGAGACGGGTGAAGAGTCCGATCACGCCCTGCGGCACAGAAAGCGGCTTTCCGTAAGAGGGAGAATATGCCCAGGACATCGCGATCTTCTTGCCCTTCAGGTTTTCGATGCCGCCCATCTCATGAATCACATGCAGGGCATCTGCCATACACTGAGTCGGGTGGTCGATATCACACTGGAGATTTACCAGCGTCGGTCTCTGCTCCAGAACTCCGTTTCTGCGGCCATCCTCTACCGCCCTGGCAACCTCGCGCATATAGGCATTGCCCTTGCCGATATACATATCGTCACGGATACCGATGATATCTGCCATGAAGGAAATCATATTGGCAGTCTCCCGCACGGTCTCACCGTGGGCCAGCTGTGACTTGCCCTCATCCAGATCCTGTACCTCCAGTCCCAGAAGATTGCAGGCAGAAGCAAAGGAGAAACGGGTTCTGGTGGAGTTGTCTCTGAAAAGAGAGATTCCCAGTCCGGAATCAAATACCTTGGTAGAGATGTTTCTCTCACGAAGGTTTCTGAGGGCATCCGCCACTGTCCATACTGCTTTCAGCTCATCCTCGGTCTTTTCCCATGTCAGGAAAAAATCGTTCTGATACATCTTGTCGAACTTTAAGTTCTTCAGCTCTGTGATATACTCTGCAATTTTCTTCTTGTCCATTTTTTCTCCTACTTTCCCACTTAGGGAAGCTTCCTTTCTGAATTCCCGGACCATACTCTGACCGGAAGTATATTTTCTCTTCTCCGTACCTGAAAAACAGGGGAGAGGAATCCTCATTTCCGCTATAAGCAGCTAGTCAACATAATATCTCGGAAGAGCCGCAAAGAAAGCAGCACAGGTTACCAGGTCCTGTTTCCAGGTAATCTCGTTCGGTGCATGTGCCTGCGCCTCCGCGCCGGGGCCGAACCCGATCACCGGGATTCCGTTGCGTCCCATGATGGAAACACCGTTCGTGGAGAAGGTCCACTTATCGAGGAGCGGTCTGGCCTCTCTCTCCGCAAGCACTGCCTCACAACCGATTCTCTTCTCTCCAAAGAGAGCATGATACGCGCTGACAGCCGCCCTGCATACCGGATGATCCTCCGGCAGGACCCAGGTCGGGAAGTAGCACTCGATCGGATAAACCAGGCCGGTATAGCTCGGACGGTCATAATGATACATGGAAACCCGGACATCCTCGCCATACTTCTTTACCGCGGGAAGCTCCCGAATCTCCTCGAGGCAGGACTGCCAGGTCTCTCCGATAGTCATACGGCGATCCAGAGAAACGGCGCAGGAGTCCGCAACCGCACAGCGGGACGGAGAAGTGAAGAAAATCTCGGAGGCTGTTACCGTACCGCGTCCGAGGAATCTTGCCTCCTCCCACTGCGGGTTATACTTCGGGTTCAGCATCTTTACCAGACCCTTGATGTCCGTGGACTCCGCATCTCCGTTGTTGTTGAGCGCTCTGACATCCCGGAGGATATCCGCCATCTTGTAGATTGCGTTATCTCCGCGATCCGGTGCGGAGCCATGGCAGGAAATCCCCTTCACCTCAATGCGGATCTCCATACGTCCTCTCTGTCCGCGGTAGAGACCGCCGTCTGTCGGCTCCGAGGAAACGACAAATTCCGGACGAATCTTGTCTTCCTTGCAGATGTACTCCCAGCAGAGACCGTCACAGTCCTCTTCCTGCACGGTTCCGACAACCATGATGCGGAATCTCTCATCGAGGAGTCCCATATCCTTCATGATCTTCGCACCGTACACGGCAGAAACAGTTCCTCCCAGCTGATCGGAAACGCCGCGTCCGCCGATCTCCGTGTCATTCTCATAGCCTTCATAGGGATCGAAGTCCCAGTTGTCTCTGTTGCCGATACCCACGGTATCGATATGCCCGTCAAAGGCGATCAGGGTCTTGCCGCTTCCCATAAATCCCATGACATTGCCCTGCGGATCCACCTTGACCTCGTCAAAGCCGACCTTCTCCATCTCTGCTCTGATGGTTTCCACATGCGCTTTCTCTCCTGCGGACTCCCCCGGATTTTTAACGATGGCACGAAGGAACGCTGTCATGTCGGTGCGATAGCCCTCTGCTCTCTCCTTGATCTCGCTAAGCTCTTCCTGTGTCAATTTTCCCATAATCTTCTCCTTTGTCTTCCCTGGAAAACCAATGCTTTATTTATGCCTCTGCCCCTTCCGGAATCCCGGGGAGCAGACCGGGCACTTCTCTTCTTATCTTTTCTTCCTATTCCTTCTATCTTCTTTCTACCTTTCCCTCGCTTCCCAGATGATATTCTTCCATCTCTCCGGGTCGGTATCTCCTTCGGTCGAGAAGAAGAGAAGCCTGCTGTCCTTGTCAACCTTCAGAGACTCACGAAGCTCCCTGTACTGCGGATCGGACATCAATGTCGCGAATGCGCCGAAAGCGGCTGCGCCGGACTCTCCGGACAGCACCTGCGGATCTCCCTTTAACGGTGCATTCAAAATTCTCATGCCGCGGGCAGCGCCATTGTCCTCAAGAGAAATGAAGCAGCTGACATGGTTTTTCAGGATATCCCAGGAGCTGATGTTCGGCTCTCCGCAGGCAAGACCTGCCATAATCGTATCCATATCTCCGTCTACGATGCGGATCTCTCCGTCATTCGCCACTGCCCCCTTGTAGAGACAGGCAGCCTTGGAAGCTTCCACCACTGTCATAATCGGAGGATTGTCCCTGTATTTATTGGCAAAATATCCGACCACTGCACCTGCCAGAGAGCCCACACCCGCCTGTACAAAGACATGTGTCGGTCTCTCCGCAAACTGCTCCGCGGCTTCCGATGCCATGGTACCGTAGCCCTCCATAATCCATGCCGGAATCTTTTCGTAGCCCTCCCATGCCGTATCCTGTACCACCACGCCGTGCTCGGTCTCCGACGCCAGTTTTGCCGCCTGGCGGACACACTCATCATAGTTCACATTGGAGATCCATGCCCTGGCGCCTTCCTTCTGGATGTTCTTAAGTCTTGTCTCCGTGGAGCCCTTCGGCATGATAATCACCGCATTCTGACGAAGTTCCCGGGCCGCCCATGCGACACCGCGCCCGTGATTTCCGTCTGTTGCGGAGAAGAAAGTCGCCTGTCCGAACTCCTTCCGAAGCTCCTCCGAGGTAAGCACCGAATAGGGAACATCCTCTATCTTTTTTCCGGTCTCCTCCGCGATGTAGCGTGCCATCGCATAGGAGCCGCCCAGCACCTTGAAGGCATTCAGCCCGAAACGATAGGATTCATCCTTCACACAGATGCGGGAAACACCGAAGTACTCCGCCAGATGCGCAAGTTCCCGAAGCGGTGTCGGCTCATACTGCGGAAAGCTCTCATGGAACTTCCGTGCCTTTGCCACTTCCTCCTCGGACATCAGCGGAAGGTTTTTATCCTCCGTCCTCGGCATCGTATTTTTCTTCCAATGCAATTCTTCCATTCTTTTTCTCCTTTATTGGGAAATTTAATATTTTTCTCGCCACCCGTGAAGAATGTAAAAGGAGCGCAAAGCAGCGAGTCATATCAGCTTTCGGCACTCCCATCATGGTTGTTTGTTCTGATCAATATAGCTGTACAGAGTAAACTTGCTGATACCGAAGAACTGAGAAACCTTATCTCCGGATTTCGTCACCAGAAAAGCGCCGGCATCCTTCAGAAAGCCGATGGCCCGCACCTTCTCTTCCTTGCTCATGAGGGCCGGCGGTTTCCCGATCATCCTTACGCTCTGATTGATAAGGCTGTCCAGAAGATCGTTGACGGACAGCTTGATCTCTCCGTCGTCCTTGCCATCCTCATTTTCATCCATCGACAGGAAAGCATTCAGTGCCTCTGTCACTTTCAGCATCTTTGTGATGTCATAGTTGATTCCCAGGATATAGCGGTACTCGCCGCTCTCGTCTTTCAGAAAAATGCTGGAAGCCTTCAGCGTTCTGCCGTCCTGCGTATGCACCCGGTAGCCGAGATGATCGACGATACACTGTCCTCTTTTCAGCTTCTCCAGCGTCTCCAGTACCACCCGGCTCGCACCGTCACCGACTTTTCGTCCCGTGATATGTCCGTTGATAATGAAGGCAATGGTATGGTTCAAGTCCTGTGCCTTCAGATCGTGGATACAGATCTCACAATCCGGTCCCAGCTGCCTCGCAATCCCGTGGGCGACCGACACCAGCATTTCCATATAGATGTTTCCCTGCATAGACAATCTCCTTAGGAAGCCCTGGTAAAATCGTTTTCCTAAAAAACATTTAGCACATCATCATCATAGCATCTTCGTCGCAAAACGCAAGTCTGTTTCTGCAAATATTTTTAGTTTTCTAAAAAATAATAAGCTTCAGAATTGATTTTTATAGTGGATAATGTTAGACTGTTGTTATCCACATGGAGCTTTACTTGTATAAAGTATACAATATCGGTCAGGAGGAGAAAAGAAATGCTTTTACTTGGAAACGGACAGGTTTTTACCAGAGATCCGGCACGTCCTTTCTGGAAGTGTGGTGCCGTAGTCACGGATCATGAAAAAATTTTAGAGGTCGGTGCGCTTTCCGAGCTCCGGAAAAAATACCCGGCGGCGGAATTTATCGATGCGCACGGTGGAATCATCATGCCCGCCTTCATCAATACCCATGAGCACATCTATTCTGCCATGGCGCGCGGGCTCTCCATCAAGGGCTATGACCCTCACGGCTTCCTGGAGATTCTGGACGGTCAGTGGTGGACCATCGACCGCAATCTTGACAATGAGCTTACAAAGCTTTCGGCACTTTCTACCTATATAGAGTGTATCCAAAACGGCGTCACTACCGTTTTCGATCATCACGCCAGCTTCGGTGAGATTCCGGGCAGCCTTTTTGCGATTGAAGAAGCTGCGAAAGAATGCGGTGTCAGATCCGTTCTCTGCTATGAGATCTCCGATCGAGACGGAGAGGAAAAGATGAAGCAGTCCGTAAAGGAAAATGCGGACTTCATTCGGCACAGTCTGAAGGAGCGTCATCCCCTCATCCGCGCTATGATGGGCATGCATGCCCAGTTTACGCTCTCCGATAAAACACTGGAGCTTTGCATGCAGGAGAAGCCCGAGGATGTCGGCGTCCACATCCATGTGGCAGAGGGCATCGAGGATCTCCACGACAGTCTTCGTCGGCACAGCAAGCGCATCGTCGACCGTCTCTATGACTTCGGCATCCTCGGAAAAAAGACCCTGCTTGCCCACTGTATCTATGTGAACCGTCATGAGATGGATCTCATCCGGGATACTGACACCATGGTGGTTCACAATCCGGAATCCAACATGGGCAATGCCTGCGGCTGTCCTCCGACCATGGAGCTTGTACACCGCGGCATCCTCACCGGACTCGGCACCGATGGCTACACCCACGATATGCTGGAGTCCTGGAAGGTTGCAAATATTCTCCACAAGCATCATCTCTGCGATCCGAATGCGGCCTGGTCTGAAGTTCCAAGGATGCTGTTTGAAAACAACAAAGCCATCGCAGAGCGCTACTTTACAGAGCAGACTCTCGGCATCCTGAAGGAAGGCGCGGAAGCCGACATCATTGTCATGGATTATATTCCGACAACCCCGATGGACGAAAATAATGTAAACGGTCACCTTCTCTTTGGCATGAACGGTCACAATGTACGTACCACGGTGGGACGCGGAAAGCTTCTCATGAAGGACAGAGAAATTCAGGTTCTCGACACGGAAGCTGTCCTTGCGAAAATCCGTGAAGGCGCAGCCAGGCTTGCCGGCAGAATCAACGGCAGATAAGGAGACATCATGAGCGATATTATGACCCCGATTCCCTTCCACTCTCTCATTGCCCGTATGCAGGAGGAACACAAGACAGGCTCTGTCTTTTCTGTTCCCCGCGCTTACCATAAAAAAGACGACAGGATGCAGGAGCTTTTCGGGCGGAGGCTCGAGACCGTCATCGGTCCCGCTGCCGGTCCCCATACTCAGCTTGCACAAAACATCCTTGCCTCCTATATCGCAGGCGCCCGTTTTTTTGAATTAAAGACAGTCCAGAAGATGGACGGTGAAGAGCTCAGCAGCTGCATCAACAAGCCCTGTATCCTCGCGGAGGATGAGGCCTATAACTGTGAATGGTCCACCGAGCTCACAGTAGCGGATGCTCTCGCCGAATATGTCAAGGCCTGGTTTCTCTGCAAAGCCGCTGCCGTCGAATATGGACTCGGAGACCCGGATGCCTTCCAGTTCAATATCTCTGTCGGCTATGATCTCGCCGGAATAAAAGAGCCGAAGGTCAACGACTTCATTGACCGTATGAAGAAGGCGGGAGAAACCGCTGTTTTCAAGGAGTGCAGGTCCTACCTTCTCTCCCATCTCACGGAATTTACAAAACTCACGGAAAAGGATGTGGAGAATATTTCCGAGGAGATCGTCAATTCCGTGACTGTTTCCACCCTGCACGGCTGCCCGCCGCAGGAGATCGAAGCCATCGCTTCCTACCTCATAACAGAGAAGCACTTGAATACCTTTGTCAAGTGCAATCCGACCCTCCTCGGCTATGAGGAAGCGCGTTCGATTCTTGACGGGCTCGGCTACGACTATATTGCCTTTACCGACATCCACTTCAAGGGGGATCTCCAATACGAGGACGCTGTCCCGATGCTGACCCGTCTGAAGGCACTGGCGGAGTCCGAGGGACTCCTTTTCGGCGTCAAGCTCACCAACACCTTCCCGGTGGACGTTAAGAATAAAGAGCTTCCGTCAGAAGAGATGTACATGTCCGGCAAATCCCTCTTCCCGCTCTCCATGGCAGTAGCGCAGAGACTGACAGAAGATTTTCAGGGACAGCTCCGCATCTCCTATTCCGGCGGCATCGATGCTTTTCAGCTGCTGCCGGTGCTTCGCGCCGGAATCTGGCCGGTGACACTGGCAACGACCCTGCTGAAGCCGGGCGGATATCTCCGTTTCATCCAGCTCTGTGAGCTCGCGGAGCAAGACAAGCTCCCCGCATGGAGCGGCATCAGCGCGAAAAAGATTGCGGAGATTCGAAAAGGCATCTCAACGGACCCGCATATCCGTAAGCCGGTGAAGCCGCTGCCGTCCAGAAAGTCGGATATTGCCGTCCCGCTCATCGACTGCTATACCATGCCCTGCCGTGATCGCTGCCCGATTCATCAGGACATCACCAGCTACGGAAAGCTGGTCAGGGAAGGAAAGTATGAGGAGGCGCTGGATGTGATTCTCGACAAAAACGCACTTCCGTTTATGACCGGCATCCTCTGTACCCACAGCTGTCAGAGTGCCTGCACCAGAACCCAGTATGAAAGCTCCATTCAAATCCGAGAGAACAAGCTGATTGCCGCCAGACACGGCTTTGATGCCCTGCTTCCGAAGCTTCACGCTGCGGAGACAGGAAATAAAAAGCAGGTCGGCATCATCGGTGCCGGACCTGCCGGTCTTGCTGCCGCCTTCTATCTTGCACGTGCAGGTATGGAGGTCGATGTTTATGACCAGGATCAGCATGTCGGAGGCGTGGTCAGAAATATTATCCCCTCCTTCCGTATCGACCCCCGGGACATCGAAAAGGATGTCGCCCTTGCCGAAGCCTACGGTGCCAGATTCCATACCGGAGAAAAGATCACGGAGATCGCCAAATTCAAAGAGGAGCACGGCTTTGACATCGTCCTTCTCGCGATCGGCGCACCGAAGGAAAGCTCTCTTCCTCTCGAAAAGGGAGAGATTTATCCTGCGCTCCACTTCCTTGCGGATTTCAAGGAAAAGGACGGCAGGCTTGATCTTGGCAAACATGTCGTCGTTGTCGGCGGCGGCAATACTGCCATGGATACCGCAAGAGCCGCCAAAAGAGTGCCGGGAGTTACGGATGTCACCCTCGTCTACCGCCGCACCAAGAGATATATGCCTGCCGATGAACAGGAACTTGAGGAGGCAATCGAGGAAGGTGTTCTCTTCCGGGAGCTTCAGAACCCGCTCTCTCTGGAAAACGGAACACTCACGCTCTCTGTGATGGAGCTCGGCGAGATGGACAGCTCCGGCAGAAGATCCGTCAGAGAGAGCGGCAGGACCGAGACTCTTCCCTGCGATACTTTAATCGCTGCCATTGGTGAAACTGTCGACCGCGTGTTCTACGAGGCAAACGGCATCAGCTGCAGTGAGAAGGGAATGCCGCTTCTCAACGCGGACAGCAATGAATCCTCCCTTTCCGGTGTTTACGTCATCGGAGACGGTGCAAACGGTGCTTCCGTGATCGTCAAGGCAATGGCAAGCGCCAAAAAGGCATGCGAAGCCATCCTCGGAAAAGAAATCGGTACGAACCGTGCTTCTATACAGACAAGAGAGGCTGTCGAGGCAAAGAAGGGCGTACTCAAAGACGCACCGGAAAAGGGCGAGGCTGACAGCCGCTGTCTGACCTGCGATAGGATCTGCGAAAACTGTGTCGATGTCTGTCCGAACCGCGCCAACTTTGCAGTGCATATTCCGGGACGTGAGATGCCGCAGATCATTCATATCGACTATATGTGCAATGAATGCGGCAACTGCAAGAGCTTCTGCCCCTACCGGTCGGCGCCCTACCTCGACAAATTTACACTTTTTGCCGGGGAAGCAGATTTTAAGGATTCCCGGAACGACGGCTTCACCTTTCTCGATGGCAGTAACAGGGTTCTGGTCCGTCTCGCAGGAGAGACCATGAACTATCAGGTCGGCGAGGAAAGCACAAAGCTCTTCTTCCGGCTCCGGGAGATCATTGACACCATCTACCGTGACTATTCTTATCTCATGATAAACTGAGGAAACGCTGATTTCATCAGTATTTCCCCTGGGAAAGCCTTCACCCGTGTTTTCTTAAGCACAGGGAGCCTTTATTTCAGAAAGAAGGGAATTATGATTTTACTGAAAGGCGGGGAAATCATCTCCCCAAAAGAATCCTTCCTCGGCGACCTCCTGATTGAGGGAGAACGCATCAGGAAAGTATTTCGTGCAGAAGAAACGGAGGCAGAAAAAGACTTTCTTGCGTCACTTCCTCTTCCGGCAGAGGTGGTTGATGCACAGGGTCTTCTCCTCTTCCCGGGTTTCATCGACGCTCATACGCATTTTGACCTGCACGTGGCAGGTACAGTCACCTGCGATGATTTCGCCAGCGGCACCCGTTCCGCGATTGCCGGCGGCACCACCACCATTGTCGATTTCGGTACGCAATACCCGGGGGAAACTCTCGAGGAAGGCTATCGAAACTGGCAGAAGAAAGCAGATGTCGGCTCCAGCTGCGACTACAGCTTCCACATGTCTCTGACTGACTGGAATGAGACGGCGAAGAAAGACTGTCAGAGGATGATGGAGGAGGGTCTCTCCACCTTCAAAATCTACATGACCTATGACACTAGGGTCGGGGATGACGAGATCCTCTCGATTTTAAAAAGGCTCCGGGAGGTTCACGGCATCACCGGCTGCCACTGTGAAAATCATGGCATCATCAAGGAGCTTCAGGAAGAATACATCGCGGATCCCGTAAAAAAAGGCTCCGTGTCCTCCCATCCCCTGACCCGCCCGGCGGAAGCGGAAGCAGAGGCCATTTCCCGCTATCTCCGTATCGCGGAGGTCGCAGACGCGCCGGTCATCGACGTACACCTTACCTGTGAAGAAGGTCTCAGGGAGATTCGGACGGCAAGAGAGCGCGGTCAGACCGTCTATGCCGAGACCTGTCCGCATTATCTGCTCCTGACGGAGGATGTCTACCGGAAACCGTGGGACGAAGCAGCCAGGTATGTCTGCTCTCCTCCGCTTCGTAAATCCTCGGATCAGGAGGCGCTCTGGAAAGGACTCGCTCAGGGAGAAATCCAGACCGTTTCGACAGATCACTGTGCCTTTACAACAGAACAGAAACGGCTCGGACAAGAGGATTTCCGCAAAATCCCCGGGGGGATGCCGGGGGTCGAGACAAGGGGAATCCTCATGTACTCCGAGGGTATTGCAAAGGGACGCCTCTCAAAGGAGCGCTTTGCCGCAGTCATGTCCGAGAACCCCGCCAGACTCTACGGGATGTATCCGAAGAAGGGGGCGCTCCGGGAGGGTGCCGATGCCGATATCGTTCTGATTGATCCAAAGGCGCGCGGTGTCATCTCGGCAGAAACCCAGCACAGTGCCTGTGACTATACCCCCTATGAGGGGAAGAAGGTGGACGGCGCCATCAAAGCCGTATTTCTGCGCGGAGAGAAGGTCGTTGAGAATAACATCATCCTTTCAGAAAACCGCGGCAAATTTGTGGTGCGCGGAGAGTTCCAGGATGTGAAATAAGCATACTCCCGCATCGCATCTCGAAATGCCTGTCTCTGTCACCCCGCTTGATTAAGAGATCTTTTCCAATCCTCTGACGCCATTTTGAAAGACAAACACATCCATCGTGCGAACGAACCACGCCTCTGTTGTTTGATACGACTTGTCTCCCTCAAAGGAATGAACGGCGATCAGATGTACCAGCTCCCTGGGAACGCCTGCGCGGTCCGCGATCAACGCACCGGACAAAGGATGCCGCGTGATCCGATAGTCCTCGCCGTGGACCGCCCCTGCCATCCCTGCATACGAATTCCGTGAACTTACCGATATCATGAAGCAGAGCGCCGGCGATCACGATATCCCTCGAAAAGGCAATGGCGTTGCGCTCATAGTACTTCTTCACATAGTCATACTGCATCCTGCACATGGCTGCGACATCATTCACATGCTCAACCAGAGAGATCCTGCAATCCTTCCAGCTCAGCGTGACAGGTGCAAGCATGATATTGTCGGCGTTCCAACCGCCGGTCTCCATGGCAAGCAGCATTGCCTTCATCGAAACCTCACGAAGCTCTGTATCTGCAATCTCCTCAAATACAGGGAAAAGCTCGATCAGCCTTTCTCTTGTCATAACTTCCTTCATGTTTTTACTCCCTTCCCCTCTCTCTCCATTTCATCCTACGCCGTCCGGAATTTTCTGATTCTCCTGACGAGATTCATCCCCATCGGGACAAAGACCGTCGCAATCAGAAGAAGGATCAGGATCACACTGGCAGGTCTGCCGAGGTAGAACTGCAGCATCGGCGTATCCTTCGCCATCAGGATGGCGTTCTTGTATCCTTCCTCACCCATGGACTCAAGCAGTAAGCCAAGAATGATCGGTGCAGTAGGGAGATCCAGCTTTCTGGCAAAATACCCGATAAATCCAAAGAACAGCATCATATATACATCCGTGATACGATTGTTGATGGCATAGGACCCTATCGTGGAAAGTACGACGATGACCGGGATCAGGATGGCATCGCTTACCCTGGTGATCTTCACGACCTGTCGACAGATCGCAACGCCGATGAGACCCATAAGGATATTGGCAAGCATAAAGCCGATGATGATCGTATAGGTTGTAGTAACATTCTTTGTGAACATGGAACGCCCCGGAGTAAGTCCATGCAAAATAAGCGCGCCTAAAAGGACGGCAGCAACCGTAGATCCCGGAATGCCTTTTTCGCCTGCGCATACGCAAACCAGACCCCGATGTCGCCGCCCGCGCCCGGAAGAATCCCAACGGCAATACCGATTAAGGCAGAACGGATAAAGTTGGGAAGCAGCGTGATGCACTCCCCGAAGGAGGGCAGAAATTTCCCCTTCATGGCACTTTCATCCACCGTCCTTGTTTTGCCTTCCCTGAAGTTTTTGTACTCCTCGCAGAGCACCATCGCCTGAGAAATCGAAAACAGCCCGATCAATGCAGGAACGGTGGAGATCCCGCTGTAGAGACCGTTGAATCCGAACGTAAACCGCAGCTGCCCTGTGATGCTATCCGTTCCGATGTTGCCCAGCAAGAGACCAAATACGCCCATCAGAAAGCCCTTGACGGCAGAACCATTTCCCAGACCGCCGATAATGGACAGTCCCAGAATCACAATCAAAAAATACTCCGGAGCGCTGAAAAACAAGGTGACCCTGCCAAGCAGCGGTGCCAGTGTCAGAAGAGCCACTCCGCTCAACAGACCGCCGAAGGCGGAGGCAACGGTGGACATTCCCATTGCCTCAAGACCGCGCCCCTGCTTGGTCAGTTCATAGCCGTCTCCCGCTGTTGCCGCCGAGGAAGGCGTGCCGGGCGTATGGATCAGTATGGCAGTAAGAGACCCTCCGTAAAACGCCAACGTGTAGACTGCCATCATCATGATAAACGCGGCATACGGCGACATGGAGTAGGTGATCGGAATCAGGAGAGAAATCGCCATCGTGGCATTGAGTCCGGGCAGTGCCCCGATCACCATGCCTCCGATGACGCCAATGAACAACGAGAGAATACTTTCGAAGGAGACAAGCTTTGATACTACTTCAATCCACATTATTTTTCTCCTTTACGGCAGCCTGGTCTTCAGGATAAATGTAAACAGCACATACAGGAACGCAACCAGCCCTGTCGGAACCGCGATCAGGACGATCCTGTTGCGGATGTAATTGATCCGCATGGCAACCATCGGAAAGAGAATCGATGGAAGGATCAATCCGACCACGTCGACCGCGACAACATACAGGGTGATAATCAGAAACATCCGAAGCGGCATCTTTACCTCCGCCCAACGGATCTGCCCGTCTGCCACATCCCTCTTTTTGGTATCGTTGATGCCCTTGACAAATAAAAGCACGGTCAATGCAATAAACAGGATAAGAATCAAAATCGGAAACTGCGCCGCATCTGCCGACATTTTGGTCCCGGCATTCACCAGCAGCGCAACGCTCGCAATGAGCAGCAGAACAGCGACGTATATATCCTGGCTGATCTTCTTTTTGGAAGACTCCATAATAAAACCTCCTCATTGTCTGAACCGCTTGTAAAAGTGCCGCTGTCGTAAGCGGCAGTGACACATGATGATGAAAGCTTCCCCGTCGCGCAGAACGTCATCTTACTATTTCCATCCGAGCATGGTCTCCAGATTCACGATGTCCGCTTCCTGCTTTTTCAGCATATCAATATATTCCTGCCCATCCACATATTGGACAGCGAGTCCAAGCTTTGCCATATCCTCGAGGAAGGTTCTGCAGGGCTTTCCGTTTAAGACAGCAGAGCGGCAGGATTCTCTCTGAGCATCTTATCCAGTTCTTTCTCTGTCAATACGTATGAAAATTTTTCCAGATATTCCTCCATAGCATCATCAAAATATGGTGCATCCGCCTGTCCGAAGTCTCCGGTCAGAATAACATGCTCCGCCCCAAGAGCCTTGATGTCATGAATAAAAGCCTCCTCCGAGCAACGACCGAACCAGCAGTTGTTGAGGCTGTGCTCAATGTAAGCCCCCATAGAAGCCGCTCTCTTCTGTTCCTCCACCATGTAGGCAATCGCGGGATGCTCCGCATGAGTCAGGACAAGCTTTCCGGCGCCCAGTGCAAAGGCTTTTTCGACAATCTTCATGCCTTCCCCGGGAGAGAGGTGTCCCGTGCCGATCACCATATCATATTCCACAGCGATTTTCAGGACCTCAATCACCTCCGGCCTCAGTTGCCCGTTCTCATCGCAGGCAGTCAAAAGCCGGCTGCCATCATAGGACGGATCCTCCTTGTGCTTGAAGCATTGAAATGCACGGGCATCCATGGTGGGGAACCCAAGCATCTTCGCTCCTACCATACCGGCTTTCCTCACTGCTTCCGGATTGATGCCGCCGACCGAGCGGTTCAGAGTGATGCCGCCGACAAGCTGCAGCGCCGGATAGTCTTCACGTATCAGTGCCGCTCTTGTCGCAGTCTCAAAAAAATGGCACTTGATTGCACCTCCTGCCATCCATCCGGCGCTCCGCCATTCTTCTGGCAATCTCCCATTCCGTACACTTCCGCTTCACCACATCTGGAGCAATATGAATGTGCAGATCATAGCTTCCCTGCAGAAGATTTTTTTCATCGTCCATCTCCTTTCAGCAATTCTGCATTCTGTGTATGCCGTTCAGAAGGGCATGACCACAGGGATCAGTACAGCGACTGCGATGTAGGTGATGATAATCATCGGCACCCCGACCTTGACAAAATCCATGAACTTGTAGTTGGTCCAGCCGACTGCCAGCATGTTCTGCGGCGCTGCGAACGGAGAACCATAGGAAGCGGCACCCGCCAGCGTGACGATCATGGCGGCAGGATAAACACTGAGCCCAAGGGCTCCCGCACACAGAGATCGCAATCGGCATGAACAGCAGAATTGTCGCTGTATTGGAAATGAACTGCGTCATGACGGCAACGACAAAGAACAGTACGGTAATCACCATGAATTTACTCGGGTGTTCGCCGAAAAGCTTCAGAATATAGCCGGAAACCAGCTCCCCCACGCCGGAGTTCTGAAGACCGGCGGACATGGCGGACAGAGATCCCATCAGGAAAGCGCAGTTCCAGTCCACCGCACTGAACGTTTCCTTCACCATCATACACCCGGTCCCGACGATAACCAGGGCCCCGATCACGGCGGCAAGGTGCATCGGCAAAGCCTTCGGACTGATTGCGATGACAGCCAGTACCGAAAACAAGGTTATGACCGTGATCGCTGCCTTTTTCTTGTCCAGGGGCTTTCGGTCCGTCCGGGCAAACTCAGTAACATAGCCGGTATCTCTCAGAAGCCGGGAACCGATGAAGGCAAAGTACAGCGCTCCCGCAAGGCAGCACACAATCCCGAACGGGGTAATGGAGAAAAGACCGAAGCTCTCATAACCGGCGCCTGTCAGCAGACTGTTGGCGAACACGTTGGAGGGGACGCCTACCAGCGTATTAATCCCGCCGAGCTGTGCCCCGAAGAACAGGGACAAAAGCACCTTGGAGGGAGCAATTCCGGCAGACAGGCACATGGCGGTACACAGAGGAGCCAGTGCTGTCATGACACCGATGTTGGTGCAGACAGAGCTCAGGGCACAGGAGGCGATCATGATCACCAGAATTGCCCTCTGCTCGCTCCTTCCGATATGCTTTGCCATCCTGGCACCGATCAGTTCGGAAAGCCCCGAATGAAACATGGAAGAGCCGATGATCATCATGGAGATCATCAGTACAATCGTGTTGTATAGCTTGCAAAGATTTCTTTCTGCTCTATCAGACCGAAAAATGCATACAGTAAGGAGGCACTGACGGCAGTGACAACAAGCGGTACCGGTTCCAGAATAAAAAGCAGAACCGTGATCAGCAGAATCATGAGCGCAATTATCATCTGGTTCATAAATCGGATCCTTTCGTTTGTGCTGACAGAGCCTCCACTGCCCTCAGGCGGCAGGGAAACCCCGGTAAACGGTGCCAAAAATCAATGTCACAAGCCTTCCCTTTCTCTCCCCGAAGGGATCGGAACTCTTCTGTATCAGAACAGATACCATCTATGGAAAATCACTATAGCATCGCACAGCGACAATATCCAACAGACATATTTTTTCCTTTCCAACAACATTTTTTTGTTCTTATAAAATACTGCTTCCCCCGATATCTCACTCGAAAAAACATGATACAAAAAAGACCTCCAATTACTCGAAGGTCAGGGAAGATCGCAGAGACTCTGTGCGGCTGTCAGCGCGATCGGATAGACTCATCATGGTAGCCGTATTGCGCATAAACTGCGTCAGGATGAACGGAAGCAGGAAGAAAACGGCAGCGGATGACCCAGATCGGTATTCCGGGCCGTTCGTTCATCATCAGCGCCAGAGAGAGGCCGAAAAAAATGGCAATATCGGCAGCTCCCGATAAGGCTTCAGCGGTACAACTATACTCCGGCTGCTCTCGAAAAATGCAGCACGGCTTCCAGCACCCCGCCGCCGATGGCAAGCGCCTTGTCCGAAGCCTCCCGATAGTTCACCGTATTTCCCCGGGGATCAATGTCGCCGCACTTCATCTCCGCGCTCACTTCCGTCCCCTCCGGAAGAAGTCCGCGCACCATGCCGTCAATCTCCGCACGTACCAGAGCCGTATCCACCATGGCAACCACCTCTCCCTTATGCACCAGATTGCCAATCTCTGTGGTCGGATGAAAGATTCCTGCCTTTGCTGCGCGAAGCACACGTTCCCGGGAATACCCTCCGATATTTCCGGGAATACCGGTATTCTTCTCCGCAGAACCCTGATAGATGACACGCCCAAGGTGATGTCCCCGCTGACTCTCGATTACCGCATGGGCATCCCTGCCGGCGATAAAGCCCGGTCCGACAGCCACAACCACCGGCGCGTCTGTCATCTTTGTTCCCAGATTTCTTTTTGCAATGATGGCGTCCACAATAGCATCCGGCTTCCACTCATCCTTCCGCGTGTTCTCCGGATCCACCATCACCGGGATCTCTCCTCTGTGAAGGATTTCCCTTGCTTCCTCCACACTGTCCGCTCTTGCCGCAATTACGTCCTCCACAACCGTTTTCCCAAGACGAATTGCCTCTGAAAAGGACACGGTACGACGCACGGAAGTCGGTTTGGCAAGGTCTGTCATCACCACCTGTATTCCGCTTCTATGCAATCTGAGGGCAATCCCGCTCGCCAGGTCTCCGGCACCTCTAACTAAAATCAGCATCGTTTTTTCCTCCTTGTATTATTTCATGGTAAGCCGAAAGCTGTCCCGTCAAAAAGCCGAATAAAGCGATTCCGCGCAGCATGCCGTTCAGCTCCACCTGAAGCGGTGAAGCTCCTTCTTCCTTTCGTCACTGACTTTGAAACTTTCCCGGGCTTTTTGAATCGCTTTATTATGTGTCCACTTTTCCAGTTTTTTCCCTCTGATATACGGCAAACAGGCCTCATACTGCTTCGCCAGTGCTGTCGCAAAGTACCAGGCGATCATCATTCTATGATAGTAATGATCCCTTCTTACATTGCTTACCCATTCCAAATACTTCCTGTCAAACGCATCATCCAAATAGTAACACATCAACATTTCGATCCCAAAACGGCTTGTATAAACCTCTTCAGAATCCATCCAGGCTTTAATGTACTTTTCCGCTTCCTTCAGATGCCCTTTGAAAACCGCAGGTCTTATCGCATCACAAGTCATCCAGTTATCAATGTAGGGAAGAATACGATTTATCTTGTCAATGCAGCATTCAAAATCCTTTTCTCCGTTGAGCAAATGGATATGCAGTAAATATTCCTCCACATATTGATGCGGCAGATCCTGCAAAAAGGCGTCTTCCAGCTCATTGTTCTGATGTATCTCTCTGGCAAGCGCCTTGATCGCCGCTGCCCGTACCCCAATAAACAACTCTCTCGGTATATTGGGTGTCAGTCCCGCACTAAAGTCCCCGTATTTCCGGTCCCGCAGCATAAAAAGCTTTTCTCTGATTCCCCTTCTCATATTTTCTCCGGCATAGATTTTTCGGCATAGCCCGGAAGGATTTCCCTCCGGCGGCGGACAAGCAACCCCTTTCAAAAATATTATATGTTTTTAAGTTTACCAAAATTATATGACTTTTCCCTGCCAATAAAAAAACAATTTGATAAAATGATTTACAGTGACATGAACGAGGGCTTCACAGGGAATCCCCCCCGCCGCTAAAGTCCTTGTTTTATGATCCGCCGCCGCATGGTCACGCAGCGGTGCAGAAGCACTCTTCTTCCACGAAAGGAACAGCATCACCATGACCCCTTCTCTCAGCAGCATACTCCAGCTTCGCACAGGCATCACCGCCGTCATCGGAAGCGGCGGAAAGACTTCCCTCCTGAGGGCACTTGCCGCCGAGCTCTCGAAAAACCGGCGGGTGATCCTTACGACCACAACACATATCCTGCCCTTCCCCGGAATCACCACCTTGCTTCCCGGCTTCTCCGGACAGAAGACAGGACCAAATCAACCCTTACAGGAAGCAGCCTGTAATACACAGCTCTGTTTTTCCCCGGAGCAGGACAGCCTCTCCTATCCGGAGGCCGTCTCCCGTTTTTTTAAAAGCAGCCCTGGCCTGCCGCTCTGTCTCGGAACGCCGGAAGAAAAAAGCGGAAAGCTGACAGCCCCTCCGGCAGCACTTTCCGAGCTTGCAAAGCTCACAGACTATCTTCTCGTGGAGGCAGACGGCTCCAAGCGGCTCCCGCTGAAAGCCCACAGAAAAAATGAACCGGTGATCCCGGACAGCAGCGGTCAGGTGATCCAGCTGGTGGGACTCTCCGGCATCGGAAAGCCATGGAGGGAAGTCTGCCACTGCCCGGAGCTTGCCGTAGAAAAAGCCCATGTCAGCTCTGTCGATACTCCGGTCACGGCGGAAGCCCTTCTCCGCCTGCTCTGTGACGAGCAGATCCTGTATCCCGTGGACCGTTATCTTTTCAATCAGTGGGACTGTATCTCTCCCGAGATACGGGAGCGGCTTGAGCGGCTTGCCGAAAAAATGCTCCAAAAACCGGTTCATTTCCTGTCTCTGAAGCGTTTTCTCTCCTCCTGTGATGCTTTCTGATTCTGTTTTCGTCCCGTTTCCTGCCGAGTCAGCATACTCGATCCCTCCCCGGAGCTTGTTGTGATACGCATCCTTCAGGTATTTCTGGTATGGAGCAACTCCAGCACCCTCGCCTTACCTTCCTCCGAATCAATATCATAAAGCTCGTATTCGTTCTCCGCAGAGATACGGACGATATTTTCCTTGGGTATCACTCCGTTCTTCAGGAGAACGGCACCTCCATGATCCCCCGTGAGATTTCTGAGATCTTCAAAATACTGCCTGGGAAAAATCACCGGATTCCCCACATCCTCCCGGTAGGAAAGGCGGTACACTCGGAAAGGATCCTCAGAAAATGCCGAGAGAAGCCGTCTTACGGAGCGCGCCGAAAGAAGCGGCTGATCCGAAGTCAGAAACATACAGCCGTCCCAGTCTGCCGCCTCCGGAACGGAAAGCCCGTGACGAATCGTATCGCTCTGCTCCGGATCGTCGTGCATCAGTACGGAAAAGCCAAACTCCTCCGCAAGAGCCTTCAGCTCCGGATAGCGCGTCACTATCAGAGGCTGTCCCATCACAAAAGAGACTTCCCGCTTCTTCGGATAGGATACCTGTTCCGTCATTGCCCCTGCGGTCTCCAGAGAAAGCTGCAAAGAGAAAAGCGTTTCCATAAGATAAACCAGCATCGGCTTCTGTCCCAGCTTCTCCAGCAGCTTGTTCTTTCCGAAGCGTCGGCTCCATCCGGATGCCATCACCACCATCCCGATCCTGACCTTCTTCAACCTAACCTCCTGTTTTACAGCACTCTTTCTCCCCCGACATACTTGGCAAGCAGCTTCGTATTTTCCCGGTCGAGATAAACCATCTGTTCGAGCCGCTCCTCGAGCGTCATCTCCCGAACCTGCTTTTTCTCCTCCTTCAGCACCAGAACATCGGCTTCATATCCCTTTTCCAGCTTTCCCGCCTTCCCGAAATACGCTCCGCCTCCGGCTGTCGCAAGATAGAACGCCTCCGGGAAGGACAGCGGCTTCGCTTCCCGGTCTGCCAGTCTCCAGCGAAGCTTTGAGACCGCGATCGCATCGGTAATGGCACGAAACATGGAGAGATTCGCACCTCCCGCGATATCCGTTCCCAGCCCGAGTCTCATCCCTCCGTCAAGATACTTCCGGATGGGGGCAATGCCGGAGGCGAGATTCGTATTGCTCTGCGGACAGTGTGCGATGAAGCTGCCCGCCTCCCGCATCATCCGAAGCTCCCTGTCCGAAGAGTATACGGCATGTGCCATTACCGCATGCGGGAGCAGTCCCCATCTCCGGTAAGTATCCCCGTAGCACCCGGACCAGGGGCAGAGCTCCTTCACCCATTCTACCTCTGACGGGTTCTCCGAGATATGTGACTGCACATCCAGCTGATACTTCTCCTTCAGCTTCCCGAGTCCCTCCATCAGGGCATCACTGCAGCTCGGAGTAAATCTCGGCGTCAGAATCGGACGGATATGCGGAAAGCGCCCGCAGCTTTTTTCCAGCCACTCCTCCGTCGCCCGAAGAGATTCCTCTGCATTATGCTCCGTCAGATATTCCGGGCTGTTTCTGTCCATATTGACCTTCCCGACACAGGCGCAAAGACCGCTTTCCTCCAGCAGCTCCATGAGACGGAGCGTCGCAGGAACGTGCAGGGTTGCAAAGATCACCGCCCTTGTCGTCATGCTCTCCTTCAGCGCCTCCGTAAAAATGCGGTATCCTCTTTCTGCATAGGAAAGCTCCCGATATCTTGCCTCCTCCGGAAAGGTGTTTTTTTCCAGCCACTGAAGCAGCTCCTCGTCCATATGTGTTCCGCGATAGCTGAACTGCGGCGCATGAAGATGAAGATCCACCATGCCGGGAATCAGAATCGCATCTCCGAAGTCATGAAGAGGCAGAGAGGAAAGCTCCTCCGGGAGTTCCGGACAGATATCCCGGATTCTGCCGTCTGCGACATACAGATATCCCTGCTCCATCGTAAAAAGCTCCGTCCGGGTTCTGCTGGAAATCAAATTTCCCTTTACTAAATAAGCATTCATTCTCGATGCTCCTCCTGAAAAAGGAGCGGTACCCTACGGCACCGCTCCCGGCTGCAATAAGTTCATGCTCTGCATTGCAGAGGGGCGATGACTTCCTCCGCATTTTCTCATCGCTTACAGTAAAGCGTACTTCAGAATAAAGATGACTGTCAGCACGTACATCAGCGGTGTGACCTTCCTTGCCTTTCCGCATACGGTATGGAGCACGGTGTAGCTGATGATACCGAAGGCAATCCCCTCGGAGATCGAGTACATAAATGCCATACAGCAGATACAGATGAAGGCGGGAATTGCCAGAAGCGGATCCGCCCAGTTAATCTTGGTCACCTGCTGCATCATGAAGAATCCGACCACAATCAGTGCCGGTGCCGTTGCGAAGCTCGGAATCGCCAGAAAGATCGGCGACAGGAACAATGCGACGATGAACAGCAATCCGGAGACACAGGAGGTGAGACCGGTACGTCCGCCCTCGGAGATCCCGGAAGAAGACTCTACAAAGGTGGTAATCGTGGAAGTCCCGAGACACGCACCCAGCGTTGTACCGATGGCATCCGCCAAAAGTGCCCCCTTGATTCCCGGAAGCTTTCCTTCTTTATCCAGCATATCCGCCTTGGAAGCACAGCCGATCAAGGTTCCCAGAGTATCAAAGATATCTACAAAAAGAAAGGAAAAGATAACCACAAAAAAGTTCAGTGACAGGATATGATGGAACTCCAGCTTCATCAGTGTCGGTGTTATGCTTGCCGGCATGGAAAAGAGTGCAGACGGCAGAAGACTGTAGAATCCTGCCTCCGGATCCGGCCGATAAAGTCCTGTCAGCTGGCAGAGAATTCCCAAAATCCAGGTTGCCAGAATGCCAATCAGGATGTTTCCTTTGACCTGTCGGATCACAAGAAACGCGGTAATCAGTATCCCCAGCATTGCCAGAACCACCGTGATTCCTTCTGAATTAAAGGTACCTCCGGTAATCGAGCTCTTAAAGGAGAAGATCGTCACAAGTGTCGCTCCGTCTACCACGAGATGAGCATTCTGCATGCCGATAAAGCAGATAAAAAGTCCGATACCGACGGAGACCGCGATCTTAATGGTTGCCGGAATCGTGTTGAAGATTGCCTCGCGGACATTCGTCAGAGAGAGAAGGATAAAAATAAGACCTTCCACAAAGACCGCGGTCAGCGCAAACTGCCAGCTGTAGCCCATCCCAAGCACTACTGTGTAGGCAAAGTACGCATTCAGGCCCATGCCGGCAGAGAGCACAAAGGGCAGGTTGGCGAAAATGGCCATACAAAAAGAGGCTATTGCCGATGCCAGTGCCGTCGCAGTAAAGACCGCACCGGAATCCATTCCCGCCTTGCCCAGAATATTCGGGTTTACTGCCAGAATATACGCCATCGTCATAAAGGTCGTAATTCCCGCAATCACCTCTGTTCTGACATCTGTGCCATGTTCCTTCAGTTTAAAAAATTTCTCCATAAATGTCGTCCCCCTTTACGATTCATCTAAAAATTTTTCTTGGTGACTTCACGACATGTTCCCAAGAAACCCCCATCTCCAAAATTCAGAGATTTGTATAAAAAAATAGTACCACGCTCGCATCATTTGTGCAATAATATAGACAATATATTTTTTAATTTTCAAAGCAGTGGATATCCTGACCATGATGCAGCAAAATATCCCCTTTTCACGACTTTAAAGTAGGGAAATTGCACCATCTGGTCTGCGAAAACGGAACGGAGGAAGGCATGTCAAGAGCAGAATATACCCCAGATACTAAAAAATTTTTAGGTCATTTCAAGAGCTACGAGAAAATCGCAAGAAGGGAAAAGGAGGCAGAGCTTGTGCTGAAGCACGGTTCTGTTCTGAATGTCCTGTCCGGTGAGATTCTGGAAGCGGATGTCGTGATCCAGGACGGGATCATCATGGCGGTCGGGCAGGATTATCATGGCAGGAAGGAAATCGACGTATCCGGAAAATACATTCTCCCGGGACTGATCGACGCCCATCTCCATCTTGAATCCACCATGGTCCGCCCCGGGGAACTGGTTCGGACCGCAGCCTCTGTCGGCACCACCAGCTTTATCGTGGATCCTCATGAGGCTGCCAATGTCGCCGGGCTCCGGGGTATCGATTTTATTCTGAAGGAAACCGAAGACGTCCCGGCGAATGTCTTTGTGATGATGCCAAGCTGTGTTCCGGCAACGCCGCTCGATGATAACGGCGTCACCCTGAGCGCGGCAGATATGGCGCCCTACCTCTCGAATCCCCGAATCCTCGGGCTCGGCGAGGTAATGGATTCTGTCTCTGTGATCCATGCAGTGCCTGCCATGATGGAAAAGCTCAGACTCTTCTCCGAAAAGACACTGGATGGTCATGCCCCCTTCCTGAAGAACGAGGATCTCTCCGCCTATGCACTCTCCGGCATCTGTACCGATCATGAGGCCACCAGCTACGAGTATGCCATGGAAGAGGTGCGCCGAGGCATTCACGTCCATATCCGGGAAGGCAGCGCCGCCCATAACCTGGAAGCAATCGTGAGCGGCATTGTTTCGCATCACAGCGATACCTCCTCTTTCTCCTTCTGCACCGACGACAAGCATATCGAGGACATCCTGAAGGAAGGGCATATTTCCAATAATGTCCGTCTCGCCATCTCTTTCGGACTTACGCCAATGCAGGCTGTCCGTATGGCAACCATCCAGACGGCAAGGCTTTATGGGCTCAAGCATCTCGGTGCCGTCGCAGAAGGCTATCAGGCGGATCTTCTGATCGTCGGTTCCCTTGAAAAGATGGATGTCCTCTCTGTCTTCCATAAGGGAAGGCTCCTTTCGGAGCAGAGCAGGGAAGCCTTTCCTCCGATCCGGAAGTCACTCCTCCATACCGTCCATCTCAAAGAGGTGGATGTCGGGGATTTTATCCTTCCCATCCGGAAGAAGCAATGCTCTGTCATGGTCATGGAGCCTCGTCAGATTCTCACCCGGGAAGAGATCGTCTCCTTTGGAAAAACAAAAAACTTCCTGCCGGAAGAGCATCCCGGCTATCTGAAGATCGCCTCTCTGGAAAGACACCATAATACCGGAAAAATCGGACTTGCCGTCCTCAGCGGCTACGGTCTCCGTCACGGTGCTGTAGCATCCTCTGTCTCCCATGATTCTCATAACATTACCGTCATCGGGGATAATGATGAGGATATGGCACTGGCTGTCCGGGAGCTTCGAAGAGTCCAGGGCGGCTACACTGTCGTCTCTCACGGAAAGGTCTTTGATACCCTCCCGCTCCCCATCATGGGACTCATGAGCGATCAGGACTTTCATGCCGTACAGAAGCATCTGGGACCCATGATTCAAAAGGCGCACGAAATGGGGGTTCCCGAGGATATCGAGCCTTTTATCGCCCTCTCCTTTCTCTCTCTTCCGGTGCTTCCGGTGCTTCGCATCACGCCGCGGGGACTCTGCCGGGTGACGGAAAAAGGCGCACGGATCCTGTAAACAGTGGTTATTTTTCTCATAGTCTGGTAAAATTACCGCATCGGAATTTTTGTAACCATATCGGCAGATGACGGGTTCCTCACCACATTTCAGCCATACGCTCCGACTTCGGCAGCTACGGCAGTCAGGAACCCACCCGACAGTACCGGCACAGGGGGATTTTATGGGACTCGAATTAACTGATCCGATGCGCTTTCTCTCAGAGGCAGAGAAGGCAATGCAGCAGAAAAACGAGCTGGAAAAGCAGCTTTCAGAGCAGCAGAAGGTGCTGAACGACAGCCGGAAGCTTCTGGAAAGCAGGGAAAATAAATGGAAGCTTCAGCTCTCCTCCCTCCTTTCCGACCGCGTCAGGGAAATCAGCAAAACCTATGATGACGAGATCGCACAGGTGGATACAAAGCTCAAAAAGGTGCAGAGCGAGAGAGAAAAAGCCAAGGCACAGGGAATCAAGGGACGGATCGGTGTGGAAACCGAGGAGCTGGTAAACGAGAGCAGGGAGCTTCAGCGGGAATACTCCGCCATCATGAAGTCCGACCGTGTTCCTCTGCCGGCAAGAACCGGGCTCTACTACAGCCTCTGGCATCCGTCTTCCCTCCGGGAATTCCTCGGCTTTATCTGCTTTTTTATCCTATTTTTTCTGGCACTTCCCATCGGGCTCTATCTCTTCGTTCTTCCGGACCGCCGAACCCTCTATCTCGTACTGATTTATCTCGCCGTCATCATTGTCGTCGGCGGACTCTATACTCTGATCGGAAATCTCACGACAGGAAAGCACCGGGAAGCAATTCTGCAGGGAAAGGAGCTTCGAAAAAAGATTCGGAAGAACAGGTCTGCGGTCAGGCGTATCTCCCGGGAGATACAGTCAGACAGCGACGAAGAAGGCTACCACCTCGAGGAATACGATGATGAAATCTCCAGAACGAAAAAGGAACGGGAGGATCTCATCCAGAAAAAACAGGCTGCGCTCAATTCCTTTGATACCGTCACCAAAAACATCCTGACGGATGAGCATGAGCACGCTGTCGCAAAGGAAAGAGAAGAGCTGCAAGGCAGACTGCAGAAGGAAGAGCAGAGTGTGACGCAGCTGGAAGACAGAAGAAACCGGCTTGCCCTGGAAAACGCACAGCTCTATGAGCAGTTCCTCGGAAAATCCCACATGAATGAGGGGGATATAGCAAAGCTGGGAAGCCTCCTCTCCGACGGAAAAGCACAAACCCTGATGGAGGCGATACAGAAACTGGAAGGCGCGGACGAGAAGGAAACGAGATAGAAACATTCAAAATTATGGAAAGGAGCACTTCCATGTTTCGTATGAGCGGCACGCTGTTTCGGGATGGTCACCCGCTTCGTTCCTGCGTTTCCCGGCAGACGGATGCGGAATCCCGTACCAGCCATGTGTTCACCGCGCTCCGGGAGATCTGTGAATATATGGATCTTCAGGTGCCAATCTGGCTGGACAACAATATCCGGGAGTTTCAACGGAAGGGCAAAACGAAATTTTTAAACGACAGCTTTACCGAAGAGATTTCCTTCGATTATCTCGAAATTGAAATTATCGAGGAAGGCTAAACAACAGAGCCGCAGAGACTTTTCCGTCCCTGCGGCTCCGTTTTTCTGTGTTTTTACAGCCTCTTCTTCAGCTCCGCACCAAGCTCCTCATAGCCCGGCTTCCCGAGAAGTGCAAACATGTTCTTCTTATAGGACTCGACACCCGGCTGATTGAAGGGGTTGACCCCATTCAAATATCCGGAAACACCGCAGGCAAACTCAAAGAAATAGAACAGCTCCCCGAGCGTAAACGCATCCATCCCGGGAAGATGGATGAGAAAATTCGGGACATTCCCGTCGCTGTGGGCAAGAACGGTCCCCTGCATTGCCGACTGATTGACGAAATCAACATTCTTTCCGGCAAGATAATTCATCCCGTCCGTGTCGACAGCCTCCTTCTTGAGCAGGATCTCCGCCGGAGATTCCTCTACATGAAGCACCGTCTCAAAGAGAATCCTTGTGCCGTCCTGAATGTACTGTCCCATGGAATGAAGATCCGTGGTGAGATCCACCGATGCCGGGAAAAGTCCCTTCTGATCCTTCCCCTCGGATTCTCCCATCAGCTGCTTCCACCACTCGGAAACATAGTGAAGGCTTGGTTCATAATTGGCAACGATCTCAATCGCCTTATGCTTCCTCATCATGATATTGCGGGCTGCGGCATAGCGGAGCGCCGGATTTTCCTCATATTCCTTCTTCAGACAGAGCTCACGCATCGCCTGTGCACCCTCCATCAGCTTCAGGATGTCTCCGCCGGCGGCGGCAATCGGAAGCAGGCCGACAGCGGTGAGTACCGAGAAGCGTCCTCCGACATCATCCGGAACCACGAAGCTCTCATAGCCCTCCTGATCCGCCAGCTGCTTCAGCGCGCCGCGTGCCTTATCCGTAGTCGCATAGATTCGTCTGCATGCTTCATCATGCCCGTACTTCTCTTCCAGAAGCTCCTTAAACACACGGAAAGCGATGGCAGGTTCTGTCGTAGTCCCGGACTTCGAGATGATATTTACGGAGAAATCCATCTCCTTCACAAGATCCAGTACATCCTGCAGATATTTGGAGGACAGGTTATTGCCGACATAATAGAGCTTCGGTCCTCTGCGCCTCTCTTTCGGAAGCTCATTGTAGAAGCTGGAATGCAGAAACTCATTGGCGGCTCTGGCACCCAGGTAGGAACCGCCGATGCCGATCACAAGAAGTGCCTCAGAATCAGCGCGAATCTTTTCCGCCGCTTTCCGGATCCTCGAAAACTCCGCCTTGTCATAGTTAAGCGGCAGATCCAGCCAGCCGAGAAAATCATTGCCCGCACCATTTCCGGAAAGAAGGGTCTCCCTTGCCGCAAGAATCTGCGGCTTCAGGCAGGAAAGCTCCTCCTCCGACAGATAGGCGGAAGCTTTCGACAGGTCAAAGCGAACCTCACTCATATCATTACCTCCTGTTATGAAAAAACCATCCGTTATATTCAACAAGGGAAAACAGCAGGTCCGTGCTCCCCTAAAGGATATTCTTATGAATCCGAATCCATTTGATCCAGGTCAATCTCTATCCTGCGGTCACGGTCATAATAGCGAATACGTATATCGTATCCGGCGGCATTCCCGCTCAGCCCCGAAATACCTTCCTCCAGCCGGAGCTTTTCCTTATAGGAAGCGAGAATCTGCGCCGCCTCGGCTTCCTCCGCCTTTATCATCACATCGGCAGACCGTATCTGGTTCTCCTGATTCAGCGTGATGTCATAGGAATTGACTTTCACATCCTCACCGATGATTTCCCGGATTTCTCCTGCCTCCTTTGGCAGCCTGAAGGAGCTCAGGCTGCTTCTCTTGGTCAATCTGGTGTCCCCGCTGCCATCCTGCATCTCGATTCTTTCCGGCTTGTTGCTGAATTCATCCTGATAAATCGTATAACCAAAAAAAAATACAAGAATCAGAATGGGGATCAAGATGATTTTCCTTCCCTCTCTGGTTGTCAGAAGGCGGAAAAACCATTTGAAGCTGTTGTAATTATGCACTGAAAAGTCCCCCTTTTTATCTTATCTTCATATTATAGCTTCCCCGGTCAACACTGACAACAGCTTTGCACTCTCCCCAAAACCCCAAAACAAAGCATGAAATTCCGGCGCTAAGGAAATACCGGTGCTGGCAGCCCGGCTGAAAAATCCGGATTTTCCGGCTTACATCCGCTCCACCATCGCCTCGGTCAGCTTCACGCAGTGGGCAATCGCCTGCTTCTCAAAGCTCGGATAATCGACATCGGCGGAATGATCTGCCTTGTCGGAGATGGCACGGACAATCACAAAGGGAATCCGGCTCTGGCTTGCGACCTGAGCAATGGCTGCTCCCTCCATCTCGACACAGCTTCCCTGAAAATGCCGGAGAATCCACTCCTTTGTTTTGTCATCCGAGACGAAGCGATCCCCGGAGCAGACCCTCCCGACAAAGGTTTTCAGCTCCCTGTTGACCCTTCTGTTGCACTCTTCCGCCAGGCTGATCAGCGATTCCGCCGCCGGGAAGGCGAGACGCCCCACTCTCGGAACCTCTCCGAGGGCATAGCCAAAGCTCGTAGCATCCACATCGTACTGCACCGCATCCTCAGAGATCACGATATCTCCGATATCGATTGCCGCGTCCAGAGAGCCGGCAATCCCGCTGTTGATAATCGCAGAAACCTGATACCTGTCAATCAGAAGCTGGGTACAGGCAGCAGCATTGACCTTGCCGATTCCGGAACGGACCACCGCCACATCCTGCCCACGGAGCTTCCCGAGAGAGAAGCTGAGTCCCGCCCTCTCTTCTGTTTTCAGCTCTGTCATGTCCTCGCGGAGCTTCTTCACTTCCTCTTCCATCGCGCCGATGATTCCGATCATATTCCCCCCTTGTCATCCCCTGCGTACGGAATCCAGAATCTCAAACACCTGCTCCACGCTGTCTCTTGACTGCGCCCCTGCCATCGTCTCTCTGTACCGCTGACGATTCTCATAGAGTCCTCCGAGATTCTTCAGCAGCAGCCGCTCGTCCTTTTCCATCTCATGCTGGTCCAGAACCAGGCTGAAGCCCTGCTTCCGGAAGGATTCCGCATTTAAAATCTGATCCCCCCGGGACTGATCCCTCGGAAGCGGAATCAGGAGATTCGGTATATGAAGTGCCAGCAGCTCACAGATGACATTGGCGCCGGCACGGGAAATTGCAAGATCCGCACAGGCATAGATATGCCTCAGCTCCTCACCGGCATACTCGAGCTGACGGTATCCCGCTCTCTCCCTGAGCTTTTCCTCTAGGTTCCCCTTTCCGCAGATATGGACGATATCATAGCTTCGGAGAAGCATCGGAAGCTGGTGACGGACCGCTTCATTGATCGCGACGGCTCCGAGAGAGCCTCCGATAATCATGAGAACCGGCTTTTCTCCGGAAAAACCGAGAAAGCAGAGTCCCGCTTCCCGGCTTCCCGTAAGCAGCATCTTTCGGATCGGCGCTCCGGTCAGGATCGCCTTTCCTCCCTTTACCTGACTGACGGTCTCCGGAAAGCTACAGCAGATCCGCTTCACAAAGTTCATGGTGAGGCGGTTCGCAAGTCCCGGCGTCATATCCGATTCGTGAGATACCACGGGGATGCCCAGTGACCATGCCGCCCATACCACGGGAACCGCAACAAAGCCTCCCTTGGAAAAAAGGACATTCGCCTTTGTTTTTTTGAGGATTTTTCTCGCCTGAAACAGCCCGTGAAGCACCCGGAAAGGGTCTGTCAGATTTTTAAGGTCCTTATAACGGCGGAACTTTCCGGTATCAATCCCCGTGTAAGGAACGCCCTCCGCTTCAATCAGCTCCTTTTCAATCCCCCGGTAGGAACCGATATAGCGGACCTCCCAGCCTGCCTGCCGAAGTCTCGGAAGCAGCGCCAGATTCGAGGTCACATGTCCCGCCGTACCGCCGCCGGTCAGAACAATCCTGATTTTCTTCTCATTACCCATACTCAATTCTCTTATCTGTTCCTTCTTTTATTCCCCTGTGGGAAACTCCGATAGCCCGGAGGATATTCCCTTATCCTCTTCCTGTCGAAGCTGTCCTGACGGGTCCCTGCCCCTTCCGCCGGACTCCTCTCAAAGCAGCCGGATAACGTTGAATCCCTGAAGCCTCAGACCTGCAGTTCCCTTTGCAGCTTCCCGCAGTTTTCCTTCAGTTCCTCCGCACTCACTTCTCCCGGCGTCCAGTTCACAATCTCCTCCCTGCCGTATCTCGGGATGACATGAAGATGGAAATGCGGCACAGTCTGCCCGGCAGACACGCCGTTATTCTGTACGAGGTTAAAGCCGCTGGCAGAAAAAGCTTTCATCTGGGCTGTCCCGAGCTTTTTTGCCAGGGGAAGCAGCTTCGATAAAACCTCCTCCGGAACCTCCGTGATATCCCGGTAATGCTGCTTTGTCAGGATCAGGACATGTCCCTTTGCCGCCGGCCCCAGATCAAAAATAACACGAAACTCCTCATTTTCATCAACTGTCGTCGAAGGAATCTCTCCATTGGCAATCTTACAGAAAATACAGCTCTCGTCCTTCATATACCCTCCCGTTCACAATCCATTCTCCACGCCGGCTTTCCGCCTCTCCCCAAATCGGCCTGTCAAAGCCCTTTACATCTCGGCAGAGATCGGATAAGCTCGAAAAGTAGCTTCTCTGATTATACTCAGGCTTTTGTAAAGATACAAGGAAGGAACAGTCATGTCAGAACTCCCAAAAGACCCTGTCATCCTGCTCGGTGTCATCAATACCTATCTCCGGGATCGAGACTGCTGCCTCGACGAGCTCTGCGGTCAGCTCCTCATTAAAAAAGAGGAGCTTTGCGAAAAGCTCCATCTGATCGGCTTCGATTATGATGCTGCGGCAAACCAATTTCGCTGAGCACTGTGCTGCGTCGTGACAGTTACGGCATTCATGCGTCTTTTTATGAACATCCGCGCAGCAATACAGGGATGTCATTCAATCCGTCACATCAAAGTCTGCCTGAAGCACAAAGCTCATTTCCGGATAAAGTACCTTCAGCAGCTTTTGAAGTCTCTCGATCTCTGCCGATCGATCCTCACAGTCAAAATCCAGAACGACATCCAGATGAACCACCTTCTTCTCCTTTTCCAGATAGAAGCCATGGGTCTGAAGCACATGCTCCTGCGACAGCAGAACCGCATCGATCTTCCTACGTTCCGCTTCCAGCTTTTCGTCGTTCAGATTCCTCGCATAGATACTGAGTCCCGTGATAAAGACGTGGAACTCCCGATAGATCTCCCTCTCAATCCGGCGGAGCAGATCCGCAATCTCTGCCGCCTTCATGGTATCCGCAACCTCGATATGGACAGAGGCAATATTGGCATCCGGACCATAATTGTTAAGAATCAGGTCATAGGCACCGTAGACCTCCGGAAATGCTTCAATCCTTTCCCTGATCTGCCTCGTAAAGCTGCTGTCCACACGTTCTCCGAGAATCTTATTGATGGTGTCCCGAAGCATCTCCATGCCTGCTTTCACAATTACCAGGGAAATGAACGCACCCACATAAGCTTCAAAGGATACATGAAACAAAAGATAGATGACGGCGGTACAGAGGGTTGCCGCGGAAAGCACGGCGTCATTGACCGCGTCCTGCCCGGAGGCCAGCAGTGAATCGGAATTTACCTTTTTCCCTCTCCCCTGTACAAAACGTCCGAGAAAAATCTTTACCAGCACAGCGGCTGCGATAATCACAAGAGAGGTTGCCGTATAATTCGGGATCTCCGGGTGAAGAATTTTTTTCACGGATTCTATCAACGCCGTGATCCCGGCATAAAGCACAATCACGGCAATGACCACCGCGGTCAGGTATTCCATTCGTCCGTACCCCAGGGGATGGTTCTTATCCGGTTCTTTTCCCGCCAGCCTGGTGCCGACAATCGTGATAATCGAAGAAAGTGCATCTGAGAGATTGTTGACTGCATCCATCACTACAGAGACCGAATGGGAAAAAATCCCGACTCCCGCCTTGAACGCCGCCAGAAAGACATTGGCGATAATTCCGATCACACTGGTCTGTATGATCATCGATGTTCTGTTCTGCTCCTCCATTGTGGCTCCTTTTCTTTTATTTGTCTCCTGAATCGGCAAAAATCATTTTTCAGCATTTTTATTGTGCGCAATTTCTATGGAAATACAAGCAGAACTCAGGAATATTCAGCATCAGATTCCTCCGGCAGCTCTGTGCTGAATCCCAAAAAGGAGCCCGGTTTCCTTAGAAAGCAGAGAACTTACAAAAGCGACTTCACATAGTCTTCCACTCTTGCCATATCCGCAGTCGGCTCAAAGCGGGCTGCAACCTTACCTTCACGGTTCACAACAAACTTCGTAAAGTTCCACTTGATATCCGGATTCTGTGCCCAGTTCGGATCCTGCGCCGCATACATCTCTTCAAAATGCTTCTTGTATTTATGCTCATCAAAACCCTTGAAGCCCTGCTGCTCCTTCAGAAAATGATAGAGCGGAAGCTCGTTCTCCCCATTCACCTCTGATTTCTTCATCTGCGGGAAAGTGGTATTGTAATGCAGCTGACAGAACTCGTGAATCTCATCGTCCGTTCCCGGTGCCTGTCCCCCGAACTGATGGCAGGGGATGTCGAGAATCTCCAGTCCCTTCTCATGATAATCCCTGTACATCCGCTCAATCGGCTCATACTGTGGTGTAAAGCCGCAGCCGGTAGCGGTATTGATAATCAGCACCACCTTGCCCTGGAAGTCCCTCAGCTCCTGTATGGAGCCATCTGCTCTCGTGACAGAATAATCATAAATCGAAGCCATCTTTTTCTCCTTGTTCAAAACTTTATTTTATACAATGTTTCTACAGGGAATACTATACTACAGCTTCCGTGAAAAAATCCAGTACTTTTTTCTTGCATCCCTCTTCCTCCTTCACTACAATACAGTCAACATATATCCGAACGGGAGGGGTTTTATGCGTTGTCTGGTACAGAGAGTCACGGAGGCATCCGTGAGTGTAGACGGAAAGATTGTCGGTGAGATTGGAAAGGGCTTTCTGATTCTCCTGGGAATCTCCAAAGAGGATACAAAAGAGATTGCCGGCAAAATGGCACAAAAGGTCCTCGCTGCCCGCATCTTTGAGGATCGCGAGGGGAAAACCAACTGCTCTCTCTCCGATGTGGACGGCGAGGTTCTCATTATCAGCCAGTTCACACTTTATGCGGATGTCAGAAAGGGGAACCGCCCCAGCTTCTATCATGCCGGGGAGCCGAAGGATGCGGAGGGACTGTATCGATATTTCAGCTCTCTCTTTGAGGGCAGGGTCAGAAAGGTTCAGCTCGGCATCTTCGGTGCGGATATGAAGGTCCGTCTGCTGAACGACGGTCCCTTCACTTTAATGTATGATTCCGAGGATCTTCTGCGCCCAAGAAACGCCTGAAGAAAAAAGCGCCTTCCCAAAGGAAGACGCTTCAAGGAGCTGCCCGCTTGTTCTGCCTGACGCTTTATGACTCCGGCGTGATTGTCAATGCAGAGGCAACACGATAGCGGAGAGTGCCGTCAAACGTGATCCTCACCTTCTTGCCGATATTGTCCTTCGCAGTCTGAATCTGTGCATCATCATCTGCCATAAACTTGAAGGATGTCTGATCCTCTGTGAGAAGATAGATAACGTTCTGATCCACCTTGTCGACGGTCCCTGTGATGGACTGCGTCTGTGCCGCTTCCTCATCTGCCATATCATCGTTGACAATCCAGTAAGCTACCGGAGCGGACTTCAGATCTCCTGTGTAGCTTACACTGACAGCATCTCCCTGCTTGAGATCCGCCTTGGAGAAAATCGTCGCATAAGACGGAATCGAGAAGGTATAGGTATCGCCATACTCACCGTTGGCAGCCTGCATCTGCTGCTCGGAAGTATTCACCTGCTCACGGCCGTCAAAAATCTGCTTCACGCTGATAGAGTCCTTGGAAAGCTCTGTCACCTCACCGTAGAGACTGAGATCATCCATCCCCTGTTCATTGCTGAACTCAAACGGTACAACCATCTCGACTTCATCCACCTTGGTGCCGTCCGTAAACTCTTCTCCCTGATAATAGAGGTTGACCTCATCCCCGGCAGCAAGCTCCCATGCCGGATTTGTGACAGCACCGGAGATATCTGCTGTGACGGTCTTTCCATCCACATCGGTTCCGCTCAGCTTGCCGTCGGCAAGACTCGTAATGACGACGTCAATGCTGTTGTCATTGTCCTCAACTGCATTCGTCGCCGCGGTAGTTGCCGCTGCGCTTGTCTCCGCTGTTTTCTTGCCACAGCCGGAAACAGCCAGAACCGCTGCCACTGCCATCCCTGCCAAAATCAAAATCCTTTTTTTCATATCTTCTCCTATCTTTTCATCACCCTCTTCAACGGCAGCAGCTGTCGTGCTTCACAAATACGTCCAGTCCGCTGTATCGTTTTTTCGGTCCTCCCATTCTGTTTCGAATGCCGGATTCCCATACTTCGCTAGCTTACCATAAATCTCTCTGCTTTCCAGAGCTAATTTCTGAATTTTCGCGAAAGATTCGGAGGACTTCCGAAAAAATCACTTGTTTTTTCGGTGCGCATGAGGAAAATGGTAAAATTCCCGCCCGGCAAGCTCCTCCGGCAGATACTCCTGACTGACATAATTTCCCTCATAATCGTGAGGATACTTGTAGCCGATGCCTCTTCCCAGCTTCTCATGTCCATGATAGTGTGCATCCTGTAAATACGCGGGAATCGGAAGGCTGCCGCTCCTTCGCACCTCCTCTGCCGCTTCCTGAATTGCCACTACGCTGGCATTATTTTTTTTCGACGTGGCGAGGTAGGTACAGGTCTGCGAGAGAATGATCTGTGCCTCCGGCAGCCCCACCCGCTCGACGGCGAGAAAGCAGGACGCTGCCATCTGAAGCGCCTCCGGATTCACATTGCCAATATCCTCCGATGCCAGGATAAGCATTCTCCGGGCAATGAATTTGATATCCTCTCCCCCCTCCAGCATACGGGCAAGATAGTAAACCGCCGCATCCGGATCCGAGCCGCGCATCGACTTGATAAAGGCGGAAATCGTATCATAATGTCTGTCGGCATCCTTGTCATAGCGTATTGCCTTCTTCTGGATACATTCCGCGGCGGTATCGAGACTTATCCGGATACGCCCATCCTCCTCCGGCATAGTGGTGAGAACAGCAAGCTCCAGCGCATTTAATGCGGTTCTCGCGTCTCCGTCCGCCATGTCTGAAAGGAAGGCAATGGCATCCTCGGAGACCTCCGCACGGAAGGAAGCGAGTCCTCTCTCGTCCGTCACACTGCGTCTTAAGAGCTCCGCAATCTCCTGACACTCCAGCATCCGGAGCTGGAAGATACGGGAACGGGACAGAAGCGCGGAATTCACCTCAAAGTAAGGGTTCTCTGTTGTTGCCCCGATGAGGACCAGCGTGCCATCCTCCACATAGGGTAGCAGATAGTCCTGCTGGCCCTTATTGAAACGGTGAATCTCATCGATAAAAAGAATCGTTTTTTTCTGATAGGCACCGAGATTCTCCTTTGCCTTCGCGACGATCCCCTCCATATCCTTTTTTCCTGCCGTGCTCGCATTCAGCTCATGAAACTCCGCTTTTGTCGTATTCGCGATCACATGCGCCAGTGTCGTCTTGCCGGTACCCGGCGGTCCGTAAAGAATGATGGAGCTCAGCTGATCTGCCTGAATCATACGCCGAAGCAGCTTTCCCTCTCCGAGAATTTCCTGCTGCCCGACGACCTCCGAGAGTGTCCGGGGACGCATCCGGGATGCCAGCGGAGCATCCTTTTCCTTCCTCTGCTCTGCCATATAGCTGAAAAGATCCATACATCCTCCTGTATCTGTACCTGTTCCGATGCAAAGCGTCAGCTGCATTGTCCCACAGGACCATGTTTCCCCTGACAGTCATTATGCGATGTGAGTGTCAGAAGCCGAGATCATTATATCACGCCTCGTTTTCCTTTCGTGCCGCTTATCCATGGAAAAGCCGCCGACAGTCTCTGCCGGCGGCTTTTCTATGACTCTGCCTTTCCTACTGCATCGGCACTACGCCGCCCTGATACTTTTCATTGATGAAATCCTGAATCTTCTGCGACTGGAGTACCTCAACAAGCTTCTTTGCCCAGTCGGCATCCTGATTCTTCTCGGAAACGGCAATGATGTTCGCGTAGGTCTGTGCAGCTTCGGAATCGGCAGACTCCTGTGCGAGAGCATCACTCGGCTTGACTCCTGCCTGAATTGCGTAATTGCCGTTCATTGCCGCAAAGTCGACAGAGTCGACAGATCTCGGAATCTGGGCAGCCTCTACCTCAAGGATCTCTACCTTGTGCGGATTCTCGACGATATCCTGCTTGGTCGCATTGAGTCCTGCGCCGTCCCTCAGCCTGATGACGCCGTTGTCCTGAAGGAGCAGAAGTGCTCTTGCTTCATTGGTGGTGTCATTCGGAACCGCGATCTGCGCACCGTCCTTAATATTCTCGAGATCCTCGGACTTGCCGGCATAGATTCCGAACGGCTCATAATGAATACTGCCGGCAGAAACCACATGAGTGCCACGCTCCTGATTGAAGTCGTCAAGGTAGGGCCTGTGCTGGAAGTAATTGGCATCAATCTTCCCCTGATCCACCGCCAGATTCGGCTGAACATAATCGTTATAAACCTTGATATCCAGTGTGATGCCTTCCTTTTCAAGAAGTGGCTTTGCCTCCTCCAGAATCTCCGCGTGCGGACTCGGAGTCGCACCAATCCTGACGGTTATATTCTCTCCGGAAGCTTTGCCTGTCTCCTTTTCCGCCGCCGTCTCAGAAGCCGCAGCCGTTGTGCTGTCAGCCTGAGCCGCTGTCGTCGTTTTTGCACTTCCTCCGCAGGCAGTCAATGATGCTGCCGCAAGAAGCAGGGACAATGCCAATACCACTCTCTTTTTCATAATTTTTCCTCCTTTTGCGGATCTGATTTTATTTGCTTCTCTTGTCCACCGACCTGGCGAGCCGCATCCCCGCCTCCTGGATCATCTGAACAATGACAACCAGTATCACTACAGAAACCAGCATGACATCGGTCTGGTAACGAAAATAGCCATAGTTCAGTGCGATTGCACCGAGCCCGCCGCCGCCGACAAACCCGGCCATCGCCGAATAACCGAGGATGGAGGTGATAGTGATTGCCGCACCGATCAAAAGTCCCGGCTTTGCCTCCGGCAGCAGCACCTTCCAGATAATCTGAAAATTGCTGGCGCCCATGGACTGTGCCGCTTCTACCACCCCGGCATTCACTTCCTTCAGAGAAGATTCCACCATACGCGCGATATAGGGTGCCGCCGAGAAAATCAGCGGCGGGATGATTGCCGTCGGTCCCAATGTGGTATGTACCAGAAAATCGGTAATCGGCAGTACCATGACCAGAAGAATCAGAAACGGAATCGTACGAAAGATATTGGTCAGGAAGCCAAGCACCGCGTGGACCGGTCCGCAGGGAGCGATACCGTCCTTATCCGTGACCACCAGAATCACCCCGAGAGGAATACCTATCAGATAGGAGATCACACTGGAGATCACAACCATGTAAAGGGTGGCTCCGGTTTCCCTGACATACATGGAAATCATTTCTGAACTCATCACTCCACCTCCGAATAGCTAATCCTTTTTTCCCTCAGGTATCCGACGACTCTCTCCTGATCCTCCCGGGAATCCGGAAGCTCCAGCACCATCTGTCCTACCGCTTCCTCCTCCACCTGCTTGGTATTGGCAAAAAGGATATTGACCTTGACCTTACAGTTCAGAATCAAATCGGACAGGATGGGCTCATGCGCATTGTGTCCGTCAAACACGATGCGTATCTTCGGGTTCCCGGTACCGCCGAAGTTCGGTGCCTTGTCATCTCCTCCAAGGATCAGCCTTCTGCCGATCTTGGTCTTCGGATGCAGAAACACCTCGGAGACCGGTCCGCACTCCGCAATCTGGCTGTGATCAATGATTGCCACCTCATCGCAGATGGACTCAATCACAGACATCTGATGGGTGATGACAATGACAGTGACCCCCAGTTCCTGATTGATCTGCTTCAGCAGCTTCAGGATCTGCTCCGTCGTTTTCGGGTCCAGCGCGGAGGTTGCTTCATCGCAGAGAAGCACTGCCGGCCTGGTCGCCAGTGCTCTGGCAATCGCCACCCTCTGCTTCTGTCCGCCGGACAGCTGCGAGGGATAATAGCCGGCACGATCCGAAAGCCCTACCATCCTTAAAAGCTCCAGCGCCCTCGTCTTTGCCTCCGCCCTGGGGACTCCCGCGATCTCCAGCGGAAAGGTGACATTTTGCAGCAGATTTCTCTGCTCCAGAAGATTGAACTGCTGAAAGATCATCCCCATGCGGCGTCTCGTCTCCCGAACCTCCTTTCCCTTCATGTCCGAAAGCGATTTCCCCTCAAAAAGCACCTGTCCGGAACTCGGCACCTCGAGATAATTGATGCAGCGGACCAGTGTGGATTTTCCGGCACCGGACAGCCCGATGATTCCCATGATGGAACCTTTTTTGATTTCCAGATTGATATCCTCCAGTGCTGTTACTTCTCCGGATTTGGTCCTAAAGACCTTTCCCATGTGCACCAGAGAGATAATATGCTCCTCTGTCATATCCCTCCTCATTTTGCCGAAAGTAAACTCCCTGTCGCCTGCTTCTCTGCAATGCTCTCCCGACGAAATCCCCTTCCGTTTGGTAGTCGTATGTTATCGCAAAAAGCGGGAAATCACAAGATTTCCCGTTGTACGAATCCCTGATAGCTTGTTATAAATGATATCTATATCAGATGTATGATTTTGAATTTATGATTATAGTGCCATAAGTCATGCCTCTGTTATAAGGATGGGTCTCAGCCGCAAAGCGCGACAATCGCTTCCGCATAAACCTTCGCCGCCAGAAGCAGGTCCCTGACATCCATAAATTCATCCGCGCCGTGCATCCTGGTATCCACTCCCGGAAGCACCGCTCCGAAGGCAACACCGTTCTTCAGATCATGCACATAGGTGCCGCCGCCGATGGCAAGACATTCTCCCTTAAGCCCGGTCACATCCTCATAGACGGAAAGGAGCATCTTCACAAAATCGGAGTCTCCCGGCACATTGTGCGGCGCCGTCATCGGATCTGAAACAAATTGGAAGCCCTCTGCCTCAATCGTCTGTCTTGCAACGTCCTGACAGTTCTCCTTCGTCGCGCTCACCGGCGTTCTCGCATCAAAGGAGAAGCTGCATCCCTCCTCATCCATATGGAAGAGATCCAGGGTACAGGTCAGCGCATGGCTTATCTCGTCCTCCATCTGAATCTTCAGTCCCGCGCCATCCGTCACTCCGTAGGGGAAGAGCCTCAGGATCTTTTCCGCATCCCCTTTCTGCTCTTCGTTGATGGGGAGCAGCACCAGAAGCTCCAGAGCGGCAAGGCCGGCATTCTTTCCGTGCTCCGGCGTCGAAGCGTGTGCACTCTCTCCGAAGACGGAGATTTCATTCTCTCCACTGAACGAAATTTTCACCTGACACTTCTTCTCTACCTCCGCGATTTCGGCGTCAATGACGGCAAAATCGATTCCGGAAAGCTTCAGCACCGCCTTCTGCGGTACGGCATTTAAGGCAACACCCGCTTTCAGGGAAAGCACCCTGTTCCCCTGAAGAGCTGTATACTGGTTCTGGATCGTTCCGCGAAGATGCCCCTTCTCGATATTGACCACCGGGAAATCCCCGTCCGGCGAGAAGGTCATCTCCGCCTCCGGCTCTTTCTCGTAGTAATGCCGGATATCCCTTGATCCGGTCTCTTCATTGGAACCGACAATGAGACGGACTCCCTTTTTCAGCGGAATCCCCAGCTCCTTCACGGCACGCATCGCGTAGAGCGCCGCCAGCAGCGGTCCCTTGTCATCCGAAGTGCCGCGCCCATAGAGCCTTCCGTCCTTCTCCAGAACACGGAAGGGCTCTGTCACCGTCCAGCCCTCTCCCGCCGGTACCACGTCCGTGTGTGCGAGAATATCCAGAGAGCGTGGCAGGGCTGCATCGAGATCCGCAGCTCCCACATAATTCTCATAGTTTGTGACGGACATCCCATATTTTCCGCAAAGTGACAGCGTCAGATGCAGTGCCCGGAACGGTTCCTCCCCGAAGGGCTTCCCCTCGACATATGCTCCCTCTACCGAGGGGATCGCACAAAGTGCCTTCACATCCTCTACCAGCTCTGTTCTGTGGCTGTCAATCCAATCACTGATTCTCTGATCCATGCTTTCCTCCTGATTTTTCTTTTATCCTTTGTCGATTGCGTTCCATCAAAAATACGGTTTGACTTCTGTTTCCGGAGATTCCGGCTGAGCTGCACGGACTCTCTTATTTCAGGAAACAACACTGCTGCAGCGTTTCCTTAGTTTTTTGAAAACTCCGAAAGCTTCAGTCCCGGATTGCGGTCCAGCACCATGCCGACAGACCAGGGGTGCGCAAAGAGCAGCAGCGGACGGTCCTTTAAGTCCTTGACCAGCTTCATATCGGAGGTTCCCTCTATCTTTTCCGGATCCAGCTCCGTATCGTTCTCGATCCAGCGGATATGCTCATAGGGAAGCGTTTCCAGACGGACATCGACATTATATTCATTCTTCAGCCGGTAGCTCAGTACCTCAAACTGAAGGACGCCGACAACGCCCACCAGAATCTCCTCCATCCCGGTATGAAACTCCTGGAAGATCTGAATCGCACCCTCCTGTGCGATCTGCTCCACACCCTTCAAAAACTGCTTCCGCTTCATGGTATCGATCTGACGCACCCTTGCAAAATGCTCCGGGGCAAAGGTCGGAATGCCCTCAAAGCAAAACTTCCTGCCGGACAGCTCCAGCGTGTCGCCGATGGAAAAAATGCCCGGATCAAAGATACCGATGATATCCCCGGCATAGGCTGTCTCTACGATCTTACGCTCATCCGCCATCATCTGAGTCGGCTGGCTGAGCTTGACCCTGCGGTTTCCCTGTACATGATTGACCTCCATCCCGGCATGAAACTCTCCGGAGCAGATACGCAGGAAGGCAACACGGTCTCTATGACGGGGATCCATATTTGCCTGAATCTTAAAGACAAAGGCAGAAAAATCCTCGCTGACCGGGTCAATGATGCCCTGATCGGAATTCCTCGGCATCGGCGGATTCGTCATCTTCAGGAAATGCGTCAAGAAGGTTTCCACACCGAAGTTTGTCAGCGCGGAGCCGAAGAATACCGGTGTCAGATCTCCGGCATTGACCCTGTCCTGAGAAAAGACATCCGAGGCCCCGTCCAGAAGCTCAAGATCGTTTTGCAGCTGTTCATAATACTCTGCTGTGAGAAGTTCCGGAAGTGCCGGATCCTCCACCCTGATATCCCGGGTCTCCACTGTCTTTGTACCGCCGGCATTGGCTGTAAAGAGCTCCACCGTCCTGCTCTGTCTGTCATAGACCCCCTTGAAGTTGTGTCCGCAGCCGACAGGCCAGTTGATGGGGCAGGTACGGATTCCGAGCACCTCCTCGATCTCATCCAGAAGCTCGTAGGGATCTCTCGCTTCACGGTCAAACTTGTTGATAAAGGTAAAGATCGGGATATGACGCATCACGCAGACCTTGAAGAGCTTGATGGTCTGCGGCTCCACTCCCTTGGCGCCGTCAATGACCATGACCGCAGAGTCTGCCGCCATCAGGGTCCTGTAGGTATCCTCCGAGAAATCCTGGTGTCCCGGGGTATCCAGAATGTTGATACACCTGCCGCCATAGTTAAACTGCAATACGGAGGAGGTGACAGAGATTCCTCTCTCCTTCTCGATTTCCATCCAGTCAGAGACTGCATGCTTTGTTGCCTTTCTCCCCTTGACGGTGCCCGCCAGCTGTATGGCACCCCCGTAAAGGAGGAACTTCTCTGTCAGTGTGGTCTTTCCGGCATCTGGATGGGAAATGATGGCAAAGGTCCGTCGTTTTTCGATTTCCTGCTGTAATGTCATATATTTACCTCTATGTTGCTCTCGCTTCATCCTCACTTCACTCGTCCCGGTTTTGCGGCTCTCGTCAAATCCCCGGACAGGCTGTGGATTTTCCTCGTCATCGCGAAAAAAAGCTATGTCTTCCGACATAGCTTTTCCCTCTCCAAAAATCAGTGGCGGTTTCTCAGGAAATCCGGAATCTGGATCTCCGTTTCCTGCTCGGATCTCTGTAGCGGCGTCGGCTGACTGAAAAGATTCGGCACACTGCCGGTAGACAGCTTCGGCGCCTCCTGCGGAACGACGGTTCTCGACGGGGTATTCAGATTACGGAAAAACTCCTGCTGCGCACTGGAAAGCCCCGGCTGGGGAACGGTTCTGTTCAGCTTATTGTCTGTAACGCCGGTTCTTCTCTGCAATGCCGGTGCTGCCTTTTTTAAGGGCTGCTCCTGTGTCGAAACATCCTTGATTCCGGTCGCAATTACCGTGATGGTCGCTTCATCCTGCGTATTCTCATCAAACATCGCACCGAAGATGATATTGGCGTTGTCTCCTGCCAGCTCCTCCACATAGGAGGCTGCCTCATTCGCCTCAATCAGAGAGATGTCTCCGGAGATATTGATGATGACATCGGAAGCCCCCTCGATGGTGGTTTCCAAAAGCGGAGAAGAAATTGCTTCCTTCACTGCCTCAATCGCCTTCTCATCTCCCTTTGCCTTACCGATACCGACATGTGCGATACCCTTGTCCTTCATGACGGAGGAAACATCCGCGAAGTCGAGATTGATGAGTCCCGGCACATTGATCAGGTCAGTAATTCCCTGAACCGCCTGCTGCAATACCTCATCCGCCTTCTTCAGTGCATCCGGCATCGTGGTTCGACGATCTACAATCTCCAGAAGCCGGTCATTCGGAATCACAATCAGCGTATCCACACAGTCCTTCAGCTGTTCGATACCCTTAATCGCATTATTCATGCGCTGCTTTGCTTCAAAGCGAAAGGGCTTTGTTACGACGCCGACGGTCAGGACTCCCAGATCTTTGGCAATCTTCGCAATGACAGGCGCCGCACCGGTTCCGGTTCCGCCGCCCATACCGCAGGTAACGAAGACCATGTCAGCTCCCTGAAGCGCTGAGGTAATATCCTCTGCGGACTCCTCCGCAGCCTTGCCGCCCATCTCCGGACGCCCGCCGCAGCCAAGCCCCTTGGTCAGTTTCTCTCCGATCTGCATCGCGGTCGGAGCCTTGCTGAACTGCAGCGCCTGCTTATCTGTATTTACACCGATGAACTCAACACCGACGATTCCCTCATCCACCATACGGTTAACTGCATTATTCCCGGCACCGCCGACACCTACAACAATGATCTTCGCCGCTGCCTCGGACTCCGGCAGAGTAACATCAATCATGTGTATCCTCCTTACCCAATGGGATCTATTTCATCTCTTTTCTGAACCACTATATTATAGAGAGATTTGAACCTTTGTAAATAGAAATTATCTCAAATACTATACGAAAGATTCCAAAAAAGTGCAAGGCATATTGCCCTGCACTTTTCTTAACTTCCCCTAAACACATAAGATTCTCTCTCCTTATTTCTTGTGTAGGAGGACAAATCCAGAATCCCGCTCCGTCCGGACAGCTTGGGAAGAATATCGTTCAGGGTGGAAATCTTCATCTCCATATTTTCATTGTTCCCGAGCTTCACCTGAATCTGCTTCAGATGAAGCGTCGCATGCATCAGAGAATCATATTCGATGTACTCACAGGGGATCTGATACTGCTCAAGAGCGCCGGTCAGATTCAGAATGTCCTGAAATACGGTATCGTTCTGTACCGGAAGCTTCTCCATGATCTGTATCGAGTCGAACTGAAGTCCTACGATTCTGGGAACATCCGGAAGCTTCACGGCGCTCGATTCCTGTACGATACCGTCCTTGTCAAAGTACATCTCATGGTTCATATAGTCTACATAGCCGACCAGCTTTTTCTCATAGAGCGTTACCTCCACGGAGATTGGATTGATCCAGCGAATCTGATAGCTCTCCACAAAGGGAATCGTCCGGTGCCGGTGCAGTCTTTCCTTGACATACATATAGAAGGAATTGTCCGCCCAGCGGTAGCCGGTGAAAATCATCTTTGTCACCTGCTCTTCCGTATATCTGCTGTTTCCCACCACCGAAACCTTCTGTATCCGCGTCAGAAGAAGGAGCAGAATCAGCAGCAAAAAAATCAGCTCGATGCTCATACGGACGAACTGCCTTTTCTTTCGATGTTCCGATCTGGTTCTTTCTCTGGACATGAAAAGCCTTATCTCTCTCCGAAGTCTATGGTGGTATGACCGGAGACCGAAAGACAGAGTCCGATCTCCCCCATCAGAAGCATCAGAGAGGTTCCTCCGTAACTGATAAAGGGAAGCGTCACACCGGTATTGGGAATCACATTCGTTGCCACCGCAATGTTTAAAATCGCCTGCAGGGCAATATGAAACATGACCCCGCTGACAAGAAGGGAACCGAAAAGATCCCTCGCATTCCTTGCGATATCGAACATTCTATAGATAATAAATCCATAAATCAAGATCAGGGAGATTGCACCAAAGACCCCCAGCTCCTCACAGATAATCGCAAAAATCATGTCGTTCTGCGCCTCCGGAATCAGAAGCTTCTGTATCGAACCGCCCAGTCCCTTCCCGAAGATACCGCCGGAGCCGATGGCATAAAGCCCCTGCATGGTCTGAAATACCTTTTCCGTATTATCCCCGGGATGTTTCCAGGCAATGACACGATCCAGCTGATACTGCTTTAAGAGCGTCATGACATGCAGGGCCCTGGCAATGGGTTCGGCAAAAAGATACCCCGCCACGGCAGCAGCAAAAATCCACAAATAAATACGATACTGCGGTGTCGCTTCAAAAAGAAGAAGTGCCGCAATCCCGGCAACAATGATTCCGGTGGACAGATTGTTGCTGCCGATCAGGGCGGCCGGTATCATTCCCCAGAAAAGGAACAGGCGCTTCGCTTCCTTCGCTTTTCTCATCCTCTGCGCATGCAGACTCAGCTCACCTGCAAAATAGGAAATGACCGCTATTTTCATCAGCTCTGAGGGCTGAAAGCGGATTCCTCTGATTTTCATCCAGCGGATGGAGCCATGCGATCCGACGCCGATGACGAGAGTCAATACAACCAGAATGAGTGCCAGAAAGTAGATGACCTTCCTCCATTCCCTGACCCAGCGATAATCGATTTTGGAAACCACCATCATCACAACAAAGCCGGCTGCCGCAAAGACGAGCTGGCGCTTCAGGAAATACCCGGCTCCGCCGTACTGGTTTTGCGCCGCATAGGCAGAGGCGGAATAAAGCATCACAAGCCCAAAGCCAATCAGAAACAGGACAGAGACCAGGAGACTGTAATCATAGAAATTCCGTTTTCTGCTCTGTTTTTCCACGCTTCTCTCCCGTTTCTCCTGTCTCAAAGATTTCTGACGCAGTCCTTGAAAACACGTCCTCTCTCCTCATAATCCGTAAACATCCCCCAGCTCGCACAGGCAGGGCTCAAAAGCACATAGTCCCCTGCATCCGCATAAGCGGCACAGTCTCTGACAGCCTCATCCATATCCTCCGCAAACATAATATTGCTGAAGCCATGTTTCTTTGCACAGTCTGCGATCTGATTCCTGGTCTGACCGATCAGCACAAGATACTTGACTCTGCCCTGAAATTCCTTTACCCAGGCGTCAAACTCCACATGCTTGTCATAGCCGCCGCCGATCAGCAGAATCGGACCTGGCATGGCGCGAAGTGCCTGGATGGCAGCGTCCACATTTGTTCCCTTGGAATCATTGTAGTAGCGAACGCCGGAGCGCTCCCGCACAAATTCGATGCGGTGCTCCACCGGCGAAAATTTCTTGCAGGCACTGATAATCTTCTTCATCGGCACCCCCATCCTGCTGGCAACGGCGATGGCACACATCACATTCTCATAATTGTGCTTTCCGAGCAGCTTTAAGTCCTTCACCTTCAAAAGAACTCTGTCCCTGTCTCCCTCCTTCTCATGGATCTCTCCTTCCTTCAGATAAAAGCCATCGATCACTTCCTCGGAGGAAAACCATACGATCTGCGGCTTCAGCGTCTTTCTTTTCCCGAATTTTCGAAGCTCCTGATCCTCATAGTTCAGAACAAGGGAATCCTCTTTGGTCTGATTTTTCGCGATATCCTCCTTGATCTTCACATAATTCTTCATGGTCTTGTGACGATCCAGATGATCCGGGGTAATGTTGGTAATCGCGGAAACATGGGGATGAAACTCTACGACAGTCTCCAGCTGGAAGGAGCTGACCTCCAGCACGGTCGCAGAATCCTCCTCTGTCTCCAGTGCCTCCAGGGTATAGGGCTTCCCGATATTGCCGCAGACATGGGTATCACTGTACTGCCCCTTCAGAATCTCCCCGATCAGAGACACCGTTGTGGTTTTTCCGTTGGTTCCGGTGACGGCGCAGAGCAGCCCCTTTGCCGACTGGTATCCCAGTTCGATTTCTCCGATTAACGGAATCTTGGCAGCCTGAATCTCACGGACAAAGGGACGATCCAGCGGGATGCCCGGAGAGATCACCGCGAGATCACAGTTAAAAAGATCCTCCTGCTTCAGCGCGCCGAGCCGAAGCGTCAGCTTATCTGTCTTTTTAAATTCCCTCTTCAGTTTTTTTTGATCCAGCTTTTCGTTGGAATCAAAGAGAATCACCTGCCCTCCAAGGGACAGGAGCTGCCTTGCAGCTGCAATCCCGCTCTTCCCGGTGCCGAACACCAATACCTTTTTTGTTGCCATAGTTCTACCCCTTGTTCTTCAGCTATGCCATGATCCCAAGATAGGAAATCAGGCACAATAAAACGGTGATGATTGTGAAGACTGTTACCACCCTGGTTTCCGACCATCCTGACAGCTCAAAATGATGGTGTATCGGTGCCATTTTAAAAATCCGTTTTCCATGCGTCGCCTTGAAGTAAGACACCTGCAGGATGACAGACAGGACTTCCAGGAGATATATAAATGCAAAAATCGGAATAAACAGCGGTATCCTGAGGAGAAACGCCGTTGCTGCCACATAGCCTCCAAGTGCCAGAGATCCCGTATCTCCCATAAACAGCTTTGCCGGATGGGAATTATAACAGAGAAACCCAAAGAGTGCGCCCACCACGGCACCGGAAATCGCCGCCGTCTCTCCATAGAAGCAGCGAAGAGAAACCATCCCCAGAAAGAAGGCAATCACCGCTGTCACCGAAGAGCAGAGTCCGTCGAGACCGTCCGTAAAGTTGGAACCGTTGTCTGTCGCTGTCACGATAAAAAGGCAGGCGGGAACGGAGAGGAAACGGAGATCCAGCACATAGCTGGTAAAGGGCACAAACATCCGGTATGCCTTTGGCTCCTGTCTCCAGAGGTACAGAGAAAAAAGCAGGGTAAACACAAGTTGCATCAGAAACTTCTGCTTCGGATTGAAGCCCTCGGACTGATGCTTTACCACCTTCAGATAATCATCGATAAACCCGGTGAGCGCAAAGCCCAGCGTCAGAAGAAGGATCGCCATCAGCTTCATATCCCGAAAGGCAAAGGGAAGAGACACCGCGGAAATCACCAGCACAAAGACGACACCTCCCATCGTCGGTGTCCCCTGTTTTTTGAGATGAGACTTAGGGCCGTCCTCCCGGACCTCCTGCCCGAATTTCAGCCGGTGTAAAAGCGGTATCGACAGCGGCGTCAGAATCACACTCAGCAGAAACGAAATTAAAATTGTGATGAAAAAGCTTAGCATACACTCTACCCTTTATCTGATGAAACAAATGATATTCTGTCATGATACGATCAAAAACTGCTTTTCGGGAAGAACTCAGTTTTCCGTTCTCCGGGAGCTTGTCCTGCTGCTTTCGCCTTTCTTCGGAAGCTGCTCCGGAACCTCCACACCGCCTTCCCCCGAATGCTCCCCGTGAGGAAGCTCTGACAGCTGATGGTTCAGGGAATTGCCGGGATCTGTTTCCCCCTGCGGTGCAATATTTAAAAACTGCAGCGCATCATTCATGATTTTCTGCTCGATTCCGATGGCAAAACTGGCGCTCGCCTGATCCTCTCCCTCCAGATTCGGCGTATCGACAATCACATAGACAAGAAGCTGCGGATCCTCGGCAGGAACCACCCCCATAAAGGATACCAGATAATTCTTTGCGGATCTCGGCAGCTTCTCGGCAGTCCCCGTCTTGCCGCCCACATGATAACCGCTGATCTGTGCCTTGACACCGGTACCGTCTTCCACCGTTCGATACAATGCCTGACGGATAAAATCAGAAGTCTCCTTCGAGCAGGTCACTCGGAGCACCTCCGGCTTTATCTCCTTGATCACCGCATCGTCGGCGTTGACGATACGCTTGACCACATGAGGCCTGTAGTAGCTGCCGCCGTTGACGAGGCTCGCATAAGCGCTCGCCATCTGCATCATGGTCACATTGAAATTCTGTCCGAAGGAATTGGTCGCGAGAGACACCTTTCCGAGTGTGTCTGCCGTATAAACCAGGTCGGAGGCATCCTCCTCCGCAGGCAGGTCAATGCCGGTCTTCTCTCCAAACCCGAAAAGCTGCTGGTACTTCATAAATCTTTCCGCCCCCTCGGCAAGAGCGGTGCGCATCAAATAGACGTTACAGGATTCCATAATCGCCTCTGTGGCATTCAGAACACCATGCCCGTCATGATTATGGCACTTGATCGTCCAGCTGTGCTCTCCATCATCAAATTCCAGATAGCCCTCACATTTGAAGGTCGTATTCGGCGTAATGATGCCCTCCTCCATCGCACCGGCAATGGTAAACGGCTTGACGGTGGAGCCCGGCTCATAGGTATCGCTCACCATCACATTACGCCAGATCCGGTTCCATGCCACCTGCTTCCCATAGGAAAGGATTTCCTCCTCCGAGAAATACTGCGGCACCTGCTCCTCCGTAATCGACGGCTCGTCCGGATGCTCCCTCTGATAGACGCCTACAGCCTCCGTGAGTCCAAGCGCCCGGAGAACCGGCTCGGTATAAACCTCCGGATCCAGCTCCCGGGGATTGTTCAGATCATACTGCCGGTTGGATGCCATCCCAAGGATCTCTCCGCTTTTCGGATCCATGACAATCGCTGCTGCCATCTTTGAACCCACTCCGTTCCTCTCAAAGTCATTGATATGCTTTTCGATGGAGCTTTGAATGTTGTAATTGATGGTCGTCACCACACGGTTGCCGTCCGTCGGTTCCTTGATCACGGACTGCAGCTTGACGTCTTCATCGAGATAGCCGTACTCCCTGCCGTTGGTACCGGTGAGGGTGTCATTATAATACTGCTCCACACCTCCGTTTCCGCTCATCCCATCCTGTGCGGCAAATCCCAGGATATTGCAGGCGAGGGAATTGTACGGATAGCTTCTCCGATACTCATCCTCAAACCAGATGCCGCGGATTCTTTCCTTCTTCTTGTTCCCCTGATACTCCTGATTCTTCTTTTTCTCAAACTCAAGGAAGCCCGACTTATCATCGTAGCTGAGCTGCTTCAGGTACTTTACATAGCGCTTGTCCTTTTTCGATTCAAGCAGAGACGCCAGCTCCGCTCTGTCCAGTTGAAAATATTCTGCGACAGCCTCAATGGTCGCATCGACATAACGTCCGTCCTCATAGTAATAAATCGCCTGGGGATCCAGGATGAGATTGTAAACCTTCTGACTGATGGCCAGCACGGTGCCGTTTCGGTCCGTGATATCCCCTCTTCGGAACGGAATCATCCGGGAATCATAGCTTGCCTGCCGCTGAGACAGTACGATTTTATTATAGTTCTCACTGTTTCTGCTGACGAGCTGGTAAATAACAACAATCAGTACAAGGAAAGCCAGCAGAATCGCCAAAAGTGCGACTGCCAGCTTCACCTGCATATATTGTGGTAGTAAGCGCGCCCTCGGCTTACTTTTTCCCTCAGTATTTCGGGATGTTCTCATACTGTCTTACATACTCGCTTTCTGACTTATGATAGGTAATCACCTGCCCCTGATCCTCATAGATCATCCCCAGCTGCTGGGTCGCGATCTGATAGATGGTATTGGGATCCACGGAAGTATCTATCGCGCTTCTTAAAGCGTCATCCTCGGAGCGAAGCCGCTCCAGCTCCTGCTTCTTCCTCTCAATGCTGCGGATCCGGGTATTTACACTCGACTGCAGCTTCAGATATCCGAAACAAAGCCCCAGTGTCACAACGGATGCCAGCAGAAATATCATGAGAAAGGATCTCTCCCAGGCACTTTGCTTCCGGAGCAGTCTCTCCTGCTGCATGCGGTAATCAAATCTCGCCTCCATCTGCTCCCGGCGCTCCCGCTTTTCACGAAGTGCCTCAGCAGCCTTGGGATCCGCAATTCGCGGCCGGCGAACCGGCGCAGTCCTGGGAGCTGTCCTTTTTCGGGAAGGAACTGTCTGCGGGGGCATCTCCCTCTTACGGGCAGGAACTGCATTCGAAGCTATCTCCCTCTTACGGACAGTATTGCCGTCCACATATAGATTTTGATAGCATCTCTTTGCCATACTGACCCTGATTACCCCTTCTTTCCGTCTCTGCAGATCTATTGCTCCGTTCTCTTTTCAAAGATCCGGAGCTTGGCGCTCTGGGAACGCCGATTCTCTCTAAGCTCTTCCTCTCCCGGAAGGATGGCTTTTCTTGTGATAACGATACCCCTGGACTTCCTGCCGCAGACACAGCTCGGAAAATCCGGCGGGCAGATGCACGGACGCTCCGCGGTACGAAATGCCTGCTTCACGATACGATCCTCCAGAGAATGAAAAGTGATGATGCAGAGTCTGCCGCCTTCCTCCAGAAGATCAATCATCGTATCAATGCTGTTTTTAAGAACGTCCAGCTCCCGGTTTAATTCAATGCGGATCGCCTGAAACGTTCTCTTGGCCGGATGTCCTCCCTTTTCCCGCATCCTCGCGGGAATCGACTGTCGGATAATCTCCGACAGCTGCAGAGTTGTTTCAATCGGAGCCTTTTCTCTCTCGAGAATGATATGCTTCGCGATATTTTTCGCAAAGCGCTCCTCTCCATAGTCCTTAATCATATGAAAAAGCTCCTGCTCCGAATAGCGGTTGACAATCTCTCGCGCGGTCATCTCATTCCGCTGATCCATCCGCATATCAAGAGGTGCATCATAGCGATAGGAAAATCCCCTTGAAGCCTCGTCCAGCTGATAGCTGGAAACTCCCAGATCCAGATAAATCCCATGCACCTTTTCAAACGAAAGATCCCTGAGGACGCTCCGAATCTCCTCGTAATTGCTGCGAACCAGTATCGTTCTGTCGGAAAAATCGGAGAGTCTCTTGGAGGCTGCCCTGAGAGCCGCCTCATCCTGATCCATCCCGATCAGTCTCCCCCCTGCCGTCAGTTTCTGACAGAGCGCATAGGCATGCCCGCCGCCACCGATAGTGCCGTCCACATAGATACCGTCCGGGCGAACCATAAGACCGTCGATCGTCTCCCGGAGAAGAACACTTACATGCTGAAAGGTCAAATTCCCAGTCCCTCCATATCTTCTGCCAGTCCCTCATAATCAGTGAAATCGTTATCGCTCTCCCACTTCTCGCTCGGCCAGATCTCGACGTGATCTCCGACACCTACAAGGATGACATCCTTTTCGAGCTTTGCCTCTTTTCTAAGATTCTGCGGTAAAAGGATACGGCCCTGCTTATCCATCTCACAGGAGGCGGCTCCCCCGAGAAGGAAGCGGCGCAGCTTTCTGGCCTTGTCATTTGCCATCGGCAGACTGGTCAGCTTATCCTCCAGAACCTTCCATTCCGCGGGAGCATACATGGAAAGGCAGCCGTCAAAGGATCGGGTCACGAAAAACTCTCCGCTCAGCTCCTCACGGAACTTCACCGGAATAATCATCCTACCTTTCGTATCCAGATTGTGATGATACTCTCCGGTAAACATCCCTTTTTCACCACTTTCTCCCACTTTCTCCCACCTGCTCTATCATTTTCCCATATCAAGGGGAATTGTCAAGGCAAGATAACGAAATGGAATCTCCCTGAAACATGCGGAGAAAAGGGCAATTCCTGACTAAATTTCTCTCATTCCTGCGGATTTTACCCGCCATTTATCGCTCCTGACTCGTCTGTCTTCATTTTTCAGAACGGTGCAGAATCCCTTATTTCAGCGCGTATTCCGTCTCTTTTTTCGAAAAATCAAAAAAAGAGAACCGATTTCTCGGTTCTCTCTGGCTTATAGGTAATAATAATGAAATTTTATAATTCCTATACATTGAAGCGGAACAAAACAACATCTCCGTCCTGCATCACGTACTCCTTTCCTTCCATGCGGACGAGCCCCTTCTCTCTTGCTGCCGAGAGACTTCCGCAATGGAGAAGGTCCTGATAGTTGATGACCTCTGCCTTGATAAAGCCCCGTTCAAAATCTGAGTGGATCTTTCCTGCGGCCTGCGGCGCCCTGGTTCCGATACGGATAGTCCAGGCCCTGGTCTCCTGCTCTCCCGCGGTAAGGAAGGACATGAGTCCGAGCAGGGTATAGGAGGCGCGGACGATCTTGTCCAGCCCCGACTCCTTCATGCCGAGAGACTCGAGGTATTCCGCCTTCTCCTCCTCTTCCAGTCCGGAAAGCTCCTCCTCGATCTTCGCGCTGATAACGAAAGCCTCGGAATTCTGTTCCTTCGAAAATTCCCGCACTTTCGCAACAAAGGGGTTGCCCGCACCGTCATCCGCGATGCTGGCCTCATCGACATTGCAGGCATAGATCACCGGTTTTCTTGTCAGGAGATCCAGGCTGTCATAGAACTGATTCTCCTCTTCACTGTCTCCCTCCAGCGCGATCGCAAGGCGGTTGGACTCGAGGTGCTCATGCATCTTCACAAGAAGCGTATATTCCGCCTTTGCCCCCTTATCATTGGAAGCAAGCTTCTTGGTTTTCGCCATGCGCCGCTCCAGCATATCCAGATCTGAAAAAATCAGCTCCAGGTTAATGGTCTCAATGTCCCGGAGCGGATCCACGGAGCCGTCGACATGGATGACGTTCGGATCCTCGAAGCAGCGAACCACATGAACGATGGCATCCGTCTCACGGATATTGGAAAGAAACTGATTCCCCAGTCCCTCCCCCTTGGAGGCACCCTTGACCAGTCCCGCGATATCGACAAACTCGATCACCGCCGGCGTCGTCTTCCGACTGTGATAAAGATCGCTCAAAAGCTTCAATCTCTCATCCGGTACGGCAACCACGCCGACATTCGGATCGATGGTGCAGAAAGGATAGTTGGCTGACTCCGCTCCTGCCTGCGTGATGGCGTTAAACAGTGTTGACTTACCGACATTGGGAAGCCCTACGATTCCTAATTTCATTTCTATATTTACCTGTCCGGAAACCCTTTGATTTATCGAGGTTTTCGCCTTTCGTTAAATTTCGTTTACGCCTTTTTACGCCCCTTTGTAAGGGTGTATCGCAGGAGCTTTTGAGGACTTGGTAATCAGACCAATCCATTCGGCTATCCGGCAGGTAAACCACCTGTCCATCGTATACGAGCTCCCTTCGCATATCCGAAAGAAGGGCCTGACGCGAATGCGGATTATAGCACAAAAACTCCGATTCCTCAATAATGTTCCGGGTCCAATATCGCTAAGACCGTTAATGCAGGGCAGGCACCGCGGCATGAACAATGAATGTCTGCCGCAGGAAACTGTCAATTGCCATTCCGGATTTGGCGGAAACCAATAAACAAGCTGCCATCATTTCAATACTCCGGTTTCCAAATACAATTCTTAACTGTTTTTTCCACATCATCGGTCGCAACACGATTTAACTTCTGATGCACAGCGCATGTGGCGACAGCGATCGCAACCGCCTCGGAAAATTCGGTCAGGCGGGCTACCGGCGGCAAAACCGCCTCCCCGGATTTTCCGGTATCAAGGAATCCTCCCAATGAGTGTGCAGCCGCGGAAATCATTTCATCTGTCATCAGCTTTGCATTCACAGCAATACTGCCAAGTCCCAGTCCCGGATAAATCAGCGCATTGTTTGCCTGTCCGATTTCATAGCGGATCCCGTTGTATTCCACCGGATCCGCCGGGATTCCAGTTGCCACCATTGCCCGGCCATCCGACCAGCGGATCAGCTCAGATGCTGTCGCTTCCGCCAATTCCGTAGGATTACTGAGAGGGAAAATGACCGGATGCTCACACCACGATGCCATCGCACGGACAATTTCTTCCGTAAAGGTCCCCGGCGTTGTCGAAGTTCCCACAAGTATCGTCGGATGAATTGCCATAACCGCTTCCGTCAGAGAGCTGAGATTCGCCGTACGGTCAAACTCGCTGCGTTTCCTTGCAAACGGTTTCTGCTCGGGCGTGAGATCCTCCATGTCATCGAACAGCAGGCCCTGCTTATCCACCATATAGAAGTGACGGCGGGCCTCGTCCTCGGAAAGCCCCTGTGCAAGCATTTCCCTGAAAACGCGATCCGTGATCCCGGCGCCTGCCGTTCCAGCGCCAAAGCACATATGTACCTGATCCGTGAGCTTCTGACCGTTGATTTTCATCGCGCCAAGGATCCCGGCAAGCGTGATGATACCGGTCCCCTGGCAGTCATCGTTGAACACGGGGAACGTTTTCTGATACGTCTGAAGAACTTTTGCGGCATTCGATCTGCCGAAATCCTCAAAATGAAGATATAAGTCAGGGAACAGTCTTTCTGCCGTTGTTACAAATTGGTCGATAAACCGGTAATACTTGTCCCCATATACTCTCTGATGACGATTTCCAAGATACAGCGGATCATTTAACAGTGTCTCCCTGTTTGTCCCGCAATCCAGCACAACCGGAAGCACCGACTTCGGGTCAATTCCGGCGGCGGCCGTATAGACCATCAGTTTCCCCACAGAAATGTCTACGCCGTTCACGCCCCAGTCTCCGATGCCAAGAATCCCCTCTGCGTCTGTAGCAACAATGAGTCTGATGCTTCTGTCACCGGCAGCCTGCATAAGAGCAGCCTCAATCTGTTCCGGAGCATCAATTGACAGAAATACAGCTCCCTGCGCATCGACAAACTGCTCGCTGTACTGCTCAATGCTTTCTGCGATAACCGGATCATAGATAATCGGCATCAGCTCTACGATGTGCTTATGAAATACATGGTAGAACAGGGTACGATTATGGTTGAAGACATCCATAAGGAATCTTCTTTTCTCTATTCTTGTATTCTTACGTTCCATCTGACGGTAGATTCTGTCAGACTGCGTTTCAATATCGTCAACGCAGGGAGGAATCAATCCTTCCAGATGATACTTCTTTCTTTCCTCAGGAGAAAAGGCAGTCCCCTTGTTCAAAAACGCGTCCTTGATAAGGTCATATCCATATTTTTCCATAGGTCCCTCCCTGACTCCGACCGGCAGCCTTCCCCTCATTCCAGGCAAATATACTTTTTTCTATTAATAAATAGACATAGCTTCTTGCCATCGGTATGATTGAGTTACCACACAAAATCTGCCAAAGGAAGCAATAACTACGTCTGGTAATATTATACAATTGAACGAGGATCTCATAAAGAACAATCTTAAAGATCTTGTCCGCGACAGTGTCGAGGAGACCCTCAATGCCTTGCTCGATCACGAGGCCGAGGAACTCGTGAATACGGAGAAATACGAACGAAGCGGCTATCGTAAGGGCTATCGTTCCGGTCACTATGATCGCAACTTTACAACATCGGGTGACGTCATGTTCCATGTCCCGAAGTTAAAAAGTATCCAGTTCGAGACGGCTATCATTGAACGGTATCTCCGCCGCGAGTGCTCCGTAGAGGAAGCCCTGCTCGAGATGTACCTGGCCGGCGTATCGGTCCGCCGAATCGAGGGCATCACCGAAGCTCTGTGGGGAACCAGGTTCTCTTCCGGAACGATCAGCAACCTCCATAAGAAAGCTTACGCGCACATCGAGGAATGGCGAACCCGTCCGCTTGGCGGGGATTATCCATATGTTTACGTGGATGGCGTATTCCTGAAACGCAGCCGGGGAGGTGAGATTCAGAACGTTTCCATACCTTGTTGCCATCGGAGTTGATAATGACGGCTATCGCGAGATCATCGGAGACAGATGTCTCGGTATGCCGGAGTCGCTTGGTGAAGTTTATCCAGATACGAAATACCAGCGGTGTATGGTTCATTTTTACCGCTCCTGCAAAGCTTCTTTAGTAATTTTGTTATTCTCATATTTTTTCATTTCCTACCACTGTTCAAGCATGCCTCGAACGAAATATATCCCGGTGGTAGTGTATTCGGGATCTTCATCATTCAGAATAACAGGTCGTATATTCACTTCAATACTGTCATCAAGCTTAAATAAAAAACACATTAAATCATGTTCCGTATAGGGATAATCAGGCACTCTCAAATATTCTTTGTTTACATGAAGTGCAGCGGATCTAATATCCATTAAAAAACGACAACAAATGTCGGTTTATTTTTATAAATGTCGCAAATATAATAATTATATTTTAGAGGAGGATTGCAATGAATAAATATATTGAATCAGACACATTAGAGTTAAAAGAGAAATATACTGATACAATTGCAAAAGAAATAGTATCTTTCCTTCATAGCGATGGTGGAACAATTTTTATTGGCGTAAAAGATAATGGTGTTGTAATTGGTATGGATAAAATTGATGAAGTACTTAGAAAAATATCCGATATTATAACAAGCCAAATAGAACCAAATCCACAGGATGAAATCAGTTCGGAGCTTAAATTTGATAAAGGAAAAACTATTGTGGCCATTCATATCAATAAAGGACATAATCATATTTATTGTCAAAAGAAATATGGATTTTCCTCTGCTGGATGCACAATAAGAATAGGAACAACCTGCAAAGAGATGACGCCGGAACAGATAAAAATTAGGTATGAGAAAAAGTTCATAGATAATGAATACATGCTTAAGAAAAGAGCGAATTCATCTAATCTATCATTTAAAGAACTTAAGATATATTATTCTGAAAAAAATTACCATTTAGAAGATAAGTCCTTTGAAAAGAATTTGAATTTAAGGAATGAAGCTGGGGAATATAATTTATTGGCAGAATTATTATCGTATAGAAACAATATTCCATTTATTTTTGTGAAATTTCAAGGAAAAAACAAAGCTTCAATAATATCTGAAAGAAATGATTACGGTTATGGATGTATTTCGACAACCTATGAAAAAATAAAAAACAGGTTGCAGGCTGAAAATATATTTATTTCTGATACGACAGTTAGACCAAGAAAAGACACATATTTATTTGATTTTGATTGTGTTAATGAAGCAATTTTAAATGCCTTAGTTCATAACGATTGGACAATTACAGAGCCACAGATTTCAATGTTTCATGACAGACTTGAAATTCTTTCTCATGGAGGACTTCCTAGCGGAATGACAAAAGAGCAATTTTTTGACGGAATAAGTAAGCCCAGAAATGCCACATTGATGAGAATATTTTTAAATATGGGACTGACGGAACATACCGGGCATGGCATTCCAACGATTGTAGAAAAATATGGAAAAGACGTTTTTGAAATTGAAAGCAACTATATTAGATGTACTATTCCTTTTGAAAAAGAAGTAATGAACCAATTAGACAATAAAAATGTCGGTTTGAATGTCGGTTTGAATGTCGGTTTGAACAAGACTGAAAAGAAAGTGATAGAACTTTTGATAGAAAACCCGAGCGTAACATCAGCTGAGTTGGCAGAAAAAGTAGGAGTAACAAAGAGGACTATCGAAAGAACCTTTAAATCTTTGCAGGAAAAAAAGATGATAGAAAGAATTGGATCAAAGAGAGATGGAAATTGGCTTGTGGTTAGGTAAGTAGCATAAATTTAGGCATTTATAAGACTGAGTGAGAATATAAAAGTAGATTATGCTTAAAAATTTCACTGTTCAGAAAAAATTGGCACAAATGATTCAGGTGGGTAATTGTATTAAGCCATTGCACGAACGCGGTTTTGCTCATAGAGATATAAAGCCAAAGAACTTTTTAGTTTTAGAAAATCGTTTATGTTTATCTGATTCTGGTCTTATTTTGAATATAGAAGATACAGGGATAACGTAAAATAAGTTTCGCAAATTTGATTAAAAATAGCACAAATCAGATGTATTTCACAGCGATATTCTTTTTATATTATTAAACCACGAATCGTCAGGAATTACAGGCTGTCCGTAAACCCGGTTTCTCGAAAACCTTTTTCAGAAATATTATGGACAGGGCCTCGCTAAAAGCTGTGAGGAAAAAGAAATGAAAAATCCGGCGGCATTTGACGGGACCGAGCGCTCGGACTGCTTTGACAACGTCATTGATATGGCCTATGAGGGCGGGATGATCGTCCGGAGACTGCATCAGGACAGCTCTCTCTGTACCATGGAGCTGCGAAGCTATATGCTGGATACCTATGAAGAGGGAGGAAAGATCTATACGAAAAGCGACAGCATCGATTTTACTGTGGTCAGAAGCAGGGATGCAAAAATCGATCCTGGCTTCTCCATCAAGCTGGTCAACTGCAAAAACTGCGGGGGAAGCTTTGACGCCTCCCACCAGAAGAACTGTCCCTACTGCGGCACAGACTATGAGATGAAGAAGGAGAGCTGGGTGCTCACCCGGGTGGTACGGGTTTCCTGAAAGCACCTCCCCTTTATCCTGCCCGGGAATGGGAATTTATTCCGGAATAGCTCTGAATGTATTCTTTGAAAGATCAATATCAGCCTCGGCTTTCCGCGCCGAATCCAAAACGACATTCCCACAGGAGGCATCATCGATTCTGATAAGCACAGCAGCGATCGGTTTTGTCTTTAAAAGCAATGCGTTAACTTGTGCAAAAAAGCAGGAATCCTCCTCATTCTTTTCCGTATCCTGATTCTTTTCGTCTTTTGTCGTCACAACCATATGGTTAGCTGCGACATAGTTGCCCCTTCCTCCCGTAATGTGCAGGATAACAGGCTTTACTTTCTCATCCGGCCTGAGCTTGTCTATCTGAATATTCTCCGATATGTGATTTGCAATAAAAGAATTGTTATCACCATTTATGACAATAAGTCCGAGAAGGTCATCTTCCTTATTGTCATAGGGTTTCATCGGTTCCCACGGCTCGTTGTCTCTGAGAAAATGGTTCGACGAAACAAGATTTTCAGAGGATCCATCCTCCAATCTCAGCATTCCCGGATAAAAGGAATGAAATCTATTGGAGGAGACGGAGGAGCGTTGTACCGATGAGAAATGCAGACTGCTCCTTCCCCTTGGAAATACATTATTCGCGGTAACCAGAAGTCCGCCAAAGTTTTCGGCATATATCGAATAGCCGTTGTAGCCTGCGCCTATGAGATTATCCGTAATCTTGGATGCCTGTCCGCTTCTTCGAAGCTCTATACAGCTCCCGCACTCAGCGATGAAATTATCATGCACCGAGAGCGCATCGGAATCATACATAATGACCCCATGTTCGCAATATACAATTCCCATCTCGGAAATTTTAAACGAGTCATTGGCACTGGCCGCATAGATTCCGGTTTTTCCGTTAATATACGAATTTTCAGGATCACCGCTCGCTGCATCCGCAAAATGCAGCCCGTCTATGCAGAAGTTCTGAAACTCAACAGAGCTTATTCTCGGCTCCCCTTCTCGCCGGATGATAAACGCGGCTCCCCTTTCTTCCGTATCCCCTCCAGACACAGGGATATCATGAATAATCCTGCTGCCACCCGGCCAGAGCTCATGAAGGGTAGGAAGCTCCGCCTCCGGTACATTGAATCGGATACTGGAGGATTCAAAGCCATGCCCTGTTCCGAAGATCTTGAGAAAGCTTATATCGATAACAATCTGTGTGCGAAGATGATAATCTCCTGACGGGATGAAGATTGCCGCTCCGGGCTTCCCGCCATCGTTTTTATTCCTTTTCGACTGCTTTTTCTTGATGTCTCTGATTATGTCATTGATAACTGCTCCGATATCATCAAAAGGATCTCCTCCTTTCCATTTTGTAACATCATAAAAGTAACTGGTTTTCATCTGTCCCTCCCCGGATTTCTCATCGACTGCAGCAAAGCGGCTCTTCATCCCCTATGACTCGAAATTTTCGAGCTCATGAAATTCTCCCCTGCTTATCCCTTGACGGCGCCGGCAGTCATGCCTCTTATAATGAATTTCTGAGCAAACATCGATATGATCATGACAGGGAAGCTGAACAGAAACGCTCCCGCACACATCGGCCCGAGATCAAGGTTATACGCGGAAAGGAACCCGGCCAAGCCAACGGTAAAGGTTTTGGCATTGGTACTCGTCAGAAGCAGTGCGATAAGGAAATCGTTCCAGGCAAGAAACAGAGTGAAAATAAACGCTGTTGCCAGCCCCGGTGCCGCAATCGGAAGGATCACCCGCGTAAACATCTGCAGGCTTCCCGCTCCATCCACATATGCCGCTTCATCAAGCGAGGTCGGGATACCCTCATAGAAGCTCAGCATGGTCCACATCACAAACGGCATGTTGATCGCCGCATAAACAATGATCAGCGCAGTTCTGGTATCATAAAGACCCAGGCTTACGATAATTTCATAGATCGGAACGGTGATACAGGATGTAGGTATCATTTTCAGATGCAAGATAAGGACAACAAGGAACCGTGATATTTTGTACCCGGAGCGTTGGACAGCATAAGCCGCCAGCGAACCCAGAAGCACCGCAATGCATGTGCTCAGCACGGAGGCCACAAGGCTGTTCAGCATGAATCTTCCGGCATCCATTCTGGAAAAAAGATCCGCAAAATTCTCAACGGAGAACGTTTTAGGGAAGAATGCCGGAGGGACTGCTATGACCTCTGAACCCTTTTTTAATGAGCAGGAGATCACATACAAATAGGGAAGCAGCCAGAACAATGTAAGTAAGGCCGAAACGATGATGATGGCATTTTCTTTTACTGTTTTCTTTTCCATGGCAGACATTTTACCTCGCCTCTGTTCTAGGCTTTTTTCCCGGGGTTCCACAAGCTTTGCATGAATATCAGCGTGAACGCTGCCAGAACGGCTATAAAAATAACCGCCATCGCGCTCGCATACCCCGTATTGTTATATTTCACAAGCTGCTTGTAGATGATAATGCTGATTGTTTCGGAAAAGCTGTTTGGTCCTCCCTGTGTCATCGCCCAGATAATGTCAAAGGTCTTTGCAGCATCGATGATTCTGACAGAAAGTGCCGTCAGAAGGACAGGCTTTATACCAGGAAGCTTGATATAAAATATCTCCTGTATGGCATTGGCGCCGTCGATTCTCGAAGCTTCCACGACGGAGCTGTCCAATCCTTGAAGACCCGCCAGAATCATCAGCATCATGAACGGTGTTGTAAGCCATATATCAGCAATACAGCAGGCAGGAAGCGACCATTTGGGATCCGCCAGCCAGAGTATGTCGCTCGAGCTTTTCAATATGCCGGTTCGCCTAAGGATCTCATTCACTATGCCGAAGTTGGAACTAAGCATAAGTTTCCAGATGAGCCCGGCCACCAGGGGTGCTATCATAAGCGGTGTCATCATCAGAGAGCGAATAATCCTGCCTCCCTTATGGTTTGACTCAAATAAAAGTGCAAAAATAAATCCAAGGACAGTCTCAGCACTTACCGCAATCAGAATGTAGACTATCGTATTTTTAAGCTGGAGTCCCATTCCGCCCGTGCTGAAAGCCTTAATGTAATTATCCGGCCCTGTGAATGTTCTGGAGCCGGTGATACCGATTTTATAAAAGCCATCTATTGCCATCTTAAAAATCGGATAAATGAGAAAAATCCCCATAAAGGCTGCACCGGGAAGAAAAAACAGCAGCAGAGTTCTTTTTGAAATCAGTCTCATAGCTTAACTTCCTCAAGTACGGGAGCGGAACACTCCCGTACACATCTTGAATCCACTTTATCCGAACTGAGTATTTCCTTCATTCGCCCGTTCCAATTTGTTCAATCCGGGTTTTGGCATCCGCAAGTGTCTGATCAATATCGGCTCCCCCAGCGTAGATTCCACCACGCCGGTAAGAACCTCTTCGATCTGAGACCACGTTGTCACCATGGGTCTCGGCTGTGAGCAGGAGGACGCCAGAGTGCTCAGGACCGCAGCAGTATGCTCATCTCCGGCAATCTTCGCCGCATTTTCATAAACCGATTTCCTTGCTGCAATTTTAAGAGTCTGATCCATGTAATCCGCATTGTGGTCATACATGAACTTCACATATTCAAGCGCTTTTTCCTGATTGGCAGAGTTTTTCATAACACACTCATACCAGGGTCCTGTTGTCGCTCCGATACCGGCATCTCCTGCAATCATGGGAGCACAGCCAACCTTGTCAGCTCCGAGAGCTTCAACGGCGGCAGGATATTGATGGCTCCAGTTAAGCTGCATGGCAAGCTTCCCGTTTGTGAAAAGCTCCTGAGACTCTGTGGCTGCCGTAGCGAGAGAATCATTCGGTGTGTAGTCCGCATTGGCATTCTGTACCATAAAGTTCAAAGCATCGGAATATGCCTTATCCGTTATGTTGCAGCTGCCCTCTTTATCGAACACCAGTCCCTTCGCTCCTGCCTGACATGCAAAGTCCAGAAAAGAACAAACGGCGTCAGAGCCGCTTCCGAAAACGCTTGTTCCATACATATCACCGACGGCAAGAGATTTCGCCATGTTTTGATATTCTTCCCAATTCGTCGGAACTTTATCTTCGGGGATCAGGTCTTTCCTGTAAATCAGAATCTTGCAGTTGACCCACATGGGATATCCCAGAAGCCTGCCGTCAACGGTTCCCGACTCTTCCAATGTCGGAAGGAAATCACTCGGATCCGCATCCTTAAGAGGTTCAATCGCATCCGCGAACGCAGCCAGCCAACCAGACAAAGTCAAGACAGGCAACATCATGCACTGCCTGGCCGGCCTTAATTTCCGTAGAGATTTTGTCATACATTCCCGTGTAAGCTACCGCATCGACGTTGACCCTGCATCCTGTCTCCTTCTGAAATTCATCGGCGATGCTCTTGGCAAGTGCTTCTGCAGGAGAGCCGCTTTCAACAAGAACCGTAATGCTTTCACCGGAATTATCGTTCGAAGATATCTCTGAATTTCCGGAGGACGCGGCAGCCCCTCCGGATGAATCTGTGCTGCCTGATCCGCATCCCGCAAGTCCTGCAGCCATTCCTGCTGTCAGTGTAACGGATAGCAATATATTGGCGATTCCCCTTTTCATGTCTTCCTCCTCCTTAACAGATCCTTCTCTTTTCCCGGGTTTGAATGATGAATCTGTCAGCGCATCTGTTTTTGCGGAACGCGTTCCACATTTTTATAAAAACATTCTTTATTTAATTATATTTTTGCCGGTCAGGATGTCAATCCTGTCAGGGGGATAAGATATATTTTCAGCATTTATATGAGATTCAGATATATTTTTTGTGCAAAATTGCTTAGCAGTACCCTCTGCTATACCGTATTCCGTCGTTTTGATATCCTTCAGAGCATGGACCGTGACAGCGGAAGATGCCCGCCGTAAAGCAATGTGTGCGCGGATGAAAGAGGACTCTCCTGTCTCTTGACAGGGAAATACCGTTTAAAATTCCTTTGGTTATCTGATTTTATTGCTTCTGCAGGGATTTCCGGCGCCCATAGTGGTATAATAAAAAAAACTTTTGTTTCTATGGGATGCTTATACGGTGAAAAGACAGGCTCCCGTTCAAACGCTCCGATTGATACCGCAGTCGCTGCGTTGGTTCTGAAGGATTTCACAAAGCGATGGCTTCATGATAGTGCTTCAAAAGCCGTCCGTATTCCCACGGATACAAATTGTGTGATCGAAGGGCCTGAGGGCATTCCGGAAGCAGCTATCGCACGGAAGAAAAAGAATGGAGAGTCTGCTGTGGCAGGGATAAAGGATGTAGCCAGATACGCGGGAGTAGGAGTCGGAACAGTCTCCAGAATGATCAATGGGAGCGGTTATGTATCTGAGGAATCGAGAGAAAAGATACAGGCTGCCATGAAAGCCCTTGATTATACACCTAATGAGCTGGCAAGAAATCTATACAGAAAAAAATCCGGCATCATTGCCGTTCTGGTGCCCAATGTGTCAAATCCTTTTTTTGCTGAATTTATAGACTGTGTCGAGGAGGAACTGTATACAGATGGCTTTAAGGTCATGCTCTGTAATACTGCCAAGAACTCCGGTGCTGAAGCCGAGTATCTTAACATGCTTAAAAGGCATATCGTAGATGGGGTGATCTCATGTGTGTCATCACTCGGTGAAAACTATTACTCAACAATTAATAAGCCTGTCGTAGCGGTTGACAGATATCTTGGAGATCATATTCCGGTGGTTACCGTAGATCACAGGGAGGGAGGAAGACTGGCAGCGGAGCTTCTGCTCGAAAATGGCTGCAGAAGGATTCTTCATTTCAGAGGCGCAGGAGATATTAATACTCCTTATTATGACCGACACTCTGAATTCCAGCGGGTTATGAATGAGAACAAGATTGAAACCTGCTGCTATGAGCTTGCCTGGGATAGGATGGATTCGGAATATTATATTGAAGCGGTAGACCATGCATTACAGTCAGGCTTTAACTTTGATGGAGTTTTTGCCGTCGACCGCATTGCCATCGAATGCATGAACAGGTGCCTCCTTCAAAACAGAAAAATCCCTGAAGATGTAAAAATCGTCGCATATGATGGAACATTTATTACAGATACGGTGGAACCAAAAGTCACGGCTGTGGTTCAGCCAATTGCACTTCTTGCCAGAGAATCGGCGAAGCTCATCAGCTCGCTCATTGCAGGGAAACAGCCCGAGCAGATGAAAATCGTTCTCAAAGCAAGCTTGAGAAAACGCAGAACAACCTTATCTTGAATTTCCGAATTTTTGTATATTTTATAATGCTATGTTTCCCTTTTTATATTTCAACAGCAGCATTCCAAAATTTCCAGACACCGCCGTAAGAGTACCCATTAAAAATGCGTACATATTGTTCCTGCCGATGACCATGATTACCGCTCCGGTCACCAGAAATGCCGCTGACAGGGCAATGTTCCCTGCAGCAAGTGAAAATCGCTCATAATAATAAGCACTGTCGGCAAAAACAGCGGTGAAGAACAGCAGCAGTGCAGCTGCCATGAGAATTGCCGTAAACAGCCTGTCTGCCTCTGCGTTTTCCAAAAACTTAAAGGCAGCCGTCGCCAGATTCACCGCTATCACGATAAAGTAATGGCTGAACATCAGCCTCAGCGACCTGTCCGTCCTGTGATGATTGCATAAATAATGAATCTGTATCACATAGCAGCCAAACAGCGCAAGGATCACGGCAAATACCAGCACCGGACGCAGGGAGAAGTTTCTCACATCGAAGAAATCCGTCATCCCCACAACACCCTCGCCGAAGGTAATGATTGTGATCAGCGAGTTTTTCGCAGCCCCTGTATCCTGCTCCTTCAGCCTTGTCTGGATGTAATACATCGCAGCCACACAGAGCAGCATAACCAGCATGGCAAGGTTAAAGGTCAGGGACATCTCCTTCCACTCGGCAGAGATCGTATTTGCCATATAAACGGCAGCAGTCATATTCACTCTGCGGTCAGACCGTATTCATACCATTTCCATCTGCCGTAGCGGTTCACATCACATAGTTCGTCAAATAGAGCCATGCCTACAGAATGACAAAGCAAACGACGAGATATCTTAAGAATCCGGACAGCGGAATAATCCCCCTCTCCGGCTCCTCCATCAAAAGCGTCAGTCTTGAAATGGCATAGAAATAGATCAGGTCATAGAAAAGCTCGATCAGCTCTACCTTCTTCTCTTTCACATTCATACAGACTTCACCTCTTTGCCCCGTCGACAATCTTGTCTCCAGTCGTAACATACTCATAGGTCGGAAACTCAAAAAGAACCGGTGCGAGATGAAATACTGCCCATGCCTTGGACCAGCCTGCATAATAGGCTGCATATACCCTCGTTATCCCAGCCGGTTTCTTCATCATAAAGATGCTCTGAAGATATCGGCGATATCCTTCTGCAAGAGCGGCGCCCACGCATTTTCAAGTCCTTCGTTGTCAGCTACATGCTTTGCCATCTCCTCGATGCGGCTGTCATCTATTCCTACATCCTTTAGATGCATCGGGATGCCGATAGATTCAAAGAATTTATATGTTGCATCTATGGCCTGATCCGCAATATCAAACTTATCCTGATCTGGGGAAATACCAAATACATTAACTCCATACTTTACAAAACGGTCTACCGTCTTCTCACTCAATATATGCTTCATCCATCTCGGAGTGAGGATCGCAAGACCTTCTCCGTGGGTAATATCATAATATGCCGAAAGTGCATGCTCCATACCATGACAGGGCCATCCGGACTGGCTGTTCCCAAGGGAATAAATGCGATTGCATCCGTATGTACAATCAAGCATCATCTCTGCCCTTGCAGTATAGTCCTCGGGATCATCCAGGCATTTCCTTGCATTTACCATAAGGCTCTTTGATCCTGCTTCCATGAAGCCATCATTAAGAAGCGTAGAATCCTCGCAGAAATACTGCTCCATGATATGATTCATGGCATCTGCACATCCCGCAGCCGTTTGCTTCTTTAATACCGTAAATGTATAGGTAGGATCAAGGAATGAAGCTGCGGGATAAAGAAGAGGGTCAACATAACCGATCTTATCGTTAGTTTCAGTTCTGGAAATAACTCCGCCCGGATCATACTCACTTCCTGTGGCTGCAAGCGTGATAATGTCCACAATCGGAAGTGCGGCCTGTGCCTTCACTTTATATGAGATCAGATCCCACGGATCTCCGTCATATTTTGCCCCTGCGGCGATAGCCTTTGAACAGTCAAGCACACTTCCTCCGCCAATCGCAAGGATCACGTCGATGCCGTTTTCCTTACAGATCCTCACACCATCCAGCACACTCGGATCATACTTCGGATTGGGCTAAATACCGGACAGCTCAAACAGCTCGCTCTCTCTCAGGAGCTCCTTTATCTTGTCATAAAGACCAGCCCTCTTTATGCTGCCTCCGCCATAAGTGAGAAGTATCCTCTTCCCAAATCCGCTCATAACCTCAGCAAGCTTTTCGTCAACTGCACCTTTACCGAAAATAAGTCTTGTCGGCGTCATATAGTCAAAATTCTGCATTTTCATTCTCCTTTGCTTTATATCTTACATCCATTCCTTCGCCCATGCCCCCAGTTCCTCTGCGGATGTACCGCTTCCGAACCGCCTTCCATCCATCACTTTTGCATCCTTGGCAAGCTCCTGCATATTCTTGGCTGAATCGCCAAGGCCGCTGCCACCGGAGGTGCAGAACGGAATCACGGTCTTCCCATCAAAACTATAAGCCTCCATGAAGGTATCAATGATCGAGGGCTCACGATACCACCACACAGGAAATCCTACGAATACAGTGGTGTACTGTTCCATATCATCGACCTTATTGCCTATCGCCGGACGGGAACTTCTGTCATTCATTTCCACGCTGCTTCTGCTCTGTTTGTCCTGCCAATTAAGATCCACGCTTGTATATTCCCGTTCGGGTTTGATCTCATAAAGATCAGCTCCGATCGCTCCCGCCAGTCTCTCCGCTGCCCTTGCGGTTACACCGCTTGCACTGAAATACGCTACCAATGCCTTGCTCATGATGATTCGTCTCCTCCTTTTCATCCTTCAAACGGAAGATGCATCTTCGCATACCTTGCCACCTCTTCCTTACTTGCATTGTAATACTTTTTGGTTCCGTCCAGCTTTGCGATCTCTGCCATCTCCTCCTCTGTGAGAGAAAAGTCAAAGATGTTTCCGTTGTCACGGATATGATCCGGATTCTTGGAGCCGGGGATTGTGATAAAGCTCATCTGTGTTGCCCAGCGAAGCACGATCTGTGCGTTGCTCTTGCGGTACTTATCCGCAAGCCTTTCGAATACTTCTTCCTTCACAAGACCGGGATCACCATGTCCGAGAGGATACCAGCCCATAAGGGCCGTTCCGTATTCCTTCACTCTGTCGCGGACCTCTTTTTCCGTGCAGTACGGATGTGCCTCCAGCTGCATCACGTGAGGCTTGATTTCAGATTCCTTAAGGAGTATCTCAAGATCGTCCCCGTAGAAGTTGGAAATTCCAAGACTCTTTGCCTTCCCTTCTTTATACGCCTTCTCCAGCTGCCTGTACCCTGCCATGTAGTTTCCCGCCGGCTGGTGAAGGAACAGAAGATCCACATAGTCCATATCCAGTCTCTTCAGCGTGCTCTCTACCGCATCTTCATTCTCATAAACGGTAGCCCAGAGCTTTGTGGAGATGAAAAGCTCTTCTCTTTTAACATACCCTTCAGCAATAGCCTTCTTAACAGCCTGTCCCACTGACACCTCATTCATGTACGCATTTGCGGTATCGATCAGTCTGTATCCGAGCTTGATCGCTGAGTAGACACTGCCGACGGTGTCCTCGGGGCTGATCATAAAGGTTCCGATACCAAGGACGGGTGCCTTAACTCCGTTTGATAATGTCACAAAATCCATGCTGATTCCCTCCGCTTCTTATGCTGTTTATGACAGCTTCTTTTATGCTTCATGTTTCCCTGATGACCATACTTTACAGCGCGGAGGAATAAATGTACAATGCCAATATCGGAATCTGCTATAGCAAAAACGAATACTGAAAGGAGGCGGCCCTTATGATAGATATCCATTTGCTGGAACAGTTCCACGCCTTTTACGAATGCGGGACGCTTTCCGCCGCAGCGGAAAAGCTTCACAGCTCGCAGCCGTCACTGACCCGTGCCATGAAAAAATTAGAAGAAGACCTCGGAGTCACTCTGTTTGTCCGCAGCAAGAACCAACTGAAGCTCAGTGACACAGGTCTTCATGCCGCGGAATATGCCGGGAAAGTACTGGATGCCGACAGAGATTTCGAAGCCAGGGTCCGGTCCTATGACAGGAAACTCAGAACCATTTCGATCGGCTTCTGCGCTCCTGTCCCCCAGACTGTCCTCACTCCCATCCTTAACACGATCTTTGACGGCATGACCATCTCTGCAGATATGTCCGATGATGCTCTTTTCGTCGATCGCCTGAAATCCAATGAATACAATCTGGCAGTCCTGCACGAAGATCCGAAGGATAAGGATATCTATGTAAAAAAATGCGGCCACGAGGATTTATTCCTTTCTCTCATACCCGGTGATCCGCTGGCCTTCTGTCCCAAAATTCATTTGTCCGATCTCGACGGCAGGCCCATCCTGCTCTTAACCCGCATCGGCTTCTGGAGGAACTTCCATAATCAAAAAACGCCGAATACCAATTACCTGCTGCAGATGGATCAGGACTCCTTCCATGAATTGTCACAGAACTCAGATTACCCTTCCTTTTCCTCCAGCTATTCTTTAAGCAGAGGACAGGCGATTGAGGGAAAGGTCACTGTTCCTTTAGCCGATCCGGAATGCCATACCGACTACTTCCTTGCATGCCTCGCCTCAGAAGCAATAAAGTACAAGGCGCTGTTCGACCGGGTGAACGAAACAACAATCCTATGAGCTTTCTGTTCCGGCCCCATCTTCTGATCCGTCTGTCTTTGTGGCATTATAATTTTCCGAAACAATACCACGGTATCGAAACAAGGCACTTCTCCCGCCAGCAGGTAGGCCTGCAACGCTATGCCCCGCCCTACATAAAGGCCTTCACATATTATACTTCTACCGCTGTTCCGAGAGGAAAGGAGTAGAGATACATCTCCCGTACCCTCTTCCCGCTCAGTGCCTCCAGCGCATCCCGGTAGAGCTGAAGCTGCCTGGCATAGCGCTCCCGAAGTACCGCCCCGTCTCTGACACGGTCTGTCTTGTAATCCACCAACACGATATCCTCCCCCTCCATGAAAAAAGCATCGATGATTCCCTGTAAAAGCACCTCCTCACGCATCTCACTCTCCGGAAAAAGATAGGGATACGGCACCGCTTTCATAAAGTGCTGCTCACGGTAAAGCTGCCCCAGAGAAAAGGCCTTCGCGAATCTCTGCCCGAGCCTGCTGTTCAGGAACGTCTCGACTCTGTCTCTTCGGATTCTTTCCTGTTCCGGTACAGGGAGCAGGAGCAGATTTTCCGCAAAGCTTCTGTCATAACGATACGCCGCCATGAGATGATGATAGGCGTCGCCGGTCAGACTGCCTTCATTTTTCGATGATCTGCCGCTTTCCCCGGGGAAGCTGAGACTGCCGCTCTCCTGCTGCTCCGTAAGATCCAGCTTTCTCTCACGGATGGCCTTCTCCTTGATCTCCGAGACGGAATACTTCGGGTAAAGCTTTGTTGCCGCCTCATGAGGATAGCGGTAACAGAGAGATGCCGCAATCCTCTGAAATCTCTCATCCTCCTTCGGAAAGCTCTCCGCCTCCCTCATCAGAAGCTGACGGAATCCCTCCTTCCTCAAATCCTCCTGTCGTTCCTGAAAATCCAGATCCGCTTTCTGATAAGCCTGATAGGCCAGCGCCGTATCTCCGGGCAGCGTCTTTTTCAGCTCTGCTCCCTCTGAGAACATGATCCACTCCATATAATTTTTCGCATCCCGGATCAAAGAAAGAGGGAGCTCCGGCTCCAGACCCTCACAGGTTTCCTCCAGCCTTTCCAGATCCCTGCTCACTCCCGTCATAATCAGCTTGTCCACAGCTCTTGTCATCGCGACATAGAGCACCCGCAGCTCCTCCGCAGCCATATCCTGTCTTTTCTTTTCCCGGATCGCGAGGTACGAGTACGGAGTATATTCGATCCTCTCCGCCGGATCCACATACTTCATGCTGATGCCAAGCGTTCGATCCAGAAGGAGAGGGCTTCTCAGATCCATCTGGTTAAAATTCTTCCCCATACCGGCAAGAATGACCACGGGAAACTGGAGGCCTTTGGATTTATGAATCGACATGATACGGACGAGGTCGTCATTTTCTCCGTAGACGGATGCCTCTCCCATATCCTCTTCATACTCCTGCACCTTCTCGATAAAGCGGACGAAGCGGGACAGGCTTCTCACATTATTCTGTTCAAACTTCACTGCCATATCGCAGAGCTTATCGATATTCGCGCAGCGCTTCTCTCCTCCCGGCAGCGTTCCGATGTACTCATAGAACCCTGTTTCCTCCAGAATCAGATAGAGAAGCTCATGAAGTCGAAGTATCCTCGACTGCTCCCGGAAATGATGAAGATGCTCCCGGAAATGCCTGAGTTTCTCGGAAAGCGCTGAAGGCAGTGCCTCCCTCCCCCGGCTGTATTCCTCTGTTTCCTCTGCGGCAGAGCCCTCCTTGGTATCTCTCTGTGCACTCCGGCTATCCTCCGCTTCGAGTATCTTCTCCGCAGTCATTTCCCTCTGAAGATAGTCTTCCATGGAAAGCCCCTCCCGGAGCTGTTCCTCCTCTTCCGTCCTCTCCTCCAGCGTCCCGTATACCGTGACAATCACGGCAAGCTCCTCCTCGCTGAAGCGATACATCGGAGAGTGCATGACTGCCGCGAGCGGAATCGACTGGCGGGGATTGTCGATCACCCGCAGCAGTGACAGAAGAAGCTCTACCTCCATTCTCGTGAAATACCCCCTGCTGCTTGTCGCATAGCTGGGAATCCCTTCCTGAAACAGAGTCTTTACCAGAGGATCCGCCATTGTCCGAAGAGAACGCGCAAGGATCACGATATCCTTGTACCGGTAGCCCTCCCGAATCAGCTGCCGGATTCGCTTTGCGATGAGCCGTGCTTCCAAAACCTCTCCGGAGCTTTCCTCCCGGAACTCTCCTCCACTCAGCGCCTTATCCTTCTCCTCCGGCTCCTTCCGGCTGACGAGAAGAAGCTCCGGGCGGAATTTCCGTCTGTCCTGCCCGTCCTCCTCAGACAGAAAGCTTCCCTGATGCAGGCTGACCCTCTCATCATAGTCAATACCGCCGAGCTCCCGCTTCATGATTCTCCGGAACACATGGTTCGTGATGTCAAGGACAGAACTTCTGCTCCGAAAATTTTTAGAAAGCTCTATACTCGGATAATCAGGGTCCAGGTACTTTCTTAAAAAGATGTCCGGCTCCGCCTGTCGGAAGCCGTAGATACTCTGCTTTACATCTCCCACCTGAAAGACACTTGGATATTTCTCCAGCCTGGCTCCCTTCCCGGAAATCGCTTCAATCAGTGCCTCCTGTACCCCGTTGGTATCCTGATACTCATCGATCAGGATTTCCCGGAGTAGCCCTGCATAATGAAGAGCCGTATCACTGAGATGATGCCCGCCATCCTCATCGGTATAAAGAATCTCCAGCGCATCGTGCTCGAGATCCGAAAAATCCAGAACCTTCCTGTGTTTTTTCTTTTCCTGATATCTTGCTTCAAACTCCTGTGTCAGCCCGACAAGTACCCTGGTATTTCTTCTGACTCCGTTCTGAATCAGCTCTCTTGTCCCTGCATTAAAAGGAAGCAGTTTTCCCTGCAGTCCCTGAACACCGCTACCGCTTTGTTTATTTCCCTTAACCATGTCCCGCATTGCCTTGCATTGCTTTGCACTTTCATTGGCGTTCCGTATGCCGGCAATCCTGGAAAAACGGATTCCGGAAAGAAGCTCGGAAAAGGAAGCCACAGATTCCGCCCCGTCCAGCGCTTCGATTTGCCGGAGATCCGCTGCCAGCGTCGTCTCATATTTTGCCGCACTCTCGTCCGTGCGGCACAGCTCCAGCGCTTCCCGCAGCTTTTCCTTCCATTCGCTGGCATAGCTCCGAAGCACGCTGAGATAATACTGCTCCGCCTCCCTCTCTTCCAGCAGGGAGTCGAGATATTCCTTCGGCCAGGGCATCGCCTGTGCATAGCGATGGAGAGTCAGCACCCATTCCTTGATCACATTCTGATTTTTCGCACTGGTCACGCTGTCACTGAAACGCAGAAAGTCCTCCTCCGAAGCTGCATAGCTCTCTTCCAGCAGCTCGTCAAGAATCTCCTCGCTCATCAGTGCCGCTTCATTTTCATCGAGGACGGAAAAGTCAGGATCGATATCCAGCGCTGTATAATTCTCCAGAATGATGCGCTTGCAGAAGGCATCTATCGTGGAAATGCTGGCATTCTGCAGAGAATGACTGACGGCAATCAGCTTCTTCTGCTCCGGATTTTTCTTGAGCTCCTCTTCTATCGCCTTCCGTATCTTTTCCCGCATTTCCGCGGCGGCAGCCTCCGTAAAGGTCATGATCACCATCTCGGAGAGGGAAACCAGATCCACCGGATCGAGAAGGCGGGAAATGACATGCTGCACGAGAACTGCCGTCTTACCGGAGCCTGCCGCGGCACTGACCAGAAGATCCCCCTCACGATGCTGTATGACTCTCTGCTGCTCTTCTGTCCATCTGGTCTCCATCACTTCTTTGCCCTTTCTCTGTCCGCCCCGCGGTTCTCCGATACCCTCTCAGCTTCTCCCGCTGCAATCACAGGAACATCCGCAGAGGCTCCTCTGTCCCCCGTGCTGTCGCTTCCCTCCGGCACCGGTGCCGAAAGCCTTGACACAGAGCTGTCCCTCTCCCCGTTGCGGGAAGTATCGCTGTTCCGCTTTAAGCGTTTCGCTTCTCTCTCCAGCCGTATCTTTTCCAGAATCTCATGATTTTCGCTCTGCCTCCGGTAACGGTATCCCTCCATCTCCGGATCAAAACCGCAGACACTGTGATACTCACAGTAATCACAGGCGCTCTGCCGCTCTCCTCGAGGACCGGAGCTGTTCTTCTGATAGGGCTGCATGGAAATCTCTCCGGAGAGGATGCGCTCCTTTGCTTCCAGCATCTTATCCTCCGCATAGTCACAAAGCGCCTCAAACTGCTCCCTTGTCGCGGCATGCTCCTCCCGGTATGTCCCGTCTTTTTTCTTACGCGCCGGGATCACCGTGGACTTATCCGTGAATTTCCGATCCAGAAGCTTCACGACGGCATCCTCAGCCACAACCAGTCCATCCATTTTGAGAGCCTCAAGTCTCTGCTGCTTCACTGTCTCTTCGTTCATTCCCTCCTGATAGCTGAGCTTCGGCTGATCGATATGATAGTAAAGCATCGCCGCCGGAAGCAGCGGCTTCTCCCGGAAATTCGGGCGCAGCAGCCGCAGCATCCCCTTCATATAGAGGGGAAGCTGCAACTGAACACCATCATAGCTCTCCGGAAGAGAAAAGCTCTTTCTCCCGGATTTATAGTCAATCAGCTTCAGATATACTGCATCCTCCGCTTCATAACTGTCGATACGGTCCACTCGACCGCGGATTTTCATATCTCCGCGGCTCTCACTGAACTCCTTTTCCAGCGCTCTCAGCCGGAACTCTCCCTGCTTCTGCTGCTCCGAGAGTGCGTAGAGTGTCGTACGGGAAACCTCCCGCATCCGGGATAAAAGATATTGATTCCTCTCGCTGTCCAGAAACTTCTGCCCTTCCAGCTCCGCCTCCGCACGGGAAAAGGCAAGCTCCAGCAGTTGCTCCCTCTCCTCGTCGCTGTAGTCGGAAAGCTCCCGCTTCTCCTTCAGCGCCATGGAAAAGCTGTACTCAATGGCGCGGTGATAGAAGTTCCCGAGATCATAGTTCTGAAGCTCCGCCTTTTCTCTCTCCCGAAGCTTAAGACCGTAATAAAGAAAATGCGCATAGGCGCAGTTATAAAAACGCTCGATTCTCGTGACACTTCCCTCCACAACGGCATGATAAAGCTTCTTTGCCGTCTCTTCGGAGAGAAAAGGCTCCCGGTAATCAAAAAAGGCAGCCTGAAAGAGACGAAGCGCCTTCTCTCTTTCTTCCTTCGTGGAAAACAGATAGGAAAGGAGCGGCAGCAGTCTCTCATCCTCCGCTTTTTCCGTCAGGGAGGCGGCGGAGCGGAGTGCCTCCGAAAGCAGGCGGTAGGCTTCCGCGCTGCTGCAGAAGGAAAATTCGTCCCCCGTCCCCTTCTGTTTTTTCGCTTCCGGAAAGATTTTGAGAATCTCCTCAAGGAGATGGGAGATACTCCGTCCCCTGCCATCTCTTCCCTTCCTGCTGTAGGATAGGTGCAGCTCCCGCCGGGACAGCGTCAGAGCATGGTAAAGATAGAATCTTTCCTCGAGCGCCGTTTCCGTTTTATCCGGAGAAAGAAAAATTCCCTCTGTTTTCAAAAAGCTTCTTTCACGATCCAGCAGCAGCCTTTCCCCGGTATTGCTTTTGGGAATCGCCTGCGAATTCATCCCCAAAAAGAAGAAAAGCTGAATCTCCGAAAAGCGGGAGCGGGTGAGATCTCCAACCATCACCTGATCCAGTGTCGCCGGAATCACCGTCACTGTCTTATTCTGAAGTCCCGCATCCAGAATCTCGGAGAACACAGGAAGAGAAAGCTCCTCCTCCCCCAGCAGCTCCTGCATCTTTAAAAGAAGCTCCTGTACCGCCTCTCTTCCTCGGACAAATTCTTCTGCTCTGTCCTGTTCCCCCTCTTGACGCAGCGTTTCAATCAGCTTCTCCAGCTTTTCCGAAATCCGGATTTCCTGTAAATACTCTCGGATTCCCTCGATACACGCTTCGGCAGAAAGTGCGCGCCTTTTCAGTTTTTCCTCCAGGCGAAGGAGCGGCAGCAGGAAATATTGCCGGAGCCCCTCATACTCCTCCCAGGCTTCCCCGTACCTCCTTTTTCCCCGCATCCCCTTCCTCCGCAGATAATTTTCCAAAAGATCCACCGCATTCTGCTCCCGGAGATTCTCCGTCGGAATCGCCCGGAGATAACGAATCACGGCATCCAGGGAAAAGCGGTCGCACAGTACCTCCAGACTCGCACGGAGCATCTCCGCGTAAGGGGAATCCAGAAGAGATCGCCGATCATCAAAAAAAAGCGGGATATGATACTCCGAGGCATAGCGAAAAAGGAGATCCCGATACTCCTCCGGCTCCGTCACCAGAATGCCGATATCCCGATAGCGCAGCTCTCCCATGCGGACGCGGCTTTCAATTCTCCGGAAGGTATGCCTCACCTCCTCCTGCACATCACTCTCCTCATGAAACTGGATCTGTCCTCCCAGCTCCTCCGGAAAAACCGGTATGCTCTGATAACGATAAAGGTTTCTCTCAAGATAATCCAGTGCGGGAGAGAGCCGAAAACGGGGATAGCGCTCCTGATTCACATCGATCTTCGGGAGAATCCTTACACCCAGCTTTCCTGCCTTTTCCGAGAGCAGCATGACAGCTTCCCGGGAGAGACGAAAGAGACTCATCTCTCTTTCCTCGGCCCTTTCCCTCTGATTGGCGCTCTCCACCTCCCCGCGCCGCAGTGACAGAGAAAACAGGAGCAGCTTCGCCTGCTCCATCATTTCCTCCAGTACGTCCAGCTGCATTGGCGTAAAGCCGGTATAGCCGTCAAAGTAAAAGGAAGCACCCTGACAGAACGAACTCTCTGGCAGCAGCCGATACAGATGATCCAGAAGCTCTTCTTCCGCCATATACTGATGCTCCGCCATATAGTCGCGAAACGCCTGATACAGAAGAGCGAGATCCAGAAGCTTGTTTTTCATGAGTGCCTGATCGATATGCTCTGCGGCTTCCCTCAGCATCTCCGGGATGACCTTATACTGATAAAACTCGGAGATCTGGGACTTCAGTTCTGTAAGGAAACCCGGCTTATCCAGCTGATTCTGATAGAATCTCAGCTCCTTCTTCACTCTGCCTGCCACCCTGCGGAGAATCATGATTTTTCCGGAATCCTCAATCATCGACGGAAGCTTCTGATTTCTTTCCTCAAATACCCTGTAGGCAAGGCGCTGGAAGGAAAGGACATCAATATTCAGGATGCCTCTTCCCCGATTCTCCGGATGGGAGATGATACGCTTCTGCATCATCAGCGTATCCTGCTCCGGCACCATCAGATAAAAGTTCCCGGAAAGATCCCGGGACGCCTCCGACAGAAGTTCTTTGATCAGAGTCTCTGTTTTTCCGCTGCCGCTGCCGCCGTATAGAAACTGAATCGCCACGCTCCACCTCCGAAGGGAATCTACCGGATCCTATGCTTCAGCCTATCATAGCATATCTCCGCGGAAGAAAAAGAGACAGCTCAACGCTTTCTCCGGAGCTGTCTCTGTCTGCTGTTTTTAATTCCAGCGCTTTCCGTGCCTTCGGCAGATGGCCCGGACGAAGGCACGGATAAACATGCGTCTGCTTTCCCTCAAAAGAATGCAAAGGAGGGATCCGCCACAAGCGGGAGAGCGTTGGGCATCCTCATAAGGAGAAACCCGTTTCAGGCGAGTCCGACTGCCCGGAAGGCTTCCTCCAGATCCTCCAGAATATCCTCGATATTCTCAATCCCGATGGACAGACGAATCGTGGTTCTGCGGATCCCCTGTTCCTTCAGCTCCTCCGCATTGCATTCGGAATGTGTTGTAGACGCCGGATGAATCACCAGAGATTTTACATCCGCAACATTGGCGAGCAAAGAAAACAGCTCCAGATTATCGATAAAATCCTTTGCCCTCCTCTCATCCCCGTCGATATCAAAGGTAAAAATCGAACCGGCGCCACTCGGGAAATACTTCCGATAAAGCGCCTGCTGCTTCGGATCCCCGGAGAGCGCCGGATGGGAAACCGCTGCAACGCCTTTATGCCCCTTCAGAAAATCCACCACCTTCAGCGCATTTTCCACATGCCTCTCCACCCGGAGCGCCAGTGTCTCCAGTCCCTGTAAAAGAAGAAACGCATTCAACGGAGAAATCGCCGCACCCTCATCGCGAAGCACAATGGCACGCAGGTAGCTGGCAATCACCGCCGGTGCAGTATCTCTCGCAAAGCTCACGCCATGGTAGGACTCATTCGGCTCTGTGAGCCACGGCCACTTGTCCGAACCCGCCCAGTCAAAGCTGCCGGCATCAATGATGACGCCGCCGAGTGTCGTACCGTGACCGCCGATAAATTTGGTTGCGGAATGAACGACGATATCCGCGCCGTACTCAATCGGACGGAGAAGGCAGGGTGTCGCGAAAGTATTGTCCACGATCAGAGGGAGTCCGTGCCGATGCGCAAGATCCGCCCATGCTCTTACATCACAAACTTCTCCATTCGGATTTCCGAGAGATTCCACATAGAGTGCTTTTGTGTTCGATCGGAGGTATCTCTCCGCCTCCTGTAAATCAAAGGGATCCACAAAGCTCGTCTCCACCCCGTAATTCGGAAAGGTATGCTTCAGGAAATTATAGGTCCCTCCGTAGATATTTCTGGCACTGACGATATGGTCCCCCTGATGTGCCACCGCCTTGAAAGCACAGGTCACTGCCGCAGCCCCGGAAGCGACTGCCAGAGCGGCGACCCCGCCTTCGAGCGAGGCCATTCTTTTTTCAAAGACCTCCTCGGTCGGATTGGTCAGACGGGCATAGATATTCCCGGCATCCTTCAGGGCAAAACGTGCCTCCGCATGATCCGAATTGTCAAAGACAAAGGAAGTCGTCTGATAGATCGGCACAGCTCTCGCGCCGGTTGCCGGATCCGGCTGTTCCTGCCCTGCATGCAGTGCCCTGGTATCAAATCCGAGTGTTCTGTCCTGATATGCTTTCCTTGCCATGATGCTTCTCCTTCTCTTCTATAACAAAAGGACCCTCTGGCGCTGCCCGAATGAAAAGCCTGCTCCCATTCTGCAGGCCGTGCCTTCCTGCGATATGTATATCCTAGCACCGCGTTTAATACTTTCATAATATCGGAACTTTGTATGTGAATATAGGCAAAATCTATGACATGAATGTCAAATGCTGATCTCCGGAAAAATCTCCTCTCATGAAACATCCTCTGTACCTCCCTTCTTTCCTCTTTTGGTGTTATATTTTTATTTAATTTTGGATATTTTATATAGTCAGTTTTAGTATTATCTTTACAGCAGAAATCCGCAAAACCTACTGCGGAGGAGAAAAGGAGACCTGAATTATGCATCAAAATACCTACAAACTGAGTCTTGCGGCTCTCTTTGCTGCGCTGTCCTATGTTGTCTTTACTTTTTTACAGATAAAGATTCCTGTCGGAGGAGACATGACCTCGATACATCTCGGCAATGCCGTCGTTGTCCTGGCCGCTTTTATCATCGGCGGTCCTCTCGGCGGCATCGCAGGCGCTGTCGGCATGAGTATCGGAGACCTTCTTGATCCTGTCTATTTCCCGCTGGTTCCGAAGACCCTCATCTGCAAGCTGATGATCGGACTCATCACCGGCTTTATCGCACATAAATTCGGACATATCTCGAAATCCGGCGACCGCCGTCACATCCTTCGCTGGACCTCAGCCGCTGCCTTTTTCGGGCTCCTTTTCAATGTCATCGCCGACCCGGTTATCGGCTACTATTATAAAATTCTGATTCTGGGAAAACCCGCTGCCGATCTTTCCCTTTCCATTAACTTTCTATCTTCCGGTGTCAATGCCGTCATCTCCCTGATCGTGGCGGTTGTCATCTATATGGCGCTCTATCCTGTTCTTCGAAAGCAGGACAGTATCCCGCAGCCGACGATCTGAAACAAAAATGTGAAAAGTAATTCCCCCGTCCTCTCTTTTTCTTCTCCGTCTTCCCCTGTGGAGAAAGCATCCGTTTCATGGTAGAATCGCAGAGATGCGTGTTTTTCCAAACAGCAAAATAAGGATTGAGATCTACCATGACAGAACAGAGCAGTATTCCCAATATTTCCGAAAAACAGGGGCAGCATGACGCTCCTGCTGCTTCCTCAAAACTCGCGCAGGAAAAACTTCTCGGCATTCTCCTCACAAGTCTCGGCGCAATGTGCTGGGGGCTCTCCGGCTCCATGGGACAGTTTCTTTTTCAGCATGAGCAGATGGACAGCCGATGGCTGGTGCCAATTCGTCTCGGCGGCGCCGGAATTGTCATGCTCCTTTTTCTGCTGTTCAAATACGGGAAGCAGGTCCTTTCCCCCTGGAAAGACAGAACAGAACGCCGGGAACTCTTTATCTACAGCATCCTCGGGGTCAGCTTATGTCAGTTTTTCTATTTTCTGACCATCCAGCTCTCCAACGCGGCAATCGGCACCATCCTCCAGGATCTGGCGCCGCTCTTTATCCTGTGCTTCAGCTGCACTACGGAACACAGGAAGCCAAAATCCCTGGAGCTCTTCAGTATTTTTCTCGCGCTCTTTGGCGTCATCCTCATTGCAAGCCATGGAAAAACGGAAAATCTGGCAGCCTCCGCGCCGGCACTCCTCGCCGGTATCCTCTCCGCACTCGGTGCCATGATTTACAATGTCGCACCGGTCAATCTCATGAAGCACCATCCGGTTTCCCTCCTGCAGGGCTGGGCATTTCTTCTCGGAGGCGGCTTCACGGCGCTTCTTTTCCGCCCCTGGAATTACAGCTATCTTCCGAGCCGTACCGGAATATTCGGGATCAGCTTTGTCATCCTGGTCGGAAACATTGCAGCCTTCATCTGCTATTTAAACGGCATCAAACGTATCGGTCCCGGCAGAGCTATCCTCTATTCCTTTGCCGAGCCCATCACTGCCGCGCTTATCGGTATCTTCCTCTTTCGGAATCACTTCACCATCGCGGACGCACTGGGTTTCCTCATGATCTTCGGAATGCTGTACCTGATTACTGTTTCCGGAAGAAAAGAAATAAAGGAGCAGGCATGAAAATTCTGATTCTGTCTTCAAGAATACCGTATCCGCTGACCGCAGGCTTCCGTATCCGTATCTATCATGGGGCGAAGAGACTGAAGGAGGCCGGGCACCAGCTGGACCTGCTCTTTCTCTCTCATCCCGGAGAGCTCGAGAAGTGTGGAGAGGCGCTCAGGGAGGTTTTCACGAATATCTATGCCGTCCCCTTTTCCAGAGGACATGCACTCTGTCGGCTCCTCGGCGCCGTCTTTCGTCCGGAGCTCCCCTTTCAGGTCGCGTTGTATCAAAATGCCGCTTTTTCCCGAAAGCTGCGGGAAATCCACGGCAGCTACGACCGCATCATCGCAAACCATATCCGCACCGCAAAATACCTGGATTCTTTCGAAAAAAATAATGTCATTCTCGATCTTCACGACGCCATCTCCTACAATTATAAGAATGCGATTCATGTCTCCTCCGGGCTTAAAAGGCTGCTGTATCAGCTGGAATACCGCCGGGTCCTCTCCTATGAATGCCGCTGTACCCGGCTCTTTCCGAACACAGTGCTTATCTCCGAAAATGACCGGCAGTGGCTCTCAGAGCACGGCGCCGATGTCTCTCATCTTCATCTGATTCCTCTCGCGGTCCGGGATGATATCCCCGTGCCCAAAAAAGATTATTCAAAGGACAGGCACGCTGTTGCCTTCCTCGGCAAGATGTCTTATCAGCCCAATGCCGACGCGGTTCGATGGTTTATGAAGGAGGTTTTTCCAAAGCTTCTGATAAAGGAGCCGGAGCTGCAGTTTTATATCATCGGGGTGGAGCCTCCCAGGGACATCCGGAGCTTCAATGAAGACCCTAATGTCACAGTGACTGGCTTTCTCGAGGATCCCTTCCGTCTGCTTTCCGGAATGAAGCTCAGCATTGTCCCCATTCGAAACGGTGCCGGGACGCAGAATAAGCTTTTAGAGAGCATGAAGCTCGGTGTCCCTGTCATCGCCTCCCCGATCGCCTCCTCCGGCATCGGTGCTTCTCCGGGACAGGACTTTCTCGTCGCGGATACCCCGGAGGACTATGTCAGGAAGATTGAAGCCCTCCTGCATTCTGCTGCACTCCGCGAAAGCATCGGACAGGCAGGAAAACGCTATGTCGAACAAAACTACAGCTGGGAACATCTGATTCAAAAATGGCTGAAACTGCTGCAGGACTCAGGTGAACATTGATTTGATGATATAATCAGCGTTTCCTTAAGGAAACGCTCCCGAAAGGCGATTCCTGCCACAGCATGTTTGTTGAACACTGTATACTTGCGTTGTCTTTAAAAAAGTAATTCTGTATCCTCCGGGAGCTATGCTATAATCGGCAGGTATCACTGATAAAAGCAATAAAGGAGGAAACTATGTTTTGTGATTGGAAAAAAATCGGTCTGTTCTCGGCAGGTGTTCTCTTCGGAACTGCCGGTGTAAAGATTCTGTCCAGCGATGACGCAAAGAAGTGCTACACCGGAGCCACTGCGGCTGCCCTGCGTGCACAGGATTGCGTTCTCAAGGTAAAGGATCAGATCCAGGAGAACTGCAATGATATCCTTTCCGATGCGAGGGAAATCAACGAGAAGAGAGCACAGAAAAAAGCGGCTTCCATCATTTCCGAGACGGAGTAAAATCCATGAAGTTTCAAATTCTGCATGAGTCGAAGCAGCGGCTTCGCGCTCATATCCTCAGTGCCCGGATGACGGTCAGAGAGGCGGATATTCTGGACTATTATCTGCGAATGCAGGAAAGCGTTTACAGGGTAAGAGTCTTTGAGAGAACCGGTGACGTAATTGTGGAATATCAGGGAGAGCGGGAGCAGATCCTGAAGCTCTTAAAGGAATTCCACTATGACGAGCACGAAAAGGACACGCCGAAGCACAACGGCAGAGAGCTGCGGAGAAGCTATGAGGAGAAAATGGCATTTACCCTCCTCACCCGGGCGATCTCTGTCAGCTGCTTCCCCCATGATTTAAAGCTGATCCGTGCCGTAATCATGTCTGTCCCCTATCTCTGGAAGGGACTGAAAACGTTGCTCTCCGGCAAGATCGAAGTCCCGATTCTGGATGCGACGGCGATTCTGACATCCCTTGTCAGAAATGACCATGAAACCGCTTCTTCCGTCATGTTCCTGCTCACCGTGGGAGACATCCTCGATGAGTGGACACATAAGAAATCGGTCGACGATCTCGCGAGAACCATGTCCCTCGGGGTCGACAAGGTCTGGACCCTGAGGCAGGGAGAAGAGATCCTTCTGCCGATTACCGAGGTGAATCCGGGCGATACCATTATTGTCCGTACCGGAAATATGATTCCTCTGGACGGCAAGGTCCTCTCCGGGGAGGCGATGGTCAACCAGTCCTCCATGACCGGAGAGGCACAGGCGGTCAGAAAGGCGGAAGGCTCCTATACCTATGCCGGAACTGTCGTCGAGGAGGGCGAGTGTCGGATTATCGTTGAGAAAAAATCCGGTGCCGGCCGCTACGACCGTATCGTAAAGATGATCGAAGACTCGGAAAAACTGAAATCCCAAACCGAGACGAGGGCGGCACATCTGGCGGATTCCCTGGTGCCCTACAGCTTCCTTGGCGCCGGAATCACCTACCTGCTCACTCGAAATGCAACCAAGGCACTGTCCTTTCTCATGGTCGATTTCTCCTGTGCGCTCAAGCTTTCCATGCCGGTATCTGTTCTCTCCGCCATGCGCGAGGCTTCCAGCCACCAGATCTCGGTAAAGGGAGGAAAATTTCTGGAGGCGGTAGCGGATGCCACCACCATTGTCTTCGACAAGACCGGAACACTCACCTACGCAAAGCCCCGTGTCGCCGCCGTGATTCCCTTCGGACATCATGAGGAAAACGAGATGCTGCGCATGGCAGCCTGTCTTGAGGAGCATTTCCCGCATTCCGTAGCAAATGCGGTCGTTGCGGAGGCCAAAGTAAGACAGCTCAAGCACGAGGAAAAGCACTCCAAGGTGGAATATATCGTAGCGCACGGCATCGCCAGCCATTACGACGAGGCAAGAGTTCTGATCGGAAGCCACCACTTCATCTTCGAGGATGAAAACTGCCGGATTCCGGAAGAGGAAAAGGAAAAATTCGAGAACCTCCCGGAGGAATACTCCATCCTCTATATGGCAATGAATCATGAGCTCTGTGCTGCCATCCTGATTTCCGATCCTCTTCGGACGGAGGCAAAGGAAGTTGTTTCTCATCTGAGAAGGGAAGGCATCCATAAGGTCGTGATGATGACCGGAGATAACCATAAAACAGCTGCTTCCGTTGCCCGCATGGTGGGACTGGATGAATTCTACGCCGAGGTCCTCCCGGAAGATAAGGCAGCATTTATCCGGAAAGAGCATGCGCTGGGTCACAAGGTCATCATGATCGGTGACGGTATCAATGATTCTCCGGCACTCTCCGAAGCGGACTGCGGAATCGCGATCCAGTCCGGTGCCGCCATCGCGCGGGAGGTTGCGGATATCACAATCTCCGCCAACGACCTCTACCAGCTGGTGATTCTGAAGCGTCTGAGCAAAAAGCTGATGCGCCGGATTCAGAATAACTACCACTTCATCATCTGTTTCAATGCCGGTTTAATCCTCTTCGGCGTTTTAGGGATGCTGCAGCCCGCGACTTCTGCGCTTTTCCATAATACTTCTACTCTGTTGATCGGACTCGAAAGCATGAGAAATCTCCTTCCTCAGGAGGAGCTCATCAAGCCATAAAGCCGACAGGTCTCATCATCCGCTTTTTAGGGCGGGCATATGCCCGCTCCCTATTTTCTCCCGACAAGCAGAGTCGAGCCTGCAAGTCCAAGCCACACAGCCTCTTTATGCCCCATAAACATTCCGGTCGTGGTATCGATCAGACGCACATCCTCGTATCCTTCTGTCTTCAGTTTTTTGATCAATTCATCCATATCACCGTAGCGCGGCTTGCTCATCAGATCATGAATGGCGAAAACACCGCCCTTTTTCAACACACGCAGCGTCTCCAGCAGGAGCGTTTGCTTATTCTGTCCCGCGATATTGTGATAAACATAATTGCTTGTCACCGCATCAAAGCTCTCATCCTCAAACGGAAGCTTCACCGCATTGCCTTCCTCAAAGCGTACGTTGAATACGCCCTCCGCCTTTGCGTTGTCCTCACAGCGCTTCTTCGTAAACACAGTCTTATAGGCACCACTCCAAATATCGCAGCCAACCACATGCGCTTTCGGGTTCCTCTTTGCACAGGCGATGGTCAGCGCACCGCTGCCGCAGCCGACATCCAGGCCTGCACCGTCATCCGGGATTGTTATATACTCAGCCGTTCCCTCTACGATTGTTTTGGCAAGCCTTCTTTTTCCCCTGTAATCAAAGGTTCTGTACAGTATCGTCATCCACACGGCAAAGAACAGCAGTACAAGCGTTCCGATGCCGAGAATCACGGCACAGAGGAGCCGCACTGTTCCATGCAGGACAAAATCCGTTGCACCGAAAAACAGGAACAGAACCAACATCAGGACAGTTCCGGCAATCAGCCCTTTCAACAGGCTTTCCGGAACCCAGTTTTTGTAATCGGCTTTCATTTTCTTTTTATCCCCTTTCCCTGTGAGAATACTGTCACCCGGTATTCCATCGACTCTTCCCCACTCTTTATTTTGAAATCACGGAAAACGCCATTCTCAATTTTTCTCACTTTTTCGCGATAACCGTGATCCACGGCCTGGTTTTGTGATGGTCGCTTATCACTTCAACAAAACCGGCGGCACGCAGGGCTGTCTCCAGTTCACCGGCGGTATAAGCCTTCATGCCGTCGATAATCTTCTCAAATTTCCGGCTTGCGGCATCCGTACCGTCCGATTCGTTGGAAATCAAAAAACATCCGCCGGGCTTCAGTACTCTGTAAACCTCGGAAAAGCATTTTTCGAGCCCCGGCCAGAAATAAACCGTCTCGAAGGCCGTCGCAAGATCAAACGATGCTCCGGGAAGACCAAGCATCGACACATCCCCTTGCAGAACCGTGCAGCGCCCTGCCGCAACCATCTCCTTGTTGTATTCCTTCGCCTTTTCCACGGATAAGCTGGAATAATCCACCGCGGTCAAATGCGCCTGCGGGTATCTTTTAAGCAGCTCTCCGGCATTTCTTCCTGCGCCACAGCCAAGCTCTGCAATATTTTCAGGACTGATTTGCCATAGATGCGACATGCCCCAGTCCGCCATCCTTGCATGACCCGCGTTCATTGTGCGGAGCATGATCCTGCCGAGCATGCCCTCAGGCTTTCTTGTCTGGTTGAAAAACTTTCTGAAAACACCCATATTATGTCTGCGCTCCTTATGCCGATCCATGCATGCAACGTCGAAATCTGTTCCTTTCTTAAGCCGAACAAATGACATCCGAGAACTTCTCGAGTTAGATTTAACTAACTTATAGCTCTTAAAAAATGCCGGTATTCCCGGCACCGTTCAGGATCCGCCATCAATTTTCAGCTAGCTTATATGGATAATTTACCACGCCTTTTCTCAAACTTCAAGATTCCTTCGCAATCTTGGCAACAGATACGTTCCATGATTTTTCTATAGCTATGCCACATTGATTTAAGCGATGTCGAGATGGACCGCAAAAACATGCTTCAGCTCGTCTCGGGAATGGACTGCTCTGACTCGGTTTGCCGCTCAGCCGATAGTTTCTCTGATTTCTCCGCAGAGCGCCTTCTCGTGCCGGAAGCCCCGGTTCATGGCTGTGACAGATATCTTCACAAACCGGGAATGGGTGCATCCCCGCTAAATCTTCCAGAGGAAAAGACCGAACGGCGGAAGCAAATAGCCCTCGCAGAGCGAGACACATTCTCCACTCAGTAAATTCACCGCATTACCAGCTCCCATCCCGTTAAGCTGAGCGTAGTATGCCTGCGAATCGGCGTTTAAAGCAACCCATATCCGTTCCCCCTCAAATTCCCGCTGAAATACCAGCTGCCGGTTTGTAAGCACAATACTTTTGTAATCCCCATAGAGGAGAGGCTTATACTGCTTGTGAACTGCGGCAAGGGAAGCGATCAACGTGGTGAGGTCGTTCCATTCGGGGGCGGAAATTTCCGGACGAAGAGCATCATCGCTGTTATTTTCCTTGATACCTGAAATCCCCCACTCACTTCCATAGTAGATACAAGGGATACCCGGTATGGTGAACAGCAAAGCGTACAGCAGCGGCAGATGCCGCTGTTCCTTCAAAATACTGGACACCCTGCTTACATCATGGTTATCCGCAAAGGCCAGCAAATGCTCTCCCCTGTAGATTGCATAGGCATCCTTCCCGAATTGGCGGTTGAGGGAGTAGGAAATCTCAAACAGATTCATGTCGTTGAAGCTGGAATATAAGCCCTTGTAGCATTCATAATTCGTACTGCTGTGCAGCATCCCGGCATTCACAATCCTCCTGTAATCTCCAAACAGGATTTCACCCAGCAAGAAAAAATCCTGCCTGACAGAATCACAGAATTGCCGGAGCTTACGTAAAAAAGACTCATTCAGGCAGTAGGCCACGTCGAGCCGCAAGCCGTCGATTTGAAACTCATCGATCCAGGATCGAATGCAGGAGAAAAGATATTCCGTAACCTTCGGATTGTCCAGATTGAGCTTGACCAATTCAAAGTGCCCTTCCCAGCCCTCATACCACAGTCCGTCATTATAGCAGGAATTGCCGTCAAAACGGATATAGAACCAGTCCCTGTACTCGGACTGCTCCCGGTGCTGCAGCACGTCCTGAAATGCCCCAAAGCCTCGCTCCACATGGTTAAACACACCGTCCAGCACCACGCGAATGATCCTCCCTGAGCGCCCGGCAAACCGCGGCAAAATCCTCATTACTGCCAAGGCGGCAGTCGATTTTCCGATAATCTCTGGTATCATAGCCGTGGCGGTCGGATTCGAATATCGGAGAGAAGTAAACCGCGTCCACATTCAGCCGATTGAGATGCGGAATCCAGTCCATGACCTTGCGTATCCTGGGTACGAGTACCCCGTCATTGTCTTTGGGAGCACCGCAGAATCCCCCAGGGGATAGATTTGATAAAACACACTGTTTGTTGCCCACATGTTCTGATTCCTCTTATATATACCGATATGTATACAAAATCAAAAAAACATCCGATTTTTTGGAAACAGCATGGATCATGAGAATATTCCATGCATAAACTGACGAACAATGCGTTCAGCCCTTTCCTCATTCAATGCCCCGATTCCCTGATACCAAAACCCGATGTTCGCATTGATAAGGGCGATGAAATGATAGGCACATTCCAGTTCTTTGCCCTTCAGATTGGTATGAATCCTGGAAAAATCGTGAAACAATGCGGTGACAATTTCATACTGTCTCACAAAGTAAGGCTTTGCAAGGATCGTTGTCTTGGCGGCTGGCGGGGCAAAGGACAGAGACAAAAGCATCAGGTAAAAGGTCGTGTTGTCCCTGGCAAACGAAAAGTACATTTTTACAAGCTTTTGAAGCACAGGGAAAATATCCTCTTCGTAAAGCTCCGGATGAGGCAGGTAGCTGCAGCTTAATTGGAGAAGATCGTTAAAACGCTCATAATATTTCTCCAGAATTGCCCTGAAAACTCCCTCCTTGCTTTGAAAGAAATAATAGAGCGTTGGTTTTGTGATTCCGGCGGACTGTGTGATTTCAGTAATCCCCACAGCCTCATAGCCTCTTTCCCCAAAAAGCTGCAATGCACATTGCAGGATCGTATCTTTGCTGTTTGCATTATTACCCATGCGGAAATTATATACCTATCGGTATATAAACGTCAAGCCGATTTTCCTGAATACTGTCTGCTCAACAAATTCATTTGGATTTTGATTTGCCTATTTTCCTTTGGTGAAATAGGGGTAAATCCGCCGCCCCAAGTAGGGCACGGAAAAATAAAAACCTACTTGATCAAATTCTTATTATAATTGGTGATATACTGGTTTCATTTTAGCGAAAGTACAAAATTCTTTGAATCCCAGTATTTTTAATTCCTGCTTTATTTCATCAATAAACGAGCCCAAATGTTCCGGTTTATGACTGTCACTTCCAATGGTGAGTATGCTTCCACCTAATTCCCGATATAATTTTAAAATATCTCGTGACGGAGTGAGATCGGATAAGCCATATCTGAAACTGGACGTATTTACCTCGATTCCTTTTCCGTCAGCAATTACCGTTCTTAAAATTTCAGTAAGTATCGGTTTTAATTTTTCAAACGGGTATACACCTGCATTATCATATCTGGTTATCAGATCCATATGACCTAATACGCTGTAATGGTGATAGTTCTGAACAAGATATCCTAATTCCTCGTAGTAACGTTCATTATATTCCTGCTGTGTCCTGCCCTGTTGAAAATCCTGAGTCCATAACTCTTTATCCTCTACTTCGTGAACAGAAAGAATGATAAAATCAAAAGGAAACCTTGCAAACAGCCTTTCATATTTTTCAATTGTATGCGCCTGCATGCCAAATTCCAACCCAAGCTTTAAATGAATCTTATCCTCATACAATGCTCGCATTTCCTTAAATGTCTCATAATAGGACGGATAATGAACATTTGCCAAAGACATTTCCTCCGGTTCGCCCGCACCACCTTTGCGGAAGATCATTTTTCCCGCTTCATCCCAGTCCCTTTTAACACCATAATCTACATGATCTGTAAAGCAGATTTCATCCAAACCCATTGTAATGGCATCTTTTATTACATTTTCCATCGCATAATCAGAATCGTCGCTGAACTCTGTATGAACATGATAATCAGCTTTCACAATGCACCTTCCTTCCCAATATTTCATGCATATACACCATCAGTACGAGCAAAATCAGCAAATATAACGGCAATAGTCTGATGGATATGTGATTGGCAATGAAGCCAAACAACGGCGGCATCAGACATGTTCCAATATAAGCACTTGCCATCTGTACACCTATAATTGCCTGCGAGCGTTCTGCTCCAAAATGCTCTGGTGTGGAATGAATAACACAAGGATATACAGGTGCACAGCCCAATCCGATCAGCGAAAATCCAATCAGTGAAACAATTTTTCCGAAAGGAAGTATCATCACTATAATTCCGGCCAGAATAATGGCCTGTCCCATACGAATCATCTGTCTGTCCTTCAATTTCATGGCAATAAAGCCGTTGATTCCACGGCCGATAGTAATACCGATGCAAAACATACCGGCAAATGAAGCGGCTGTTTTTGCATCTATACCCTTCGCCAGATTCAGATAGCTGCTTGCCCAGAGCATGGCTGTCTGTTCTATCGCACAGTAGCAAAAGAAGCAAACCATGATTGCTTTCGCACCCGGAATCGCAAGAATCTCCTTCAACGAGAATACCCTTCCACTGTTCGATTCCTCGTATGATCTATCTTGTCCTTTCCATTTCGGAAGGCTGAATACCAGAATCGCAGTAAGTATAATCTGCAATACAGAAATAATTCGGTACCCTGTGTTCCATACAGCACCACCAGTAAGCACAGTACCCATGATATACGGTCCAAGCGTTGCACCAACTCCCCACATACAATGCAACCAGCTCATATGCTTGCTGGCATAATGCAGTGCGACATAATTATTTAAAGAAGCATCTACGCTGCCTGCACCGAGGCCGTAGGGGATTGCCCATAAACATAACATAATAAAACTATGGCTGATGGAAAAGCCCCATAAAGCAAATGCTGTGATCCCGACGCTTGCTGCCGTAACTTTACCGGTTCCGAATGTTTTCGTAAAACGATCACTATGTAAGCTGGAAATAATTGTTCCAAATGCAATAATCATGGAAATGACTCCTGCATAGGATACCGGAACCTGAAATTCCGGATACATGTTTGGCCATGCCGCACCAAGTAATGCATCGGGAAGTCCAAGGCTGATAAATGAAAGATAAATAATCCCTAATAAAAAACTCACTTTTTATTTCTCCCGTTTTCTTTCCATGTCAGAATTATATGGTCATATAAGTGGATTCTCAATCTCAAATCCGCCAGATATGATAACAAAACAGAAAGAATGATTATGGCTCTGCAAAAATGCGGTTTATCTGAAACAATAAAAATAAAGAACTTCAGCCACATGGTTCACTGGAATTCCCATGTTCAGGCTATGAATCAGCTTGGCAAATTTGTTTTAGGCAGGTCTTATTGACGAATAAACCTTTCATCTCCGTCTTCTCCCTCAATAGACCGGTATCTTTCCACTCGCATATGAAGATCGTACTTCTCTCTTAATTCTGCCAATTCCCGCATCATAGGGGAGGCATGATGAAGATCCAGAGCCTTCTGATCCTTCCATTTATCTATCAGCAAAATAGTTTCCGGATCCTTAAGTGGAATGAAATACTCATACCCTTCATTTCCCTGTTCACTTCGAATTCTTGCAGAAAGGCCACTCTTTTCTATCTCCTCAGCGAACTTTTTAGCATTACCGTTTATCCCGGTATAGTATAGATTTACCGTTAAGCTCATACCCTTAATCCTCTCCTGTATCCAATAAAGTTTTTGCATTGCCTCTATATATCTTCTCCAACACCTCGCTGTCTCCCATGCCGGTATCCAGCTGCTCTTTCTTTTTTAAGATTACATTTGCAGGGGAGTGGGGATAGTCCGTGCCATAGACGATATGGCTGTCCTCAGCTACCATGCGCAGCATGTTCAGGTGAGTCGGCAAGGGATGATCCCCGGCAATATCAAAATAAAGTTTTTCAAACTCTGACTTTACATCCACACTTTCCATCATTCCCAGCGTTGTTAAAATACCGGAAACACCTGTAAAACGCTGCAACATATATGGAAGAAATGATCCGCAATGTGGCACTATCCATTTGATATTCGGATAACGGGTCATAATACGATTGGCCATCATATTTAATACGGCTCTTGTCGTATCTGCAGGGTATTCATAGATAGCTGCCACTTTTCCTGTGATAACATTTTCCGGCCTTAATCTCGCACGGCAGGAATGAATAATGACAAGCATCTTTCTCCTGTCCCATTCCTCCATCAGAGGATCGAATCTTTTATCTCCAAGATAAACTCCTCCCATATTGGTAGCTACCTTCATTCCCAGAGCTCCTAATTCATCCATTGCATGGGCAGTTTCTAAGATAGCCTCCTCAACATCCGGAAGCGGAACCAGACCTGCAAATCCAAATCTATTGGGGTGATTTTTTACAATCGATGCCACTTCATCATTGACTTTTCCTGCTGCCCTGCGTGCTTTTTCATTATCTCCGTTGTAAATATGTGGTACGGGTGCAGATAAAACAGAATAATCAATATTTGCTTCTTTCATAAAAAGCAGATGTTCTTCTACACTCCATGCCGGAAGCGGAAATCCGTCTTCTTCTACAGGGTCAATTCCTAACTCCGACATAGCCTGTCGAAATATTGGGGGCACAGGATGCGTGTGAAAATCCACACAGACAATATCTTTATTCCCTCTCATGATTTTTATTCCCTTTCATATTAAACACCCGCAAAGGAGAAACTCCCGATGCTTCAATGAAAGAGTAGTACAAATCCTGCCATTTTACGATACGGTTTTATACATCGATAAGGGGATGCTGACAAAAAATCGGACTCTCTGAGGGCTCCGAAAGGAGCAGGTTATGTACTTCATTGGGACACCCGAAATCACGGCAGGGATTGTATTTCCGGAGAAGGCAACGGTCTTAAGAACCACAAAAAGGCCCGGAGAAGGCGTATCGATAATTCCTCCCGGGCACTCTTTTCACATCCTTCACCGGAGACAAAATCATCTGTTCTTCGGCGTTTCTTTATTGAAGGAAAGAATGTACAACTAATTTCAGATGAAAACGGTTATGGCTGCAACCCCTTACCAGAAGTCAACGCCCGGCTGCATATATCTGTGTTGCCCGACAGCCATGGTGCCGTCCTTTCCCACAGTAACATACAAGGTTTCATCACCATCTTTAAGAGTAAGATAACAATAGTCATTATCTGCAAATTTATCGGTCACGTCAATTTTCTGGTTTTTGTAAAGTAAATACATGCGTCCGTCAATATGATCTGTTGTGACCTGATTCGTCAGTTCTTCATAAATTTCTTCTGAAGTCAACGGTCGCTCACTTCCATCTGCTTCTATGGCTATACCGCCGCCGCTTTGAATGATGTCACCGTTATCATCTGTGATCGCATAGCTTCCATCGCTTTCATTGATGGTTAGCGTAACATCGGTCTGATCACCGTTTAACCATATCTGAATGGTTCGCTGAATGCCGCCGATATCAGCGGCATATACCGTTGCGCCACCTGCTGCTAATGCCAGAACTACGCAAAACGCCACAAATGCATTGCGGAATCTTAATGTGTGCTTCATCATATTATCCTCCAGCTTTACTTTGAAATGATTGGACGGGTGCAATTGCGAAAATGCTCTCTGGTATTTCTCTTTATTCGTCATCTGACCAATCCTCCTTTAGTACAGTTTTTAATCTCTTGCGTCCTCTTAGTAATCGATTTTTTACGGCGCTTTTCGAAATGCCCAGTATCTGGCTGATTTCTGAAACAGAGTAATCCTCGTAATAATAGAGATGAATGACAATTCGGTATGCTTTCGGTAAAGCAAGGACCGCTTCCGTCAGGACGAGGTCTTCCGGTTCCCGAAAAGAAATATCTGCCATGTAATCTTCCAAAGGCATCTTGTTCCGGTGCCAAAAGGCTGCAAGCATATTTTTCGACTTGTTGATAGCGACTCGAAGAAGCCAGGCTTTTATATGTTCTTCACTTTCAAACTCCTGTGTCGAATGTAGATATCTAAGAAAAGTATCTTGAACGACATCTTCCGAATCCTCTTGATTTCGACAGATACTGAATGATGCCAGATAGATATTTTCCTGATATGCCTCGACAAGGTATTCTGCCGACAATCTCATTACTATGCTCCAATCTCATTTTTGAAGGGTCCTTCACCTAATATACAATTCAAAAATCGATTTGGTCTCATAACAAGAAAAGTTTTTGGATTTTCCGGTTAGCAGCAGCTATATCATTAGCCGAAAGCAGCCAGTAATGATGGATCGCAAGACCAGCGAAGTTATATTCCGGAAATGAAAATTACATTGGCATGATCGAGTTCGTGACGGTCCGCAGCAAGGATGACATCCGCTTTACCACGAAGAACGGGACGGAGGTCAGAGCGCAAAAAGGCATCCCACAAGCGTGAGATGCCAAAACTTCATTTCTGTTGAGAGTATGAAATTTTTTCTGTAAAAATGGAATGATGGATTTCCAGGAGGGTCTC
>CAUUIW010000007.1:0-152573 GCA_963545355.1 uncultured Oribacterium sp. | reverse complement strand
GCATCAGTACTGTCAGCCTGTTGCTGCAGCATGTGCTGGGGATTTGGTAGTGCTCTTAACAAAAAGAAACTAAGAAATTTTTATAATTTACAAAAAAATATAGCCTCAAGTTCTTCTTTTGTGCTAAAGTAACATTATCAATACAGAATTTGTGTTATTTTGAGAATAATTTTACAAAAAAGAAAAGAGGCAAAGAAAATGAAATTACTTGTCCCCCTATGTTCCGTCATCGCTCTGATTACGGCGTACCTTCTGGCGCGCTGGGTCGGACGACAGAGCAGTGGAAATGAGAAAATGCAGGAAATCGCGGGCTACATTCGTGAGGGAGCTTTTGCGTTTCTGAAGAGGGAATATCGAACCATGCTGTTTGTGATTTGTGCACTCTTCCTGCTGATAGGATTTTTTATCGGATGGACCTCCGCAGTGCTCTATGTTCTGGGTGCCTGCTTCTCTGTACTGGCGGGTTTCTTTGGGATGAATATCGCAACCAAGGGCAATGTGCGTACTGCCAGTGCGGCACGGGAGTCGGGAATGGAAAAGGCGCTGCAGCTTGCCTTCCGAAGCGGCGCTGTCATGGGACTTTCTGTTGCAGGACTCGGGCTTCTCGGCCTTTCCCTGTTTTTTGTGCTGCTGGATCTCGCGAGTGTGATGCAGTGTGTCACGAGCTTTGGCCTCGGCGCCTCCTCCATGGCGCTTTTCGGACGTGTGGGCGGTGGAATTTATACCAAGGCTGCCGATGTGGGTGCCGATCTTGTCGGTAAGGTGGAAGCCGGTATCCCGGAGGATGATCCGAGAAATCCCGCGGTGATTGCGGACAATGTCGGAGACAATGTCGGCGATGTCGCCGGGATGGGGTCCGATCTTTTTGAATCCTATGTGGGTTCCATCATCTCCGCAGTGACGCTTGCCGCTGTCGCCGGGGCAGCTCTCGGTGAGGCACAGGACTTTACGATGGAAACGGCGGCACTTTTCCCGCTGCTGATCTCCGCGCTGGGGTTGATTGCTTCCGTGTTGGGCATTCTGCTGGTCCGCGGAAAGAAGGGGGTCAATCCGGCAAAGTCTCTGAACCTTGGAACCTATTTCAGCAGCGCGGTCGTGATCGTCGGAACCGTCATTCTCAGCCGCCAGCTTCTGCACTCCATGAGCTACGCCTATGCCATCATCTCCGGGCTTCTTGCGGGAGTCGTCATCGGGATGATCACGGAGGTCTATACCTCTGACGCCTATAAGCATGTGCGCCGTATCGCGGAGCAGAGCACGACCGGTGCGGCAACCACGATTATTTCCGGTCTGGCGGTGGGCATGAATTCCACCATGCTTCCGGTTATCTTTATCTGCGTGGGCATCCTGGTGGCCTTCCATTTTGCGGGACTTTATGGCATTTCCCTCGCCGCTGTAGGGATGCTTTCCACGACAGGAATCACAGTTGCCGTGGATGCCTATGGTCCTGTGTCTGACAATGCCGGCGGTATCGCCGAAATGGCGAATCTTCCGGAAAATGTCAGAGAAATCACGGATACTCTGGATTCTGTCGGAAACACTACAGCCGCCATCGGGAAAGGCTTTGCCATCGGCTCTGCGGCGCTCACTGCGCTTGCACTTTTTGCGTCCTTTGCGACCACAGCGCAGCTTGCACAGATCAGTCTTTTGGATCCCATTGTGATTATCGGCTTGTTCCTCGGCGCGATGCTTCCCTTCCTCTTCTCTGCCATGACCATGAATTCTGTCGGAAAAGCGGCGAATGAAATGATCGAAGAGGTTCGCCGTCAGTTCCATGCAGATCCGGGCATCATGGCAGGGACTTCCAAGCCGGATTATGCGAGATGTGTGGATATTTCGACGGCTGCGTCTCTGAAGGAGATGATTCTGCCGGGTCTTCTTGCCATCGTGGCGCCGGTGCTGGTCGGTTTCCTGCTCGGTGCAGAGGCTCTCGGCGGCCTGCTGGCGGGGGCACTCGCCTCGGGTGTGCTTCTGGCGATTATGATGAGCAATGCCGGCGGTGCCTGGGACAATGCGAAGAAGTATATCGAGAGCGGCGCCTACGGCGGCAAGGGCAGTGAGAGTCATAAGGCGGCAGTTGTCGGAGATACGGTCGGGGATCCCTTTAAGGATACTTCCGGACCTTCCATCAATATTCTGATCAAACTGATGACTATCGTGTCCCTGGTTTTTGCTCCCCTCTTTGTACAATACGGAGGGTGGATTCACTGATCTGAAGAAAGCTGTGCATAGCAAAAGAGCGCTGGAATTTCCGAGAGGGGATAGCAGCGTTCTTTTTATTTACTGGGAAACAGCATCCCCTTTCCGCGGAGGGGTTTCTCCCTGGGATGTATCTCTTTTCTGGAGGAGCGCCCAAATCTCCCCGATGAGATAGAGGGAGCCGACACAGAAAAGGATATCCTGTTCTCCCTTTTCCCGGAAGCCTTTCGAAAGAGCATCCTTTACCCGCAGAGTAATTTCGATTCGGGGATGCTCTCCGGTAAATTCCTGCAGGACGGCAGCCTTCAGCGTGTCCATCGGCAGCCCTCGATAGGATTCCATGGTGGTGAGAATCAGAAGATCCGGCTTCAGCTGTGTATGGATTGTATGCAGCATTTTCTCGTAGGACTTGTCGCCGGAAACCGTGAAGACCATAAGACGCTGCCGGGCATGCAGCCGTTTTGCGAGCATATCGGCGCTTTTTGCGAATGCTTTGATGCCGCCTTCGTTGTGTGCGCCGTCGATATAGACTCCCGGGGCAATCTCCTCCATCCGCCCTGCCCAGCGGGTGTTTTGGATTCCTTCGAGAATTTTTCCTGTCGGGATCAGGAAATGCTCTGCGACACGGATTGCCAGCAGACTATTGACGGTCTGATATATTGCCGGGATGGGAACGCTGATCTGACGGAGAGTGAGAACGGCATTTTCTGCAGCGTTTCTGTCTGTATCTGCGGCAAGGAGTGCCTGATAGCGGAGCCGGTCCGGGTGAAGCTCAGGGCTCGTGATATCCCCGTCCCCGACAGGGATACAGGGAGCATGCTTTTCCTCTGCCTTCTGACGGATGACCTGGGAGGCTTCGGCATCATTGTCATCAAAAAAGACAGGGACGTGATCCTTGATGATCCCTGCTTTTTCTGCTGCGATCTCCGGAATACTGTTTCCCAGGTATTGCATGTGGTCAAAGCTGATGGAGCTGATGACAGTTGCGGAGGGACGAAGAGTGCAGTTGGTGGCATCAAGCCTACCGCCGAGACCGGTTTCCAGGATCACTCTGTCTGTCGGATGATGCTGCACCATGAGACAGAACATCAGGAAGAGATATTCAAAATAGGTAGGGATGGTATATCCCTTCGCCTGAAGAGCTGTCTCGCGCATATGGATCCCATGATAGGCCTGCAGAAACTCTTCATTTGAGACAGGCATCCCGTCGAACACAAAGCGTTCCCGGATGGAAACAAGATGCGGAGAGGTGAAGAGTGCCGTGCTCTGTCCGGCAGTCCGGAAGATGGATTCGAGGAAGGCACAGACGGAGCCTTTTCCGTTGGTGCCCGCAATATGAATCACTTTTTCTTCCGGCAGCTCCGCATGAAAAAAGCGAAGCAGATCTCTGAGATCATCGAGGGTATGCTTCCGCCTGGAGAAACGGGGGATCTGGTTTAAATACTGTTCTGCCTCTACAACGGCTCTGCTGTCGGTCATGGTTTTGCCTTTTTTCGTGATGCTTCAAAAATATACGGATGCTCGGGGAAACACTGACTCAGCGTTTCCTCAGTATTGTAACTCCGGAGAAGAAAACAGGGAATCCATATCTTTCTGTGTGGAGAGTAACTGCTTCTGTACGTTCCTCCGGAAGAGCCGCAATCAGCATTTGTCCTCGGGATTATCGTGAATCGTATAGCTTCTTCGTACCGCTGCTTCGATATGCACCGGCCCGCCGATGTAGGCGAGGCTCTCTTCCGGAGAGTATTTCCGGATCTCAGCAGTCAGAATTCCTCCCGGTTCAAGGAAGCGAAAGGAGACGAGGGGGGAGGTGTAGCTTTGGCTGAGAAGCCAGGCAGCAGCGATACTGCCGGACGCACAGCTGCTTTCAAAGACACGACTCTCCGGTCCCCGGACGTAGACATAGGGGCAGAGCCGATTTTCAGAAAGTGAGATCACGCCAACAGCAGGGATGCTGTTGTCTTTTCTTACGACATCAATGAGACTGTCAAGAAGCGGCTGATATTTTTTTGCGGATTCCTGATGAAAAGCGGGAAACTCCCGAAGGATGACATGGGAAATTCCCTCCAGATGGATGACAGGCAGCCTTTCCGGGATGCCCGTCACGCTGAGGAGCTCTTCTGCATCGAAACCCTTCTGAGAGTGAGGGGGATTCTGCGTCTGTCTCTGCCGGAATGCATCCAGGATTTCTTCCTTTCGGATTTCGCCGATTTTTTTAGGGAGTGCCATCTCTGCAACAGCACCATCCTCCGTAAGTCGAATCTGCATAGGGGCGGATCTCCCGGAGATTTCTATCGTGATTTCTCCGCCGGCTGCCGCCTTTCCGTCTTGCAGGGCGAGGTAGCAGCCGAAGCTTCTCGCAGCATTGCCGCAAAACTCTCCTCCGCACATTTCCAGTCTGGGAAAACCGTGCTTCCCCCTCACGCTGAAGCCCACCTGCTCTGCACGGAGGGAAGAGTCCGCCAGGATTTCAGCGCCGAGAGAGGCATAAAGCTCTCCCGGGAGCTTTGATGCCTCTGTGACAATAGCGGTACGGTTTCCGGCAGGATCCGCCATGACGATGTGGAGATCAAAGTGAAGCTGTCCCACAAGACCCCTCCTTTTCTGCTACTCTACCGGAAAGGTTTTCTCGGAAAAATAACTGGAAAGCATAACGGAGGTGTTGGACAGACCAAAGCTCCGGAGGCGCTCCAGAAGCATTTCGAGTTCGTGAGAGTTTTCGACACGGATCCGAAGCAGCGCATTTTCAAGACCGACGATATGGTGGTGCTCAACAACCGCGGAATCCTCTTCGCAGAACCTGCAGAAGCTCCGGTACAGACGGGGCGGCACATTGATTTTAACGAAGGCGGAGATATTGTATCCGAGCTTGCTCTCGTCAATGTCGGCATGGATTCCTCGGATGACCTTCTGGTCCTTCAGACGGCTGATTCTTTCCGATACCGCCGGAGCGGTCAGCCCTACCTCGGCGCCGATTTCTCTGGTCGAGGTCTTGCCGTTTTTCTGCAATATGTTAATAATACGAAGATCCGTCGTATCTATCATGAATATTTCCTCTGACATTATGATGCCGGGGTCAAAAGCCTTCTCCTGCCGCAGGAGAAGGCTTTTATGATCCGGCCCGCCTGGAGCGTTCCGAATATCGACTGCTGACACTCACGTCATATTATACATTTTTTATAATTTTACACTCCTGAATATATACATGATACTAATGATTCACAAAAAAGGCAAAACAAAATTTGTAAAGTCAAGTCGGTTTTTAGTTTGGATTCTTTTCCGAAACACAGAAATTCGGAATCAAATCACATGGGAAATCAGAAGAAAATTACCTACAATAGTTTTGACCAGAAAGCGTGAAATGAAAAAAGGAGGGAGCCGTGAAAGAATATCAATTACAGGTCCTTCGGGAAAAAGATTATAGTGTGAGCAGCTGGGAAGGCGGAAAAACAACGGAAATTTATATGGAACCCAGAGAGGGGAGCTATCAGGACAGAAACTTCCTGTTTCGCATCAGCTCCGCGACGGTAGAGCTGGATAAAAGCATATTTACGGATCTTCCGGACTATGATCGCATCCTGATGACATTTCATGGGGACATCGAGCTCAGCCATAACGGCGGAGAGTTCGAGCATTTTCAGGAATGTACGCCGTATTCATTTGACGGTGCGGATCGGACAGAGAGCAGGGGTAGGGTGACGGATTTTAATCTGATGCTCCGAAAGGGAAGGTGCCGGGGGCTTATGATTCCTCTCCGCATGATGGGGAAGGAGCACACGGATCTTCGTTCCATCATTCATGAGCTGCCGGAGGCATCGCTGCTTCTTCTGTATCTGTATCAGGGGAATCTGGAGATTCACGCAGGAATGGAGAGGCTGAAGCTCGCAGCCAAAGAAAGCCTCGTGATCAGCGGTAATATCAAAGATGACGGCTTCCTTGTCGAGGCAAGGGATGGAGTTGTCGCCGCGCTGGTGGCGGTGCAGAAGCTGTAAAAATACACGGCTTCGCTTACTGCGGCAAACAGGGAGCACTGATTCAGTGTTTCCTTAAAGATATACATTTACATCAAGGAGGAATCAAATGGGAAAGACATTGGTAGAGTGCGTGCCGAATTACAGTGAGGGACGTGATCCGGAAAAGTACGAGAAGATCGTTGACTGCTTCCGCGGAAAGGAGGGGGTTAAGCTTCTGGATTATCAGACCGACAAGGACCATAACAGACTGGTGGTTACTGTCATCGGAGAGCCGGAGCCGCTGAAGGATGCGGTGGTTGCTTCCTTTGGCAAGGCAGTAGAGCTGATCGATATGAACAAGCATGAGGGACAGCATCCGCGTATGGGCGCTGTGGATGTCGTACCGTTCATCCCGTGCAGAAACTGTACTGTAGAGGAAGCGGATGCTCTGGCAAAGGAAGTCGGGAAGATTGTCGGAGAGAAGTACGAAATCCCGGTATTCTTATATGAGGATTCTGCAAGTGCGGATCACCGCAAGAATCTGGCATCCATCCGTAAGGGACAGTTCGAGGGTATGCCGGAAAAGCTGAAGGATACCGAGAAGTGGACTCCGGATTTCGGACCGGCTGGACGCATCCATCCGACTGCCGGTGTGACTGCCATTGGCGCGAGATTCCCGCTGGTAGCATTCAATGTCAATCTGAACACTCCGGATGTGGAAATCGCCAACAAGATTGCAAAGCGTATCCGCCATATCAACGGCGGTTATCGTTTTATCAAATCCATCGGCATCGATCTCTCCGAGCGCCACATGGCTCAGGTATCGATGAATCTTGTGAATTATCAGAAGACTGCGGTATACCGTGCCTTTGAAGCAGTAAAGATGGAAGCAAAGAGATACGGTGTGTCTGTGGTGGAATCTGAGGTGGTCGGTTTGGTTCCGATGGAGTGCCTGATCGATTCCGCAGCCTATTATTTACAGATCAGTGAGGACTTTGATCCGGCATCACAGATTATGGAGAACCGTCTTCTGGAAGGAGAGGAATAATGGCAAAATTGTATGAGCTTTCCGTTGAGGAATTTGCCGATGTGACAGCCAGCGATGCTCCGGCACCGGGCGGCGGATCTGTCAGTGCAGCGGCAGGTGCTCTGGGTGCGGCACTTGCCGGAATGGTAGCAGGACTCACCATCGGCAAGAAGAAGTATCTGGAAGTAGAGGAGGAGATGAAGGAGCTTCAGAAGAAGGCACTGGAGATCCGGAAGGAGCTGATCGAGGATATCGAGAAGGACTCCAGTTCCTTTAATATTTATATGGATGCGATCGGGATGCCGAAGGACACGGAAGAGGAGAAGGCGGCGAGAAAGGCAAAGATGCAGGAGGGGCTGAAGGCAGCCGCACAGGTACCGCTTTCCTGTGCCAGAACTGCCTCTGAGATCTTTCCGATTGCGAGAGCTGTGATTGAAAGAGGTAATACCAATGCGGTAACGGACGGCCTGGTTGCCAGCATGATGGCCAGAGCTGCTGTGATCGGCGCTGTCATGAATGTCAAGATCAATCTGGGATCCATCCAGGATGAAGCCTTTGTCAGAGAGCTGGGAGAGGAATGCGCAAGACTGGAGAAGCTTGCCGTCGAAGAAGAACAGAAGAATCTCGCTCTTTCCGAGCTGTCCGACAAGCTCTATTGATTTTTGTTTTCGAAGCCGGCATGGAGGAGTATTCCTGCTTTTTCTATGGTTAATCTGTTCCGAGATGGATAGATAAAAATCGACGGAAAGTGAAACGCCGGCTTTGGCATTTGAAAAAAGGAGAAAACCAATGAAAACCGATATTGAGATCGCCCAGGAAGCGAAGGGCTTAAACATCACGGAAATTGCGAAGTATGAAGGGATTCCGGAGCAGTACCTCGAGCAGTACGGTACAGATAAGGCGAAGGTAAGTTATAATCTCCTGAAGGATTTAAAGGATCAGCCGAAGGGGAAGCTTATCCTTGTTACGGCAATCACACCGACCCCGGCAGGTGAGGGAAAGACGACTACCTCGGTAGGTCTTGCCGATGGACTGCACAGACTGGGGAAAAAGGCGGCGGCAGCGCTTCGTGAGCCGTCTCTCGGACCGGTGTTCGGCGTCAAGGGAGGCGCGGCCGGCGGCGGATATGCGCAGGTGATTCCGATGGAGGAGATCAATCTTCATTTCACCGGTGATTTCCATGCAATTGGTATCGCCAACAACCTCCTGGCAGCGCTCATCGACAATCATATCTATCAGGGCAATCCGCTTCGTATCGACCCGAAGAGGATCACCTGGAAGAGAGTGGTGGATATGAACGATCGTCAGCTTCGTAATATCGTCAATGGCCTCGGCAAGAGAACTGACGGGGCTACCCGTCAGGACGGCTTCGATATCACGGTGGCTTCCGAGGTTATGGCAGTGCTCTGCCTTTCCACCGACTTAAAGGATATGAAGGAAAAGCTCGGAAGGATGATTATCGGCTATAATTATGATAACGAACCGGTGACCGCACATGATTTGAAGGCGGAGGGCGCCATGGCAGCGGTTCTGAAGGATGCGATGAAGCCGAACATGGTGCAGACGCTGGAACATACCCCGGCATTTATCCACGGCGGACCCTTTGCCAATATTGCCCATGGATGCAACTCTGCCATCGCAACACAGATGGCGCTGAAGCTGAACGAGTATCTTGTGACAGAGGCGGGCTTCGGTGCGGATCTCGGTGCGGAGAAGTTCATCGATATCAAATGCCGCAAGACAGGGCTTCGTCCGGATGCCTGTGTGATCGTTGCCACTGTCCGTGCACTGAAGAACCATGGCGGTGTAAAGAAGGAAGAACTCAATCAGGAAAATCTCGAGGCACTGGAGAAGGGACTTCCGAACCTGCTGCAGCATGTGGAAAATGTCACCAAGGTCTTCGGCCTTCCCTGCGTGGTTGCCATTAACCGCTTCCCTACAGATACAGAGGCAGAGCTGAAGCTTATCGAGGATAAGTGCAGAGAGCTTTCTGTCAATGTCTGCCTGTCCGAAGTCTGGGCAAAGGGCGGCGAAGGTGCACTGGATCTGGCAAAGGAAGTGATCCGCCTGGCGGAGGACAGGGAAAACAATCATTTTAGCTTCTGTTATGAGGAAAATGATTCGATACAGGAGAAGCTGAACAAGATCGTTACCAGGATTTATCGCGGTGATGGCGTGGTTCTTACGCCGGAAGCCAGGAAGCAGGCGCAGAGACTCGAGGAGCTTGGCTTCGGAAATCTCCCGATCTGTATGGCAAAGACGCAGTTCAGCTTCTCTGACAGCAAGAACCTGGTGGGTGCACCGAGAGGCTTCAAGATTACGATCCGCAGCATCAAGGTTTCCGCCGGTGCAGGCTTCATCGTGGCACTGACCGGTGACATCATGACCATGCCGGGACTTCCGAAGATTCCTGCGGCAGAGAAGATTGATGTCGACGAGAACGGTGTTATCACCGGATTGTTCTGAGAGCGAGCGGTTGGAAGAAATCGCGGAATGGTTTCGCCCCGGTCTCCCGATACAGTGTACCGGGGCACATTCGTAAAGAATATATGAGAGGAGCTCCGACTGGGACTTCTTTTTTTACGGAAGCATTGCCGAGCTTGGATGGAAGCATGGAGGCAGCAGAGAAAATTCCAGGAAGAAGTCAAGTCTTCTCTTGACCTTCTCCTTACTCTATGAGAACATAATCCATGCAGCAACAAAAACATGCGGAGAGAGTCAAAACAGTTTTTGATTTTGAACCGCGCTTGTTTCAGATAGGATGAAGAATGAAATATAAGTTTTTTCCCTTTGCAGGAACACTGGCAGCTTCAGCGCTCCTCCTTTCCATGACAGGGCTGGCAACCCCGAGAGTGTATAACAACAATACTGTCTTTGACCCGGAATATTATGCGGCGGCATACCCGGACGTAGCGGCCGCGGTGGGAACGGATCAGTTCCAGCTTCTGTATCATTATGCGAATCATGGTGCTGCCGAGGGTCGCAGGGGACATGAGAATCTGAGCGGCGTATTTGATCCGGAGTATTATTATGCAGAGAATCCGGATGTGGCAGCCGGTGTCGGCTATAATATCTCTGCATTGTACCAGCATTATACCAGCCACGGTTTCCAGGAGGGGCGTAAGGGAGCGGCTGACGATTCTCTCAGTTCCCCGCTTCCCATGATGGAGCAGGTAGCACTTCCGAAGCCGCCGTCTGTTGCACCGGAGGGAGCGTTCAGGATCAGACTGTATTCCAATAGCTCCAGCAACCACAATGCCCGTCTTGCCTGCGATATTCTGAACGGCTATACGCTTGCTCCGGGACAGGTCTTTTCCTATAACGCTGTTCTCGGCAGGAGGACGGCGGAACGCGGTTTTGTGTCGGCTCCCATATTTGTCAACAAGGAGCATGATGTCGGCGTCGGCGGAGGTATCTGTAAGATTTCCACGGGAATCTACAACGCAGCAAGGATCTACGGTCTCCGCATCGTGGAGCGTCATACGCATTCTCTGAATGCGGGTTATGTGCCAAAGGGAATGGATGCGACAGTGAGCTTCGGTTCTCTGGATCTGAAGTTCCAGAACACGACAGATCATCCGATAACGATTAATGCCAGATATGACAACAGAGGCTATTACTTCTGGATTTCCTGAAGGGGGAAGATTCCGACAATAATGTAGCACTCCTGCATGAGTCCTTCTGTGAGACTCGGGCAGGGGTGCTTTGTTCTGTTTTTTTCTTTCGATGGAAAAAAGGATACAGTGGGGATATGGAGGAGATATGAAGCTGAAACTCAACGATGAACTTGACCTTCAAAAGATCTCAGACAGCGGTCAGAGCTTTCGATGGCAGCCTCTTTCGGAAACAGCCGGAGCCGGGAAGGAACAGAGAGAGCAGGAATCCTCTCAAAAGACAGCTCCCGGCAGGACTGGCTACCGCATCATTGCCTATGGGAAGGTGATAGAACTTTGGCAATCTCAGGATAAGACGGAACTGGAGCTGAACGGTTCCGGAAAGGAGGATGAAAAGTTCTGGAAAAACTATCTGGATCTGGACAGCTGTTACCGGGAACTGCGGCAGACGATAGACCCGGAGGATCATTATCTTGCAGAGGCAGCGCAGTACGGTGCCGGAATCCGGATACTCCGTCAGGAATTTTTTGAAACGCTCATTACGTTCATCATTTCCCAGAGAAAAAATATTCCTGCGATTCGCTCCTGTGTCGAAAGGCTGTGCCGTATTGCGGGAAGCGCCATTGATGCGGAAAGGGGCTTTTATGCTTTCCCGAATCCTGAACAGATTTTAGCGCTGCAATGCCATAAAAGGATGGAAAAGGGCTGCAGCTATCAGGAACAGGGAATCGGAAGCTGCGGGCTTGGCTACCGTATGCCCTATCTGTTTGAAGCTGCGGAATGGATGCTGAAGAACCCGGATTTTCCGGAGGAACAGAAAACGATGACGGATCAGGAAGTCCTCGACAGGCTCTGTGAGATCAGAGGCGTCGGCGTAAAGGTCGGAAGCTGCACCATGCTTTTCGGACTTCATCGTATGAACCTGTTTCCTGTGGATGTATGGATTGGACGTGTTTTGGAGCGGGCATACCCGAGGGGCTTTGACCTTGCCCGTTATGCACCTTATGCAGGGCTGATGCAGCAGTATCTGTTTTATGCGATACGTGGGGAGCAGAAGCGTGTGAAGGGAACAGTGTAGTACCGGGTAGTACCGGCAAAAAACTCTCTTTTTTACTTGACCTTCCCTGAGCTTGCTGTTATTATGTTCAAAATTCAAATAAAAAACATAGAAATGAACATTATGACAGAGGAATACCATTCTTCCAAGACAGCTGGCTCCATGAGCGACGTCGCGGATTTGAAGTATTCTTGTTATGGACGGGGAGGAAGGATAGATGACATCCACACGGGAAATCAGCAGAACTTGTCTGAAAGAAGAGAGAAATACAGGGAGAGCAAAGCTGGACTTTACGATTACCATAGTCCCTTTTCTTCTGGTTGCCGGAATGTGCCTTCTGTTTGCGCTCTTTCCGGTGACAGCCAATGCGCTTCTCGGCAGTGTGCGTTCTGGTATTAACCGCTGGTTCGGTCCATGGATACTGATCTTTGGCTTTGGCTTCTTTGCACTTTCCCTGCTGTTCTCTGTCACGCCGATCGGCAGTATCCGGCTTGGCGGACAGAAGGAGAAGCCGCAGTACAGCTTCTTTTCCTGGGGAGCAATGATGTTTACCACAGGCCTTGCGGCGGATGTTCTTTTTTACTCCTTCGCGGAGTGGCTGTTGTATATGCCGGAGCCGCATATACAGAGACTTCGGAATCCCTTCCTCTGGGCATCCGCCTACAGTCTCTTTCACTGGGGCTTTATCCCCTGGTGCTTTTATCTTGTATTGGCAGTTTTTTTCGGCTTCATGATTCATGTAAAAAAAAGGGAGCGTCAGAGATATTCCGAAGTATGCCGTCCGATTCTCGGAAAGCATACGGACGGTATTCCGGGGCGTATCATTGATATTTTCGCGATTTTTGCGCTTCTGTCCGGCATTACCACGACCTTTACCGCCGCGACGCCTCTGCTTTCTCTTGCCATCGTCCGTATCCTTCCGCTTCCTCTCACGGAGCGGGAGCTTGCGATGCTGATTCTTCTGATAACTCTTGCGGTTTACAGCGTTGCAGTGCTCCGTGGGATGAAGGGGATCTCTCTTTTGTCAAAGCTCTGTCTGATACTGTTTTACGGACTTCTCCTCTATGTATTCTTCGGCTCCGGGGAGATCCCCTTTATCCTTCGGCAAAGCGTCGAATCTCTCGGCATGCTGGTGATTCACTTTATCCCGATGTCTGTGGATATGCCGACGAAGGCAGACCAGTTTTCTGCGGACTGGACGATCTTTTTCTGGGCATTCTGGATGGTGTGGTCGATTGCGGTGCCCTTTTTCATCGGTTCCATTTCCCGCGGCAGAACAGTCCGTCAGGTCATCCTTGGCGGATACCTCTTCGGCGTCACCAGCACCTTCCTCAGCTTCTTTATCTTTTCGAATTACTCGATCGGACTGCAGGCGCTTGGCAGAGCGGATATCCTGCAGTTTTATCAAAGATCCGGAGATATTTACGAGGCGATTCTCTTGATTTTGTCCATGCTGCCGCATCCGAAGCTCGTGATGCTGCTTCTGATCGCGTCCATGATCTGCTTCTATGCGACAAGTTTTGATTCGGTGGCACTGGTGGCAGCGGAATACAGCTATCATTCTCTGCCGGAGGGGACGGAACCCTCGCAGGGCATCCGTGTGTTCTGGGCGATTCTCCTGATTTCTCTTCCGATGGCGCTCCTTTTTTCGGAGAGCAGCTTCCAGAGTCTTCAGACAGTGACTCTGATGGCGGCGATCCCGCTCAGTTTTATTTTCTGCCTCATGACAGCTGCGTTTCTGAAGGATGCGGCAGGGAGCAGGCTTCCGGGGAAACATTAAGTCGCACTGGAACAGCAGGGATGTAGTATCGTATAATACAGATAATTATGACACGCTAATCATGAGGAAGCATAATGAAAAAGAAGGAAAAGAGCGAGAGGATGTGGGAACTTGACAGTATCCTTACGGCATTTTCTCAGGAACTGTTTCCGGAAGAGATATCCGCGGAGCCGGAGCAAACCGTGTCTCAGGCTTTTCCGGAGAAAAAGCCGATCTCAGCAGAGCCGGCAAAGGGGAGCGCAGGTCTGTTTCTCCCGGAGAGAATGTATGAGCCGGAAAGCCGCGAAGCCTCAGCGGCGGATCAGGCCTTCACCAAGGACGAGAGCTCCGGAGCAGCCCCGGAAGAGGCTGAGGGCATGAATGACGAGGAGATCGAGACTTTCATTGCCATGTGGAGTTCCTCTTATGAGGGGGAAGAATATAGCTGCCCGAGTCTTTTTTCCGATGCGGGAAGTCTGGCGGGGCTTGGCGGAGAGGGGAGGGAGCTTCCGGAGGAGCATCGTCGTATTCTCACAAGGGAAGAATGGGAATATGCGCGAAACGCAGTACGTGAGTATACAGATGAAGAGATTGAGAAGTTCCTGTCGATGTGGGAAAATTTCTATGGAGATCATTGATTCAACCCGCAATAGGAAGTACTGCGGGAGCCGAAGGGACAGCGAGTGATACCCCGGGGCGGAAAGTCCTCGTATCCGTATCATCCGTGAAGGGAATTTCCCTTCGGGCTATATACCGTTACGGACTCTGCCGGAGGCAGGGTTTTCCACTCACGGCGAAAAGCGGTTCAAAAGAGAAGAGGAAGAAGTTGTTTCAGGGATTTTTTAATTATGATAACGGAGTTTGGCGGACCATCGGGAGAGTGGGAGATCTTATCGTTCTGAATCTCCTTTTTTTGCTGTGTTCGATTCCCGTTGTGACGATGGGGGCATCTTTAACTGCGCTGTATTACAGCTGTTTTAAGATCTTAAGGGATGAGGACAGCGGGATTTTCAAAACCTTTTTCCGTTCCTTCCGCCAGAATCTGAAACAGGGAAGCCTTTCCACGGTACTCTCTCTTCTTCTCTATGCACTCCTGCTTTTTGATCTTCGTTTCTTTTCTCTGGCGATCTCCGGTATGCCCTCACAGATTTTTCGCATCGTGACTCTTTTTCTTCTCCTGCTTCTGACGATGGTTGAGATATATCTCTATCCGCTTCTTGCGAGATTTGAAAGCAGTACAGCACAGCTTTGGAAAAATGCACTGTGGATGTCAGTCTGCCATCTTCCGATGACGCTTTTTCTGGTGCTTCTTGATGTCCTGATCGGGCTTCTCTTCTGCGGCACCATCTATGTGATGCCGCCTGCTTTTCCCTTTGTACTTATGACGGGGGTTTCTCTGCCTGTACTGTTCCGCTCTTTTCTTTTGCAGAAGCTGTTTCAGCGTTATATGCCGAAAGAAAGGGAGACATCAGAGGAAAAGGATAAAACAGCGGAATAAAGAGCGGCGGCAAATGTTCCGAACATAAAAAATCCCCATAAAAGGGAGGAGAGCAGGTACTTCTTTCGAAGCCCTGCCCGAGTATTATGAAAAAAATCCGATTTGTCGGATAACAGGTTTCTTTGTTATCCTGAGAATATCATAGATTTCATGAGTGAATAATCTGTGTTTGGATTGTAAACAATATGGAGATAAAATATGAACGATTTGTAACTTATGAATATTTTGAGGGGATATTTTTCGGAGAAAATATATGATATTTACTAAAACGAAGCGAAACTTTCTCCCGTTCTGAAATCGTGCTATAGTAGGGAACGGAATGACCGTCAGGAGCATTCCCTCCGATGCGATGGCCGGTTGCCATTGCCTGTCCGAGTGTCCGGATGCAGGATGCCTGGAAGTTCCGGGATAACGGCATTGGCGGGAGGATCGAAGGAGAATATCATTGGAGGAATCAGAACCATGGAAAAAGAGCAATATCTAAAGCTGTATCGTCATTCTCTGGCGCACATTTTGGCAAAGGCAGTCATTGAACTGTACGGAAAGGAAGTTCAGTACGCTATCGGACCGGAGGTAGAGGACGGTGCCTACTATGATTTCGTACTGCCGCGTCCCGTCACAGATGCCGACTTCAGGACGATTGAAGACAAGATGCGTGAGATTATCAGGAGAAGAGAGAACTGGACCAGAAAAGAGGTCAGCAGGGAAGAGGCTTTAGAAATCTTTAAGGAGCAGAAGTTCAAGACAGAGCTGATCCGTGAGCTTCCGGCAGGGGAAGTGATCACGATTTACTATACCGGTGAGGACTATGTTGATCTCTGCCGCGGACCGCATGTGGAGAACTCCCAGGAGCTGATGAATGCGGCGTTTCAGATCAAGTCTACAAGCGGTGCGTACTGGAGAGGCGATGAGCACAGGGATCAGCTGCAGAGAATCTATCTCTATGCCTTTCCGGACAAGCAGCAACTGAAGGAGCATTTAAAGCTGATTCAGGAGGCGATGGAGAGGGATCATAAGAAGCTGGGACCGCAGTTGGATCTCTTTATGTTCCAGGAGACGGCACAGGGAATGCCGTACTGGCTTCCGAGAGGCTGGAAGCTTTTCAATACGCTTCTCAATTACTGGAGAGACGTGCATGACCTGCATGGCTATCAGGAGATTTCCGCTCCCATCATTAACAATAAGAAGCTGTGGCTGATCAGCGGACACTGGGCGCATTATGTCAATAATATGTTCCTGATTCCCGGTAAAAAGGAAAACGGGGTCTGGGATATCGAGACACTCGATACCATGGCGGCTAAGCCGATGAACTGCCCGAACGCGATGCTGACCTTTAAGAGAAAGGTTCGTTCCTACCGTGACCTGCCGATCCGTTATTCCGAGACCGATATGGTGCACCGTAAGGAGAAGGCGGGACAGCTGAACGGACTCTTCCGTGTACAGGCATTCCGTCAGGACGATGACCATACCTTTGTGATGGAGTCCCAGATTGAGAGGGAGATCGAGGATGTCCTGAACATTGCGGATGAGATTTATAAGACTTTCGGGATTACTTACCGTGCGGAGCTTTCCACAAGACCGGAGGATTATATGGGAGACATTTCCCTCTGGAATGATGCGGAGGCAGCGCTGAAGAGAATCCTTGACAACAAGTATGGTGAGGGGAATTATGAGGTCAATGAGGGGGACGGTGCCTTCTACGGACCGAAGATTGATCTTCAGATTAAGGATGCCCTCGGCAGAGAGTGGCAGTGTGGTACGGTACAGCTGGATTTCCAGCTTCCGAGAAACTTTGAGCTGAAGTATACCGCGAAGGATGGCAGCGAGCAGGTTCCGGTGGTCATTCACAGAGCGATTTTCGGTTCTCTGGAGCGCTTCATCGGCATTCTCATTGAAAACTTCAAAGGAGCCTTTCCGTTCTGGCTTTCTCCGTATCAGGTGGCAATCGTACCGATTCGCGAGGAGCATAATGAGTATGCGAAAAAGGTTGCGGAAAAGCTTCAGGCCTATCATATTCGCGCGGAAGTGGATTACTCCGACAACAATATGAAGGAAAAGATCAAGAAGTTCAAGGGATATAAGGATCCGTATATTCTTGTTCTTGGAGATCGCGAGGCAGAGGAAAAGACGGTTTCCATCAATATGCGCGGTTCCAACAGACAGCTGAATAATGTGCCGCTCGACAGGTTTGTGGAGATGTGTATGAAGATGAATGCGGAGCATAGCCTCGAGCTTCTGGATCATTACGAATAAAGCTGTATCCGTCGAAATATCATTCTAAGTCAAAAGCCTCCGATCTTCCTTACGGAAAATCAGAGGCTTTAGCTGTCAGCGGATAACGGGAGTCGGACCCGCCTCCTTAGCTTGGGAAGCTAATGTACTACCGATGTACTATATCCGCGATTCCCAACCAGTGTAATCAATTTCCGGAGAATTTGCAAGCGATTTTCAGGCATCTTCCGGGAAGAATCCGTCTATCCCGATACAGACTGTGCTGCCGATGATTTTTCTCGGCCCCTTCACCCCGGTCCGATCCATGAATCGGACCGGCAGAGTCGTATGGACGATCCCTGAGGAAAATAACAATAGGGAGTCATTATTCTGTAACGGCAGGGAGATTGAGAAAATATAATACAAACAGCATCACGATAAGAGACAGCTCGGCAAGTACGGTCAATCCAAGTCCGAGAAGCTTTCCTGCAGGGAAGCTTCCGGAACCCCGGATCGACGGAAACAGCAGGGTAATATAAATCAGTCCAATCGTAAATAACAGTATGCATCCTCCGAAAAGGTTACAATACCTGCCTGTCAGATCCGTAAGCTTGTTTTCAACCAGTTGATTTGTAAAGTGGTTTTCAATCATCAGAAAACAGAAAAACAGGGTAGTGCCCAGTGGTACAAGCAGATATCGCATTGTCAATGCTCCCTCTCTTTCCAAATATGCTATCCTATTTTCTCCTTTTTCCGGTCTGCTCTGTCCCTGTTTTTATACCTCCGAGGATTTCTGCTTCCCATCCCTTTCCTCCAATCTCTCCCGGATCGACAGCTCTTTGCCATAGCATGCCTCTGCCCGTGCAAGGGAAGCGATGCGTCCGTGATTCAATGATAAATATATTTTAAGTTTTGCATATTTTTATTTTATTGTCAATATTTTCCCTCTCGGGATTTATGGAGCATGTTCTGTACATTCCCGGAGCAGGGAGATCTCCTCCTCTGTCAGCTCACGGGATTCTCCTGGCTTCAATCCCTCGTCAAGCCGGAGACTGCCTATGGAGAGACGCTTCAGATAAATGACCTCCTTCCCCGCTCCGAGGGCTGCGATCATTTTCTTGATCTGGTGGAACTTCCCCTCCTGAATGCGGACAAGAACCTCGGACTCCTGCCCCGTTGCGGATAAGCGCTCCAGCTTTGCCGGAAGAGCTGTCAGCGTTTCATCGAACCGGAGGCCCTCCGCGAATTGCCGGCAGTCCTCCTCGCTGATGACACCCCGGACTCTGGCATAGTAAACCTTTGTGATATGGGACCTGGGCGAAAGAAGCCTGTGGGACAGGGGACCGTCATTGGTGATCAGAAGAAGCCCCTCCGTGTCCTTGTCAAGGCGTCCTGCCGGGAAGAGATCCTTTCGCCTTTTCTCCGGCAGAAGATCAAGGACGGTTTTCTGCTTTTTGTCCCGGGCAGCGGAAAGTACGCCTGCGGGTTTGTTCATCATATAGTAAACGACCGACCGGTAATGAACTTCCTGTTTTCGATAGAACACGACAGGCTGCTTTTTAGGATCAATCGAAAAAGAGGGATCCCGGATAACCCTGCCGTCTACGACAGCTTTGCCGTATCTGATGGCCTTTTTTAATTCAGAGCGGGTATCGAGCCCCATTTCCGAAAGATATTTGTCTAAACGCATTATTTTTCTCTTTCTTTCATCTGAAGGAATCAGCGTTCCCCGAGACTCCCGTTTTGGGGCATGGAGGAGTGCTGCTGCTCCCGGCGGATCGTGAGACCGTTTACCGTGATATTGTCAGAGACAGGAATCAGAAGATATTCTCTGCCGTCGATGATTCGGGTTTCCAGAATATCGGAGACCTCTGATTTGACGCTGAGCTTAACATTGTCCGACTGAATCTGGAAGGAGTTTTTATTCATAAGAGTCTCTGCCAGGATCGGGCTGTCATCCTCCTTTATGGCTTCCCTGAAATCCGCTTCAAAGCGTCGAAGCTGGGTTTCGTCGGCGCCGCTTTCCGCCATCATCCGGCGAAACTCAGCAGGCTCCAGCGCTGCGGGCTGATCCTCCTCCTCGGATTTCTGAATTTTTTCGATGAGCTGCTCGGAGAGCTGCTTTGCCACATCGAAGGAAAGTCCGCGTCCGAAGCTGTTCTCCACAAGATTCCGAAACAGCTTTTTCTGCGCTTTTTCCGCACGGGGCAGAGGAATCCCGAGGAGGCTGCCCGCGAAGCTATCCTGTCTGTTTTCCGGATGCCTGCTGTAGTAAAGGCTTTCGTGGAGATCCGTGTTTCTGTCATTGAAGGAAGGATAAAGAAATGCCATCTCCGGCTTCTGTACCGCCCAGTCATCGGTTCTGCTGAGGAAGGCTTCCTGATCGGAATCATAGCAGAGCCCCTCACGGAGGAGACTCACCGGGCAGACAGAGGCAAGCAGGAAGGAATATACATTTTCCGAGGCATCTTCCAGCGTGAGTCCGTCCGTGGTTTTTGCCGGAATATCATAGACCGCGTGAATCAGGAGAATCAGATACTTCCCGGGGAGAGAGGCGCTTTCGATGACTCTGTCAAAGAACTGTGAGAGGAGTATCTCGTCCTTCAGCTCACTGCGCAGCAGGCGGTAGAGGAAATGCTGCCTGCCACCCTCCTCTTCTTCCGTTAAGGGGAAGCTCAGGTTAAAAAGATTGCGGCCGAACTTGCCGGAAAGAGATTTTTTGAAGATCTCAAGATACCTTGTCATTTCCCGTTCTTCCAGAGCGAGAAAACTGTCATGAAAGACGCTCAGCTTTTCTTTTTCCTCGTTCACAAAACAGGCACGCATACGGTCAATGCGGCAGTTGTTTTTTTGGAAGCATTTTTTGACTTCCGCTACGGCTTTCTTGTCCATAATGATACTCCTTTGTAAAGCTCATCCAGTGTAAACGATAAGTTTCGGGAAGAAAAGGGATTTTTTGAGCACTTTTCTTGCAATTTTTACTGCAACTTTGCTATAATTAGCTTAAATTAACTGAAATTTTAATAATATTGGAATTGAGGGGTCATGAGCAATAAATTGTCCAGGGAGGAATTTCACAGGAGAGCTCTCGAGAATTATAAAAGAAGAAACAGCGATGCGGGGAGTCACGGAGCTTTCCGCGGGACGGGTGCGGAGACGGACGGAAGGGATGCAGAGTCAGGATTATATCGAAACCGGAGCCGTCAGCCGCAGGAGTCCTCTTTGCCAAAGCATCGTCCTCATCGTCAGATGACGGAAGAAGAAAGATATCGCCGTTATGTTCGGAAACGAAGGAAGCAGCAGGAGATTCGCAGGAATCGGATCATTGCCGGTGCCGCGGTCCTTCTTTTCCTCGTGTTCTCGGTCCGGGTGCTTGGCCCCTCTGTCTTGGGACGGAAGAATACTGTGCCGGCGGAAACCAGCGCGGCGGCGGAGAACAGCGCGCAGTCCCGGGAAGCGAATGTCTCGGCAGAGAGCAATGCGGGTCCCGGCGTCGTCACTGCTGTTTCCCAGAATCCGGCAGCGGGGACGACAGTAGCGGAAAGCACCGCGGAAACGGAAAGCTCATTGCAGCAGGCGCAGGCTGCATCCAACCTCGACTTTTCTGATCCGACGCATATCCTGTCCAACGGCAGGTATCTGGATGCGACCAAGCCGATGATTGCACTGACCTTTGATGACGGTACGAAGCCGGAGATTGAGGCACGTCTTATCAATATCCTGAATCAGGTGGACGGAAGGGCGACATTTTTCCTGATTGGACAGAACATCGTCAAACATCCGGAGGGACTGCAGGCGCTCGTGAATGCGGGGATGGAGATCGGAAACCACAGCTTTGATCATGACCTGAGGCTGTCCAAAAAGGGGCGCAGCTATATAGAGAGTGAATTTTCAAGAACGGATGAGGCGATCAAGAAGGTGTCCGGGTTTACCCCGGTATTGGTCCGGCTTCCGGGCGGCATCATCTCCAATGATGTCAGCGCCACCCTCAGGCAGCCGATCATGTACTGGTCTATCGACACCAAGGACTGGAAGACAAGGGATGCGGCATCGACGAGGGATGCGGTTCTCAATCATGCACAGGATGGGGACATCGTCCTGATGCACTCCCTGTATGCTTCTACAGCGACAGCCTGTGAGGTAATTATTCCGGAGCTGAGCCGCCGCGGCTTCCAGCTGGTAACGGTCTCCGAGCTGATTGCTCTCCGCCATGCGGACGTTTCCGGAGGAAACGGCATACAGTATCATTCCTTCCGCCCCACTGCGGACAGCCGGGCGTGGCTGCAGGGCCTGTTGGAAAAAAAGGCGGCGGCGGATGCCGGAAAAGCTGCGACTCCGGAGAGCAGTGCCGCCCCCGGCACCGGGGGAACCGTGAGAGGGACTTCAGGCAATGATGCATCTGCACCGCAGGCTGACGGCCCGACAGTGAGCAGTACCGCTGTGAAAAACGGTATTGACGCAGCTTCCACGGCGCAGACCTGAGTGATACCGGAAAATCAAAGGGGATCAAAGACTATTCCGCCGGGATGCGGCTTTCGATGGTGCCTCCGCCGACAACCAGATCCCCGTCATAGAACACGACGGCCTGTCCGACCGCAACAGCCCGCTCCGGCGTTTCGAATTCGACCTGTACCTTCCCCTCCGGGAGAGGAGAGATAAGGGCAGGGACTTCCTTTGCCTTATACCTGGTTTTCACCGTCACCTTCATGGGGGCGGTCAGTGCATCAAAGGGGATAAAGTTAAGCCCGTGGGCGATGAGGGCGCGGGAATAGAGCTTTTTTCCCGTGGTGAGATATACCTCATTTTTTTCGGGATCCTTGTCGTAGACATACATAGGGGAAGGGAGAGCAAGCCCCAGTCCCTTGCGCTGTCCGATGGTATAGCGGATGACTCCCTTATGTTCTCCCAGGACTCTGCCCTCCTCATCTACAAAGCTGCCGTGGGGATAGCTCTTTCCGCGGTAGTTTTCGATAAAGTCGCCGTAGTCGCCATGGGTTACAAAACAGATGTCCTGGCTGTCGTGCTTCCGGGCATTGGTGAAGTGATGTGTTTCCGCGAGCTCCCTTACTTCCTCCTTCGTGGAAAATTCTCCGAGAGGGAAAGCGGTGTGTCTGAGCTGTTCCTGCGACAGAAAATAGAGGACGTAGCTCTGATCCTTTGCGAGGTCCCTCGCTTTTTTGAGAAGATAGCGTCCTGTGGAGCTGTCCTGCTCAATGCGGGCATAATGTCCGGTGACAATGAGATCGCAGTCCAGAGTTTCCGCACGGTGATAGAGCTTTTCGTGCTTCATATAGCGGTTGCAGTCGATGCAGGGATTGGGCGTTCCGCCTCTTTCGTAGGTCGTGACGAAACGTTCTATGATTTCCCGCTTAAAGTCCTCGGTAAAGTTGAGAACATAGAAGGGTATAGCGAGCCGGGAAGCCACCTGACGGGCATCCTCCGCATCCTCGAGGGTACAGCAGGTATTGGAGCGGCAAGAATTTTCCTGCGTATCATAGAGCTTCATGGTGACGCCGATGCAGTCATATCCCCTTTCCTTCATAAGAAAGGCGGCGACGGAGCTGTCGACACCGCCGGACATTGCGATGAGTACTTTCATGGAGAGATACTTCCTTTATTTCAGATATGATGATGCGAATGCCAAAGGCTGCCATCCGGAGCGTTTCATACACGGAGAAGGAACTCTTCGAGTGCATTTTAACGCCTCATGTGCCGGCTGAGCTCCCATCCTGAGGGAGGGCGCTGCCTCGCATCAAATTCCTCCAATAATAGCATAAATTCATGCATCCGGCTTTGGAAAATGATAAAAACTTTGTTTCTGCTTTCTGAATATGCCGCCCTGGAAGAATAAAAACTTTTCGTCTCCTGTACATTATGCTAGAATATCGAAAGATGTGTGCAGGAAAGAGGGGGGTATTCCGCTCATTTTCCGGAAATCATCCATATACAGGGGCAGATGGATGAAATAACAGCATCAAAGGAGATAAGATGAAGGGAATCATTCTTGCCGGGGGATCCGGTACGAGACTCTATCCGCTCACCAGAGTCACATCGAAGCAGCTGCTTCCGATTTATGATAAGCCTATGATTTATTATCCGTTGTCCGTGCTGATGAATGCCGGCATCCGGGATATCCTGCTGATTTCGACACCGACGGATACGCCGAGGTTTGAAGAGCTGCTGGGAGACGGCGCACAGTTCGGTGTCCGTCTGCGTTATGCCGTACAGCCGAGTCCGGACGGACTTGCGCAGGCCTTTCTCATCGGAGAGGACTTTATCGCCGGGGATTCCTGCGCGATGATTCTCGGGGACAATATTTTCTCCGGACATGGCTTTACAAAGCTGCTTCGTCAGGCGGCGGAAAAGCAGGAGGGAGCGACGGTCTTCGGATACTATGTGGATGATCCGGAGCGCTTCGGCATTGTTGCGTTTGATGAGCTCGGCAGGGCAATCTCCATCGAGGAGAAGCCAAAGCAGCCGAAGTCCAATTACTGCGTAACCGGTCTTTACTTCTATGACCATCATGTTGTGGAGTATGCCAGGTCTTTAAAACCTTCCGGGCGCGGGGAGCTGGAGATTACAGATCTGAACCGTATCTATCTGGAAAAGGGAGAGCTGGACGTTTCTCTCCTCGGGCAGGGCTTCACCTGGCTCGATACCGGAACACAGGAATCCCTGGTGGACGCCACCAATTTTGTACACACCATCGAGACCCACGAGCATCGAAAGATCGCCTGTCTTGAGGAGATCGGCTACTTGAACGGCTGGATCGGCCGGGAGGAAGTGGAGAAAGCCTATGAGATGTACAAGAAAAACGAGTATGGCAGGTATCTGAAGGATGTCCTTGACGGCAAATATATCGATAAGCTGCATAAATAAGCCGTTCCGATTTTCTGCGGGAAAAGGAAATCAGAACAGGAGCTGAAAGAGCTGCAACAGAGAAGGAGGAGGAGAGCCGGACTCTCCTGTAAGATTATGAAATATATCGTGACCGGCGGTGCCGGATTTATCGGCGGCAACTTTATGCACTTTGCAGTAAATGCCTATCCGGAGGATCAGTGGATCTGCCTTGACAAGCTGACCTATGCGGGGAATCTGGAGACACTTCAGCCGCTGGAGGGGAAACCGAACTATCGCTTTGTCAGGGGCGACATCGTAGACCGTGACTTTATCTTTGAACTTTTTCGGAAGGAGAAGCCGGATGTGGCCATCAACTTTGCGGCAGAGTCGCATGTGGACCGTTCTGTTTCCGATCCGGATATCTTTTTAAGAACCAATGTGCGGGGAACGGTCACCCTGATGGATGCCTGCCGTGAATTCGGCATCCGGCGTTATCACCAGGTTTCCACGGATGAGGTCTATGGAGATCTTCCGCTGGACCGCCCGGATCTCTTTTTCACGGAGGAAAACAAAATCAAGGCATCCTCCCCGTACTCCGCTTCCAAGGCAAGTGCGGATCTCTTTGTTTTCGCCTATCACAGAACCTTCGGACTGCCCGTGACAATCAGCCGCTGTTCCAACAACTACGGACCCTATCATTTCCCGGAGAAGCTGATTCCGCTGGTGATTTCCCGCGCGCTCAATGACGAGAAGATTCCCGTATACGGCAATGGCGCCAATGTCCGTGACTGGCTCTATGTCACGGATCACTGTAAGGCGATCGACCTGATTGTACGTCATGGAAGGGTCGGTGAGGTTTATAATATCGGCGGACACAATGAGAGAACCAACCTTGAGGTGGTTAAAACCATCCTGAAAGCGCTCGGAAAACCGGAGTCACTGATCGAGTATGTGACAGACCGTCCGGGACATGACCGGAGATATGCGATGGATCCGACCAAGATGGAGACAGAGCTCGGATGGGAGCCGGAGTATACGTTTGATACGGGAATCCCTGTTACCATCGACTGGTACCTGAACAACAAGGAATGGTGGGAGCATATCATCTCCGGAGAGTATGCAAACTATTTTGACAAGATGTACGGAAATAAGCTGTAAGACCGCTTGGGGGCACCTTTTTGACATCTCAATGTCATTGAGGTGCTCTCTTATATGTACAGGAAGGGAAGGGAAAATATGAAGGTACTGGTAACAGGCGTCGCGGGACAGCTGGGACATGATGTGATGAATCAGCTGGCGCTTCGCGGCTATGAGGGGATAGGCTCCGATCTTGCGCCGGAGTATGCCGGGATTCAGGACGGCTCTGCCGTCGTGACGATGCCCTATGTCAGTCTGGATATCACCAGGGAAGCAGAGGTGCGGAGGGTGGTCGCCGCGGTGAAGCCGGATGTGATTGTCCACTGTGCTGCCTGGACCGCGGTGGATCTTGCGGAGGATGAGGAGAAAAAAGAAAAGGTATATGCCATCAATGTCGAGGGCACCAGATACCTTGCGGAAGCGGCGAAAGCATTGGATGCAAAATTTCTTTATCTTTCCACGGACTATGTGTTTAATGGACAGGGAGAGCACCCTTGGGAACCGGAGGACAAAAACTATGCACCGCTCAATTACTATGGCGTGACCAAACTCGAGGGGGAGAAGGCGGTTTCCTCCCTGCTGGAGAAGTATTTTATTGTCCGTATCGCCTGGGTATTCGGCCTGAACGGCAGGAACTTTATCAAAACCATGCTGGATGCAGGGAAGACTCATGAAGAGCTTCGCGTGGTCTGTGACCAGATCGGAACACCGACCTATACCCTGGATCTTGCAAGACTCCTTACCGATATGATCGAGACCGAAAAATACGGTTATTATCACGCAACCAATGAGGGCGGTTATATCTCCTGGTATGATTTTGCTGTGGAGATCTTCCGGCAGGCAGGCTATCCAACGAAGGTGACGGCGGTGACGACGGCGGAATATGGTCTCTCAAAGGCTGCCCGTCCCTTCAATTCCCGGCTGGAAAAGAAGAAGCTGAGAGAAGCCGGTTTTATTCTGCTTCCGGACTGGAGGGATGCGCTGGCACGTTATCTTAAAGAGCTTCGGAAGGCGGAAGAAAATAGCTGATTCCCTGGGAATGACAGAGTCACTGTTGAAGAAGGAATGTAAGGAGAAATCATGGGCAGATATTTTGGAACTGATGGTTACCGCGGCGAAGCCAATGTAGATCTCACGGCAGATTCCGCCTTCCGTATCGGAAAGTTTTTAGGATACTACTATCAAAAGACAGGAAAGCCCGGAGAGACCTGCCGCATCGTGGTCGGGAAGGATACCCGCCGTTCGAGCTATATGTTTGAGTATGCACTGGCGGCGGGCATCACTGCGACCGGTGCGGATGCTTATCTCATGCATGTCACCACCACACCGTCTGTGTCCTATATCGTCCGTTCGGAGGATTTTCAATGCGGTGTCATGATCTCTGCCTCTCACAATCCCTTCCATGACAACGGAATCAAGATCCTGAATGAGAACGGGGAAAAGCTGGGGGAGGATGTCATTGCGAAGATCGAGGACTATCTCGACGGAGTGACGTCGGAAATTCCGCTGGCAACCGGGGAGAGGATCGGCAGGACAGTGGATTTTGCTGCCGGGCGGAACCGTTATATCGGCTATCTTATCTCTCTGGCGACCCGTTCCTTCCGCGGGAAGAAGGTTGCGCTGGATCTCTCGAACGGCTCGGCATCCTCCTGTGCCAAGGCGGTTTTTGACGCTCTCGGCGCGGATACCTATGTTATTTCCAGTGAACCGAACGGCTTCAATATCAATCAGGACTGCGGCTCCACTCATATAGAGAGTCTGCAGCGCTTTGTCGTGGAGGAGGGCTGTGACGTGGGCTTTGCCTATGATGGCGATGCCGACCGCTGCCTTGCGGTGGATCAGGAGGGGAGGCTCGTGGACGGGGATCAGATACTCTATATCTGCGGCTGCTATATGAAAGAGCACGGTATGCTTTCCGGAAATCGTATCGTCACGACAATCATGTCAAATATCGGACTCTATCAGGCGCTCGACAGAAAAGGTATCGGTTATGAAAAGACGGCGGTGGGAGACCGTTTTGTCTATGAGAATATGTCGGAGAACGGTTATTCTCTCGGCGGGGAGCAGAGCGGACATATTATTTTCATGAAGAATGCCACGACGGGAGACGGCATCCTTACTTCGATTAAGCTGATGGAGGTCATGCTCGATAAAAAGGCGGATCTGAAACAGCTCTGTGAGGATTTCACCGTCTTTCCGCAGCTCTTAAAGAATGTGCGTGTTTCCGACAAGGAGATGGTGATGCGGAATCAGAAGGTACAGGAGGCGGTGAATGCCGTGGAAGCAGCGCTTCGGGAGGAAGGACGCATCCTGCTCCGTCCTTCCGGCACCGAGCCGGTGATCCGTGTCATGGTAGAGGCGAAAAGTCAGGAAATCTGTGAGAAGCATGTCGATGCCGTAATTGCCGCCATGAAGTCGGAGGGACTTGCGTAGCCGTTATCTCTGCCACAAATTTTCTTCATAACCGGATCTGCCGGTCCGTGATATAGTAGACAGCATAACTTTACCGAAGGGGGAAAACGCTATGTTGCCTTATCAAAGATACCGCAGATATCCGAGCTTTCATTATCCGGAGCGCACTTGGGTGTCCAAAGAAATCACTGCTGCTCCGATCTTCTGTTCCGTTGATTTGAGAGATGGGAATCAGGCACTGGTGGAACCCATGTCTGTCGAGGAAAAGGTGGAGTTTTTCGAGATGCTCGTGAAGCTCGGCTTCAAGGAGATCGAGGTGGGATTTCCGGCGGCGAGTCAGATCGAGTACGATTTTCTGCGCAGTCTGATCGAGCGGAAGCTGATCCCGGAGGATGTGAGCGTACAGGTGCTGGTGCAGTGCCGGAAGCCGCTGATTGACCGTACCTTCGAGAGCATCAGAGGGCTGAAGAACGTTATTTTTCATATCTATAATTCTACCTCCGCCCTGCAGAGGGAGGTGGTATTCGGAAAAGAGAAAGAGGAGATCATCGACATCGCCATCGCCGGAGTCAAGATGGTGAAGAGCCATCTGAGGGACTTTGACGGTAATCTGAAACTGGAATATTCGCCGGAGAGCTTTACCGGAACAGAAATGGATTTTGCGGCAGAGATCTGCAATGCAGTGGTCCGGGAGTGGAAGCCGGGGCAGGGGAAAAAGATGATTATCAATCTCCCATCCACGGTTGAGATGGATACGCCGAATGTATTCGCCGATCAGATCGAGTATATGTCCGACCATCTGGACTGCCGGGAGGATATCACCCTCTCGATTCATCCGCACAATGACCGCGGAGAAGGGGTGGCTGCATCGGAGCTGGCTCTGATGGCAGGTGCACAGCGCATCGAGGGGACTCTTTTCGGAAACGGAGAGCGTACCGGCAATGTCGATCTGCTCACCATTGCCTATAATCTCTTTTCCCACGGCATCGATCCAAGGCTTGCTATCGAGAATGTAAAGGAGATTCAGGAGGTGTACGAGAGGTGCACCAGAATGCTAGTGCCGCCACGGCATCCTTATGCGGGAAAGCTTGTTTTTACCGCATTTTCCGGCTCCCATCAGGATGCGATCAACAAGGGAATCAAGGCGATGAATGACAGGCATAAGGAGTTCTGGGAGGTGCCGTACCTTCCGATTGATCCCGCAGATATCGGGAGAGAATACGAGCCTATCGTCAGGATCAACTCCCAGTCCGGAAAGGGAGGGGTTGCCTTTGTGCTGCAGTCCCAGTTCGGTTTTCAGCTTCCGAAAGGAATGCAGCGGGAATTTGCGGACAGCATACAGAGCATGTCCGAGGCACAGGGCGAGGTTACTCCGAAGCAGATTTATGACAGTTTCATGGAAAAATATGTGGAGACCAAGGAGCCGGTACATTTTAAAAACATGAAAACGACAGACACGGAAAACGGAGAGGACGATTTCACGACCGTGGTTCGTGTCGAGTATTTCTTCCGCGGCGAGAGGGGCTTCTTTGAGGGCGTCGGGAACGGACCGATTGATGCTGTGAAGGTGGGACTCAATGAGGAGTTTAATATTGAGCTGAAGGTGCTGAATTACGTGGAGCATGCACTGACGGCGGGTTCGGCCTCCAAGGCAGTTTCCTATATTCTTCTTCTGAATGAGCAGACCGGCGGCACAGCCTATGGAGTGGGGATCAGTTCCAATATCACCCGTTCTTCCATCCGCGCAATCTTCAGTGCTCTGAATCGTCTCTACTATCCGGAGGAGGCAAAGGCGGAAGGGGAGAGAAGGGTTGAGGCGACACATCGGAAGGAAAAGGACCACTCCTTCTTTGCCAACAGCTGAGGAAACAAAATTCAATCAACTGCCGTTCTCCGTCTGCTTATCCGTGGAGCTGGTGTTTCTGCATCTTTGCTCTCGAAGATTCCGGCAAGAATCTTCGGGAGCTGTTTCCTGACCGGAGCGGAAAATGCCGGGAGGAAGGTACTGGAGAAAATGACTGTCAGACAGCTCATCCATCCTGTGACTACTGGTAAAATTAGCAAAAGCTGACTTTTCCATTACGAATCTATTGACTCGAAAGTTAGCCTATGCTAATCTGTACGTTGCTTAGTTTGTTGAAACTATTGTATGAAATAAAGGTGGTTTATGATGCCGTTAATTTTTGCGGAAGCAGGAAGAGAGCAGATTATTCAGAAGATCGGGGGAAGTAGTGAGGTCCGCCAGCATCTGAAGGATCTGGGTTTTGTGGTTGGCAGTCCGCTGACGGTTTTAAGTCAGTCCATGGGAAATGTCATCGTCAAGGTGAAGGAGAGCCGTATCGCGATCTCGAAGGAAATGGCGACAAAAATAATGGTTTAGTAAGTCCTAAGGAGGGGGCCCATCGAAGATGGGAGGATGCCTTGGGACACCGGCAGACGCCCCCGAACGAAGTTCGGAAAAATGCGTCTGCAACAAAGCCAGGTCCTAAGGAGGGGCCCATCGAAGATGGGAGGATGCCTTGGGACACCGGCAGACGCCTCCGAACGAAGTTCGTAAAAAATGCGTCTGCAACAAAGCCAGGTCCTAAGGAGGGGGCCCATCGAAGATGGGAGGATGCTTCAAAAGAAACTTTGAGGAAAGTGATCTGCGCTTCTGACAGCACGGAAGCGGTGATTGCTTCTTTCTAAGGACAGGAGGAGAGTATGACACTGAAACAATTACAGCCGGGACAGAGTGCTGTCGTGGTCAGGTTAAGCGGAGAGGGCGCCGTCAAGAGAAGAATCATGGACATGGGGCTCACCAAGGGGACCAAAGTAAGCTGCCGTAAGGTAGCGCCTCTCGGAGATCCGATTGAGATTACCCTGCGCGGGTACGAGCTGTCGGTTCGCAAGGCAGATGCCGGTATGGTGGAGATTTCGCTGGACGCGTAAGGAGTAGGAGGACAGATGGCTATCACGATTGCACTTGCAGGAAATCCAAACTGCGGAAAAACAACATTGTTTAATCAGCTGACCGGTTCCAACCAGTATGTCGGAAACTGGCCGGGCGTTACGGTGGAAAAAAAGGAAGGAAAGCTGAAGAAGCATTCGGATGTGACGATTACGGATCTTCCGGGAATCTACTCTCTTTCTCCTTATACGCTGGAGGAGGTTGTTGCCAGAAATTATCTTGTGAAGAATCATCCGGATGCGATTCTGAATATCATTGACGGCACCAATCTCGAGAGAAACCTCTATCTCAGCACACAGCTGAAGGAGCTGGGGATTCCGGTGGTGATCGCCATCAATATGATGGATGTGGTACGGAAGAACGGAGACAAAATCGACATCCGTAAGCTTTCGGAGGCACTGGGCTGTCAGATCATAGAGATCTCCGCACTCCGCGGCGAGGGAGTGATGAAAGCGGCGGAGCTTGCCATCCAGAAGGCGGAGACTCACAGCGACACCGCAGTGGCGCATCACTTTCGGGAGAATGTGGAAGCGGCGATCCGGGAGATCGAGTCCCTGCTTCAGGGGAAGGTCAATGATGCCGACAGACATTTCTTTGCCGTGAAGCTCTTTGAGAGAGACGACAAGATCCGGGAGCAGATGCCGGAGCAGGCACGGGGAGTTCAGGTCGAGGAGATTATAAAAAAAGTGGAGCAGGCGGAGGATGACGATGCCGAATCCATCATTACCAATGAAAGATACAATTATATCCAGAAGATCATCACCGGTGCCTATGAAAAGAACCAGAAGAATGCCATGACGATGTCGGATCGCATCGACTCGATTGTGACAAATCGTTTTCTGGCACTTCCGATTTTTGCACTGGTTATGTTTGTTGTGTACTACATTTCCATCTCGACAGTCGGAACAAAGATGACGGACTGGGTCAATGAGGTGCTTTTTGGCTCTGACCCCTGGTCTTTCTTTGGTCTGGTTGAGATTCCGTCGATTCCGGGAGCCGTGGAGATGGGACTTGATGCGTTGCATGTCAGTGAGGTTCTGAAGGGGCTTGTGCTCGATGGCATCATCGCCGGTGTAGGATCCGTTCTGGGCTTCCTGCCGCAGATGATCGTGTTCTTCCTCTTCCTCGCCTTTCTGGAGGCTTGCGGATATATGTCCCGTGTTGCCTTCATCATGGATCGGATCTTCCGCAGGTTCGGACTTTCCGGAAAATCCTTCATTCCGATGCTGATCGGTACCGGCTGCGGTGTTCCGGGAATTATGGGCTCTAGGACTGTGGAAAATGAGAGAGACCGTCGGATGACCATCATGGTCACAACCTTTATCCCCTGCTCCGCGAAGCTTCCGATTATCGGGCTTCTGGCAGGTGCGATTTTTGATAATTCTGCCTGGGTCGGCTGGTCTGCCTATTTTCTCGGAGTTGCTGCTATCGTTTTCTCCGGCATTGTTCTCAAAAAGACCAGAATGTTTGCCGGTGAGCCGGCACCTTTCGTGATGGAGCTGCCCCAGTATCACTGGCCGAGACCTGTTGATGTTCTGAAGAGTGTTGCAGAGAGAGCCTCCTCCTTTGTGAAGAAGGCGGGCACCATCATTTTGCTGGCGACGATACTTGTCTGGTTCCTGTCCCACTTCAATTTCCGTATGGAGCTTCTTTCGGAAGAGGAGATTGACAGCAGTATGCTGGCGACCTTTGGAAATCTCTTCCACTGGATCTTTGTTCCGCTGGGCTTTCCGGACTGGAAGGCGGCGGTTGCGGCAATCACGGGACTTATCGCGAAGGAGAATGTTGTCAGTACCTTCGGTGTGCTTTTCCACTACAGCGGTGCCGAGGAGTTGGCGGAGAACGGGGATCAGATCTGGCCGGAGGTACAGCGGTACTTTGGCTCGGGTATCGCGGCTTATGCGTTCCTCAGCTTTAACCTTCTCTGCGCACCCTGCTTTGCTGCAATCGGTGCAATCCGGCGGGAGATGAATAATGCACGCTGGACCATCTTTGCAATTCTCTGGGAGTGCTTCCTTGCCTACTGTGTCGGCATGGTCGTATATCAGATCGGTGGTCTCATCACCGGGGATGTTTCTTTCGGACTATTTACTGTCGTTGCAATTCTTATGGTACTGGCAGGGCTCTGGGGCCTCTTCCGTCCGTATCATGAGGCGACCAGGCTGAAGACGGGGAGTGCTGTCAGCGCAGCATAATTCCTCCCGGTCAGCAGAGACGAAAACTCTGAGGAAAGGAGTAAAGTATGGGAAACTTTATCGTTATTTTCATTCTTGCTCTTATGGTATATGGCGCTGTCCGTGCGCTCAGAAAAGAGTCAAGGGAAAGCGGATCCTGTGCTTTCTGTTCCTATGCCAAGGGTGGGAAATGTCATCATGTCGGGCATCAGGAGCTGGACCCGGAGGGGCGAAGGCTGCAGCTTACGAAAGAGCAGCAGGCAATCCTTGATCGTCATACGAGAGTCAGGAGCTGAGGAAATACGAATTATATTGGAAATATCGTTCAAATCAGGATTTTCTTACAGGTAGGGAGGCATCCCCGGAGTATTTTCCGGGGATGCCTTTTTGCGAAAAAATCCTTGACCTTCCGTGCTATGACGATACGGGAAGGAAACCTGAGACGGGAGTATCGGACGCAGATACAGCAGAAGGATCAAAGAGGGGGAGAATGTGGATATCGGACAACTGCTCAGTATGCAGGCTGTCATGTTTCTGGAAATGGCAGCAGGCTATTTTGCCGTGAGGGTGGGATTTCTGAAAAGCAGCGGTGAGGATTTTCTGACGGATATGATCGTCAATATTACCCTGCCTCTTCAGACCATCGCCGCTTTTGCGGTAAAGTTCGGGAAGGATGAATTTTCAATGGGAATCCAGATTATTCTGGTTTCCGTTGCGTATCAGATTGTGGTGAATACTGTTGCGCACTTTGCCTATAACCGTTTTCCGAAAGAGAGAAAACCGATTTTTCAGTACGGAACGGTCTGCTCCAATGCCGGGATTCTCGGAAGCTCCATTGCCAACTGGATCTACGGTCCCATGGGACTCCTCTTTGCTTCTCTCTTTGTGATTCCGCAGAGAATTGTCATCTGGAGTGCCGGGCTTTCCTATTATACCGAGGCGCCTGGACTGAAAACCATCGTAAAAAAACTACTGATCCATCCCTGCGTTATCGCTGTGGAGATCGGACTGGTACTGATGATTTTTCAGCTGCCGGTCCCCGCATTTCTCATGAATACCATGGAGCAAGTGGGAGACTGTACCGGACCGCTCATCATGATCTATCTCGGCATGGTGCTGGCACGCTGCGGCCTTGGAAGTCTTTTCGATCCGATGGCATTCTTTTATGCGTCTGTACGGCTCATTTTCATCCCGCTGTTTGTTTTTTCCTGCGTTCGGTTTCTGCCTCTGACAGTAACCGCTGCCGGCGTGATTGTGGTGGAGACGGCAATGCCGGCAGGCTCCACAACAGCGATTCTCGCCGGAAAGTATGGAGCGGATGTCCGCTTCGCGACAAGCTGTGTCGTGGTATCCACCTTTTTCTCCATACTTCTGCTGCCGCTCTGGGTTTTTCTTGTACAATACAGCTTCGGAATTGCCTGAGTAAGAATAAATGCTGTGTTTTTTAAGAAAATTGTGAGAACTAACCGGGATAGTGTTGTTGACGGGACAGGAAATCTTTACCTATAATTCAGAAATGTAATATTTTTGAAAGGAGAAGAGATAGTGAAGAGAAGGAATATTGCTTTCAGAGCTAAGAGCCTTGTGCTTGCAGCAGCCATGCTTTCTTCGATGGCGGTTCAGGGGGCTCTTCCTGCGTATGCATCTCAGATTTCGGAGCAGGAGCAGGTTCAGACAGAGCAGCAGGAACAGGCTTCGGAGCAGGAGCAGGTTCAGACAGAGCAGGGACTTGCCGACGGCAGGGACTGGGTCGAGCAGGAGCAGCGGCATTGTCCTAAGCTTGAGCACTTCACCTACAAGATCGAGTGCGTCGACAGAACAAGCGGAAAATGGTTTTCCAGGTTTGTGACCCTCAAGGGGTATGCCGGGGATACCGCAGAGATCAGAGCTCCGAAGCTTCGGAAGTATCGTCTTGTCACAGACGAGGTTGTTGAAGTGGTACTGGGAGAGCGTTATGACGAGCCGATTGCCTTTGAGTATGTCAGAGACAACTGCTGGGGACAGCAGTGCAAGACCAAGTTCACCTATAAGGTGAGATGCATCGACAGGACAAGCGGCAAGTGGTTCTCCAGATTTGTGACCCTGAGAGGCCGTTGCGGTGATACCGTACAGGTGGAAGCGCCGGTGATCCGGAAATATCGTCTTGTGTCGGATGAGTTCGTGGATGTGGTTCTTGGAGAGAAGCTCTACGAGCCGATTATCTTTGAGTATGTAAGGGAAGCCGAGAAGGAGAAGACGGCTTGCGTGACCGTTCGTTTCCTGGACAAGGAGAGCGGGAAGGCACTTGCAGCCGAGCAGAAGACGGAGGAGAAGGTTGGAGAGACTCTGACCCTTCAGCCGCAGGAAATTAAAGGCTATGATGCTCCGGAAGCACAGACCATCACGGTAGCGGAGAACGGCAATACCGTGGAATTCCTGTACAGCAGGCAGAAGAGTCTGGAGGTACTCAGAAAGGAAGCTGCGAACCGGATTTTCAATCTGGAGAAGCTGACGGAAGAGGAGAAGACAGCTTTTTCGCTCAGGCTTGATGCCGCTAAGACAAAGGAAGAACTGGATGCCATCGTCAATGAGGCACAGGCACTTAATGACAGCAGATCGTAAAAGAAAGATGCTTTTCTGTCCGCAGGGATAGCTTCGGAAACGGAGAGCAGCTTTCAGCATCCTTTCACGAGAGGCGCTTTCAGGACGGAAGTCTGACAGCGCTTCTTTTTTGATTTCCGGCCGGAATATTTCTTGCAATCCTTCCCGCTTTTGATACAATACAATCGACTGATTTCTGGTCCGCATAGAGCCTTGGGAAAGCCCGGACTCTATGTGGATTTTCTCTGTCTTTATGAACTTTTAAAGGGACGCCGGATTGTCGTGTCCGGCAGATGCTGGAGGTGTATGCCGCTTGGAAAATTCACTGATCGAGCTCAAGGGAATCGAGAAATCCTTTGATGGGGAACTCATTTTGGATGACCTGAATCTTGCAATCCGGGAGAACAGCTTTGTGACGCTGCTCGGACCCTCCGGCTGTGGTAAAACCACAACGCTCCGTATCCTTGGTGGATTTGAAAAACCGGACAAAGGACAGATCCTGTTTTCCGGAAAGGATATCACAAGCCTTCCGCCAAACAAGCGGCAGTTAAATACAGTATTCCAGAAATATGCTCTGTTTCCGCATATGTCTATCGCGGAGAACATTGCTTTCGGTCTCCGGATTAAAAATAAATCCGAAGACTATATCCGGGATAAGATCAAATATGCGCTGAAGCTGGTAAACCTCGACGGCTATGAGAAGAGAGACATCAATTCTCTCTCCGGCGGACAGCAGCAGCGTATCGCGATTGCCCGTGCCATCGTGAATGAGCCGAAGCTCCTGCTTCTGGATGAGCCGCTGGGGGCTCTTGATCTGAAGCTTCGTCAGGAGATGCAGTACGAGTTGATTCGTCTGAAGAATGAGCTTGGCATCACCTTTATTCATGTTACCCATGATCAGGAAGAGGCACTCACCATGTCGGACTATGTGGTTGTCATGAACCAGGGCTACATCCAGCAGGCGGGGACGCCGGAGCAGATCTACAATGAGCCGGAAAATGCCTTTGTTGCCGATTTTATCGGAGATGCCAATATCATTCCGGGGACCATGCTTGAGGATCGTCTTGTCCGTATTCTGGGAGCGGATTTCCGCTGTATCGATGAGGGCTTCGGCAGGAACAGACCGGTTGACGTGGTGATCCGTCCGGAGGATGTGGAGATTCTTGAAAAGGATGACCCGAAAGGAATTCTTCAGGGAACGATGACGCACATGATCTTCAAGGGTGAGATCTATGAGATGGAGTGCACGACGGCGGACGGTTTTGAGTGGCTGATACACAGCACGGAGCTGCATGAGCCGGGAACAGAGGTTTCCATCTATGTCAGACCGTCCAATATTCAGATCATGAATAAACCGGCATCAGAGGATGAGGAGGCAATCGGCATTGAAGAGTAGAGCTGCCCGTTTCCTGTCTCTCCCCTACCTTGTATGGATGGCAGGATTTATCATTATCCCGCTGCTGCTGATCGTATACTACGGCTTTACGAGCCGGGAGGGACGCTTCAGCCTCGGAAATATCGCAGCCATTACGCAGTGGGTGAATTATCGTCCGCTGTATCTGTCGCTGCTGTTATCGCTGCTGAGTACGGTTCTGTGTTTTCTGATAGCGTATCCGCTGGCGATGATTCTCCGGGGGAAAAAGCTCGGAAGGTCCAGCTTCGTTGCCTTTATCTTTATCCTTCCCATGTGGATGAACTCTCTGCTGCGTGTGCTTGCCTGGCAGACAATGCTGGAGAGAAGGGGAGTGATCAACGAGCTGCTCGGCTTTTTTCATCTGCCGGGACAGACACTCATCAACACGCCCTATGCGATTGTCATTGGTATGGTCTATGATTTCCTGCCTTTTATGATTCTGCCGATTTACAATGCACTCATGAAAATTGATGACAATACCGTGAACGCTGCCTATGATCTTGGCGCGAGCTTCCGGCAGACGCTTTTCCGGGTGATCCTGCCCCTGTCTATGCCGGGTATCGTGAGCGGCGTTACCATGGTGTTTGTGCCGAGTCTCACCACCTTTGCAATCTCGGATATCCTGGGCGGAGGCAAGATTTACCTGATCGGAAATGTCATCGAGCAGGAATTCATGCTGAATGCCAACTGGCACGCAGGCTCGGGACTTTCTCTGGTGCTCATGCTGTTTATCCTGATTTCCATGGCGCTGCTGTCCCATTATGACAGCGGAGAGGGGGCGATGTTCTGATGAATGCACACAGATCCCGCATGGCGGATTTTTGCAGGAATGCCTATCTCGGCATCGTCGTTTTCTTCATGTATGTTCCGATTCTGATGCTGGGGATTCTTTCCTTTAACAGCGGAAAGTCGAGAGCACACTTTGCCGGCTTCAGTCTGAAATGGTATCTTGCGCTGTTATCGGACGAGGAAATTATCGGCGCACTTCGAAACACGATTATTATTGCACTTCTTTCGGCACTGGCGGCAACGCTGCTGGGAACCATGGCGGCGGTTGCCCTCGGGGCAATGAAGCGGCACTCCCGAAATGTGATCCTCGGGTTTACCAATATCCCGATGCTGAACGCGGATATCGTAACCGGAATCTCCCTGATGCTCTGCTTTATCGCGTTTCGCATCAGTCTCGGCTTTCAGACGATATTGATTGCGCATATCAGCTTCAATATTCCCTATGTGATTTTGTCAGTGCTGCCGAAACTGAACCGCGCCTCCACGGTAAGCTTTGAGGCGGCACAGGACCTCGGGGCAGGTCCGATCTATGCCTTTTTCAAGGTGGTGCTTCCGGATCTGATGCCGGGGATTCTGTCCGGTTTTCTGCTGGCATTTACCATGAGTCTTGATGATTTTATCATTACTCACTTTACCAGAGGCGCCGGTATCGATACGATTTCGACGCTGGTGTACTCCCAGGTCAGGAGAGGCATCAATCCGAGTATTTATGCGCTGAGTACCATTATCTTTGTTCTGGTCTTTGTGATCCTTCTTCTGTCGAATTTTGCCCCGAAGTGGCTTCGAGGGAGAAACGCATGATTTATGGAAACCAGGAGGAACGGCGGAAATTGAAAAGGGGAATTCCTCCTCTGGCTGCGGTCGGAGGGCATCAGAATCGAATCACGGGACAGAGCAGTGCAGGGGAAAAGGGGAGGCATCCCCGCAGAGGGCTGTGTCTTTTCCTTCTTCTTTTTTCCCTTGCCGTGATGCTTTTCGGCTGCGGCAGACAGGAGAACAGCGGTGCAGGAGCGGGGAGAGGCACAGAAGCATCCGGAAGAGAGCATGCTTCTCCGGCGGTCGATGAGAGTGCCGACGGAAGCCTGAATGTCTACAATGCCGGAGAATATATCGATCCGGAGGTCATCGGCGAATTTGAAGAGGAAACCGGCATCCGTGTTGTTTATGACAGCTTTGAGACCAATGAGGAAATGTATCCGGTCATTCAGGCGGGGGGAGTCATCTATGATGCGGTCTGCCCCTCCGATTACATGATTGAAAAGATGATTGAAAATCATCTGCTTCAGCCGCTGGATAAGACAAATCTTCAGAATCTTTCGGAGATCGATCCGGAGTATATGAGCCTGGCGGCACAGTTTGATCCGGAGAACCGCTATGCGGTTCCCTATATGACAGGGACGGTCGGCATCATTTACAATCGGCAGATGCTGGATGAGCTGGGCATCCCCTATCCCACGAAATGGGCAGACCTCTGGAATCCGGCATTAAAGGGAGAGATTCTGATGCAGAACTCGGTGCGGGACAGCTTCATGGTGGCGCTGAAAAAGGAGGGCTATTCCCAGAACAGTACGAACGAACAGGAACTGGATCAGGCGATGAAGGATCTGATTGCCCAAAAAGCATTGGTGCAGGCATATGGAATTGACCAGGTTCGTGATAAAATGATAGGAGGAGAAGCTGCCGTCGGTGTCATCTATTCCGGAGAGATGCTGTATATCCAGGGAGAAGTCGAAGGCAGTGGCATGGATCTCGAGTACGTGATTCCGGAGGAGGGTACCAATGCCTGGGTTGATGCCTGGGTTATCCCTTATAACGCGAAGCATAAGAAGAACGCGGAAAAGTGGATTGATTTTCTCTGCCGTCCCGATATTGCCCTGAAGAACTTCGAATATATCACCTACACGACACCGAACAGGGGTGCTTATGAATTGCTGGATCCGAAATATAAGGAGAACCCGTCATTGTTTCCGGATATGAAAAAGCTTCTTCAGAAGAGTGAGGTCTATCATTATCTGGGGAGCGGGGATGACCAGAAATACAACAACCGCTGGAAGATCATCAAAGCAAGCTGAGCAGGAGGAAAGCTAAGCAGGAGGAAAGCCATGAAGAGCAAGTATGTCGCGTATATCGGTTCTTATTCCTATACCGGTTCCGCCAAGGGGATCACGATCTGTGACGTGGATCCGGTGAAGGGAACCTTTCGGAAGAGATGCGAGGTGGAGATCAACAACTCTTCCTACCTCTGTCCTGCGAGAAATCAGAAAACCCTCTACAGTATCTCGGACGAGGGCGTCGTTGCTTTCCGGATTCTGGACAATGGCGCTCTTGCCTACCTGAACACCCGGAATATTCGCGGGATGCGGGGCTGTCATCTTGCGATTGATGCGAGGGATGAATATCTGATGGTTTCCGGCTACCATGACGGAAAAGCGACTTTACTTGCATTGAATAAGGACGGTTCTGTCGGAGAGATTATCGACGGAATCTATGACAAGGGCATCGGCTCCGTTGCGGAGCGTACCTTCCGTCCCCATATCTCCTGCGCCAGAATGACGGATGATCAGAAATACATCCTGATTTCCGACCTCGGAATCGATCAGGTAAAGCTCTTCCGTTTTGACAAGGCGGACGGCAGGATGCGGCAGATCGATACCATCCGCTGTGAGCTTCAGTCCGGCCCGAGACATTTCCGCTTCTCTCCGGATCGGAAATTCCTCTATCTTATGTATGAACTGAAGAATGTCGTGGACGTCTATCGGTTTACGGAGGGAAAGACGGATCAGGAGGTCCTGCTGGAGAAGGTTCAGACGATATCGACCCATAATGAAAAGGGAGAGAACCCCCTGATCGCAGCAGCACAGATGCGCTTCTCTCCGGATCATAATGCAGAGCATCTCTATGTCAGCAATGCGGGAATCGATACGCTGACGATTTATGACCGTGATCTCGAATCGGGACTTCTCGCAATGAAAGGCTCACTTCCGATCGGCGGGGAGTACCCGAAGGATTTCTGTATTTTTCCGGATGAGAAGCATGTGGCGGTTGCCAATCATGAAAGCGGCTCCGTCACCTTTTTCTCCATCGATTACGAGAGGGGGCTGCTGATCGGCTCCGCCCGGGAGGTTTTTGTCGACGAACCGAACTGTATCTGTATGGTGAGGCTGCCGGAGTAGAGAAGATAAGGAAAGCACACAACCGTGTTTTTGCCGGAAAGATGGGGTTTCCCATCTTTCTTTCATTGAGAAAGGAGAAGTGATGGCAGGAAGCAGCTTTGGAAGCCTGTTTCGAATTACGACTTTCGGAGAGTCTCATGGGAAGGGACTCGGAGTCATTATCGACGGCTGTCCGGCAGGGGTAAACCTCTCCGAGCAGGAGATACAGAAAGAGATGGATCGACGGAAACCGGGACAGAACCTACGTGCAAGTCAGAGAAGGGAGACGGACAAGGTTCGGATCCTGTCGGGAGTCTTCGAGGGGAAGAGTACGGGAACGCCGATCGCCATCGTTCTTTTCAATGAAGACCAGCACAGCGGCGACTATCATGAGCTTCAGCATGTTTTCCGCCCCGGGCATGCGGATTTTCCCTTCTTTGAAAAGTACGGAATTCGGGACTACCGGGGCGGCGGCAGATCCTCCGGGAGGGAGACCGCAGCCAGAGTGGCAGCGGGAGCGGTCGCAAAGCAGGTGCTTTCGGCGCTTCACATCAATGTCAGTGCACGCTGTATCGAGCTTGCCGGGATCACTCTCGATTCCGAGGAAAACAGAGAAAGGGCGGAGGAAGAGATCCTGCGGCTGAGAAAAGAAGAGGACAGTGCCGGTGGAGTGGTGGAATGTCAGGTGACAGGACTTCCTCCCGGGATCGGAGAGACGGTATTTGAGAAGCTGGATGCCAGGCTCGGGCAGGCGGTTCTGTCCATCGGTTCCGTGAAAGCGGTTTCTTTTGGCGACGGGGAAGAGGCCGCCCGCTCACGGGGCTCGGAAAATAACGATGCTTTTACGGTGACGGAGGGGCGTATCGTCACCAAAACCAACCATGCGGGCGGAGTTCTCGGAGGGATGAGCACGGGGATGCCGCTGATTCTGAGGGCATACTGCAAACCGACGCCGTCGATTGCCAGAGAGCAGGAAACCGTCGATGAAGAGGGCTGTCCTGTGTCTCTTCGCATCGGGGGAAGGCATGACCCGACAGTTGCGGAGCGGGCGACAGTCGTGGTAGAGTGTATGGCGGCTGTGACCGTACTGGACCTGCTGCTTCAGAATACGGTTGCGAAGCTTTCCAATCTCCAGAAGATATACAATACAGAAGAATAGAGGGGGAAATTATGGCAGATAAAAAGCTGGTAGAGCAGATCACCTCGAGGGAAGAGGACTTTGCACAGTGGTATACCGATGTGGTGAAGAAGGCGGAGCTGACAGACTATTCCTCTGCCAAGGGGTTTATGATTATCCGCCCGGCAGGATACGCGATCTGGGAAAATATCCAGAAGGAGCTAGACAGCCGCTTTAAGGAGAGCGGCGTGCAAAACTGCGCGATGCCGATGCTGATTCCGGAATCGCTTTTGCAGAAGGAGAAGGATCATATCGAGGGCTTTGCTCCGGAGGTTGCCTGGGTGACTCTCGGCGGCTCTAAAAAACTGGAGGAGAAGATGTGCATTCGTCCGACCTCCGAGACCCTGTTTTGTGACTACTACAGTAAGACGGTAAAGTCGTATCGTGATCTTCCGCAGCTCTTAAACCAGTGGGTTTCTGTGGTTCGCTGGGAGAAAACCACAAGACCCTTCCTTCGCACGAGGGAGTTTCTCTGGCAGGAGGGACATACCGTTCATGCCACGGCAGAGGAGGCGGAGGAGAGAACCCGTCAGATGCTGGAGGTTTATGCGGATGTCTCCGAGAATGTTCTGGCGATTCCGGTGGTGAAGGGACGGAAGACGGAGAAGGAGAAGTTTGCGGGAGCCGTCGCAACCTATACGATTGAGGCGCTGATGCATGATGGGCAGGCACTGCAGTGTGCAACCTCGCATAACTTCGGTTCCGACTTCGCGGCAGCTTTTGAGGTCAGGTTCCTGGACAGGGACAACCAGCTGAAGCCGGTGCATGAGACCTCCTGGGGGATGACGACCCGCATGATCGGTGCGATCATCATGGTACACGGGGATGATTCCGGGTTGAAACTGCCGCCGCGCATCGCGCCGGTGCAAATCACCATTGTTCCGATTCAGCAGAAGAAGGAGGGAGTCCTTGCAAAAGCCGGTGAGCTCTTTGACCGTCTGAAGAAGGCGGGGCTTCGTGTCAGTCTGGATGACAGCGAGAAGTCCCCGGGCTTTAAATTTGCGGACTGTGAGGTTCGCGGCGTACCGCTTCGTCTGGAGATAGGACCGAAGGATATCGAAGGGAACAGCTGCGTTCTGGTGCGCCGTGATACCCATGAAAAGATCGAGACTTCTCTGGATACGCTGGAAGCCTCCGTACAGGAGCTTCTGGAGACGATACAGAAGGATATGTATGACGCGGCAAAGAAGTTTCTGGAGGAGCGTACTACAGGTGCTGTGACGCTGGATGAGATGGTGAATTCGCTCAATACCAGACCAGGGTTTGTCAAAGCCATGTGGTGCGGCTGCCGTGAGTGTGAGGATAAACTGAAGGAAAAGACCGGGATCACCTCCCGCTGTATTCCCTTCCATCAGGAAAAGCTGTCAGACCGCTGTATCATCTGCGGCAGACCGGCAGTAAAGATGGTGTACTGGGGAAGAGCATATTAAGAATAATTCATATTGTTTTTTGTTGGGATTAAGAAATATGAGTTAGGATAAGAGCGATATCCGGAGCGCTCCATATGTTGTGCCCTGCGTCCTTTCCGCATTCTTTGACGGTAGAGGGGGGGAGATACTGCGCTTGCACGGGTATTTGACGGGCACGGTGCAACCGGGATGAGCAGGAGGAAGTCGAAGAACTCCTATGGTGCTTACCTCTGGTATCATCATATCCAAGACAGAGAGGACGATATGCCGGAGCATGACAAGGAATCGCTGGTTTCGACGGCGAGAGAAAAGATAGAAGAGAGTATTGAACATAAAATCGAGGAACGGAAGAGGCGGGAGCCCTGGTTTAAAGCAGTGACGGCAGGGATCGTGCTGCTTCTTATCCTGATTGTGCTTTTCCTGGTTCAGGCCTACCGGAAGGGAGAGTTCCGCTCGGTGGAAACCCTGCAGGCATACATTCGTTCCTTCAAGCTCTTTGCTCCTCTGATCTTTCTGCTTTATCAGGCAGTGCAGGTAGTGATCCCGGTGCTGCCGGGCTTTATCGGCTGTGCGGTAGGGGCGCTTCTTTTTGGACCTATTCTTGGCTTTACCCTGAATTATGTCGGGATCTGCGGCGGCTCCATCATCGCCTTTGCACTTGCCAAGACCTACGGGGCACCGCTTCTGGAGAAGCTTTTCCCGATGGACAAGTATCAGAAGTGGACACTGTGGGCGGCAAAGAGCAAGTCCTATAGTCTCTTCTTTTTTGTTGCAACGCTCCTGCCGCTGACACCGGACGACTATCTCTGCTATTTAAGCGGACTTACCCATATGAGCTATAGGAGATTCCTGATTTTGCTGCTTCTCGGGAAGCCATGGCTGATTCTGGCATATTCGTTTGGATTTTCCCTGCTTAAGTAGATACTGAAATTTTCATGGTGGTCAAGGCGGTTTTTCAGTGAAGCAGCTTCAGCTCGTATTTTCTGGAGCCGATGCCGATCTTCTCACCATGAATCAGTGTTTCCTCCCAGGCGGCATCGGGATGGTTGTTTTCAAAATGATTGTGATGATCATGGAAATCTGCTTTCTTCTGCATATCTCCGAGATGGCTGTTCTCAAACGGCGTCGCCTTCAGGCAGAGATCCACACAGGCCTGATCGAGAGCAATGGGATCAAAAGAGGCGAGCATTCCGATGTTCGGCAGGATAGGGGCGTCATTTTCCCCATGGCAGTCACAGTTCGGGCTGACATCCCGGATGAGGGAGATGTGGAAGCAGGGGCGATCATAGAGGACGGCTTTGGCGTATTCCGCCATGCGGCGATCCAGAAGATCGTTTGCAACATCATTCGGATTGGAAATGGCATCGAAAGAGCAGGCGCCGATGCAGCGTCCGCAGCCGACACAGACGGCGTTATTGATTTCCGCCCTGCCGTCCGGGAAGGAGATGGCGCCACTGCCGCACTCCTTCGCGCATCTGTGACACATTTTACACATCTTCGGATTGACGACAGGCTTGCCGCTCTTGTGCTGCTCCATCTTTCCGGCACGGCTGGCAGCGCCCATGCCGATATTCTTAATGGCGCCGCCGAAACCGGTCGCTTCATGCCCCTTGAAGTGCGTGAGACTGATAAAGATGTCTGCGTCCATCACGGCACGTCCGATCTTTGCCGTCGGACAGTATTCGGCACCCGGTACCGGCACTTCCGTCTCATCTGTGCCCCGGAGACCGTCCCCGATGATGATCTGACAGCCGGTAGTGGTCGTGTTAAAGCCGTTTAAGTTGGCGCAGTCCATGTGCTCCAGAGCGTTTCGGCGGGAGCCCGGATAGAGGGTGTTGCAGTCGGTGAGGAAGGGGAGACCTCCCTGCTCCTTCACCAGATCCGCGACCACCTTCGCATAGTTCGGACGGAGAAAGGCGAGGTTTCCCAGCTCTCCGAAATGCATTTTGATGGCGACAAACTTTCCCTCCATGTCGATTTCCCTGATTCCGGCAGCGATACAGAGTTTTTTCAGCTTTTCCAGCTGGCTCACTCCGATACGGGTTCGAAAATCTGTAAAGAAAACAGCGGATTTTTCCTTTGCCATAATTCCTCCTGAAACAAGTATCGCGTACAGGGTTCCCGAGTCCTGCGGACGATAAAATTGTGCGTGGCAACAGTATAGAGCATGCGGATTTGCTTTGCATGGAAACTGTGCCGGAAACGGGGAAATTTTATAAAAATTTTCGAGACGGTTCGGGACGACTAACCAGGGATGCCGGAATTTATATCCGCAGGCATCGAAGCGGCCGATGTGCCGGAAGCCGAGACGGTCATAGGAAAGAGTCTGCCGTGAGACAGAGGGAACATCACTGCGGATATCGGATTTTAACCTTCGTGGCATATGATAAAACAGAGGAGAAGGATTTGAGACAGAGGGATATCAGCAATTTTCCGGTTCGGGTTCTGCGTTCGAAGAGAAAGACGCTTTCTCTTGAGATTTGTCCGGATCTTACGGTGGTCTGCCGTGTACCGAAGCGGATATCTCAGGCAGAGCTTCGGGAGTTTCTGCAGCGGAAGGAGAGCTGGCTCACAGAGCATTATGCGAGGATGCAGAAGGAGCTTCAGGATACAGTGAAGCTCAGTAAAAGTGAAAGGGAAGCACTTCGGGAGCAGGCGAGGGAAATTCTTGCGCGCAGACTTTTATATTATGCGCCTCTCATCGGGAGGAAGGGTGTCAGCTATCATCAGCTTCATATCCGTTTTCAAAGGACCCGCTGGGGCTCCTGTTCCATGCAGGGGAATCTTAACTTCAATGCGCTTCTTGCACTCTGCCCGGGGGAGGTGCAGGACTATGTCGTTGTGCATGAGCTCTGCCATCGTGTGCAGATGAATCATTCGGAAAGGTTCTGGGCGGAGCTTGCCCGGGTGTATCCGGAATATAAAAGGGCGAGAAGCTGGCTTCGGGAGCATGGAAGAGAGCTTCTCCGAAAGATTTAAGAAAGCTTTATCGAGGAGGAAAACAATGTCGGACAAATCCGGAAACCTATATGAAGGAAGCCTTTCCGTTACGACGCTCGGCTATCTCGAGAATGACGGAAGGATCCTGATGCTCTTTCGCAACAAGAAGAAAGATGACTTAAACGAGGGGAAATGGGTCGGGATCGGCGGACACGTGAAACGGGGAGAGACTCCGATGGAGGGATTTCTCCGGGAAGTGCGGGAGGAAAGCGGGATCACGGAGCTTTCTGTCGACTGTGTCGGTACGATCACCTTTCTTTCCGATCAGTGGGAGGATGAAAAGATCTACCTCTACTACGGCACGACAGAACAGACGGAGCTTCCGGACTGCGATGAAGGAGAGCTTCACTGGATAGAGAAAGAAAAGATACTTTCATTAAAGCTCTGGGAAGGGGATCCTTATTTCCTCCGCCCTATGCTTGCGGGGGAGAAGGATATCCGTATGGAGTTTCGCTACAGAGGGGAGGAGCTGGCGGAGATCAGAAGAGCGGAATCATGAATGATCACGGCAGCCCCTTTTATTTTCGGAGCCTGCCGTGTTCTGTTTTGTTGCGGCGCTTATCCCTTACGGGACGCTCCATAAGCTTCATAAATTCGGAAAATACATAAAGTTCTTTACAGTTAGAGAAAACTAACCTATAATCCATTTATGCTATCAGGAATCGGAAACAGACGGCAGGGAGGAGGACGCTTCAGATAGAGAAGAATGACTTGCAGCTGAAATACAGAAAATATCTTGCCGGAAAGATAGTTCTGCTTGTTTTGCTGTTATTTTTTTGGGCATTTGCCGGGGCGCTTTCCCTCAATGTAGGCTCCTCCGGGATGACGCTTCGGGAGAGTCTCAGGGCACTTGCGGGAAGCGGAAGTCCGAGAGATATCCGTATCGTTTATGATATCCGGCTCCCCCGGGTGCTGGGCGGCTTCTTCATCGGAATGAGTCTCGCGCTCTCCGGCATGGTGCTGCAGTCCACACTGAACAATCCCCTTGCCTCTCCCTCGACGCTCGGCATCTCCTCCGCCTCGGCGCTTGGCGCCAACGTCGCGATCATTCTCTTTGCGAGACTGGGTCTGCCGGTCAGCTCTCTGAGAACCAGCATCGTATCCTTTCTCTTTGCGATGCTCTGTATGCTTCTGGTGCTGGGAGTGTCCAGCCTGAAGAGGGCGGACCGCGCTACAGTGCTTCTGGGAGGTGTGGCGCTGAATGCGCTTTTTACGGCGGTCATGACGATATTGCAGTATTTTGCGGATGATACGGAGCTTGCCTCTGCGGTGTCATGGACCTTCGGGGATCTGGGAAGAGTCAGCTACTCGGAAATCCCGATCCTTTCCCTTGTGACCCTGCTTTCGATCCTGCTGATCTATCTTCTTCGCTGGAAGTTTAATGCCATGGACATGGGGGAAGATACGGCGCATTCTCTGGGGGTGCATACCAGAGGACTCCGGAACACGGCGATCCTTCTGGCTGCTTTGAACACAGGCTGCTCTGTCGCCTTTGCGGGGATGATAGGCTTCGTCGGGATTCTGGCGCCCTCCGTGATGCGGCGGCTGATCGGGGAGGACAAGAGGTTCATGATCCCGGCCTCTCTTCTGACAGGCGCGTTCATCGTAGTGGCAGGGGACGCCGCAGCGCGCACTATGGCAGCACCGCTGGTGCTTCCGGTGGGGGCAGTGACCTCCGTTCTCGGCGCTCCGGTCTTTGTGTATATTCTTCTGAAGGAGAGATGATGAGATGAGCCTGATGAAAGTGGAGGATATCAGCTTTCGCTATGACAGGGAGATCCTCAGGGAAATCAGCTTTGAGATTTCACGGGGCAGCTTCATCTCGCTGATGGGAGTCAACGGCGCGGGAAAATCCACGCTTCTTCGGATTCTGAGCAGAAAGCTGCGTCCTGCACGCGGCAGTGTGTATCTGGGAGAACGGGAAATCACAGGGCTTCGGAGGAGAGTCTTCGCGCAGAAGCTTGCTGCGGTCAGCCAGTACAACGAGCCGGTCCGAAGCACGGTTTTTGATACGATTCTGGCAGGGCGGATTCCCTATATTCAGGGCGGCGCCAAAAGCACGGATTACCGGAAGGTGGAGGAAATCCTCCGAAGCCTCGGGCTGGAGGAATATGCGCTCCGGGATGCTTCGACGCTGAGCGGAGGAGAGTTTCAGAAGGTAGTGCTTGCGAGGGCGCTGGCGCAGGAACCGGAGCTGATTCTTCTGGATGAGCCGACCAGCAGTCTTGACATCAAAAATCAGGTGGATGTCATGCGGCTGATGAAGCGCTACTGCGGCGAAAAGGGAATTTCCGCGGTGCTGAGCATCCATGATCTGAATCTGGCGCTGCAGTTTTCTGACCGCTTCCTGCTTCTGAAAGAGGGGCGCATCCTCGGCTATGGCGGTGCGGACATCATTACCAGAGAGTCGATCCGGGAGGTCTACCGGCTGGAGGTGGAGGTCAGGGAGTTCGGAGACAGAAAAATCATTATTCTGATGTGAAGATATCATGGTCAAATGGCTGCCCTGCACTCTGCGCCTGCACGAGTGCAGGGAACAGTTGTGATAACCCTCCCATATGGAGTACAGGAACACGAAGAGATCATATCATTTACGAGGAGAATCAAATGAAAAAGATACTGGCGATTCTGATGGCTGCGGCAGGGAGTACCGTGCTGGATGTCGGCTGCGGTGCGGGCAGGCATCTGGTTCAGCTGAACAGGGCGGGTTTTCGTCCGGAGGGACTTGAGCCGTCGGCTGAGATGCGGAATCAGGCGAGAGAGCATCTTTCGGACAGCGGCATATCGCCGGAGTCTGTGAAGCTGCATGGGGCGGCGTTTCAGGATTTCCGTCCGGAGAAGCAGTATGACTATCTCTTTCTTTCCAACAGCCCGGTACTGTCGGACTATGAAAACTATCCGCGCCTGCTTTCACTGGCGCGGCAGGGACTTCTTGTGCAATCCTGGCTCTCTCTGAGGGACAGCCTTCTGGAGAGCGTCGAGGGACTCCTTCACAGAAGGGCATATACCCACGCCGGGCCGACTCTTCTTTATTTTATGAATCTGCTGTTTTCGGACGGCTATTATCCGGAGTTTCGGGCAGTGACGTGGAACAAAGAGGAGAGAGTGAATCCGGAGACTCTCTGTCAGAGGTACACGAGCTGGTTCTTCGGAGATGCATACAGTGAGGCGGAGCTTCAGGAGGTACGGGATGCGCTGAACAGCCTGAGAGAGGAGGACGGGAGAATGACTGTCCGCAGAACAGATACGATGGGCATCCTCTTCCTTGGCTTTTCCGACAGCCATAGAGAATAGATGGTTTTCAAGCTATGAGTGAAGCAAGGATAAAGTCCTCCTCCGCGATGTTCATCTGTCCCAAACTGGCATGTCCGTCTTTACGGATATAGGCGTGTTCTGCGAGAAAGAATTGCATAATTTCATCATACCTCCATAGGGCTTATCCCAGTTTTACAATCTTCCCGTCCCGGATGTGTTCGGTGTGGAGAAGCTGATGTGCGAGTCCCCGGTTGGGAGAACCGAAGAATTCCCGATACATGCTGCGGACATCCTCGTTGTCATGGGAACAGCGGATCGTGGCATGGTTATCCAGATAATAGAGCTGCTGCCCTCTCGAAAAAGCAAACTCCTCATCGTTATGTACGGGCTGGCCGCCGCCGCCGACACAACCGCCGGGGCATGCCATGACTTCCACGAAGTCGTAGTGCACCTCCTTTCGCATCAGGCGATTCAGGAGACGCCGCGTATTCCCGAGCCCGCTGACTGCCGCGGTATGGATTGTCCTATCTTTGATCTGGAAGGAGCATTCCTTGATGCCGTCGTTTTCCAAAAATACCTTGCTGCGGATCGGGACGAAGGCCTGCGGAGCCGGATTCTCTCCGGTGATTTCATGATAGGCGGTTCGAAGCGCAGCTTCCATCACGCCGCCGGTGACGCCGAAGATCAGCCCGGCGCCGCTGTGCTCCTGCATGGGCCGGTCTCCCGGGATATTGACGAGGGTGTCGGGACGGATATGACTTGCCCGAATCAGGCGGACCAGCTCTCGCGTGGTGAGGACGACATCGATGTCACGTCCGGCATACTCTCCGTAGAAAAGCTCCATGTTTTCCTCTCCCTTTTTGGCGAGGCAGGGCATGATGCTGACCGTGACGATCTTCTCGGGATTCACGTCGATTTTCTTCGCGAAATAGGTTTTCATAACGGTGCCGAACATCTGCTGCGGGGATTTTGAGGTCGAGACGCGGGAGAGAAGCTGCGGATATTCCGACTTGCAGAAACGAACCCAGGCAGGGCAGCAGGAGGTGAACATCGGCATCTCCCGGCACTCGCCGCTCTCGAATCTTTCCAGAAATTCCGTCGCCTCCTCCATGATGGTAAGATCCGCGGAGAAAGCGGTGTCGAAGACGTAGTCGGCACCTATGCGCTTCAGGGCATCGAAAATTTTGCCGATGGAGACATTTTCCCGCCGGATGCCGAGGCTTTCCCCGAAGGCGGTACGGATGGCAGGAGCCACCTGCACCACGACGATTTTCTCCGGATCCGCGACAGCATTGAAAAAGTCTCTGGTATCATTTCTTTCCCGCAGCGCCCCCACCGGACAGTGGGTGATGCACTGTCCGCAGAGGGAGCAGTGGCTGTCCCGGATGTCCTGATGCTCTCTGACATCGACAGTGGTGAGACTGCCGGTACCTTGCAGATCCCAGACCGAAAGGCTCTGCATCTTTTCGCAGATCTGGATGCAGCGCATGCACTTCACGCATTTTCCGGCGTCCCGGATCAGAGGAAAGCGCAGATCCCAGTGGAAGGGCTCCGGCTCGTGGTGGAAGGGGATATGGAGGATGTCGAGATCGTTGGAGATCTCCTGAAGCTTGCAGTTTCCGGACTTTGCACAGATCACGCAGTCATTGCTGTGCTGCGAGAGGATGAGTTCCACATTGTTGCGGCGGTCTCTCTGTACCTTTGGGGAGTTGGTGCGGATGACCATGCCCTCCGCAACGACATTGTTGCAGGAGGTGATCAGCCTGTTCTTTCCCTTCAGCTCGACAACGCAGAGACGGCAGGCTCCGATCTCATTGTAGCCCTTCAGATAGCAGAGATGCGGGATATCGATCTTATATTTCAGGGCGGCATCCAAAATGGTGGTATTTTCGGGGACCGAGACCGCGATGCCGTCGATGGTGAGATTTACCATAGTTTTGTCCTCCCTCCGTGGAAGATGCCGTAGCCGAAGTGATCGCAGCGGAGACAGCGGGAAGCCTCCTGCATGGTCTCCTCCTCCGTCATCGGAAGCTCGACGCCGTCAAAGTCACAGACACGCTCACACGCCTCTCTTTCCTCGATTTCCACCCTTCCGCAGGGGAGCTTGTCGGAGATATCCGGTTCCGGGATCGGGATATCTGTTTGGATCAGGTGGTGGTAGCCGAGGTATTCATCAACATTGGCAGCGAGCACCTTGGCAGCGGCGATGGCTTTGATGACGGTTTCCGGACCGCTGGCGCAGTCGCCTCCCGCAAAGACTCCGGGCAGTTCCAGAAAGGCGCCGGACTTATCGCTCATGATCTTCCCCTGCACAATGGGAATGCCGTTTTCCTCGAAGTGCTTGGTTTCGATATTCTGCCCGATTGCGACAATCAGAAGATCACAGGGGATGACAATGTCGGGATCTCCGCTTTTTCTGACGCTGGCGCGCCCGTCCCGGATCTGTGAGATCATCTGCGGCGTCACGGAGATTCCGCGGAGCTTTCCGTTTTCCTCCCGGACGATGGCAGAGGGGGCAAGAAGGGTCCGGAGCTCGACACCCTCAGCGACAGCCCCCTGAATCTCCCCGGGGAGTGCGGTCATATCCTTCACTCTTCTCCGGTAGACGATGGAGACCTTTTTGGCTCCCATACGGACAGCGGTGCGGACGGCATCCATCGAGACATTGCCGCCGCCGATGACCACGACTTCCTTGCCGCCGAGGTCCATGGGCTCGCCGTATCCAACCTCCCGGAGGAAGCTGACCGCCGAGATGACACCCTCTCCGTTTTCTCCCTCGAGACCGAGTTTTTTATCACTGCTTGCCCCGATGGTGATGATGACAGCATCATGCTTTTTCCGAAGCTCCGGAATCGTCAGGTCTACGCCGATTTTTTTGCCGTATTCCACCTTCACCCCGGTGTCCAGAATGGCACGGATATCCTGATCCAGTCTGTCCTTCGGGAGCCGGTAATTCGGGATTCCGTAGCGGAGCATGCCGCCAAGCTTCGGAAGCATCTCATAGACCGTGGTCTGATGTCCCATGAGCTGAAGGAAGTAGGCGGCGCTGAGTCCGCCGGGACCGCCGCCGAGGACCGCGATGCTTTTGCCGCTGCTCTCCTGACAGACGGGAGGAGCGACGTAGCCGGCATAGTCCGCCGCCATTCGCTTGAGACCGCGGATATTGACAGGGGAATCCATCATATTTCTGCGGCAGCGTGCCTCGCAGGGGTGCTCACAGATGAAGCCGCAGGTTGTGGGAAAGGGATTATCCTTCCGAATCAGACGGATTGCGTCGGCAAAGCGGTGTTCCCGGACGAGAGCGATATAGCCGGGGACGTCCACGTGGGCAGGACAAAGGGAAACACAGGGCACCGGCTCTGCATACTGACAGGTGCAGCGTCCGTGCCGGATGTGCTCGAGATAGTCGTCCCGGTAACCGATGAGGCCCTGATAGACCATATTGGCGGCCTCGTAGCCGATGGCGCAGTCGGCGGATTCCATGATGGATTTCGCGGTTTTTTCCATATAATCGAGCGTTTCCATAGTGGCGCGCCCCTTCAGGACATCCCGTATGCTGAGGGACAGCTGTCCGAGCCCGATACGGCAGGGGACACATTTGCCGCAGGTCTGGGCATGACAGAGCTCCAGAAAGGCCCTTGCCATATCGACGGGGCAGAGCCTCGGGGGACTGGATTCGATACGCCGTTCCAGATCCTGATAGAGACGGTCCATCACGATGTCGGCACGGCTTCGCTGGTTCATTTCGAGACGACTCATAGTTCTCCTCCTGACGAAAACCTGAAATGATGAAAGAGGATATCCCGCCTGCTTTCATTTTATATTTATCATGAAATTGTATACATTGCATAAAAAAGTATAAGAAATACGGATGCCCTATATAATGATTAACAGTATAGCATAAAAAAATCCCTGAAAAACAGAGAAAAACAGGAGGAGCTGGGACGAAGAAGAGACATCCTAAGTCTTTTGTAATCGAATCGACAGGGAGGAGAGGGCCTCTGCACTGGCGTTTCCCGGATAAGAATGGTAGAATACGAAGGCTAAACTTGAAGTATAAAGAAGCATGGATGAACTGTTTCTCTAAAGATTTTTTCAGGAGGCGTTATGTTCCACTGTTCCACGAAACTGCTGGGGATTTCAATATTGTTCCTTTCTTCTGTTCTGCTTTCTGCCTGTAAGCCGAAGTATGTGCCTCCCACGGAGACCCCGAATGTGACCGCTGCTGCCGCAGATAAAGAGATTGCCCTCGACTTTACACAGATTCACAATGATGTACTGGAAGCACTGGACGGGGACGGTGCGGCTTCACTGCAGTTTCCCTATGTCACAGCGCTGAACGTCGACGGGGACAATACCAAAAAGGGCTTTACCGTGAAAGCAGAGCTTGCCTCCGGCCAGAAGCTGCCGGAGCTTCTGGAGGATTATCTCCTGTATCGCATTTTCGCGGAGATCGGCAATGCCGCTGCAACCCAGGATTTCCGTTATCAGGGGCAGAGTGAGGACAGCCTGGGAAGCGTCTTTCAGAGCTATGCCGTGGATTATGAGCTTGATCAGGACGGGGCTGCCGTATACCGTGGAAGTTTTCCGGCGGGAGAGGAAATTCGTTTTCCGGAGCTGAAGCTTTCCGATCTCCGTAAGGAGGAGACGCTTCAGAGGATTCAGTCGGAAACAGAGAACTGGCGTCAGAATTTTGTCTCCGGACAGCAGCAGAGCCCAGCCGCGGAAGCGGTAGCGCCTGCACAGGAGAGCGCCGGAAAGTAATGATTCGTCGGAGAGGTGTCCGTTGAACGATTCCAAGGAACAATACAGAAGACTGCTTCGTTTTGGCATGATGCTGCTGCTGCTCTATATCTTTGTGCAGCTGTTTTATCCGGTGTGGAGATGGACTTACAGCCCGTCCATGAAAGAACAGTATTACCGGAGAGGGCATTATCTGATCATTTCTTTGTATATTCTCGCGATGTACGGGATGATCTCTGTTTACGGCGGATGGAAAACAGGATATCTTCGGATGTTCAATCTGCTCTTTTCCCATGTACTGTCAATTCTTATTGTCAATGCCTTTACCTATGTGGGCCTGGTGCTTTTGACCCTTAGGATGCTGTCGCCCTGGCCCCTGATCCTGGTGGTGATTGAGGAATGGCTGTTCTCCGGGCTCTGGTGTTATATTTCCACCAAAACCTACCAGTACATCTACCCTGCGAGGAAGGTGCTCATGGTTTACGGGGATTATCCGGAGCAGGCACTCTACCAGAAGATCCAGAACCGCGGAGACCGCTTCATCATCGGAGAGAAGATTTCAATCCATAAGGGGATTCCGGAAGTTATTTCCCGTATCCCGGACTATCAGGGGGTTGTGATCTGTGATATCCCGGCAAAGGAAAGGAATACGATTTTGAAGTACTGCTATGCAAAGGATATCCGGACCTATCTGACCCCGAAGATTTCCGACCTGATACTTCGCGGGGCGGAGAATCAGCATATGTTTGATACGCCGATTCTCATGGCAAGAAATTCCGGGCTTACCTTTGAAAAGCGTCTCATCAAGAGGACAATGGATATCCTGTTTTCCCTGCTTATGATCATTTTCTTTCTTCCGTGGATGGTGATTGTGGCGCTTTTCATCAAGCTGGAGGATCACGGTCCCGTCATCTACCGGCAGAAGAGGCTGACGAAGGGCGGGAGGTGCTTCGAGGTTCTGAAGTTCCGCTCGATGCGGATGGACGCCGAGAGGGATGGCGTCGCGCGTCTCGCCAGCGAGGGGGATGACAGAATCACCAGAGTCGGTGCGGTCATCCGCCGCTATCGTCTGGACGAGCTTCCGCAGCTCTTCAATATCCTGAAAGGGGACATGTCTCTGGTGGGACCGCGGCCGGAGCGGCCGGAGATTGCCAGGGAGTACGAAAAGGAAATACAGGAATTCAGCTTCCGTCTGAAAGTGAAGGCGGGACTCACGGGCTATGCGCAGGTTTACGGAAAGTACAATACGACGGCATATGACAAGCTGAAGCTGGATCTGATGTATATCAATGACTGCAACGCCGCTCTCGACCTTGAAATCATGTTGAAGACGGTACAGATTCTTTTCCAGAGGGAAGCGACAGAGGGCATATCGGAGGATCAGACCAACGCACTGCAGCAGAGGAAAGGGGAATAGGGATGCCATGTTTCCTCATGCTTTTTGCAGGCAGAAGAGTTTTCGGGAGAGACAGAGATGAAAGCAGTAATTATGGCAGGCGGAAAGGGGACAAGATTGCAGGGGGTGAACCGGGAGATTCCGAAGCCGATGTTTCCGGTGCTGGGAAAGCCCATCCTTCTGTATCAGATTGAGAGCCTGAAAAAGCAGGGCATCACGGAAATCACCGTGATTGTCGGATACCTCGGGGAAGTGATCCGGGAGTATCTTCGGGACGGAGCAGCTCTGGGGGTTCGGATTGACTATATCATGGAGGAGCATCCCCTCGGCACCGCAGGCGCGCTCTATTATCTGAAAAACAGGATGACGGAGGATTTTTTTCTTGTCTTTGGAGATCTGATGCTGGATGTCGATTGGGAACGCTTTATGGCATTCCACCGGAAGCATCAGGCAACGGTGACGCTTTTTGCCCATCCCAACTCCCATCCCTTTGACAGCGATCTGATCATGAGGGATGAAACGGACAGAGTGACGGGGATTGACAGTAAAAATAATGACAGAAGCCGGTATTTTTATCATAATTTTGTCAATGCGGGCCTCTACTGCGTTTCCCCGCTGCTTCTTCAGGAGATCCCGGCGCCGGAAAAAATTGATTTTGAAAAGACGATACTCCGGAAGCTGATTGACGAGAGGAAGGTGGCAGGCTATCACTCCACGGAGTATGTGAAGGACATGGGAACGCCGGATCGTCTGCAGGCGGTGACGAAGGATGTGGAGGCAGGGCTGCCTGAAGCAAAGAGTCTTCGGAATCCGCAGAGAGCCATTTTTCTGGACCGGGACGGCACCATCAATGTATGGAAGGGCTTTCTCCGGGACAAAGAGGACTTCGAACTGATTCCGGGAGCGGCGGAAGCCATACGGAGGATCAACCGGTCCCGCTATCTTGCCATTGTCATCAGCAATCAGCCGGTGATCGCGAGAGGAGAGCTTACGCTTTCGGAGCTGCAGGAGATGCACAGAAAGATGGAAACTCTGTTGGGACGGGAGGGAGCGTATCTGGACGGAATCTATTTCTGCCCTCATCATCCGGACAGGGGATTTCCGGGAGAGGTACCGGAGCTGAAATTTGACTGTGACTGCCGGAAACCGAAGATCGGGCTTCTTACGCAGGCGGAGGAGAGATATCATATTGATCTCGGGAATTCCGTCTTTATCGGGGATTCCACGACGGATATCCAGACCGGAGTCAATGCCGGCTGTCATACCGTGCTGGTAAAAACAGGGCAGGCGGGAGAGGATCATAAGTATGAGGTCAGCCCCGGAGAGGTTCACGAGGATATTCTTGCGGCTGTCAGAGCAGTGCTGGAAAGAACGTAGGGAAACGCTTGGTCAGTATTTCGATTGATGCGGGAGGGAAGAAGATATGAGACTTTTATTTGTGGAATATCCGAAATGCAGTACCTGTCAGAAGGCAAAGAAGTGGCTGGAGGAGAGAGGCATCGCCTATGCTGACCGTCATATCGTGACAGAAAATCCGAGTGCAGAGGAAATTGCGCTCTGGCATCAAAGGAGCGGGATGCCATTGAAAAAATTCTGGAATACTTCCGGACAGCTCTACCGCAGCATGGAGCTTTCAAAAAAGCTTCCGGGGATGTCAGAGGAGGAGCAGATACGGCTCCTTTCCACCAACGGGATGCTTTTGAAGCGCCCGATTCTGGTGGGAGAGGATTTTGTCCTGACCGGTTTCCGGGAAGCGGAATGGACAGAGAAAACAGAATGAGTGTATGATGGATGCGGTACCTGAGCAATACAGAATCCGCGTTTTCCCGAGGCAGCAACAAGGAGACCGGCGGACACGGGTGCAGAGTGCAGCGGAGCAGATGATGGAGACAGACGGGAAGCGGAAATAAGATCGGAGGCGGTGATGCAGACTATTCTGGTATGTGATGATGACAGAGAGATCGTAGAGGCGATTTCCATCTATATGGAAAAGGAAGGCTTTCAGGTGTTGAAATGCTATGACGGCTACGAGGCGCTGGAGCTGATGGAGCGGGAGAAAGTGGATCTTCTTCTCATTGATGTGATGATGCCGGGACTGGACGGCATCCGAACAACCCTGAAGATCCGGGAAAAAAGCTCGATTCCCATCATTATCCTTTCGGCGAAGTCGGAGGACAATGACAAGATTCTGGGGTTGAATATCGGTGCGGACGACTACATCACCAAGCCCTTCAATCCGCTGGAGATGGTAGCCAGGGTAAAATCCCAGCTTCGCCGCTATACCGAGCTTGGCGACTTCTCGGAGGAGCACGGCAATGACAATGTCTTCAGCTGCGGCGGGCTTCGCATCGATAACGAGACCAAGGAAGTGAAAGTGGATGGGGAAATAGTGAAGCTGACACCCATCGAATACAATATCCTTCTCCTTCTTGTCCGGAATGCCGGAAAGGTCTTCTCCATTGATGAAATCTACACCTCGATCTGGAATGAGATGGCAATCGGTGCGGACAATACGGTTGCGGTTCATATCCGCCATATCCGGGAGAAGATCGAAATCAACCCGAGAGAGCCGAAGTATCTGAAGGTGGTCTGGGGGGTCGGATACAAGATTGAAAAGCAGTCTGAGGACCGTACATGAAAAAACTTCTTGCCATCATTGTCAATCTCAGCCTTCTGCTGGTGCTGCTCCTTGCCATCCTTGTGCTTCAGCACAACAATATGGGGGGGAATGCCTTTTCCTTTTTCCAGCAGGACAGCTATCTGAACAGCTCTGCCTTTCAGGCGAAACTGTCACAGTCTGTAAGCGATATTTTTGAGTTTGTGGGTCTGAAAAACAGTTTTGAAACGGATAATGTATTCAATATCAATAAGTCGATTGTGGCGGTTGAAAACAATGGAGTCACGAACTCATATACTATAGATTCCATGGTGAAGCTTGCCAGACAGTACGGCTACTATCTGAATGAAAAAAATGAGCTTCAGTTTGAAAATCCCGGAGACGGCAGCCGCACTGCCGACAGGGATCAGAGGGTACGGGTGAGCTATCGGGCCTATATGCCGGATTTTCAGCCGAAGAGTCCGACGGACGGTCTGATGCGGATGCCAGATCTTGCCAAGGAAATCCTCGGCTATCTGTCCCGCTACTATATTTTGAAAAATGAACTGAGAGGAGCAGGGAATCTCAAGTATGATCTTCGTTACTGGGTCAAAGATGAAAGCCTTCCGACAGTCTGCTACAGCAATGACGAAAACATGCAGATTTCGGATATCATGGCACTGGGAAAGTACTTTTATACGACTTCAGAGACCATGGAGACCAATACCAATTTTCAGTGGGTACCGGATTCTATGATGGCGCTGCTGGATTCCGACAACCCCTATAAGGACGTCGGGGGAGAATATGATTTTGCGGTCGGTGTGGATACCAGCTTTCCGGCGCCGGATGATTATGCATCGGCGGCAATCGAGTATACGCGGAAACGGAAAAATTCCATTACGGCGAGTATGGCTCTGCTTTTCTCCTTCCTGGGAGTCATCAGCAGCCTCGCCTATCTCTTTTATGCTTCCGGAGATCAGAGAAGGGACGGAAAGATTCATCTGTATGAGATAGATCATCTCTTTCTTGAGGGGAAGATAGCATTTCTCGTGCTCTGGTTCTGGCTGCTTCGGCTCTTTGTCCCCCGGCTTCTGGATGCGATGGAGCTGACCTTCGGAACCTTCTCGGACTGGGAACTGATTTCTCCGCTCATCGGCTTTTTCCTTTTCTACCTGATGGCGGTCCCGGTACTGCTGTCCCTGGTCAGATGCTATAAGGCGGAGCTGCTGTACCGTTACTCTCTGTTCCGGGGGATACGGGAAGCGGCAGAGCACTTTCTCCGTGCCGCCAACCAGACTGCACCGAAGCTGTTTCACACAGCCATGTTTCTGATCCCGAACCTTCTGGCTATGGTACTGGCGGTGATTCTTCTCATCCGTTTCCTCCGGAATGCCAGCCTGATGTCGCTGATTACTCTGCTCTTTCTCGTCGCAGTGATGTCTCTCAGTGACTATTACATCTTCCGGATGGCGGACGGACTCAATCGTGCGGTATCGGAGCAGGTTAAAGCGGAGCGTCTGAAGGCGGACCTCATTACCAATGTCTCTCATGATCTGAAGACACCGCTGACTTCCATCATCAACTATGTGGATCTTCTGAAGATGGAGAAAACGACCAATCCCAAGGTGAGTGAATACATCGCGGTGCTGGAGCAGAAGTCACAGCGGCTGAAGAGTCTGACAGAGGATCTGGTGGAGGCCTCCAAGGCCAACTCCGGCAATGTGAATATGAGGTTCCGGAAGATTAACTATGTGGAGATTCTGAACCAGGCAATCGGAGAGTTTGAGGACCGTTTTGAGACAAACGGACTGGTGACCGTGACAGCTCTTCCGGAGCACAGCGTCTATGTCTGTGCGGACGGTCGGCATCTCTGGAGAGTGCTGGAGAATCTCCTGAACAACTGCAATAAATACGCGCTGCCGAAAAGCCGTGTCTATATCGATATGACGGAGACGGAGGAGCGTGCGGCTGTCACCATCAAAAATATCTCCAGCGAGCCGCTGAACATCACACCGGAGGAGCTGACGGAGCGCTTTGTGCGAGGAGATGTCTCGAGAACCAAGGAGGGTTCCGGTCTGGGACTGTCTATCGCGAAGTCTCTTGCAGCTCTGATGAAGGGAGAGCTTCGGATTGAAATCGACGGAGATCTCTACAAGGCAACGGTGGAGCTTCGGAAATGGGAAGAGAAAGAGGAAAGCGGAAGGAGTTAGGATTTGTACTTTTCTGGAGGAAATCTGAAACGATATCTTTTCCGGGGGATGGGCATTTTTCTGCCGCTCGTCCTCCTGCTGTCTCTATGCCTTTTTCCGGCAGGGGCAATGACGGCTCACGCGGAGGAACCGGCCTGGCCGAGCTATCAGGGGCAGGTCCGTTCCGACGCCGTGATTCTCATGGATGCGGATTCCGGTGCAGTTCTCTATGCGAAAAATGAGCATGAGCCCCTCTATCCCGCCTCCATCACGAAGGTGCTGACTGCGATTATTACCATTGAACATGCGAGATCTCTGGATGATCTGGTTACCTTTTCCTCCGACGCGGTCGGCAGGAATCTGGAGCGTAACGCGACTGTCCTCGGCGCCTATGCGGGAGACAGACTCAGTGTCCGGGAGTGTCTTTACGGGCTTCTGCTCGCCTCTGCCAATGACTGCGCCAATGCTCTCGCGGAATACATCTCCGGCTCCAATGAGAAGTTCGCGGAGTTGATGAACGAGGAGGCGAAGAAGATCGGCTGTACGGATTCGAACTTCGCAAATCCCTCCGGCTTAAATGACACGAACCATTACACCAGCGCCATGGACATGGCGAAGATCATGAGCTATGCGCTACAGAACGAGACCTTCCGGGAGATCGACAGGGCGCAGGTATATACCCACGCACCGATCAAGAAGTATCCTGTTGCGGGGAATCCGGGCAATACTATCTTTGCGCATCATCAGATGATGAGAAACGCCTATCAAAACTATTATCCGAACGTGATTGCCGGAAAAACGGGATATACTTCCCTTGCCGGAAACACACTGCTCACTGCTGCGAAGAGAAATGGAATGACGCTGGTCTGCTGCGTTCTGCACAGCAACAATACCCAGTACCAGGAGACGAAGGGTCTCTTTGACTTTGCGTTTCAGAATTTCCGCTCGGAGCCGGTGAACCGGCTGGATCCGAGCTTTTCACAGATGGAGCAGAATCTGTCGGTAGGGGAGATGCCGCTGATTTCGATGCAGATTCTGACGGTGGCGGACCATGCCCATATCACGCTTCCCAACAAGATGGCTTTCTCCGCGCTGGAACGAAGCATTTCCTTTGAGGTGTCACCGGAGCAGAAGTCGTTGAATATTGTCGCACAGCTTCGTTATAACTATGGGGAGAATCTGGCGGGAGAATCTTCGATTTACTTAAAGAAAAGCGGTCCCATGGAGGAAAGCAGCAGAGCATTGGCTGCACCGGGAGCGTCCGGAAGCGAGAAGGCGGAACAGCAGGAAAACGCAGGGGGAAATGGGGAAGGAGAGACAGCGGCTGTAGAGGACAGTGCAGCTCCGGACGCAGTAGCCGACAGTGGAAACCTTGATGCAGATGCAGAGTACGCTGGGGACAGCGGCGGGGATTCCGCCCTTCTTTCCGGAAAGAGAGACTCTCTGAGTCTCGCGGGAGAGCCCCCCTCAAGGGGAACGGCTTCCCAAAGCAATCTGCAGGGAACATCGGAGGGGAGCGGCGGGACAAGGAAGAAGAACCATGCTCCGATCTATCTGGACAGAAGCAACAAGAAGATTGTAGTGCAGAAGCCGCTTCTGAAGGTGATCGTCATTCTTTTGGTGCTTATTCTTCTGGTTTTTCTGGTGCTCGCGCTCATCTACTTCTGGCAGATTCGGGAGGAGCTGATACGTAAGCGCCGCCGTGCCCGTATGCTGAAGCACACGAAGGACCTGACGAGGGCGCAGAAGGCCCGTCGGGATCTGATGCTCGGAAAAAAGAGAAAAAGGTAGCACGGAGTTTTATGTTATACTAAGGAAACGCTGGTTCAGTGTTTCCATGTGGCAACACTGATTTCATCAGTATTTCTCTAAGAAGTCATGTAGGAGAGCTATGCAGGAAATACATCATATTCCGGGAGCTCCGGAGGAGCAGCCGGAGACCATGATCTCTGTGGATCATGTGACCAAGGTCTATCGTCTTTATGATAAGCCGATTGACCGCCTGAAGGAATCCTTAAATATCAGGAAGAGAAGCTATCATAAGGATTTTTATGCGCTTCGAGATATCAGCTTCTCCGTAAAAAAGGGAGAGGCTGTCGGGATTATCGGCACAAACGGCTCCGGCAAGTCCACGATGCTGAAGATTATCACCGGTGTCCTGAACCCGACGGAAGGTGCCGTCCGTACCAGGGGAACCGTCTGTGCACTGCTGGAGCTTGGTGCCGGTTTTAATCAGGACTATACCGGTATCGAGAACATCTACATGAACGGTACCATGATGGGCTTTAGCAGAGAGGAGATGGATGCGAAGCTGCAGGATATCCTGGACTTTGCAGACATCGGAGATTTTGTCTATCAACCGGTCAAGTCCTACAGCTCCGGCATGTTTGTGCGTCTCGCCTTTGCGCTCTATATCTCTGTCGATCCGGATGTCCTGATCGTCGATGAGGCCCTGTCTGTCGGCGATGTATTCTTTCAGGCGAAGTGCTATCATCGCATGGACGAGCTGAAGCGGAGGGGAACCACGATTCTGATGGTTACGCACGATCTCGGCTCCGTTATGAAGTACTGTGACCGTGTCATGCTTCTGAACCAGGGGAAGAAGGTCTCCGAGGGAACGGCGGGAGAGATGGTAGATCTCTATAAGAAGATTCTGGCGGGACAGTACGAGGGGAATGAAAGCTTTGTAGACCAGCAGGATTTTCTCGGAGAGCATATCGGAGAGAGGGGAGCGGAGGAAGACGGCTCCCGGGAAGAGCCGCAGGGGACGGAAGCGGAGGAAAGCCGGAACGGAAAGCTCATGAAGGAAGAGCTCAGCGTGAATCCCGGTGCCCAGCAGTACGGCAACGGCAGGGCGGAAATCTACGATTTCGGGATTCTGGATCAGAAGGGGAAGGTCACGAATGTGGTTCTGAAGGGAGAGACCTTCTCGATCAAAGAGAGGATACGCTTCCATACCGATATCGCTTCTCCGATATTTACCTTTACGATCAAGGACAAGCGGGGGATGGACCTGACCGGAACCAACACGATGTTTGAGGGACAGGAGATTCCGCCGGTCAGATCCGGTGATTCCTATACCTGTACCTTTACCCAGAAGATGGAGCTGCAGGGGGGGGAGTACCTCCTGTCCATGTCCTGTACCGGTTTTGAGCTGGGAGAGCATGTGGTATATGACAGAAAGTACGATATTGCCAGTCTGACCGTACTTTCCAATAAAAATACTGTCGGCATCTACGATTGTGAGTCTGGAGTGACTCTGGAAAGGCATGAAGCATGAGTTTCAGTTCCCACAGAACCAATGCTTTTGAGTGGTTTTATTATGGCTCGAGGGATACGGGCTATGAAAATGATGCAGAGCTTCTGCTCCTCTCTTCGCTGGAGTCGGAGGAAGGCTTTGCTTCCTACTTCCGTACCAGAGTAAAAAAAGTGAGTACCAGAGCGGAGGAGGAGAAGAAGTACGATCACATTGTGATCCCGCGCCTGACGGAAAGGCTGCTTCTGCCTTATCGGGGGGAACTGGAGACGCTTTTGTCGGAGCTTTCCGAAAAGAATCTCCAGCCGGGCGGCTCCATCCTCCTCGGCATTGAAAACAGGGACAGCCTGGAGCGAATTGCGAGCGGCATCTACGAGAAGAGCTGGCACTATGAGACAGAAGCCTCCCTGAAGGCGCTTCGGGGGAAGCTTTCTCTCCGTTATCCGAGGATGCGGGAAGGGATGTATTATCCGCTGCCGAGTCTCGAGATGCCCTTAAACCTTTACAGCATGAAGTGGCTGCCGAAGAGAGCGGAGAATGATGCTCTCACCGACCGACTGCTGGAAACCAACCGTTTCACAGAGCTCTGTCCTGCCTTTGTCTATCAGTTTCAGCGGGAGAGGGATCAGGGACAGGAGGGGAGAGATTATCTCTCTCTCCGTCCTCAGTATGTGAAGTACAATTCCTCCCGTAAGGCGGAGTATGCCATCAAGACCGCTGTCGTATTGGACGAGAGCGGTCAGCGTCATGTGCTGAAGCAGGCGTTGACAGTCGCGGCCAATGCGCATATCGAATCCATTCCGTCGCATGAAAAGCAGCTGCGGGAATCCAATACCGCACTTTCCGTGCTGAAGGAGGAAAAGATGGAGCGCTCCTATGGGAACAAGTCCATCCGTTCCTCTCTGCTTTTCCCCTTTATCAAAGGAAAGAGCATCGGAGCTATTCTTGCTTCCTACATCGAAGGAGGCGCGGCACCGAGGAAAAAGATAGAGGAAAGCATTGATCTGATTCTGGGCTCGAGGGAGAGAGAGCTCTGTCCTGCCAATCTGGACTGTCTCTTTGAAAATGTTCTGATGCAGGAGGAGAGGCCTACTCTGATCGACTGTGAATGGGTGAAAACAGCGCCGGTTTCGAGAGCCTTCCTTCGCTACCGCATGCTGCACTACTGGTATGAAGAGCATAAGAGAGAGATGAAGTACGGGGACGAGGCGGAGTTTCTGAGAGCCTTTTCCATCAGTGCGGAGGAGAAGGCAGGCTTTGAAGCTTCGGAGCAGCGTTTCCAGAGAGAGGTGCACGGCAGCGGAGAGGAGAGCAATCTCTGGGCATATCAGGAACAGCGGGTCTCTCTCGAGAACTTTGAGAAGCAGAAGCGGGAGATTCAGGAGAAGGGGGCCATCATTGAGAACCTGAAGGAACGGCTCCGGATCTCCGAGACGGAGCTGAAAAAGGAGAGGGAGGTACAGCGCCTCACCGGTATCCATGTGGGAAATCTGACCCGGGTAATCGAGACGCACGAGAAGGACCTCGCCTCGCTTCAGAAGGACCTCGTCTACTATCATGCCCACCAGAGTCTTCACAGCAGGGTTTTTCACCGGATCCGGCTGATGTATGATAAGAAAGTGCCCGCAGGCAGCCGAAAGCGGAAGGTACATCATTATATTTTCCGCACCATCTTCCATCCCGTCAAGATGCTGCCGATGCTTCTTTCCAAGGAGGGAAGAAACCGTATCGGAGGAGATTTCGTCATCGGATCCGACTATGCGGAGAGTGGAAAGCTGTACTTTGAAAGGGCTGAGAAGCCTCTTGTCAGCATTATCATCCCCTGCTACAACCAGGTAGAGTATACCTATCGCTGTCTCCGTTCCATCCTGCGGTATACGAGCCAGACAGAGACTCCCTATGAAGTGATTATTGCCGACGACGTGTCGACCGATGCCACCAGGGATCTTCCTCTCTATGCGGAGAATCTTGTGATTGCGAGAAACACGGAGAACATGGGCTTTCTCAAAAACTGCAATCAGGCGGCATCAATTGCGAAGGGAGAGTATCTCTTCTTTTTAAACAATGATACGACAGTGAGTGAGGGCTGGCTTTCCTCTTTGGTGGAGCTGATGCAGAAGGATCCGTCCATAGGGATGTGCGGCTCCAAGCTGGTTTACCCGGACGGACGTTTGCAGGAGGCAGGAGGAATCATCTGGTCGGACGCCTCCGGCTGGAACTATGGAAGGCTTCAGGATCCTACAGAACCGCAGTACAACTATGTGAAAGAGGTGGACTATATCTCCGGTGCGGCGATTCTGATTCGTCATGCACTCTGGAAAGAGATCGGCGGCTTTGATGAGCTTTTTGCTCCTGCCTACTGTGAGGACTCCGATCTGGCATTTGAGGTACGGAAGCACGGAAAGAGAGTGGTGTATCAGCCGAAGTCCGTGGTTACGCATTATGAGGGAATTTCCAATGGTACGGATGTCGCGGGAACGGGGCTGAAGCGCTACCAGCTCGTGAATCAGGAAAAGTTTAAGGAGAAGTGGAAGGATGCTTTGACACTTCAGTATGAGAATAACGGAAATCCGAACCCCTTTAAGGCACGGGAGAGAGGACAGGGAAAGAAATATATTCTGGTCGTGGATCACTATGTACCGACCTATGACAAGGATGCAGGATCCAAGACCAGCTTTCAGTATCTCAGGCTCTTTCTCGAGCAGGGCTACAGGGTTAAGTTTTTGGGGGACAATTTCCTGCATGAGGAGCCCTACAGCACGACACTGGAGCAGATGGGCATTGAGATTTTGTCCGGGGAGAAAATGCAGCAGGAGATCTGGGAGTGGATTGATACGAATCGGGAGATGATTGATATTGCCTATCTTCAGAGACCGCATATCGCAACCAAGTATATCGACTACATCCGGGAACACAGCAGCTGGCGCATCCTTTTCTACGGGCATGATCTTCACTTTCTGCGGGAAACGAGGGAATACCAGCTCACCGGAGATCCGGAGATTCTGAAGGAGGCGGAATACTGGAAGAGTGTGGAGCTCTCTGTGATGAAGCGCTGCGATTCCAGCTACTATCCTTCGCAGCTGGAGGCAGACGCGGTGCATGAGATAGACGGCACCATAAGGGTGAAGGGGATCACTGCCTATATCTTCTGGGACAGGGCGGAGATCAACGAAAACTATGCGGAGAGAGAGGGCCTTCTCTTTGTGGGAGGCTTTGCGCATCCGCCCAATAAGGACGGGGTGCTGTGGTTTGCGAATAAGATCCTTCCGAGGGTTCGGGAGAGGATTCCGAATCTCCGCTTCCGCATCGTCGGCAGCCATGCGGATGAAGAAATTCTGGCATTGCAGGAAAGAGAGGGTATCGAGGTTCTCGGCTTTGTTTCGGAGGAAGAGCTCCATGCTCTCTACCAGAAGAGCCGTATGGTAGTTGTGCCGCTCCGCTATGGCGCCGGGGTCAAGGGCAAGGTGGTCGAGGCGCTTCATGAGGGAGCCGCCATTGTCACTACCAGCTGCGGTGCGGAGGGCATTGCGGGCGTAGAGAAAACACTCTGGATCGCCGATCAGGAGGAAGGCTTTGCCGAGCAAATCATCCGGAACTATGAAAATGACCATATTCTTGCGGCACAGGGCAGAAGCAGCATCCGCTTTGTGGAGGAAAACTTTTCGGAAAGGGCCGCCTGGGAAAATATCCGGGAGGACTTTGTTTTCTGAGAAATCATAAGGAGGGAGCCACCGAAGATGGAGAGAGATGAGAGAGCCGAGCGTCAGCTGGATATCCTTATGGAGCGCTACCCGGCATTGACGGTATGTCACGAATCAATCCGTGATGCCTACACGGCACTCCGCGACAGCTTCGATCAGGGAGGGAAGCTGCTGGTCTGCGGGAACGGCGGAAGCTGTGCGGACAGCGAGCATATCGTCGGAGAGCTGATGAAGGGCTTTTGTAAAAAACGGAGGATGGCAGCGGAGCTTTCCGGAAAGCTGAAGGAACTCTTCGGAGAGGACGGAGAGGCGCTGGCGGAGACACTGGAACAGGGACTTCCCGCGATTGCTCTCAGTGCACATACCGGGCTTTCGACCGCCTTCCAGAATGACAAGGATCCGCTGATGAGCTACGCACAGCAGGTGCTGGGCTATGGAAATCCGGGAGATGTCCTTCTCGGCATCACGACCTCCGGCAATTCCCGCAATGTGCTCTATGCGCTGGAGCTTGCCAGGGCAAAGGGGCTTCATACCATAAGCCTGACCGGAAAGGACGGCGGGAAGGCAAGGGGGCTTTCGGAGGTCACAATCATTGCTCCGAGTCAGGAGACCTATCAGATTCAGGAGTACCATCTTCCGATTTATCACTGCCTCTGCCTGATGCTGGAGGACTGCTACTTTACGGAATAGAAGGGCTGGAGGAACGCAAAATCCGGCAGGAGAACATGGAGGAGGACGGCTTTCGAAGGTGGGAATGACAGGAAAAAGCAGAAGAAGAGCCGGAGCATCAGGCAGAGCCGGGAGAGGAAAGGGCGTTTCCGTCTTGACGGAGGCGCTCATTGCATTGTTTCTGGGGGTGATCTGCTTTTATGTGAACCGGCATATCCGACTGAACGCGCTCTATATGGATGACCTCTATCTCTGGTCCTACTTTGGAGAACAGAATTTCTGGGAGTTTTCATTTCCTGTCGGCGGCGCAACCCGCTTTCGGCCGGTATACTGGATGTTGAGCTATCTGGATCTGGTGCTGGCACATGGCAGCCCGTCCCGTCTTCTGTGGTTTAACCTGTGCAGCAATGCGGGAATTGCCTATCTTATTTACCGTATCGGACGGAAGATGTCCGGAAACTGCCGCATGCCGGGGCTGCTCGCAGGCTGTCTCTATCTGATTTCTCACCTTTCCTATTATCAGATCGCACAATTGGTCGGTGTGCTTGAAAGCTATTCTCTGCTGTTTGCACTTCTTTTGTTTTCTCTGCTGTTTGCGGATCTGCATCGGCAGAAGCCGAGATATCTTCAGATACAGCTGCTCTACTTTCTTCTTGTCTTTACCCATGAGCGCTATCTCGCGCTCTTTCCGGTCTTTTACTTCTGGAGTGCGGCATGGTGGATGCTTCAGAGGAGGAAAGGGCAGGGAAGAACAGTGCGGAGGGAGCTCCGGAAGGCACTGGGAAGTCCGCTTCTGACGCTTGCCCTGATTCTCTGGGTGCGACTTCTCTTTATCGGAAGCATCATGCCGGTGGGAACCGGCGGCACCAGGGTGACGGAAACCTTTACCGTCGGGACAGCGCTTCGCTTCTGCGTGCAGCAGCTTTTGTACCTTTTTTCGGTGAATGCGGGACCTGACTATCTCTCCGGCATCAGCTGGGCAGAGACAGCAAGATCCGTCAAGGTGCTGGTGATACTGAGCTGGATTCCTCTCCTTCTGCTGCTGCTCTGGAATCTGAAAGTACTCCTTCGGGGAAAGGAAATGCGGCTTCGCTATGTGACGGAGCATCTGTTTTTTCTTCTGTATATGGCGCTCTGCATCGGAGGCTCGTCCGTGACCATCCGTCTCGAGATGCGCTGGGTGTATGTGAGCTATGCGATCGCTCTTCTCTATCTCTGCCGCATGATCGGGCAGATTCGGGAAGGGAAGAAGATCTCCGGAGAGACCGGAATGGCGGAAGAGGGAGCAGGCAGGGCGACTTCGTCAGAAAATCCTCCGGAGAAAAGAGAGAAAGCGGAACTTCGCCGTCTCTCTCTCATGCTGACAGGACTTTTTTTCTGTTATGCTGCTCTGACGGCGCCGATTGAGCACTATTACCGGAGTCATTACCGGAATCTCTATTTTTGGGAGAATCAGGACCGCATGAACTCCCTCTACGGGGAGACCATCGAAAAGTACGGAAGAGACGCTGTTCTGGGGAAGCAGGTTTATATCCTTGAAAACAACTATGGGATGAGCGCATTTTACGGAAGAACCTTTTTCCGGGTGTATGATCCGGAAAGATCGGGAAGAGGAACCGAAATTCACTTTGTGAGTTCGCTTTCCGCGCTTCCCGACTCTGCCGGAAGAGACAATGCCCTGGTACTTAGAGAGGTGCCGGAGAGGAGAGGCTATCAGGATATTACGGCGGAGGCATTTCCGGAGGGATGAGTTAACGAAGAAAACAATGTTTTTTCCGGGCTTTTCGCAGGGAACAGAGGTTTCGCAGGAACTTCTGCCGTTTTGCGGCAGAAGCACGCCGAGGAAAAAGGTTTTCAGAGAAAGGGGAAGGAGCTGCGCATGGAAAAGAAGGATCATGAGAGACGGTATGGCTTTCTTGCCGCTTTACTCTTTTTTCTGGTACTTGCGTATACTCTGAGGGCGACGGACGATATCCCTTCCTCTGACTATATCCGTCTCATCAATGCCTATCTCCCGGGGCTTTGGGATCCCGGAAAGCTGCTGGTGCCGGATATCCTGACCCGGGTTCCGATCACCTTCCTCTTCCGTCCCCTGAATGTCCGGCTCTTCCATTATTCTGTAGGCTTTGACAGAGCTGTGGGCCTGATGGGGCTTCTGCTTTCGATGCTCGTTATCGAGAAGTATCGGTCCGGAGAGAAGCTTCCGCTTCTGTTTGGGACTTCGGCGATTCTTGTCGGTTTTTCTCTCAACAAATGGGAGATGCTTTTAAACGGGAGCGGCTATCCGCACTTTCTTGCCTTTGCCGGATTTTATGCACATTTTCTGCTGCTGGATGTGCTGGAGAAGAGGAGAAGAGCGGGAGAATCCGTATCTTTTTCCAAGGGGCAGACCTGCCATCGGCTGCAGGAAAAGCCGGCAGTTTCAAAGAAAGAGACGGCACTTCTTCTGTTCTTTCCCATCTTTTCGCTTCTTTCGGCAGGACCCTATCTTCTCGCATATGCGGGGACGCTCCTCCTCTATCCTCTTATGACGTTTCCTGCCGGGCACGGACAGAAGGCTGCCGGGACGGAAAGCGGTTTAAAGCTGTCCGGGAGGGATAGGCAGAGCTTCTTTTTTCCGACAGTAATGGGGATTTCTTCTGCTGCCGCCATGCTTGCTCTCTATCTTCTCAGTAATCATTTCGCAAAATATGAATATGCCGGAGCGTTCCGCCTTTCTCTGTGGGAAGCACTGACGCAGCATTTTGTGTTCTGTGTCAAATTCCTGCTGAACGGCTTCGCTTCCTCCTTGTTTGGCGGCGAGCTTCTGGAAGAGTGGGTTGCTGCGGGAAAGATCGGCTATTTCGGGATTCATGCGTCAGGTGCGATGATGCTTTTTCTGGAGCTCGGCACGCTCTGTCTCTACCTTCGGAAACAGAGGACGGAGCGGAGTCTTTTTCCTCTGTTGCTTCTCCTGCACGGACTCATCAGTCATGGGATGGTGTTCCTGTCACGCTACATCTTTTTACGGGAGGAGTATGCCTGGCAGAGCCGCTATGCGCTGCAATATCAGTCGGCGGTTCTCGGCATGCTTCTGATCTGGGGAATACTGTTTCGGACATCTTTGACGGCAAAGGAGAAGGCGGCTGTCCCGGAAGGGAAGGCTGTCGGGGAAACCAATAAAGCATGGAAAATCCTTTCGTTCCTTATGATTTTCGCGGCATTGACCATCGTAATTTCCAACTGTTATACTAGTTGGTACGAATTTCAGAAGGCACCGGCGAGACGGGAGATCTATCGCACGAGACGGGAGGCAAGCTCGCATCTCGAGGATTTCAGCGATACGGAGCTGGAGGATCTTTTTGAGTATCATCATGGCGGAGAGAGGATACGGCAGGCATTTGCGATTTTACGGGAACGGGATCTGAATCCCTATTATCATCCGCATGTGCGCTCCGAACAAATTCGAACAGGAATACGCCTGCTTCCAAGCAGAATCTCAGGAAGGGACCCGTCACGGGCAGGGAAAGAGGAGGAACAATGAAGGTACTGATATTAGCGGGGGGACTCGGGACCAGAATCTCGGAGGAATCCCATCTGAAGCCGAAGCCGATGATCGAGATCGGAGAGATGCCGATTCTCTGGCATATCATGAAGTATTATTCCTCCTATGGCTTTCATGAGTTCATCATTCTGGCAGGCTATAAGCAGTATGTCATTAAGGAATATTTCGCAAACTACTTCCTGCACAATGCCGACATCACCTTTGATATGTCGGACAATGGGATTGAGGTGCACAATTCCGCCTCGGAGAACTGGAAGGTAACCGTGGTGGATACCGGGCTTCGGACCATGACCGGCGGACGTGTGAAGCGTGTCAGGGAGTATCTCGGGCAGGAGTCGTTTATGCTGACCTACGGAGACGGGCTTTCGAATGTGGATCTGGCGTCGCTCCTTAGCTACCATCGGGAGAAGGGAAAGACCGCCACTATTACAACAGTGAATCTTGCGCAGCAGAAGGGAGTTCTTGATGTCGGAGAAAACGGACTGATTCAGGCCTTCCGGGAGAAGGAAGTCTCTGACGGTGCCATCATTAACGGCGGTTTTATGGTTCTGGAGCCGAAGATTTTCGACTATCTGGAGGGAGATGACACTATCCTGGAGCAGGAACCCATGCATCGGCTTGCGGCAGACGGAGAGCTTGCCGGGTTCTACCACGGCGGCTTCTGGCAGTGCATGGATACCCAGAGGGAAAAAAGGCTTCTGGAGGAGCTGTGGGAAAGCGGGAAGGCGCCCTGGAAGCGTTGGTAAGAGTCCCAAGGAGGGACCCGTCGAAGACGGGAGGATGCACCTTTGGAAAGGACAGTCCGCAAAAACAGACGTTACGAAAACGGAAGGAAAGAAATACAGATGCTGCAGTTTGCCGATTTGGAAAAATATTATCGCGGGAAAAGGGTGCTCCTGACCGGGCATACCGGCTTTAAGGGGAGCTGGCTTTCAGAGATGCTTCTGCTGCTGGGGGCGGAGGTATACGGCTATGCCCTTGCGCCGGAGGAGGAATCACTGTTTCGGATTCTGGAGCTTCCTGTGCGGATGCACCACTGTGAGGGAGATATCCGGGACTTTGATAAGCTGTCTTCCTTTATGAGGGAGACGGAACCGGAGGTGGTACTGCATCTCGCGGCGCAGCCTCTGGTCCGGCTCTCCTATGAGGAGCCGCGGGCCACCTTTGAAACCAATGTGATGGGAACCGTGAATCTTCTGGAAGCGCTTCGCCGGGAAGGAAAGGTACAGTCCTTTCTGAATGTGACGACGGACAAGGTCTATGAGAATCCGGAGCAGCAGAAGCACAGCTTTCGGGAGGACGAAAAGCTGGACGGCTTTGATCCCTATTCCAATTCCAAGTCCTGCTCGGAGCTTGTGACGCACAGCTATCAGCATTCTTTTTTTTCGGGAGATATTCCGGACAGAACCGTGATCTCCACTGCGCGGGCGGGCAATGTCATCGGCGGCGGTGATTTCGCGAGAGACAGGATCGTGCCGGACTGCTTCCGGGCAGCCAGAGCGGGAGAGACGATATTTGTCAGAAATCCGTTTTCCACGAGACCCTATCAGCATGTGCTGGAGCCCCTCTATGTGTATCTTATGATCGCCGCCGTACAGGGGGGACTGCAGGCGGATGGAAGTCTGGACCGCCGCAGGGGACAGACATATGCCTCCTCCTATAATGTTGGTCCGGAGACCGGTGATACCCTGACGACCGGAGAGCTTGCGGAGCTCTTTGTAAAGAACTGGGGAGAAGGCGTGCACTGGGAAAGCAGGTCGGAAAAGGGTGCCGTTCATGAGGCGAATTTCCTTTCCCTTGATACCGGAAAGTGCAGGAGGAGCTTTGGCTGGCATCCGGTATGGGAGGCAAGGCAGGCAGTCAGGGAAACGGTTCGCTGGTATCAGGCATATGCACGGGGACAGGAGATGAGGAAGCTGACGGATAGGCAGATCCGGGAATTTTTCGCGGAGATTCAAAGCTGCTCCCGGGGATGACAGCAGAGCGCTTGAACACTGAGATATGCAGCGGGATATCGTAAAACATGGAATCAGACAGTGTGCGGCAGATATCGGAAAAGGCAGACAGAGCCTTAGAAAAAAGCTGAGGATAGGAGAGATATGCAGAATCAGAAGACAGAGCAGGAGGCAAGAGAAGAGATTCTTCGTTTGGTGGGAGAGTATGTGAGAAGCTATAAGCTTCCGGAGAATCCGTTTGCTCCGGGAGACCGTATCACCTATGCTTCCCGGGTATATGATGAAAAAGAGGTGGAGAATCTTGTGGATTCCGCTCTGGAGTTCTGGCTCACCTCGGGGAGATATACCAGAGAATTTGAAAAGAAGCTCGGAGAGTATCTGGGCGTCCCCTTTGTTTCTCTGGTAAACTCCGGCTCCAGCGCCAATCTCCTTGCCTTTTCCGCATTGACCTCCCCGCTTCTTAAGGAGCGGCGGATCCAGAGGGGAGACGAGGTCATCACCGTGGCGGCAGGCTTCCCGACCACCGTGACACCGGTGATTCAGTATGGTGCAGTCCCGGTATTTCTGGATGTGGAGCTTCCGGGCTACGGCATCTCGGTGAAACAGCTGGAAGAGGCATACTCTGAAAGAACCAGGGCAGTTATGATGGCGCATACACTCGGAAACCCCTTCAATCTCCGGGCGGTAAAGGAATTCTGTGACAGACATCAGCTCTGGCTGATTGAGGACAACTGTGATGCCCTGGGCTCCGAGTATACCCTCGGAGGAGAGACCAGGATGACCGGGACCTTCGGCGATATCGGAACCAGCTCCTTCTATCCGCCGCATCACATGACGATGGGAGAGGGGGGCGCCTGCTATACCAGCAACCCTCTGCTGCATCGGATTCTTCGTTCTATCCGTGACTGGGGGCGTGACTGCTTCTGTGACTCCGGCAGGGACAATTCCTGCGGGCATCGCTTCGACGGACAGTACGGAGAGCTGCCGAGGGGTTATGACCATAAGTATGTTTATTCGCATTTTGGCTACAACCTGAAGGCAACGGATCTGCAGGCATCCGTCGGATGCGCACAGCTGGAGAAGTTCCCGGGCTTTGTGGAGAAGAGAAGAGAGAATCATCGGTTCCTCAAGGAAAAGCTTCTTGCGGGCGGCGCGGAGGAGTGGATGATTCTGCCGGAGGCAGAGCCGGATTCCCGTCCGAGCTGGTTCGGCTTCCTGATGACGGTAAAGGCGCCGGTGGACAGGGAAAAGCTGATTCGCTATATCGAAGACAGGGGTATCCAGACCAGGATGCTTTTTGCCGGCAATCTTATCAAGCATCCCTGCTTTGATGAGATGCGGAAGAGCGGAGAGGGCTATCGTGTGATCGGGGAGCTTCCCAATACGGACCGTATCATGAGAGACAGCTTCTGGGTTGGTGTTTATCCGGGGATGAATCAGGAGAAGCTTTCTTATATGGCAGAGCAGATCCTGGCGGCAGGGAACAGTCAGCTGCAGGGGAGAAATCCCGGAAAGCCGGAAGGCGGGGAAGTCTGTTGTTGATAAAAGAGCCTGCAGCAGAGAGGAAGGGAAAGAGGATGGCAGTATTCCGTGTGTCAGGGGCAGAGAAGCGGCAGCGCCGGGAAAAAGAGGTACAGGACTATGGGCTTCAGAGAATTCATGAGGCAAATCTTGAGATCCTGAAGGCGGTGGATAGGCTCTGTCGAAGGCATCACATTGACTACCGGATTGACTCCGGCACCCTGCTTGGTGCGGTTCGTCACAGAGGCTTCGTTCCCTGGGATGATGATGCGGATCTCTGTTTCCGGAGAGAGGACTTTGAACGCTTCCGGAAAGTCGCCGGAGAGCTTCCGGAAACGATGAAGCTGCTGATGCCGGACGAGTTCCGGGGCGGCAGTGTTTTCTATGACTATGTGCCGCGCATCCTCTATCTTCCGTCACGGAGATTTTCCGCAGATGATCCGATGCAGGAATTTTATGAGGGGAAGTTGAATCATCTCTGGGTAGATCTCTTCCTTCTCGACCGGCTGCCGGATCAGCCGCTTCTGAGCCGCTGGTATCGTCTCCGGCAGCAGATTCTTTTCGGGCTTGGCATGGGGCACCGACTCAGCCTGGACAAAAAGAAGTATCATGGCCGGAACCGTCTCTTTGTTTCCGTGCTTGCCGGGATAGGAAAGAGAATTCCGATGCAGAAGCTCTTTTATTTGCAGGATAAACTTGCCCGTACGGAGACCGAGCGCCAAAGGAACAGCGGGAAACAGAGCAGGGAGTCCTACTTTTCCAATTACCAGCCGGATTTTCAGTATTGCGTGGTGCAGAACAGCTGGGAGGAGCCTGTCATGGAGTATCACTTTGCGGATACCTCTCTTCTTGGACCGAGGAACTGGGATGAGATTCTCAGGATGCTCTATGGAGCGTACCGGAAACTTCCGCCGGCGGAAAAAAGAGTACCGAGCCACGGAAGCCGGCAGATGAAAGTATTTACCGCGGAGGAATATCGGAGGGATAGGGAAACGATGGTATGATCGGTGTTCCCTCAGATGGCGGAAGAGCCGGTTCTACTTTGAAAGCAACACATGAAGGTCTTGAAAGGAAAGGAGGGCAGAGAGATGCAGCTGGATATCATTGTTTCCTGCTATAACGAGGCAGCAGGCATCCGGCAGTTCTATGAAACGAGCCGGAGGTATGCGGAAAAACTTGCGGAACTCTCCTGCTCCTATCGTTTTTTCTTTGTAAATGACGGCTCCACAGACGGGACAGAGCTGATTCTGAAGGAGCTTGCCGCCGGAGATCCGGAGCATACGGTGTATCTTGGCTTTTCAAAAAATTTCGGACATGAGGCGGCGATGCTTGCAGGTCTTGACTATGCGACGGGAGATGCGCTGGTTTTTATGGATGCGGATCTGCAGCATCCGCCGGAGTTGCTTCCGGAGATCGTCCGAAAGCTGAAGGAGGGAAATGATATCATCTCCATGGTACGGACGAAAAACAGGAGTGCCGGACTTCTCAAAAATGTGACTTCTGCCGGCTTCTACTGGGTTTTGAACCTTCTTTCCGCCGTCCATTTTGTACCGAATGCCTCGGATTTTTTCGCGATTTCCCGTCGGGTGCAGGAGGTATTGCAGCAGCATTACCGGGAACGGGTGCGCTTTCTCCGCGGCTACGTGCAGAATCTCGGTTTCCGGCACACGACAATCCCGTACGAGGCAAAGGCAAGAGTCGCCGGACAGAGTCATTACAGCTTAAGGAAGCTGCTGGCGTTTTCGATTCATACGATACTCTGCTTTTCCAATATGCCGCTGAAACTGGGGATGATGTCAGGGATGTTTTCGGGACTTCTCGGGCTTCTGGTCCTTTTCTATACCCTGTGTACGAGAAAAAGTGCTCCCTCCGGCTATGCCACGATCGTGATTCTGAACTGTTTTATGTTCTCCATTCTTTTTTTTGTGGTTGGGATTATCGGTGAGTATATCGCAGTCCTCTTTGAGGAGCTGAAGGACAGACCGATCTACCTTGTGATGGAAACAGAAAATCTTAAAACGGCGGAGCCGGGGAAGGGGCATGGCAGCCCGCTGCGAAGCAGCGACTCCTTTGGGAGCAAGAGCCCGGCCGAGGCATGAGGCGTTCCGACAGACGCGGAAGGTTTTTATTCTCTGAAGTCAGGTTCCTGCCGTTCTTTCGCTTTTGGCTCACGGCAATCTCTCTTTTTCACATAGGATATCCAAGACTTATAAAAGGATATCCTATGTTTTTTGTTCCATGTGCATTTTATACTGGAGACAACCGTTGATGCGAAGCAGCTTGTGGGGCGGGGCAGAGGGAGAACCGGGGATGTACCGGAAGAGATACAGGCCGGAAGCTCTCATGACATCCGCATCAAGCGAAAGCACAAAAGCAGGAGGAAAGTAATATGAAATTAAGAAAGTTAGTGAGCATTCTGACCGTTGCTGCCATGTCAGCATCGATTCTGGCAGGCTGCGGAGGAAGCTCCGGCAAGCCGGCAGAGACCAAGGCAGCAACTTCTGCAGCGGCAGAGGAAAGCACAAAGGCCGCCGAGGCAGGGGATGCAGCCGCCATGGCAGCAGGAGATGCAGATCTCTCCAAGAAGACCGTCGGTGTATGTATCTATCAGTTCTCGGATAACTTCATGACCCTGTTCAGAACAGAGCTGGAGAACTATCTCGTATCTCAGGGCTTCAGCAAGGACAACATCAAGATCATGGACGGCGCCAATGATCAGGCAACCCAGACCAATCAGATTCAGAATTTTATCACCGATAAGGTAGATGTTCTTATCATCAATCCGGTAAACTCCTCTTCCTCGGCAACCATCACGGATATGGTGCAGAAGGCCGGCATCCCGCTCGTGTATATTAACCGTGAGCCGAATGATGATGAGCAGAAGAGATGGAGCGATAATAACTGGGATGTCACCTACGTCGGCTGTGACGCAAGACAGTCCGGAACCTTCCAGGGTGAGATGATCGCAGAGATCGGCCTCGACAAGATTGACATGAACAAGAACGGCAAGATCGACTATGTCATGATCGAGGGAGACCCGGAGAATATTGATGCCAAGTACAGAACCGAGTATTCCGTAAAGGCTCTGACCGATGCAGGACTTCAGGTCAACGAGCTGGATGATCAGATCGGAAACTGGGATCAGGCACAGGCACAGTCACTGGTAGCCAATGCTCTGGCAAAGAACGGTAAGGATATCGAGGTTGTTTTCTGCAACAACGACGCTATGGCACTCGGCGCACTCCAGGCGATTCAGGCAGCGGGACGTACCGTCGGTGAGGATATCTATCTTGTCGGTGTGGATGCACTGGAAGAGGCTTGCCAGGATGTACTGAGCGGAACCATGACCGGAACAGTATTCAACGATCATATCTCCCAGTCTCACAGTGCTGCTGATGCAGCCGTCAATTATCTGACCGGCAAGGGCAATGATCACAAGATCTCCTGCGACTATGTCAAGGTAACCAAGGACAATGCACAGAGCATTCTGGATTCTTTAAAGTAATGACAGCTGATTTCGGGAAACTTATGAAGACCGTATTTCCTGAAATCAGAAACAGACAGCAAGGGGGAGGAGTGCGGGTTTTCGCACTCCTTTCCCGTCAAAGAGAAACATCTTTGGAACGAGCTTTATGCGGGAGGAATTTTCAGGGAACGGCAGCTGCCGACAGGCTCTCGGATAAGGCTCATTCCAGAGAAGGAGAAGGAAAGAAGCGGAGGTATTCATGTCAGAGTATAAGCTGGAGCTTCGATCGGTCAGTAAGTCTTTCCCCGGTGTCAAGGCACTGGATCAGGTCGAATTGAAGGTTCGTCCCGGTACGGTGCATGCCCTGATGGGAGAGAACGGAGCCGGCAAATCGACGCTGATGAAGTGTCTCTTCGGCATTTACAAGATGGATGAAGGAGAGATTTATCTCGACGGAGAAAAGATCGAGATTAAAAATCCGGATGATGCGATGGTACACGGTGTCGCTATGGTGCATCAGGAGCTGCAGCCGGTTCTTGCGAGATCCGTGGCGGAAAATATGTATCTGGGACGGTTTCCGACCTATGATTTCGGACCGCTTCATGTGATCAATCATAAGAGGATGCACGAGGAAACGAAAAAATGGCTTTCCGAGCTGGGACTGGACTATGATGTCAAAGCACCGCTTTCCTCTCTCTCTATCGGGCAGATGCAGATGATTGAGATCGCAAAGGCGGTTTCCCATGATGCGAAGGTCATTATCTTTGACGAGCCGACCTCTTCCTTGTCCGATAAGGAAGTGGATTTCCTCTTCAAGGTCATGAATGACCTGAGGGCAAAGGGAGTCTCGATGATCTATATCTCCCATAAGATGGATGAAATCAAGCGGATTTCCGATGATATCACGGTCATGCGGGACGGTGCCTATGTCGGTACCTGGGCGGCGGCAGAGATGACGACGGATCAGATCATCGCAAAGATGGTGGGGCGTGAGCTGACCAACATTTATCCGGAGCACCGGCATGAGATCGGAGAAGAGATATTGAGGGTGGAGGATGTCAGTTCGATCCATGAGAGATCCTTCCAGCATGTATCCTTCTCGGTCAGAAAGGGAGAGATACTCGGCTTCGGCGGACTGGTCGGTGCACAGAGAACCGAGCTCATGGAGGGGATCTTCGGAATCCGTCACAGAAGCAGCGGAAAGATCTTTGTTCATGACAAAGAAGTTTCGATACATCATCCGTCGGACGCAATGAATGCGGGAATCGGGATGATTACAGAGGACCGCCGGGGTTCCGGTATTTTCGGCTGTCTGTCCATCAAGGATAATGTCGGTGTTTCCGTGTACAAGAAGCATCTTCTTGGCGGTCTGATGCTGAATCACCAGAGTATCAATCATGTGGTGGATGACAGCATTAAAAAGCTGTCCATCAAAACCCCCAGCATGCAGGAACATATCGAGAATCTGTCCGGCGGAAATCAGCAGAAGGTCATTGTTGCCCGCTGGCTTGCCAATGATCCGGATATCCTCATCATGGATGAGCCGACCAGAGGGATCGACATCGGTGCCAAGCACGAGATTTATGAGATTATGGAGAGTCTGGCGAAGCAGGGAAAGGCGATCATCATGATTTCGTCGGAGATGCCGGAGCTGCTCGGCATGGCAGACCGTGTCTGCGTGATGTGCAGCGGCAGGCTGACCGGGGAGCTGAATCAGAAGGAAGAGATGACGCAGGAAAATGTCATGAACTTCGCGACCATGTTTAATTAGAGCTGTGCGGTGAAGAATAGCTTTCACTCTGTACCGAAGGGGAAAATAAAATGCAAAAAACACAAAAGCAGAAGACGATTGATTTTCTGATCAACAACGGTGTGATTATCGTTATGTTCATTCTGGTGATCTACACCGGACTGACCTCCAGCAACTTTATTACTTTCAACAATGCCCTGAATATCCTCGGCAATATGTCCTACCGTCTGGTAATCGCACTCGGCATCGCCGGCTGTGTCATCACTGCGGGCTGCGATCTGTCCGCCGGACGCATGATCGGCTTTGGCGCCTGTCTTGCGGGAACACTGCTTCAGAATGCCGAATATTCCGGACGCTTCTTTAAAGAAGGCTTCTGGGCATCGGCGACACCGCTGCATCCGATAGTTGTCCTTATCATTGTCATGCTGGTTATGGCATGCTTCGGAACGATTACCGGCTGGTTCATCGCTTATCTGAATGTCCCGCCCTTCATTTCCACACTGGCAATGATGGAGATTATCTACGGACTCGGGCTGATCTATACCGGCGCGACACCGCTCGGCGGATATATCACGGGGTACACCTACTTCGCTACAGGGAAGTTTCTTGGTGTCAATATCCTGATCTGGATGGCACTGATTGCGGCGGCTGTCACCTGGTTCATCTTTAATATGAGCCGTCACGGTAAATATATGTATGCGATTGGCGGAAACCCGCAGGCAGCGGAGGTTGCCGGTGTCCCGGTCAAGGCAACACTGGTGATCATCTATGCGAAGGCAGCTGCGTTCTACGGTCTGGCAGGGTTTATGCTGGGCGCAAAGGCAGGAGGCGCTTCGATCAATACCGGACTTGGCTACGAGATGGAGGCGATTGCCGCCTGTGCCCTTGGCGGTGTCTCTGTCACCGGCGGGCGGGGCAAGGTATCCTCTGCCTTTATCGGCGTCGCCGTGCTGGAGCTTCTGAAGGCTGCGCTTCAGTTCCTCGGTGTCAATGCGAATGCACAGTATATTGCGATCGGTATCGTCATCTTCATCGCAATCTCCCTGGATATCAGAAAATACGTCGCGAAGAAATAAGCATCAGGAAAACACCTTCATCGGTGTATTCCCAGCTTTGTATCCGACAGGACCTTCCCGTACAGAGGGTCCTGTTTTCTTTTTTGCGGGTATCGGGGAAAATTTGACCGGGCTCTCGCACTTAAAGGGCTTTGCTGCCGTGCGCTTGTGCAGGGATTTGACGCGCGCCGCGAAACTGAGACAAGCGAAGCACAGCCGAAAAGCGGAAAAAGCGAAGGCCTCAGCCGAGAGCGGTATCCAGCAGCATCATCAGAGTGAAGCCAAGGGTGAAGAAAACGGCACCGAGATCGGAGTGCTCTCCGCTGGACATCTCGGGAATCAGCTCCTCTATGACTACATACAGCATGGCTCCGGCAGCAAAGCTCAGAAAGTAGGGAAGGAGAGGAGCCACCTGAGAAACAAAGAGAATGGTGAGTACCGTTCCGACCGGCTCCACCAGACCGGAAAGTGTACCGTCCAGAAAGGCCCGTCCCTTGGACTTGCCCTGACTGTGGAGCGGCATGGAAATGATGGCACCCTCGGGAATGTTCTGAAGTGCGATGCCGAGGGCAAGGGTCATGGCAGCAGACGCTGTTATGCCGGCTGAGCTGCTGAGCCAGCCGGCAAATACCACACCGACAGCCATCCCCTCGGGAATGTTGTGCAAGGTGACGGCAAGAACCATCATGGTTGTCTTTTGCAGTCTGGCTTTCGGTCCCTCGGGGGTATCCGATTTCAGATGAAGATGGGGAATGATGTGATCAAGGAGAAGGAGAAAGAGAACACCGAGCCAGACTCCGATGACCGCAGGAAGAAAGGAAAACCTTCCCATGGAGGAGGCGGACTCCATGGCGGGAATCAAAAGACTCCAGATGGAAGCCGCCACCATAATACCGGAGGCGAAGCCCTGCAGAGAACGTTCCACGGAGCGATTCATTTCTCCCCTCATAAAATAGACCATGAAGGAGCCGAGTGTCGTTCCTGCAAAGGGAAGCAGCAAACCTGTCCATACTATAGGTGAAAAAAACATGATGATACCTCAACAGATAAAATAGTTTCGCCGATCCATTCCTATGACCGGGATGTATGCCTGTAAACTCCGGAGCCTATAATATTGTACACAATTATTTAAAGCTCTGCCACTTGCTATTCGGAAGAATTTCAGATAAATTACAAGAGTTTTGAGGGATGATCATTTGCGTTAGGAGCTTTTGTGAAGAACATCAAGAGAAAACATATCCTGGAGGCGGGGCTTGTATTGTTTGCAGGCTGCTTTATTTTCTATTATTGGAACAGCGGAGAGAAATTTTTACGGACGCTGCTTTCCGCCTTGAACCCTTTCCTGATTGGTGCCGTGATGGCATACGTCGTCAACATTCTCATGAGCTTTTACGAGAGGAATCTTGCGAAATGGTGGAAAAAGGACGAAAGAAAGCTGCGCCCGCTCACCATGGTGCTGGCGATACTGAGCTTTGTGCTGGCGGTAATCTTTGTGCTGGGCATCGTTCTGCCGCAGCTCATTGCCAGTCTGTATTCTCTCGTCAATGTGGATCCCGGCTATATCAACGGGATCATCTCCGGATTTTCTGAGAATACAGTGGTACAGACTCTGCTTGACAGCTTTCATGTGGATCTTTCCAGTTCCGGCATTGCCGGTCAGATCAGTGAATGGATCCAGAGGGTCCTGCGGGGAATCGGAGGGATCACGACCAATCTGCTTCTGTCCGTCTCCAGGATATTCAATACGGTGTATTCTCTGTTTATGGCAGTGATCTTTGCGATCTATGTACTCAGCGGCAAGGAAACGCTCTGCTCTCAGGCGGATCAGATTCTGAAGGCATATCTGCCGAAAAAAAGAGAAAAGATCCGTTATCTCGCCTCTGTGTTTGACGGCAGCTTTCATCGCTATTTTTCGTCGCAGATCAAGGAAGCCTTTATTCTGGGTTTTCTGGTTTTTGCCAGTATGCGCCTCTTCCGCCTGCCTTATGCTTCCAGTATTGCGACACTCGTCGGGTTTACCGCTCTGATCCCGGTCTTTGGAAACTATATCGGGATGTTTATCGGTGCCATCATGGTCCTGACCGTATCGCTGCAGAGCATGCTCGTTTATCTGATTGTCTATAATGTCGTACAGCAGTTTGAGAACAATGTCATTTATCCCCGCGTGGTAGGGAGCTCTGTCGGACTTCCCGGCATGTGGGTGCTGGTGGCAGTCGCTGTCGGCGGGGCACTCTTTAATTTTGTCGGTGTTCTGATTGCGGTTCCTGTGGCGGCGAGTCTGTATTTTCTGTTCAAAGAAGATGTCAGGGCGAGGACGGAAACGCTTCAGAAAGAATGAGTGGCAGTTTCTTGCCCTGTCCGGTCTGTCTCAAAAGGCGGGAACCAGCTATCCGGAAGCAAGAGAGGAACGCTGTGACATAGCTGGCAGATGGCTGCGCAGGGAAAAAACGGTACTGCAAAAAAGGGAATGCTATATGCCGCGGAATAGATGCATTTCCGTCACCAGATCCGCCTCTTCCATGACCATGAATTTTTTAAAATACTCTTCCTCAAGCGGAATCCAGAGGTTCTGAAACTGACGGAGACGGATGTCTCCTTCCCGCTTCCGGAGGCGTTCTATCTGCTGTTTCGGCTCTATCGTCACGAAGATGCGGAGTGCCTTTGCATCGGAAAAAAAGCTGTGGTGTGCATAGGAGCCCTCGATGATATTGAGACGTTTTGGCGGGATGCTCCGTTCCTCCTCTGCATGAAAGCTCATGGTACGGCAGTCGAAGGGACGGTACCGTACTTCCTGTTTTGAAAGAACGGGGAGCAGCAGTTCCTCACGAAAGCGCTCATAGTCCACATTGCCGCCAATCTCTTTACTGCGTTCCTCGTTCCTCTGCTCCGGACGCAGAAAAAAATCATCCATACAGAAGAGATTGGAGTCGAACTTTTCATGGAGAATCTCTGCCAAAGCGGACTTTCCGCTGCCGCATCTCCCGTCAATCATCACAAGGACGGGATCGTCTCTGCTGTCGAGAAGGAGCCGGATTTCTGCCTGAATTTCTTCTATTGTGGAGAGTTCCCTTTTCTTTTCTTTCATGGATGTGAATCCTCCTGATTTACTGTAAATTGTTCCGACAGAAAGGCAGAGAGCATGATGCGGCAGGCTGTTGTATCGGAGTCCGGGCCGGTACAATCTATTTGTGGATACGGAAAATATAGCAGAATCCTCGAAGAAGAGCGAATAAAAGATTTTTTCATCGGGAGTCGGGAAAATGTAAGGACAGATGCAGCGGACTTAGGCTATAATAGCTGAATCGTCAGACGTCAGACTTTTCCGGATAAAACAGGACGGAGTGTGACAATCTCAGGATGACTTTGTACCCGGTCTGTGTCAGTCGCGAAAATTTCCCGGCAGGATGAAACTGACGGATGTCAGCAGAGAGGTAAAAGGAAGGAATCGATATGATCGGAATTACCGGCGTGAGCGGAAAACTCGGAGATAAGGTAGCAGGCATGCTCTCCAGCCTTGAGATAGAGGCAGTGCATCTGGCAAGAAGACCGGAAGCGGTTTTTGAGTATGACTACTCGACGGTACGAAGGATGAATTATGATAAGTCCCCGGAGACTGTCGAAGCGCTGAGGGGAATTGACACTCTCTTTATGGTGTCGGCACGGGAGGACAAAAACCGTCTTCAGCAGCAGAAGGATTTCATTGATGCGGCAGCAGAGGCAGGGGTGAAGCAGCTCGTGTACACCTCCTTTTATCAGGCGGCAGCCGATGCGATCTTTACTGCTGCACGGGAGCATTATGAAACCGAGGAATATATCAAGCAGAAGGGACTGAATTATACTTTTCTGAGGGATAATTTCTATATGGATTTTTTTGTTGACAGCTGTCTTCGGAAAAAGGAGCTGCGTCTGCCTGCGGGAGAAGGGATGGTTTCCGCTGTGTTCCGGGAGGAAGTCGCCAAGGTGGCGGCGAAGGTGCTGGAGCATCCGGAGAACTACAGGGACTGCATTCTGAACCTGACCGGAAGTGAAGCCTATTCCATGCAGGATATTGCAGAGGCGGTCGCGTGGACGTTCGAGGAGTATATCCCCTATGTTGACGAAAGCGAGGAAGAGACGAGAGAGGCTCTGAAGAAGCAGAAGCTGGAGCCGTGGCAGATCGATGCACGGATCTCCGGTTTTCGTTCCATTAAGGAAGGAGATAATGCCGGTATCTCCGAGGATGTAGAGGAGATCCTGCACCGCCCGTCCCTGACGCTTGAGGATTATCTTCGGAAAAGAGTTCTGAAGAAATAAAAACCGTGGGGGAAAGAGAATAGTTTAGGGAAACACTGATGAAATCAGTAAAACAAAGTTTTTTGCTTTCTTCCTAGCCGGATACGCTGTCGTTATCGAAGCCTGCCTCCTCATTTCCTGCCGAACCGGAATTTTCCCTGATGGCAAAGCGGGAAAGACCGTCGACACTGAAGCTGGCAGGAACCGTATTCCCGGCGAGATCCGAGATATAGACCGTGATGCTGCTCTCCTTCATGGAAAAGGTGACCGTGCCGGTCTTTTTTTCGATACCGACAGGCTGAATTTTATTTTCTTCCGCGTCAGCTTCCTGCCCCATTTTCTGCTCGATGGCATAGATGGAAGAGAAATCCACACCGGAATCCGCATCCGTTACTTCAAAGCTCAGGAAACCGTCTCCGATTTTGACACTGTCTTTCTCTACGGTCGGTGCCTGATTATCAATGACTTCCACCGGCAGCTGCAGAGTATCGCTCATACCATTGAGGGAGGTCGCAGTGATGCGGAGACTGCCGTTGGAGGGCAGCATCGCAATGTAGTGATTTCCCTCTTTTTTAATCTCAACCTCGGAGCCTTCGAGAGTACCGCTGACGGATTTAATCGGAAGAATCGAATGAATCTGGAAATCAAGGGTTGCGGTTTTGAAATCTTCTGTCCGCGGATCCGTACTGGTCATCTTCGGCTTTGCGATGACGGCAAAGAGAATCAGACCGTTAATAACGATATAGGGAAGAAAGTAATGGAGCAAAAAGGCGGGAAAAGGAGGAAGAGGCTTTTTCTTTTGAATCTTTCTGCCGTACTCGTCATATTGTATATTCAGCTGTTTATTGCGACTTGTCATGGAAAACTCACTTTCTGCCTGAAATAGCTTTATGAGTATAGCAAACAAGAACGGGGGAATCAAATACTCCGGGGCCATGTTTCCGTATCTTAAAAAAGAAATTATATTTTCGTATTTTTTAGGAGTGATTTCCCGGGATTTTCAGGGAGGCACAGAGGCAGTGTTTCGGGAGATACTCTGTGAAAATCGGCAGGAGAGCAGATGAGAGCCGGAAGTACGGCGCTGCCGAGCCCGGGGGCATTGGAGTTTTTGCTGACAAGGGAAGGGGCTTGGGGTAGAATGAGGAGGGATAGGAGTCAAAGTTTTTACGGGAAGGAGCGAAATATGCTTTTAGCAACAACAGCAGAGATTTACGGAAAGCAACTGGAGACAATAGGTCTTGTGAGCGGAAGCACTGTTCAGACAGTGAATGCGCTTCGGGATATCGGAGCCGGACTGAAAACATTGGTGGGCGGTGAACTGAAGAAATACAATGAAATGATGTCAAGTGCCAGAGCGCTGGCAACGGAGAGAATGGTGGAGGAGGCGCAGAAGATGGGAGCGGACGCAGTGGTTTCTGTCCGATACTCTTCCGCATCCATTATGCAGGGGGCAGCAGAAGTCATGGTTTATGGAACGGCAGTCAGATTCACGGGGGAATAAGCTGCTGATGTATGAAATTCTGCTCCAAAGGGCAGCGGCATCGTCTGCGGAATCATGGTAAGCCGTGACAAATCGTGAGAGAAAAAAGGAGAAGCAAGGATGACATTACAGGTAGGAGACAGCTTCAGCTGTGAATATGAGGTGAAAAGAGAACACAGTGCAAAGCACATGACCAGCGGCGGGCTGGAGGTTCTGGCAACTCCGATGCTGATTTGCTATGTTGAAAATGCCTGCATGGAGTTTATCGGGAAGGAGCTGGACGAAGCACACGGGACGGTCGGCGCCTCTGTTTCGCTGCACCATAATGCGCCGACGCCGATCGGGGATAAAATCACCGTGAAAGGGAAGCTCGTAAACATTCATAATGACAAGGTTTTTTCCTTTGAGGTAGAATGCTTTGACAGCAAGGGCAAGGTGGCGGATGGCAGTCATACCCGCGTCATCGTCGACAGCAGGCGTTTTATGGAGCGTCTTGCAGCCAGATAAGCCTCAGGGCGAAACAAGGGAAATGCCGGTGAAAACCGCATTTCCTTTGTTTTTTCAAGGAGGAGAACCCTGCTTCCGGGCGGAGTTTTCAAAAGAAAATGAGCTGCTCAGGAGGTTTTATCCTTAATCCGCCTGTTCATTTTCTGGGCGAGTTTTTTTTGATGTACATAAAAGAGGCGCCAGATAACAAAGGAGATTACAATTTCACCTACGAGGGCGCCTATCATTGCAAAAACACCCTTGTCTGTGGGAAGCCATCCGACAAGAAATGCCGTGACAGTCAATACTGCACATCCGATTCCCATATGAATCAGTGTTTGAACCGGAAGAGAAAGCTTTTCATTTTCATAAATGGAGGTCGGAATGCCGAAGCCCAATCCGACGGCAAGTGCACCGGCAGCCATTCTGGAAAACGAATAATGCATCATTTGCAGGTTGCCGCTGCATCTGATATCGAAGATCATCCCTATGACAATGAAGACGGCAGCAGCAAAACCGATAGACATAATTGTGTTAGAGATTAGAATATTTCTTTTGGACTTCATAGTAGCCTCCTTATATCCCCAGATATTGTTTGAAAGCAGGAAGATACTTCCGTGAAATATAGTCCCTGCACCCGTTTTTCAAGACAATAAGCATAAGACCGCCCAAAGTCGGTTCAACGTAATCAAGAAAATGTAAATTTGAAATGGTGCTTTTGGAAATTCTCATAAACTCATTTCCAAGTGCAGCCTCCAGTTCATAGAGACGTTTTTTGCTGATGTAGTGTTTCTCTTTTACATAGATTACCGTCTTTTCATTTTCCACCCTGACCATATAGATTTCATCAGAATGAAGTATGACTATGCGCTCTTTTTCCACAACCGGAATGAAACCGGAGCTTTCTGTTTCAAAAATTGCCGTTATACGTCGAATCTCCGAGTTTATCTCATTCGTATAGATTACGGCATAGGGGTCTTTGATTTCCGGTAATAGTTGGATTTCAATTTTCATTCGACATCACCTCTTTATCTTTGCAAATACAGTGTAATTGAAAGCTCTGATATTGTCTTTGATTTTCGGGCAAGAGGCTAATTTGTACAGGTAAGATGCAAGTGATACGATGCGCTGATTCCGTATTTCGACACAGCGAGGGCAAAGCCGGGCGAGACACAGGCGGCGATGGCAGAGAAACAGGTACAGCACAAAGGAGGGAAGGCTTCATGGAAGTTCCCGTGTAAAACACAAAAAACGCGTTCCGAAAAGGAATGCGTTTCCCGTCTGAGATAGGAGATTCAATTCTTCAGCTTGGCTGCTTTTTTGTAGATATTTCCGAAGTTTTCCATGGCTTTTAGGACAGGGCGCATATTCTCGCCGAGTTCACTGAGAGCATATTCAACACGCAGCGGTACTTCCGGGAAAACAGTGCGTGTGATGATTCCATCTTCCTCCAAGGAACGCAGGCTGTCGGTAAGCACCTTCTGGCTGATGCCTTCGAGATTCCTTTGAAGCTCGTTGAATCTCCATGGTCTTGCAAGCAGATTACGTAAGATCAGGAGCTTTCATTTGCTTCCGATCAGGCTGACCGTAGCAGCCACAGGGCAGTCGGGCAGTTCCTCCTTTTTCTTCATGCCGGGTCCTCCGCTCAGTTATTATAAGATATGTAACACTCAAAAATGAATGTTATATATAGATAATAGTGTAATATTTTTTCTTGTCAATCCGTCATCGCAATTCAAAAAAGTTTATATGGTTTCTGCCGTTTGGAAGGATTGATTATGTCCAATGATAATGATTATAAAAAGGAACCCAGGTTATAAAAAAGTGCGTACTTACCAGGCTTTTCGGGCTGGATATAATTAAAATTACAGAAGGCAATCGTGTCTGCTGAAAACAAGATCACGAGGAGGTACATGACTATGGCATTATCAAACATTGCCGGCTGGAACGAGAACACGGCAGGGAGCGCCTGTGGTGCATCCGATAAGCCTGCCGCCTGTGGCATGTCTGAAAAGCCCGCTGCCTGTGGCGCCGGCGACAAGCCAGCGGAGAAGCTCGCTGCCTGCGGTTCCGCCTGTGGTGCCGGAGACAAGCCCGCAGAGGCTCCTGCTGCCTGCGGCGCTGCCGACAAACCGGAAGAAAAGCCTGCCGCTTGCGGAAGTGCCTGCGGTGCCGGCGACAAGTAAGATCGATATCACAAAGAACATAATCCTTCTTGTTTGTCTCAGGCGAGAATCCTCCGGCTTCACAAGGCCGGAGGATTCTTTTACGAGAGAAACAGCGGATAGCCGATTAAGTTAAAGATAACGGGAGTGAAGGAATATGAGACCATATTTTTCTTTCCAATGGCATATTACGGATGAGTGCGATCAACGGTGCAAGCATTGCTACATCTATTCGGCAGGAAACCATACCTGCCTGCTTTCTATGACGTGGGAGCAGATGAAAAGCACCTTCTATAACTGCCTTGATTTTTCTGAGATATATGGAAGAACACCGTATTTCTACATCACGGGCGGCGATCCGATCCTTCATCCTGACTTTTGGAGACTGCTTGAGCTGATACATGAGCATGACATAAAGTTTACGATTCTCGGGAATCCGTTCCACTTAAACGATCAAGTGTGCAGGGAACTGAAATGGTACGGCTGTGAGAAGTACCAGCTTTCACTTGACGGACTCAGGGAAACACATGATTGGTTTCGCAAGCCCGGTTCATTTGACAGTACGCTGGAAAAGATCGCCTGCATCAACAAGGCAGGGATCCGCAGTGTCATCATGACCACGGTGTCCGGGACAAACCGAATGGAAGTCCCCGGAATTATTGATACCGTGGTGAAAGCGGGAGCAAATGTATTTGCCTTTTCCAGATATGTGCCGAGCGGCGGAGATCTGGATGCCGGGCTGTCAGCACTGGAATACAGAGAACTGCTTGCTGTCTGTGATAAGAAGTTTAAGGAATATGAGGCAGAAGGGTGTGATACCTACTTTAATAAAAAGGATCATCTCTGGACGCTTTATGAATATGAAAGCGGGGAATTCAAGATACCCGAAGCTGCCGAAAAAGGAATGATATACGGCGGCTGTAACTGCGGCAATTGTCATATTACAATCCTTCCGTCCGGTGATATCTATGCCTGTCGAAGAGCTGCGGAAAGTAAGGTCGGAAATGTCTTTGAAGACAGGATTGCCGAGGTATGGGTAACGGGCATGGAAAGTTTCCGTGAGTACGACAAGTTCAGCAAGTGTTCGAGATGCAAGCTGCTTGCCTGGTGCAGAGGATGTCCCGCTGTTGCGAAAGGAACAAACGGCAGCTTTTATGCCAATGACCCGCAGTGCTGGGCAGATGAAAATGGAGAACTGTTTCAGGAGGGCGCAAATCGTTCGGCAGACGGTTGTTTTGCACGGACCGGAACGGAGAGGAGACAGGACTGATGGATGTCAAAACCTGTATTGAAAAGCTGGGGTATGTCGGTGTGTTGAATTTTGCGACTGTGGATGAGGATGGTGCACCGCAGGTCAGGAATATCAGCGCGATTCAATACGAGGGAACGGAGATCTATTTTCTTACGGCAAGAGGTAAACCCTTTGCAAGACAGCTTTATGCAGATGGCAGGGTACAGATTTCCGGCTACACAAGATATAAGGAAACGATCAGAGTGTCCGGTAAGGCGACAGAGCTGCCGGAGGAGGAACAGATGAAATGGCGCGATATTCTCTATCGGGAGCAGCCGTATCTTGAGAATGTCTATCCGGGTGAAACGAAAAACATTGATACGATGTTTGTGATTAAGGATTATACAATTGAATATTTCTGCCTTTCCACCAGACCGATCACGAGGGAGTATTTTGCTGTCGGGAATGCGGTGGTAGAGCCGAAGGGTTACAGCCGTCTGTATCGGCTGCGGGAAATGTACAAGGGGTTGCCCGCAGGGAGCGGTAGATCAAGGGGCTCCAAAATCTTATTTGATACGGCAGAACAATTGCCTGCAGTGCGGGAACTGTTTTGAAAACTGCCCGGTACAGGCAATTGAGAGATTGTAGGCAGGGAGGATGCATGGCATGGGCAGGAGCTTTAACGGCAGCTATGCCGAATATGCCCTTCTTCCCGTTTCCCATGTATTTCCGGTAGAGTCGGTACTGACTTGGGAGGATATGGCGGCAGTCCCGGAGACGTATTTTACGGCATGGGGCTCGTTGTTTCAGTGCCTGCGCCTGACAAAAGAGGATAAGCTGCTGGTACGCGGAGCGACCTGCGCCCTCGGATATGTTGCGATTTTTAGGATGCAGGGTTGTCGGAACGACACACAGAGAAGCAAAGATGCAGCTGTTAAAGGATGCCGGATGTGATGAGTGTATTCTGGACAATGGAAGCCTTCGAGGGAAGGTGGATGATATTGCCAAGGCCCTGGAACTGATCGGAATCAAGACGGTTCAGGATACCATGAAGGTCACGGAACAGGGCGGCATCGTATGCAACACGGGGATCCTTGGAAAGGTCTATGAGTGGAACCATTTCGATCCCATCAAGGACATTCCGAACGGGGTATGTCTGACAGGATTTTACAGTAATTATCCCACGCAGCCCGTCATGGGGGACATTTTTCGCTTTATGGACGAGCATCAACTGAAGCCGCCGGTCGGAGCGATATATGATTTTGAAAACATCAGGGATGCCTGCATAGCCTTGGACCGCGGAAAGGTAAACGGGAAGATTGTTGTAGCGGTAGACGTATAAAATACTGGAGGGGAATGATGCCGGTGTTTCCATAGACGAAGGGATCTCGCAGCGAATCTCAAAAAGCGTGTTTATTTATACAATATTAAGTTTTTCTTGCCGAATTTTCATTTCTAAAGTATAATACCGCTTTATGCTCGGTGGGAATCGATGTTTTGTCAGAGATAAATACTGCTATGGGATCACAGGAGGAGTAATGAGAAGAAAATCAGAGAAGCCGTCGTTTGGCTCTGTTGCGGGGCTTTGTGTAGGAGTTGGGGTATTTATGCTTTCCGGGATCAATGCCTTTGCCGCGGATACGGGCTGGAAATATGAAAGCAATATCTGGAGATATTATGAGGCGGATAAAGGGCTGCACCTTGGCTGGCTCAATACGGGATCGGATTGGTATTATCTTGAGCCTCTCAACGGAAATATGAAAACAGGGTGGTTTAAGTACTCAGACGGAAAATGGTATTTTTTGAACACAAATCCGGGAAGTGCTTTCGGCTCCATGCTTAAAGGCTGGCAGTGGATAGACGGATATTGTTATTACTTTGATACCGTTTCGGGAAGAATGTTTGAGAGCGAAACAACAGCTGACGGGTATCAGGTGGATGCCATGGGAAGATGCCTTGACAGTACAGGCAAAACCCTGTTTGAGAGGGGAAAGGGGATACTCACAAAGCAGGAAAATACAGGCTTCCGAGCGGTATCCGGGATGTCAGGCGGCGGAAGAGGTGCAGGCGGGAGCGGAAGCCGCTCAGGAAGAGGCGGTGCAGGCGGAGGCCGGTCGGGCAGCGGCAAAGGGGATTCAAGCGGCAGCGGAGGCGGTTCAGGCAACATAGGAAATGCCGGCAAGGGCAGCCCGGAGAACGGCAAAGCGGAGGATGAAAACGGAGATCGTACATCTGATAAGCAGGATCGGGAGACCGAGGCGGAGATTAAAAAAATCCCGAAGCCGGAGGACAAACCGGAGATAAGAAAAGAGACGGAAACCGCTACAGGTTCACAAATTCCGGGAAAAAACGAAGAAACAGAAGAAGACAAGAAAACAGAAGAAGATAAGAGGACAGAAGACAAAAAGGGTGAAGACGACAGCACAGTAAAGCCGCCGGAGGAGAAAAAGCCGGAGGCAGAGCGCAGTGATGAGGAAAAAGCGGAGAAGGTATATGAGGAGCTTACCAAAGGCTCCAATGACAATGTTGTGCAGTTCAAGGCGGATGATGGAAAAATACATACCATCATCTGGGTACAGGGAATAACTGCTCCGGAAATGGGAGAAGGAGGAGATTTCAAAAAAGAAGTTCTGGAACAGGGAAACGACAGATATGTAGATTATATTGCGGAATATGTGCCGGGAAACTCGTGGTTTGATGTAAATAAGTCGGACATAGGCTCTGCGGAAAGCGCAAGGGACAGAAATCTCTGTTTTGCTGCAGCAGCCTCCAATATGCTTCACTGGTGGATGGAACAGAATGAGGAGTATATTGAGGAATATGAGCAAAAAGGCATAAATCTTACAAGAGAAATCAAAGGCAGGGACTATCGTCTGGAGCATTTAAAGAACTCTTTTGCCAGCCAAAGGGAAAGCGGAGTATTTGAGCTTTTTAAGGATTTATACGGGAACAATGAAAAGGGGTTTTATGCGGATCTGCTGGTGGATCTGTTCATAAATGGCTATACTCCTAAGGCGGGTGGAGGAAGCAATCTTAAAAAAGAAGATTTGACTCCTGATTCCAGAGCCGGTTTTTTCCATGAGGTGTTCGGAGGAGAGCTGCTTACCAACAGAACATACAGAGGAAGCTATAAGGACTTCGGAGATTCCTTAAAAGAGATGCTCGGTGCCGGCGATATCGTGGCTGTTTCGCATACCGTAGTAAATAACTACAATCATGTGGTGACGCTTTGGGGTGCGGAGTATGACCTGGACGGCAATATAGCTGCCATATACGTAACCGATTCCGATGACCGCGAAGACGAAGAAATAGGAATGAAACGCTACGGAGTCAGGAATGCAAACGGAATGGCAAAGCTCAGTACCAACGTCAGCAATAAAAATCATGGTTCAAACGTAGGAAATCTGTATACACTTTCTTTGGGCAGGGAAAGGTGGAAGGAATATCTGGGGAAATAGCCGGTAGGAAAGGTGCTGTCGCATTGGCTGAGGGATCAACCGATGCACAGTGCCTTTTTCTATCAAAATGCAGCGAAAGTCATAAAAAGCGCAGACAGTTGCTGACGGATGATATCAGACTCAGGAATAAGCATCTGCGAAGCAAATCCGTTTCAGCCCCATCAGCGCCGCGGCGCCGGACAGGGTTGTGCCGTAGAACAGAACCTCCGTATCCGTCTCAAGATAGTCTATAATTGTGCCATTACAGATTGTGCTGCCGGTGCAGAGGATTAAGTCTGCACCGCCGTGAATGACGGCAGTGCATGCGGTCTGTCCGTTCTCTACGATGACTCCGTAACGTCTCTGCCCTACATTTGCAGGGTTCAGATCCAGCACACGGATTTCATGACCACTGTGCGCAAGCATGTCCAGCAGCGCCGGCTGATACCCAATCAGTGCGATGCGGCGGCGGTCCGGATAATTTTCTTCCAGAAAGCTGCACATATCCTTTGCACAGAGCTCCGGACCCTCCGTTCGACAGTGGACGGTACCGCGGCACTTGTCAAGCGACGCCATGACCGCATTGAGGACGGCGATGAAGATGCCGCGGGCATGCGGCTCCCGTGCGATATCCATATTCAGAACCTCGGCGAGCGTGCCTGTAAAGAGAGACGGGGCATCTGTAAATGCCTGACCGCGGAAGCCGCGAAACTCCGCCTGGATCATGACATCCTTTCCCTGCAAAATGGGAAAATCCTTTCTTCTCGTATGTCCGATCGCTTCCTCCGGGGTCAGGGTCCGGCAGACAACAGCGACCGATTCTGCCCGCATCGTATGTCCGCTTTCAGAACCGCAGGCGTCCAGAACCGCACAAAATCTTCGTTTCAATGTCTCGTAAAACTCAATGGCTGTCATGATTCCTCCTTTTTATCCGTAATACCCAGAAATTCCCGGACCTCCCTGCCCCAGGAGGCGGTAAACAGCTCTCTGCTGTCCGCAATGCCGCGCAGCTTACCGGAAATCAGAACACCGACCCGGTCCGCCAACTGTTCCGCCTCGGCAAAATCATGTGTTACAAACAAAATGGCACAGTGAAATTCCTTACGAATATTCAGAAGCATCTGATATAGAGCATGCTTTGTCATTGGGTCAAGGGCTGAGAAGGGCTCGTCCAGGAGAAGAAGCTGAGGGCGCATGATGAGTGCGCGTGCCAAAGCTACACGCTGCTGCTCTCCGCCGCTGAGGACACCGGGATACTGCTCCAGGACAGCCTGAATATCAAAGCGTTCTGCCATCGCACGGACCTGCCGGCGGATTTCCGCCCGGGGGATACGGCGCATGGCCAGGCTGTAGGCAATATTCTCTGCCGCCGTCATATGGGGGAAAAGACCGTAATCCTGATAGAGGTATCCGATATTCCGTTTGTGGAGCGGAATCTGATGTACCGGCAGACTGCGATAGCTGACGATTCCGCTTTTAGGGACAAAGAAGCCGGCAGCGGTCTCCAGCAGGACGCTTTTTCCGGAGCCGGTCTTTCCGATAATGGAGAAGATTTCTGCCTCCCGCACGTCAAAGCTTACTTGGTCCAGCAGAAAATCGCCGCGCTGTATGCTAAGCTTCTGAAAGCTGAGGATGACAGGGAACGGCTTACACATAGCGAGACTGCTTTCTGCCTGCCCGGGTCAGAAAGTTGGCGATGCCCAGGGAAGCGGCGGAAATTATGAGAAGGATAAAGGCACTGGCGAGAGCCCCGTTCAATTCGTTGGTGCTGACATCCAGATAAATGCTGGCAGGCAGCGTCTCTGTCTTTCTGCGGGTTACGCCCACCAGCATGAGTGTCGCGCCGAATTCTCCGAGTGATCGGGACCATATAAGGATCAGAGCGCTGATCAGGCTGTTTCTGCACAGCGGCAGCAAAACGGTGAAAAAACTCCAGGCGGGCGTCGCTCCCAGCAGCCCGGCCACATATTCCAGCTTTGGATCTACGCTCTGAAATGCGGCGGAGGCAAGGTTAATGGCAAAGGGAAGATTTACCACCAGCTGGGCGATGATAATCCCGTTTGGACTGAAGACAACAGGAAGCCCTAAGCCCTTCAGCCATTTTCCGGCAGGGGAGGAAAAAAGGATCAGCAGGCTCAGTCCCAGCACAATATATGGCAGAGACATGGTCAGCTCCAGAATCATTGCTATAAGCGGCCGAAACGGGACACGGGAACGCGCCAGTGTATATGCGGTGGGAATGGCGAGCAGAAAACAGATCAGCGTGGAAATGCAGGCGCTTTTTATGCTCAGCTTTATCGCAAACAGCGTTTCGGAATGGGAGATACAGCCCGGAAGACTGCGTATCCCCCGAAAGGAAATCACCAGAATATTGCTTCCGATCAGTAGGAACGCAAGGACAGTCAGGGCTCCGCAGAAGACCTGAAAGCCCCTTAGCTTACCGTATCTCATGCCGTCAGCTCATAGCCGTAATCTGTCCAGATGCTGTGCGCGGTATCCGAGCGAAGGAAGGCTGCGAAAGCGTCGGCGCTCGGGTCGCCGGCAGCGAAGGAGAGCCTGGCTGCCGGAATGACCTTGACATAGCCGTCCATATCCGGCGTTTCGCATACCTCAACGCCTTCGGCCTGGCAATTTTCCTTCCAGATGATGGCGGCATCCGCCTCTCCCAGGGCGACGACTGCCGCAAGCTGCGGCGCGGTGGCGGTCGTTGCGCCCAGATGGACGGAATCGCCTATGCCGAAGTCGGAAAAGGCCTTCTCCGCGATTTTCCCGATGGGCGTGGACTGCGGGTCGCCGATTACGGTGACCACATCCTCACGAGCCAGATCCTTGATGCCGGTGATACCCTTCGGATTGCCTGCCGCGACTGCCAGCACAGGGATATGCTTTACGAGGTTCTCGCTGCTCTCGATAAAATCCGCGACCGGCTTCGTTTCTTCCATGGAACCGGCAATGAAGAAGGCGCCCTCCTTCGACTCCTGGATCTGCGTCTGGATCTGCGCGGCATTCGCGTAGGTGACGTTCATTTCGCAGCCGTTTTTCTCCTGAAAAGCAGCCGCGATTTCCTGGAAGGGCTTCTGCATACCTGCGCCGCAGTAAATCAGCAGGCTTTTGCCGCTGAGATCTGCTTTTTCGGGTAATGCGGCAGTTTCTGCAGCAGAGGCTGTGGTCTGAGCAGGCATTTCTGCCCCTGCAGAGGGGGCAGTGCTATGACCGCATCCGGCCAGAAGGCTGGTGCATACGGACGCCGCAAGGAGTAAGGCTGAGATTTTGGCTTTCTTTTTCATTGGCTTTTGGCCTCCTTTTTATATATATGGAACACGGATCCTCCCGTGATCCTCTCTCTGTAGATGAAGTGTCTGTATCAGTGCGCTTTAAAATGAAATTCTGTATTAAATCTTTTGGACATTATAGCAGCTTATGGATAAGATGTAAGTTGTTCAGACAACTTTTGGAGACCTCTGTTATGAATGAAATCGTTGAGATGCTTCAGCGCTGTAAATTATTCTGCGATCTGGAGGCTTCTGCAATTGAAGAGCATATCCTTCCTGCAGGGAATCTGCTGCAATGCCCGCAGAATACGGCACTGATTCTGGGGCAGGATATCATTGACTGGTTTGCGGTGCTTCTTCAGGGGAGCGTGCAGATTTCGCAGAACCATCCTGACGGCAGGAGAAACCTGATGGGCATCCTGCAGCCGCCTTCTGTGATAGCCGCAGACCTGATCTGCACCAGGACGCGTCGTGCTCCTTACGACGCAATCGCAGCTGGGGATTCGCGGCTGCTGTGCTTTTCCTCCGATTGGCTGATGGGGCGGAGGCTGGAGAGGGAGATACAGATATCCGTATTCCGGCAGCTGATGACGCTCATCTCTCATGACAATATGCGCAAGCATTACCGCATTGCCATACTGTCACAGAGGGAGCTGCGAAGCCGTATTCTGACGTATCTCATCATGCAGGCGGAGCGGCTGGGCAGAAGCAGGTTCAGGATTCCCTTTAACCGTGAGGAGCTGGCGGATTATTTGTGTGTCAACAGAAGCGCGCTTTCTCATGAATTAAAGAAAATGGAGAGGGAGGGCATTCTGAAAACAAGAAAAAATCTGTTTGCCCTATGCCGGGATGAGGACAAAGGTGGAAGTAAAGCCATGTGAAACAGGACTTCCGATTCGCACAGGGAAGAGAGAAGAACAGGAGGGATACAGACCTGATAGGCAGGCTCTTGAAAAATCCGGCAGTGCAGTTAAAATTAAGAGCAAAACGGATTGAAAATTTGAGGACAAAGAAGATTTGGAATACGCCCGGATGACAAGGGCATATTGCCCCGTTTACGGCTGAGCCGGTGATTTTGATTGAGAGGAAGGACGGGAAAGTATATAGAATATGGAAACAAAGCTGCTTGGCAGGGAAGGTATCGGGGAAGCGGCGGAGCTGCTGCGGAGAGGCGGTCTCGTGGCATTTCCGACAGAAACGGTCTATGGTCTCGGCGGAGATGCTCTAGACCCGGAGGCTTCCCGAAAAATTTATGCGGCGAAGGGGCGTCCCTCGGATAATCCTCTGATTATTCATGTCTCCGGGATTGCGGAGGTGCCGCGGCTGGTAAAAGAGTTGACAGAACCGGCGGAGAAGCTGATGGAGGCCTTCTGGCCGGGACCGCTCACCATCGTCCTTCCGAAATCAGATATCATACCGATGGAGACTACCGGAGGACTTCCGACCGTTGCGCTTCGCTGTCCGGAAAACGCAGTGACACTGGAACTGATCCGGCTTTCGGGGGTCCCCCTTGCCGGACCTTCCGCCAACAGCTCCGGGAAGCCGTCTCCGACGGAGGCGGAGCATGTCTATCACGATCTGAAGGGAAAGATCGAGATGATTTTGGATGACGGTCCCGTCGGAATCGGTGTGGAGTCTACGATTATCGATATGACGGAGGCCGTGCCGACCCTGCTCCGCCCGGGTGCGGTGACGCTGGAGGAGCTTGAGGAGGCACTCGGGCAGCACGTGGCAGTGGATCCCGCCATTATTGCCGGAGCGCTTTCAGAGGGGATTCACCCGAAGGCGCCGGGGATGAAGTACCGCCATTACGCGCCGGAGGCAGAGATGACGATGGTAACGACCCGGACAAGGAAGGAAGAGCCGGGGATGCCGCTTGCTGTGTGGGCGAGGGAAGATGAGACGGTTTACCGCCGTATGCTGGAGCTTGTCAATGCGGATTTTGATGCCGGGAAGGCTGCAGCGATTCTCTGCTCGGAGGAAGCATTGCCGTTTTTTTCTGCGCGTATGATCGGACCGAGGCTCTATATTCTCGGGAGGCGTTCGGAGCCTCTTACGATGACACACAATCTTTTCCGCGTGCTCCGGGAGTTTGACCGTGAGGGAATCAAACGCGTGGTGACAGAGAGCTATCCGAGCACCGGGCTGGGCCTTGCTCTGATGAACCGCTTGAGAAAAGCCTGCGGGCAGAGAGAAGATGTGGTGCAGGAGCAGGAATTGGAGATATGATATGAAGAGTGGCAAGAGAACGGACTATATCAGCTGGGAAGAATACTTTATGTCTGTCGCGGAGATGTCTGCCCAGAGAAGCAAGGATCCGAGCACACAGGTCGGTGCCTGCATCGTGTCAAAGGAGAATAAGATTCTTTCGATGGGCTATAACGGCTTCCCGCGGGGCTGCTCGGATGATGACTTTCCATGGACGAAAATTCAGGTGGAATCCGACCCTTATAACGCGAAGTACTTCTATACGACTCATGCGGAGCTGAATGCGATTTTAAACTACCGGGGAGGCTCCCTCGAGGGGGCCAAAATGTATGTGACGCTTTTTCCCTGCAATGAGTGTGCCAAGGCGCTGATTCAGGCAGGAATTGAAACTCTCGTGTATCGGGAGGACAAGTACGCGGATACGCCGGCTGTGAAGGCGTCGAAAAGGATGCTGGACAGTGCCGGTGTCCGTTATTACCAGTATCAGCCGACCGGGAGGAAGGTGACGCTGGAGCTGTAGAGGAAAGGCGGAACCTGCTGCTTTAAGGGAGAGAGGAAGTCAGGAATGTTTGCCAGAGAAAGTAAAAAAGCGAGGACGGAAAGAGTCCGGGAGATCATGCGCCGCCTTGATGCGCATTACGGAGATCATCCGATGATTTTTCTGGAAGCAGTGAATGCCTGGCAGCTTCTTTTCGCGACGATTCTGAGTGCACAGTGTACGGACGCCCGGGTCAATATGGTGACGAAGGACCTGTTCCGAAAGTATCCGAGCATTCAGGCATTTGCCGACTGCGATGTGCTGGAGCTGGAGCAGGATATCCGCTCGACAGGCTTTTACCGTAACAAAGCCAAAAACATCAAGGCCTGTGCCGGAGAGCTGATGGAACGTCATCACGGAGAGGTGCCGGATACGATTGAGGAGCTGACCAAACTGTCCGGGGTAGGGCGGAAGACGGGCAACCTGATTCTCGGCAATATTTTCCGGAAGGAGAGCATCGTTGTGGATACCCACGTCAAGCGGGTATCCAATCGGCTGGGGCTTGCGGACTCCGCAGACCCGACAAAGACGGAATACCAGCTGATGGAGGTACTGCCGGAGGAATACTGGATCCGCTGGAACACCCATATTATCGCGCTCGGAAGAAGTCTCTGCACTTCCCGGAAGCCGAAATGTGAGAGCTGCTATCTCCGGGATCTCTGTCCGAGTGCGGAGCACGATCCGGAAAGCTGGAGAGGGAAATCGGAGCGTGCCGCAGCAGGAGGAAAAAGCAAGGCCGGGAAGGAGAGCTGAGATTCATGTCGGAATGCGAGATGTGCAGTAACTACAGTTACGATGAGGAGCTGGACGACTGGAGCTGTGAGGCCTGTTTCGAGGAGGATGATATGGCAAGACTTCGGCAGGATCAGCATCAGCCCTGTCCCTACTGGCACAGCAATGATGAGTACCGTATGGTCAAGCACCAGTCCGTCGGACACCTTCCGGGCTACAGTGACCTGGGGTATTTCCTGCGGGAGGAAAAGCCGGAGGATGAGGCGTAAGGCTCAGACGTTCCCGGGAATCTTCTGAAATGAGAAGCGGCATCACCGCCGGCGACGACAACGGGCAGATCGATTCCGCCGAGCAATGGAGGGGGAAGCGGGGATACAGGAGATTGAGATGCATATCGTATTATATGAGCCGGAGATTCCTTTCAACACCGGCGCCATCGGAAGAACCTGCGTGGCGACAGAGACGGAGCTTCATCTGATTAAGCCCTACGGCTTTATCTTGAACGATAAAAATCTGAAGCGTGCCGGGATGGACTACTGGTCAAGGCTGAGACTTTCGGAATATCTGAACTATGAGGATTTCCTCCAGAAGCATCCGGAGCTCGGAAAGAGCGTAAAGCTCTGGTATGCGACGACAAAGGCGCAGCAGGTTTACAGCGAGGTCGAATTCTCGATGGAGGATTATATCCTGTTCGGGAAAGAATCTGCAGGGATTCCGGAGGAGATTCTCGTGAAGCATCCGGAATGCTGTATCCGTATCCCCATGCGGGGAGAGACCCGTTCCCTAAATCTCTCCAATTCTGTTTCCGTGATTCTCTATGAAGCTCTCCGACAGAACACATTTCCGGGTATGAAGAAAGAGGGAGAACTGCATCGCCTGCATTGGTAAAGAGAGAAGACCGTACGGTATTTCCCGGAGGGATTGTGTCTCGGAAATCACGACGGATAAAAGCGGCGGGAAAGATCGTCGGATTCTTGACGGGTATTCCTGCCTGTGGGATAATGACAGCAATCTGGATAATTTGCGATTTCATTTGAAGCTTTTGACGGAATTCTGTTCAGATGAAATCCTAGAAACGAAGCAGAAGGGAGACATCATGGCTGCATTGGATTTAACAAAGTATGGGATCACCGGGATGACGGAACTGATTCACAACCCATCTTACGAGTTTCTGTTTGAGGAGGAGATGAATCCTGCGCTGACAGGATATGATAAGGGTCAGCTTTCGGAGCTGGATGCTGTCAATGTTATGACAGGGGTTTATACCGGACGTTCCCCTAAGGACAAATATATCGTTATGGATGAAAATTCCAAGGATACGGTCTGGTGGACCAGCGACGCGTATAAGAATGACAACCATCCGGCGAGCATGGAGACCTGGGAGAGTCTGAAGGAGATCGCCAGAAAAGAGCTTTCCGATAAGCGCCTTTTTGTCGTGGACGCGTTCTGCGGCGCCAATAAGGACACCCGCATGGCGGTCCGCTTCATCATGGAAGTTGCCTGGCAGGCACATTTCGTTACCAACATGTTTATCCGTCCGAGCAGGGAAGAGCTTGAAAACTTTACTCCGGACTTCGTGGTGTTCAACGCATCGAAGGCAAAGGTGGAGAACTATAAGGAACTGGGACTGAATTCGGAGACCGCAGTCATGTTCAATATTACGAGCCGCGAGCAGGTCATCCTGAATACCTGGTACGGCGGAGAGATGAAGAAGGGGATCTTCTCCATGATGAACTACTATCTGCCGCTGAAAGGACTGGCGGCGATGCACTGTTCTGCCAATACCGATCTGGACGGGGAGAATACGGCGATCTTTTTCGGACTTTCCGGAACGGGAAAGACGACGCTTTCCACGGATCCGAAGCGTCTGCTCATCGGGGATGATGAGCACGGCTGGGACGATAACGGCGTCTTTAATTTCGAGGGCGGATGCTATGCCAAGGTTATCGACCTCGACAAGGATTCGGAGCCGGACATCTACAATGCGATTAAGAGAAATGCGCTTCTGGAGAACGTCACTCTCAGTAAAGACGGAAAAATCGATTTCCACGATAAGTCCGTCACGGAGAATACCCGCGTTTCCTATCCGATTGATCATATCCGGAATATTGTCCGTCCGATTTCCGCAGCGCCGGCAGCAAAGGACGTGATCTTCCTTTCCGCGGATGCCTTCGGGGTGCTGCCGCCGGTATCCATCCTGACGAAGGAGCAGTGTCAGTATTATTTCTTGTCCGGCTTTACCGCAAAGCTTGCCGGAACGGAGCGCGGCATCACAGAGCCGACACCGACCTTCAGCGCCTGCTTCGGACAGGCCTTCCTTGAGCTGCATCCGACAAAGTATGCGGAGGAGCTGGTAAAGAAGATGGAGGCGAACGGGTCCCGTGCCTATCTGGTCAATACCGGATGGAACGGCAGCGGAAAGCGTATCTCCATCAAGGATACCCGAGGTATCATTGACGCAATCCTGAACGGAGACATCAACCGGGTTCCGACCAAAAAGATTCCGTTCTTTGATCTCGAGGTTCCGACGGAGCTTCCGGGGGTAGATCCGAAGATTCTGGATCCGAGAGATACCTATCAGGATGCCGGAGAGTGGGAGAAGAAGGCGAGGGATCTTGCAGGCAGATTCATCAGGAACTTCGACAAGTATCAAAGTAATGCCACCGGCAAGGCACTGGCAGAGGCCGGACCGAAGCTTTGATTTTATGCTGTCAGGAGCAAGATCCTTCTCCTGCTGCAAGCCTGCCTGCTGCTGAGAGAAGAGAATCATAAAGAGGCAAAAAAGGAAGCCGGAGAATTTTCCGGCTTCCTTTTTAATCATTGCCTCCTGCTCGATTTTTTCAGAATACTGTGGCGTCATCTCGCATGGAAAGGGTGTGCAGACAGAGATGTTCGGAAAGGTATTGCAGGATCTTCATGCCGCCGACGCTGTTTCCCTTCGGATTCAGCGCCGGTCCGAAGGTGGCGATGCCGACGCCGCCGCGGGCGACTGCCATGATGCCGCCGCCGACGCCGGACTTGCTGGGAAGTCCGACCTTTACCGCATATTCTCCGGATTCATTGTACATGCCGCAGAGCATCATCAGAGAAAGGACGGTCCGGATAATGTCGGAGGAGATCACCTGCTTTCCGCTGATAGGATCCTTGCCGTGGTTGGAAAGAATCATGGCTGCGTGGGAAAGATTCCTTGCCGTGACCAAGGTGGAGCAGCTCTTGAAGTAAAGATCCAGGATATCCTCCGGTTCTCCCACCAGAATCTCTGAGCCCTTCAGAAGATAGGCGATGGAACGGTTTCTGGTGCCCGTGCGCTTTTCCGACTGATAGACCGTCTCGGAAAGCCGGATCCTGCTGTCGTTGCAGAGAAGCCGGACAAGCCTCAGGTACGCTTCAAAGGGATCCTGAGTGTGATTCAGGATACAGGAAGCCGTCACGATGGCGCCGGCATTGATTAAGGGGTTGAAGGGCTTCCGATCGGTGAGCTCCAGCTGCATGATGCTGTCGAAGCGGTCACCGGTAGGCTCCATGCCGATTTTTGAGAAGACCTCCTCCCTTCCGGCAAGCTGTAATGCCAGAATCAGCATGAATGCCTTGGAGATGCTTTGAATCGTAAAGGGAATGTCATAGTCGCCGGAGATATAGGATTCGCCGGTGGACTGGGTGATGCAGACACCGAGATTTCCGGAATTTGCCTTCGCCAGCTCCGGGATATAGGAGGCGACTTTTCCTTCCAAAAGAACCTCTCGTCCCTCCTCCAGGGCAGAGTCCAAAACTTCCTGAATATTACGTTGATCCTTCATGGTATTTTCTCCTGTATTCTGGGGTGGAGAGCAACGGAAACAGAAGCGGCACAGAGCACCGGGAGCATTTCTTCCGAAGCTCTGTCCACGAGTAGTGACATTCATACCATTATATAGAAAGAAGGGCTGTATTACTACTGTAAGATTTCGGATTCCGGGATAGGCTGTTTCTGCCTTTCCCTGCGGAAAACGCCATTTTGCTCACATAATGGCAGCCTGGAAATTCTCCGAAGAGATTTCTATTGATAAATAATAGAATATATGATAATATGTTCATACATGGAAAAGAAAGGGGCACATTGCAGAAATATATGATGAATGAGAGGAAGATGGAAAGTCTGCTTTATTCGATGACAGAGGATGAGCTGTCAGATCTTGCGGAGCTGTTTAAAATTTTCGGGGATTCCACCAGAATCAAGATACTCTACGACCTTTTTGAGAGAGAAAAGGGCGTTACAGAGATTTGTGAGGATCTTGAGATGAATCAGTCGGCGATCTCTCATCAGCTGAAGATTCTGAAAACCTCGAAGCTGATCTGTGCAAGACGGGAGGGAAAGGCAATGATCTATTCTCTGGCAGACGATCATGTGAAAACCATTATCGCGATGGGGAAGGAGCATATCGAAGAATGAAAGCGGATGGGAGATAAAGCTGCAAAAGAAAGGAGAACAGAATGAAAAAGAAATTTAGCTGTGAGGTGGATTGTGCCAACTGTGCCGCCAAAGTGGAGGATGCGATAAAAAAGATCCCGGGAGTTTTGGATGTGAAGGTCAATTTTATGATGCAGAAGTTCACCCTTGAAGCAGAGGACGACAGATTTGACGAGATTTTGCGGCAGGCGATCTCCGCCGGGAAAAAAATCGAGAATGGATTTGCGGTGGAAGTCTGAAAAAATACCGACCTAACCAGTGTCTTTTCAGTGCAGTGCTTTACGTTATCTCTGGAAATCGGGCTATCGGAAAATGAGAATACAGAAGCGGGAGAGAGGATGAGTAAGAAACTGAAAAAGGAACTTTACAGGAATTTGGGAGCGATAGGAATCTTTTTTCTTTTGCTGTTTCTGGAGCACAGTGACATCTGCCCCTTTATCTTTGAAAACCGGCTTCTGGGGTTTCTGGTGTATCTGCTTCCCTACCTGCTCTGCGGCCTGGCAGTGGTGAAAAACGCACTCCACGGCATCCTGAACCGTCAGCCCTTTGATGAAGCACTCCTTATGACCATCGCCACCTTCGGTGCCTTTCTGATTGGAGAAAACTCGGAGGCTGTCGCCGTGATGGCATTCTACCAGATCGGGGAGTGGTTTCAGAACTTCGCTGTCGGCAGATCCCGTGCTTCCATTAAGAGTCTGATGGAGATTGTGCCGGAGACAGCCAACCGGGAAAGAGCAGACGGCTCGATGGAGGAGATAGATCCGGAGGAGGTGAAGGTCGGCGACGTTCTTGTCATCCGCCCGGGGGAGAAGATTCCGGTGGACGGGAGAGTCAGCTTGGGGGAAAGTATGGTCAATACCTCGGCGCTCACCGGAGAATCGATACCGAGGGAGGTACAGCCCGGGGATATGGTGATTTCCGGCTGCATTAACGGGGAGGGACTGTTAAAGATCCGTGCGGAGAAGGAATTTGCGGATTCGACGGTTTCGAAGATTCTGGAGCTGGTGGAGGAGGCCTCCGACAAGAAGTCGAAGACGGAGAACTTTATCACGAGATTTGCGAGAATCTATACGCCGCTTGTGGTGGGGGTTGCGCTTTTGATTGCTGTGCTCCCGATCCTAGGGAGTTTCCTGTATCTGCTTCTGGGCTGGGGGAAAAACGGGGCGGAACTGTCCGGAATCGCCGGTTTTCTGCAAAATGCGGCAGGAGCTCCCGGAAGTCCGGTATTTTTTCACGCGTGGAAGGCATCCGCCTACAGAGCCTGTACCTTTCTGGTTGTCTCCTGTCCCTGTGCACTCGTCATTTCTGTTCCCCTTGCCTTCTTCGGAGGCATAGGAGCGGCCTCGAGAAACGGTGTTCTTGTCAAGGGCTCCAACTATCTGGAGCTGCTCGCGCAGTTGAAGACTGTCGTTACGGATAAGACGGGAACCTTGACCAAAGGTGTCTTTTCCGTGCGGAAGATTCTGCCGGCGGAGGGAGTGCCAGAGGAGGAAGTACTGCGCCTGAGCGCTGCGGTGGAAGCCTTTTCCACCCATCCGATTGCACTTTCAATCCTCGAGTGTTTTCATGAGACACAGGGGGAAAAGCAGCTTCCCGTGCCGGAGGACACGGAGAATATTTCCGGGCATGGCATCATTGCGAGGATGGAAGGCGCTGCAGTGCTGGTGGGGAAGCGAAGGCTTCTGGAAGAGCGGGGAATCCCGGTTCCGGAGATTCCGGCGGAGGAAGCGACTCTTTCCTATGTGGCAAGGGGAGGAAAGTATCTGGGCGTTCTGCTGATCTCGGATGAGCTGAAGGAAAGTGCCGAAGAGGCACTCCGGGAAATGAAGAAAGAGGGCGTTTCCCGGATTGTGATGCTCAGCGGTGATCGCAGGGAGGCGGCACGGCAGATGCAGAAGCAGCTTCCGCTGGATCAGGTTTATGCAGAGCTTCTGCCGCAGGACAAGGTGGAAAAGGTAGAGGAACTGATTGAGGCTCTTTCTTCCGGAAAAGGAGAACGGACGCGGGGATATCTTGCCTTTCTGGGGGACGGTATCAACGATGCACCGGTGCTTCGGCGTGCCGATGTCGGTATCGCGATGGGAGCAATGGGCTCTGATGTGGCGATTGAGGCAGCGGATGTCGTGATTATGGACGATGATCTCCGGCGGATTCCTCTGGTGATACGTATCGCAAAGAGTACGGTCAGAATCTCGAAACAGAATATCGGCTTTGCGATTGCAGTAAAGATTCTGATTCTGCTCGGCAGTGCCTTCGGGCTTGCCGATATGTGGGCGGCAGTGTTCGGAGATGTGGGAGTCGCCACCCTCTGCATCCTGAATTCCATGCGGCTTCTCGGGAAAAATACCGGAAAAAATAAGACAGAGAGGATGCCGCGGATCTGAAAAACACAGGGAATGCTGTGCTCCGTCAGAGATTTCCTGCCGCTGCCTTGGCGAGACGATCCACGATTTCATTAAAGAAGACGCCGCTGTGTGCAGGAACCTTTACAAAGAAGATTTTGATTTCCTTTCTGGCCTTGTCGATAAAATCCGCGTAATGCCTTGTCCCTTCTTTATTTGTCTTCCAGCTGTGATTTGCCCAGCATTCGATGCCGAGGTAATCATAAAAGATTGTAAGATCCGGAAGCTTCTGCCGGAGCGCCTCCCGCACCGCCTGCATGGAGCCGTAGATTTCACCGGAGACATTCCGCATTTCGGCGAGGGAGGGATCCCTGCCGCAGGACATGTCCGCACGGACAGAGCCGTCCGTCCGGATGAGGAGCGTACCGTATCCAAAGGTTTGAGTTCCACTGTGGTAGCTCCCGTCGGTAAAGGAAAAGGCGGAGCCTCCGCTCAGGCGGAGCGCTTCTGAGAAGGAGGCCTCCAGGGCTTCTGCATCTGAAAGGAGCTTTAAAAGCTCTGCCGGCACTTCCTTTCCCTGAGAGAGAAAAAGTGAGTATACAGCCTCCCGCAGATTTTCGACGAAAGCGGCAGGAACAGGCACTGCGGAGGCCCCGTCGGAGGAGTCGGCTTCTGCCACCTGCGATGTAGCTGGAAATGTCCCGGAGGAGCCGCGGGAACCGATTCTCGCAGGGGCTGCTCTGTGCGTGTCGGGAAATGCCGCTGAGGCTCCATGCTTCCCTGTGAGAAAGGCTTCCGCCGCCTCTCTTTTTTTGAATTTTCTGAAAACCGCTCCCGGGTATTGATGTACCTGAGAAAGGCATTCCGTCCAGCTTGTATAGATACCGGGTGCTCTGCCGATGCGGACAGCGTAAAAGAATTCTTTATTCACGGTATTTCCTCATTTCTGTGACATCAGGCTCAAAAGCCTTCTCCTGCTGCAAGCCTGCCTGTTTATTCCTCTCTTTTCTGCGTTTTCCCGCAAAACATTTAACATAAGCGCAAAGCACTGGACAGTATCCGTCATTTTCCCTATACTTGTGGCGCCTGAAGAAACGCGGAGGGAATCCTCGTTTCTCTGAAGAGGCATATCTGTAACCCGCAGCGCCAGGCATCGCAGAACTGTGATGTGATATCTTTCGTTTGCGGTGAAAGAGGGCTTCTTTCTTTCGGAAACAGCGCGGGCAGAAAGGATGTTATTATGGGAAATGAAATCAAGGCTGTGCTTTTCGATATGGATGGAACTCTGGTGGATTCCACCAAGAGTCTCCAGTATACCATGAATCAGACCATGAAGTCGTTGGGACTTCCGGAGATCGGCGCAGAGCAGGTGAGAAAGTTTGTCGGCAACGGAACAGCGGTTTATCTGGAAAAGACCCTGCAGTTTCATGCGGACCGTCTCTATAAGGAAGCGGAAAAGTGGGAGAAAAAGGATGCTGACAGGGCACTGGAGCTGGATCAGCAGGCAGACGAGCTGATGGAGCATTATGATGAGGCGCTTGAAACCTATATGAAGCTTTTTAGCGAATACTGTACCTATGAGGTGGAGGCCTATCCGGGGCTGATCGAGGCGCTGGAAAGCCTGAAGAGCGGCGGCAAAAGGCTTGCCTGCATCACGAATAAGCCCAAGGAGCAGGCACAGAAGGTGATTGACAGCTGTTTTCCGGCAGGGATGTTTCACTATCTTTCGGCGGATGACGGCAGTCATCCCTTAAAGCCGAACGGCATGGTGGTGACAGATACAGCGCTTCATCTCGGAGTAAAGGTCGAGAACTGCGTGATGGTGGGAGATACCAGGACAGATATGCAGACCGCAAAGGCTGTGGGGATTCCGGGCATCGGCTGTCTCTACGGCTTCCGTACCCGGGAGGAGCTTCTGGACAATGGTGCCGACATGTTGATTGAGCGTCCCTCAGAGCTTCCTGACGCGGTGGATAAGCTCAGCTGGTCTGTCTCCTGATTTCAGAGATTCTTTAGAAATTCTGCTGTGCGGCAGCATTGACATTTGTTGCGTCAGCCTCCTATAATCGGCACTTGTAGACAGCGAGTGCTAGTTTCGCGAGCGGCGATTGACCCCGATATCCTGGGATGTCGGGGTTGAATGGATGCCACAGGCATAGATTGGAGCAAAGATGACAAAGATTGATATTATTTCCGGCTTCCTTGGCGCCGGTAAGACCAGCTTTATTCAGAAGCTTCTGAAGGAGGCTCTCGCGGGAGAGCAGGTGGTTCTCATTGAGAACGAGTTTGGGGAAATCGGCATTGACGGCGGATTTTTAAAAAATGCCGGCATTGAGATACGGGAGATGAACCAGGGCTGTATCTGCTGCTCTTTGGTGGGAGACTTCGAGAGTTCCTTAAAGGAGCTTGTTGACAAGTATCATCCGGACCGCATCATCATCGAGCCGTCCGGTGTCGGGAAGCTTTCCGATATTCTTGGCGCCGTCAAGACCGTCAGTGAGCATATGGATGTGGAGCTGCATGCCGCAGTGACAGTGGTGGATGCCAGGAAGGCGAAGATATACAGTAAGAATTTCGGGGAGTTCTTTGACAACCAGATCCGGTTTGCGGGGACTGTCGTGCTTTCCCGGACGGATATCGCAGAGGAGTCCGGGATAGAGGAGGCGGTTGCCATTGTGAGAAATATCAATAGGGATGCCACTGTCATCACCACAGCGACAGAAAAGCTCAGCGGTGCACAGCTTCTCGACATCATCAGCAAGAAGGATACGATGGAAGAGGAGATGCTTCGGGAGGCGATGGAGCGTGTCGAAGAGCATGAACATCAGCATGAGGAGCACCGCGGGCATCACCACGAGCATCATCATGAACATGAGGGAGGACATGACGAGCATGACCATGAGGGGCACGGACATCATCACCATGACCATCACGGAGTCAGAGAGGTTCTGGAGGACGGTGCAGTGATTCACCATCCGCATCGTCACGAGCACGGGGAGCATGAGCACGAGCATGATGCGGATGAGATTTTCCAGAGCTGGGCAATGGAGACGCCACACAAGTTTGACAAGTCCCGGCTTCAGACCATTCTGACGGAGATGGCAGAGTCGGAGAAATACGGCATGGTCGTTCGTGCCAAAGGCATGCTGCCGACTGTGGATGGGGACTGGATGTTCTTTGATATGGTTCCGGAGCAGACAGAGATCCGTCAGGGTGAGCCGTGCTATACAGGCAAGGTGGTGGTGATCGGCGCCGATCTGAAGGAAGAGCTTCTGCGGGAGAGCTTCCTGTCTTGCAGGAATTAGGGAATTGCTGAGGAAAGCGGTGTTTCCCTGAAAGAGAAGCTCCGGCAGAAAGGACGGCTATGGCAAACGAAAATTATGATTCCTATGAAAACCGGCTTCCGGTTTTCCTGATTAATGGGTTTCTGGAGGCGGGAAAGAGTGACTTTATCAAGTTCACCATGCAGCAGGAGTATTTCCAGACGGAAGGGACGACCCTGCTCCTCCTCTGTGAAGAGGGAGAAAGCGAGTACGATCCGGCATTTCTCGAGAGATACCATACCAAGCTCATCCGGATGGAGCATGTGACGGACTTTAACGAGCAGCATCTGACAGAGCTGGAGCATAAATTTCGTCCGGAGCGTATCCTGATCGAGTGGAATGGGGTCTGGAAGCAGGATGATCTCTATGACGGACCCATGAGCGAGAAGGCTTTAGCGGAGCAGCAGGGGCGTGCTCCGGAGTATCAGGTGGCGATGCCGACAGGCTGGATGCTGTATCAGGTCATTACCATCATGGATGGGCAGACCCTCGGCATGTATCTCGGCAATAACGATATGAAGTCCTTCATGGGACAGATGACGAGACGGGCGGAGCTCATTATCGTGAACCGTGCGGACGATATCAGCCAGGACAATATGGTGGACTACCGTCGGAAGCTCCGTGCGATGGGGCAGAATGCGGTTCTGATCTTTGAGGGGAAGGACGGAGAGATTCCGCAGGATACACTGCCGGAGGAGCTGCCCTACAGTCTGGACAGTCGGCTGATCAACATCAAGCCCTCGGACTATGGCATCTGGTTTGTGGATTGCATGGATCACCCGGAGCGATATCTCGGAAAAACCGTTTCTTTTACGGCAATGATTCTGAAACGGAAGCAGATGCCGGCGAACGAGTTTATCCCCGGACGCATGGCGATGACCTGCTGTGCGCAGGATATGACCTTTCTCGGTTTTGTCTGTAAGGGGGACCCGGCGGAGCTTTCCGCTTTTGCGACGAGAGACTGGGCGAAGATCAATGCCAGGGTGGATCTGGAACGGCGTCCGGAGTACCATGGAGAAGGTCCGGTTCTGGAGCTTCAGACCATCGCGAGAACCGGTGCCATCGAAGAGCCGGTCAGCTTTTGAAGAAGTGCGACAGAGCTTCTTCTTGTCAAAGAAGGGAATTGAGCGTATACTTCGAGACACTTTTAATGCACCAACGCATTAAAGTTCGATAGAGAAAGAAAAGCAACGAAAAAGCAGAAAGAAGATCCGAAATCAGGAGGAAACGATGAAGAAAATGAAGTGGATGGCAGTGCTTTCGATGGCTGCGCTTCTGAGCATGAGTTTGGCAGCCTGTGGAAGCAAAAAAACGGAGAAGCCGCAGGGAACGAGTGCGGCGCAGACAGCCTCCGGTGCAGAGAATGAAGCCCAGAAGGATGGCAGCGGCAGGAGCTTTAAAATCGGTGTTCTCCAGCTGGTACAGCATCCGGCACTGGATGCCGCCAACAAGGGCTTTATTCAGGCACTGGATGACAGCGGTATCAGCTATACGGCTGACCAGCAGAACGCGTCCGGGGAGCAGAACAGCTGCCAGACCATTGTGGACAAGTTTGTGAATGATGGAAAGGATCTGATCTATGCCATCGCGACACCGGCAGCACAGGCAGCTTCCGCAGCGACGACGGAGATTCCGATAGTGATTGCTGCGGTGACGGATCCGGCAGCTTCGGGATTGGTTGCCAGCAACGATTCCCCCGGCGGCAATGTTACCGGAGCTTCCGACCTGACCCCGGTCAGGGAGCAGATTGAGCTTCTGACCAAAGTGATTCCCGGTGCCAGGAGAGTGGGTGTGCTTTACTGTACTGCCGAATCCAATTCGGAGATTCAGGCGGAGCTGGCACACAAGGCGCTGAAGGAGAAGAACCTGGAGTATAAGGACTATACCGTATCCTCCACCAATGAGATCCAGACGGTGGTAGAGTCCATGATCGGTAATGTCGACGCAATCTATATCCCGACGGACAACACGATTGCGAACGGCATGTCCACGGTGGCACAGGTTGCCAATGACAACAAGATTCCGACTGTCTGCGGAGAGTCCGGACTGGTGGATAAGGGGGGACTGATTACCTATGGTCTCGACTATTACGAGCTTGGCTACAGTGCGGGACAGCAGGCGGTGGAGATCCTGAAGAACGGCAAAAAACCGGGAGATATCCCCATTCTCCATATGGATGAGAAGAAGCTGAGGATCTCCTACAATGAAGATACGGCCAAGCTCCTCGGCATCGACATCACGCAGTTTGAGCAGAAGTAAAAAGAAATCATGGAAAGCCCCGGCTCCGGAAGGATCCGGGGCTTTTGCAGTACAGAAGAAATTTATACCTGATGACAAAAGAAATTAGCACTCGACTATTGACTCTGCTAATAGGACGCGATATAATACCCCATGTTCGGTTAAGAAAAACAAGCGAGAGAACATAAGGAGGCAAGACATGAAATTAGTTCCGCTATTCGATAAGGTAGTGCTGGAGAAGGAAAAGATGGAAGAGACCACCAAGGGCGGCATCATCCTTCCGGGACAGGACGATAAGGAGAAGCCGGGGCAGGCAGTGATTATCGCAGTGGGTCCGGGCGGTGTTGTAGACGGCAAGGAAATCAAGATGCAGGTGAAGGAAGGGCAGCATGTTCTTTTCAGCAAGTACGCAGGCTCGGAGATCGAGGTCGAGGGTCATAAGTACACGGTGGTAAAGCAGAGCGATATCCTCGCAGTAGTGGAGAGCTGAGGGAAAATGGCTATCATCGGCATTTCCCTGAGGGAAAACGGATGACGGTATCTTTTTTCTGAGGGAATCAAAAGATCTCTGTGGCATGGTGCAGCAGAGACAGCACAGCAATAACATCCTGGCAGTCCAGGAGAGAGACAGAAACCGCAGACGCGGGAGAAGGAGTATAGATATGGCAAAGGAAATCAAGTATGGAGTAGAGGCGAGAAAGGCTTTACAGGCAGGGGTCGATGCCGTTGCGGATACCGTGAGAGTGACTCTCGGACCGAAGGGACGGAATGTCGTTCTTGACAAGAGCTTCGGCTCTCCGCTGATTACCAATGATGGTGTTTCCATCGCGAAGGAGATCGATCTGAAGGATCCGTATGAGAATATGGGTGCACAGCTGGTTCGTGAGGTGGCTTCGAAAACCAACGATGTTGCCGGAGACGGTACCACGACCGCAACCGTTCTGGCACAGGCGATTGTGAGCGAGGGGATGAAGAATCTTGAGGCAGGCGCCAACCCGATTGTTCTCCGCAAGGGAATCAAAAAGGCAGTGGATGCGGCAGTGGAGTCCATCAAGCAGCAGTCCTCCAAGGTAAAGGGCAAAGACCAGATCGCGAAGGTTGCCGGGATCTCCGCCAGTGACAGTACTGTCGGCGAGATGATTGCCGATGCCATGGAGAAGGTTTCCAAGGACGGTGTCATCACGGTAGAGGAGAGCAAGACCATGCAGACCGAGCTCGACCTTGTGGAAGGCATGGAGTTCGACAGAGGCTACATCAGCGCTTACATGTGCACCGATATGGAAAAGATGGAGGCGGTGCTGGATGATCCGTATATTCTCATTACCGATAAGAAGATTTCCAACATTCAGGATATCCTTCCGCTTCTGGAGCAGGTAGTGAAGTCCGGCGCGAAGCTCCTGATTGTTGCCGAGGATATCGAGGGCGAGGCACTTACCACGCTCATTGTCAATAAGCTGAGAGGCACCTTCAATGTTGTTGCGGTCAAGGCACCGGGTTATGGTGACCGCCGTAAGGAGATGCTGAAGGATCTCGCGATTCTGACAGGCGGTGAGGTGATTTCCGAGGAAGTGGGACTTGAGCTGAAGGATACCACGATTGAGCAGTGCGGACGTGCCAAGTCGGTCAAGGTATCCAAGGAGAAAACCACCATTGTGGAAGGACTTGGGGAGAAGAAGGCAATCTCCGACCGTATCGCACAGATTCGTTCTCAGATTGAGACTACGACTTCCGATTTTGACCGCGAGAAGCTGCAGGAGAGACTCGCGAAGCTTGCCGGCGGTGTTGCTGTCATCCGTGTCGGTGCCGCAACCGAAACCGAGATGAAGGAAGTCAAGCTCCGGATGGAGGATGCACTCAACGCAACTCGCGCAGCAGTGGAGGAGGGAGTCATCTCCGGCGGCGGATCCGCTTATATCCATGCAATGGGTGCGGTAGAGAAGGTTGTAGACGGTCTTGATGGTGATGAGAAGACCGGCGCCCGCATTATCTTGAAGGCTCTGGAGTCCCCGCTGTATATCATTGCGGAGAATGCCGGCGTGGAAGGAGCTGTCGTTGTCAACAAGGTCAAGGAGTCCAAGGAAGGCATGGGCTATGACGCATACAATGAGAATTATGTCGATATGATGAAGGAGGGTATTCTGGATCCGGCAAAGGTAACCAGAACCGCACTTCAGAATGCGGCTTCTGTCGCTTCCTCCCTCCTGACTACCGAGTCCGTAGTTGCCGACATCAAGGAGGCAGCTCCGGCAATGCCGGCAGGCAATCCGGGAATGGGCATGATGTAACTGCTCAAAAGAAGAGAGAAGCCCTACAGCAGCTGATGCTGATATGCTACAATGCAGGAGTGACGGAAGTCACTCCTGTTTTATTGTCCCCCTGAAGAAGCCTGCGGCTTTGAAGCAGACCTCAAGGATCAACAGAACACCACCGGAGGACATGGCAGCCCATGCTGACAGTATTCCTCTGAGTACAGTGCAGTCGAAGCAGAAATCGGAAAGGAGATTCACGATGGAGCAGTATATCGAAGTTCTGGTAAGGAAAAAACCAAATCCGCTGTTGCTGCCGGGGAAAATCCTCCTGCTGTTCCTGGATATCCTGCTTCTGCTCCTGTCCTTTCGCTCCGCAGTTTTTCTGCCTCTGCTTCTTCTTTCCGGAGCTTTGACTTATCTCTGCTTTCTTTACAGCCATGTCGAGTACGAGTATCTGTATTTTGAGGGAGAGCTTTCCGTTGACCGCATCCTGAACAAGTCGAAACGACGCAAGGTCTGTGAGATTCGAAAATCCGAATTCCGGCTTCTGGCAGCGATGGATTCCGAGGAGATGCAGCGGGCGATGGGCGGGCAGTGTGAGATCAGGGACTACAGCGACGACGGATTCCTCCCGGGGAAGCCTCCGAAGCTTGGATATCTCTATGAGAGAGAGGGGAAGAAGCTCTGTCTTGTCCTGACGGTCAGTGACAGACTGCAGCAGGCGGTTCGCCGCACGGCGCCGGAGAAGGTCAGCTGCTGATTCTTGTGTACGGCACATGGGGCGGCAGCTGTCCGGCAAAGCAGAACTGCTGTTGCCTCCTCCCGTGTTTCTGGTTAGAATATAGCTAGCTTTCAGCCCGGGAAACGGAGATAAATCCGTGTTTTCCCGGGGGTGTGCAGCAGTTCAGCGGATTATCACAGGAAAGAAAGGAAAAGATATGTACGATTATCTGATCGTTGGTGCAGGACTCTTTGGTGCCGCTTTTGCGGAGCAGGCAGCAAAGAAGGGCAGGAAGGTGCTGGTGATAGACAGGAGAGATCATGTCGCCGGCAATATCTATACCGAGAATGTCGAGGGGATTGCAGTGCATCGCTACGGTGCCCATATTTTCCATACCAATTCGGAACGTGTCTGGGACTATGTGAACCAGTTCGCGACCTTTAATCGTTTTACCAATTCTCCGGTTGCCAATTATCGTGGTGAGCTCTACAGTCTCCCCTTCAATATGTATACCTTTAACCGGATGTGGAATGTGGTGAAGCCGGAGGAGGCAAGAGCCCGCATTGAGGAGGAGAGACGGAAGGCAGGCATCAAAGAGCCGCAGAATCTGGAGGAGCAGGCGATTTCTCTTGTCGGCAGAGACATTTACGAGAAGCTGGTCAAGGGCTACACCGAGAAACAGTGGGGGCGTCCCTGTACCGAGCTGCCGCCCTTTATCATCAAGCGTCTGCCGGTTCGCTTTACCTTTGACAATAACTACTTCAATGCCCGTTTCCAGGGTATCCCTGCCGGCGGCTACACGGAGATGGTGGAGCGTATGCTGGACGGCATCGAGCTCAGGCTGGGAGTCGATTACCTCGCGGATAAGAAGAATCTGGACAGCCTTGCCGAAAAGGTGATTTATACGGGGCCGATCGACGCTTACTTTGACTATCAGCTGGGGACTCTGGAGTATCGCTCTGTCCGTTTTGAGGAGGAAATTCTCGATATGCCGAACTTCCAGGGCAACGCGGCGGTGAACTACACCGACCGCGAGACGCCTTATACCCGGATTATCGAGCACAAGTGGTTCACCTTCGGTTTAAGTCCGGAGGGAGAGGAGCTGCCGAAGACCGTGATTTCGAAGGAGTACAGCTCGGAGTGGAAGGTCGGTGATGAGCCTTATTATCCGGTCAATGATGAGAAGAACGGGAATCTCTATAAGGAATACGAGAAGCTGGCACTGCAGGAGGAGAAGATCATCTTCGGCGGCAGACTTGGAGAGTACCGCTACTATGATATGGATCAGGTGCTTTTGTCCTCTCTGGATCTTGCCAAGAGGGAGCTGGACTGAGGTATGCAAAATCTGCTTGTTGCTCAGTCGGGAGGACCGACAGCTGCCATCAATGCGACGCTTGCCGGTGTCGTACGACAGGGTCTGGCTTCCCCGGAGATCGATCTGGTGTACGGCGCCCGTTTCGGGATCCAGGGCGTGCTCCGGGAACAGCTTCTGAATCTTACGGAGCTGCTTCCCGGTCTTGCGGAGAAAGCTTTCCCAGGGGAGGCAGCGATGGAAAACTATCTTTCCTGCCTGTCCCGAACCCCCAGCTCCGCGCTTGGCTCCTGCCGTTACAAGCTGCACGATGCAGATACCGATGCGCGGGAGTTTGAAGCGCTGCTTCGGATCTTTCGGAGGTATGAGATCTCCCGCTTTGTCTATATCGGAGGTAATGATTCCATGGATACCGTTGCCAAGCTTTCCGAATATCTGAGGAAGCAGGGGATAGAGGATATCGTGTGTGTCGGCGCGCCGAAAACCATTGATAACGACCTTATCGGCATCGACCATTGTCCGGGCTTCGGCTCGGCGGCAAAGTATATCGCCTCCACCCTTCTCGACCTGGAAAGAGAGCTCAGTGTTTATGACAGCGAGTACTGTATCCTTGTGGAGATCATGGGACGGAATGCCGGCTGGCTCACTGCCGCGGCAGCACTGGCGGAGCAGCAGAACCGGAAGCTTCCCTATCTCATTTATCTTTCGGAAATCCCCTTTGATATGAGCGCATTTCTGAGGGAAGTCCGGCAGCAGCTTCGGATGCACCGTCAGGTGATCGTGGCGGTATCGGAAGGGATCCGGGACAGCGAGGGAAGGATGCTCTGTGAATACGGCTCCCTCACAGAGGATGCTCTCGATGCCTTCGGACATAAGATCGCGAGCGGTGCTGCCAGAGTGCTGGAACAGGCAGTGAAGGCGCAGATCGGATGTAAAACGAGAGCCATTGAGCTTTCCCTTCTTCAGAGGAGCAGCGGGCGGTGCCTGTCACTCACGGATATCCGGGAGTCGGAAGCGCTGGGGAGATGGGCGGTGACACTGGCACTGGCAGGGCAGAACGGTGCGATGGCAGCGCTGCTCCGTGTCCCGGAGGGGGAGGACGGTTCCGATATGACAGAGGAAGGCTCTATCGGGAGGACAGAGAGCCGGGAAACGGAGAGCAGCCTGTTTCGGGAGAGTATTCGGCTGAGTCGGAAACTGTGCAGACCGGGCTATCAAGTGCGACTCAGCAGCTTTCCGACCGAGGAGATCGCAAACCGGGAGAAAAGGCTGCCTCTGCACTGGATACATCCGGATCATTGCCATGTGACAAAGGAGTGCGTGGACTACCTCCGCCCCCTCATTCAGGGAGAGGTGGAGCAGTTTTACGAGAACGGACTTCCGAAGTATGCAGTGCTGGAGATGCCCTGAAAGAATCGGATGAGGAAATCGGACCTGGAGCCCGTGCGACCCGGGCGGCAGTATCGAAGCTGATGACAGCACAGAAAACAGGTCTTGGGCAGGAAACGGAATACAGGGAGAGGAATCGTCGAATTGAGAGAGGAAAAAGAAAAAGATCGTGCGACCATGGGTTCGGAGCTGCTGCAGAGATCCCGGAGGAAGACAGGGCTTTCTTACCGGGACAGATCGCAGGAGAGGGCGATGGGACTCCCGGAGGTCTCGCACAACGACGGGCTGCTCCGGCAATTTTTTCCGAATTACCGGGAGCATCATGAGGACAGGAAGCAGCTGATTCGGAGGCTGCTGCTGGTAGCACTTGCGGCGCTTCTTCAGATCCTCTGGTCCTATACCATCATCGTGAGGCTCAGCGAGAACTATGTGATGATTGCGGCGCTGGTCCGTATCCTGACCGCCATCTCCGTCCTCGGAATGTTTGGCAGACATACTGACCCGAATATCCGTATGAGCTGGATCTTCTTTATCATGGTTTTTCCGATTCTCGGCTGGGGCGCCTATGTGGCATCCTATCATTCCGGCTTTGTTCATGGGATGAAACAGAGGATTGAGAAAATCGACCGGCGGCTGCGCCTGTATCTGCCGGATAATGATGCTCTTCTCAGAAGGCTCCGGGAGGAGAATGCCGGAGTCGGAAACCAGCTTTATTATATCCGGAACACCGGTGGCTTTCCGGTCTATCAGAATACCGATGTTGTCTACTATCATGAGGCCTCCGAAGGGCTTCTCGCCCAGCGGCAGGCGATGATGGGAGCGAAGCAGTTCATTTTCATGGAATACCATGCCATCGAGGACAAAGAGGCATTCTCCCTCCTGCTGCAGGTCCTGGAGAGGAAGGCAAGGGAGGGTGTCGAGGTTCGTATCCTCTATGATGATCTCGGTTCTGCCAGTTTTCTGGATCATGAATTCCTGGAAAAGATGGAGGGGCTCGGTATTGCGTGCCGTGTATTTAACCCTCTTTCCGTTTTTTTCAATCTTTTTATGAACAACCGGGACCACAGGAAGATCACGGTGATTGACGGGGAAGTGGGCTTTACCGGCGGATACAATCTCGCCAATGAGTATTTTAACCTGACGCATCCCTATGGAATCTGGAAGGACAGCGGCATCCGGCTCCGGGGAGACGCGGTTCGCTCCATGACCATGCAGTTTCTGGAGCTATGGCAGGCATCGAAACGGCAGGAGGATTTTGATGAGGACCTGTCCCGCTATTTCCCGAGCACCGGCTATATTGCGTTAAACCGGGGCTATGCCGCGCCCTATGCGGACAATCCTCTCGACGACATCCATCTCGGAGAGGATATCTATATGAATCTCCTGAAAAACGCGAAGCGCTACTGCTATATCATCAGCCCCTACCTTATCATCACCGACAGCATGTCCCGCGAGATCCGGCTCTGTGCAAAGCGCGGCGTCGATGTCCGCATCATTACCCCGGGGATTCCGGACAAGAAGCTGGTCTATCAGCTGACCCGGTCCTACTATAATCATCTCGTACGGGACGGAGTCCGTATCTATGAGTACAGCCCGGGATTTTCTCATGCCAAGATGCTGGTGAGTGACGATGAGGTGGCGGTGGTCGGAACCATCAACTTTGATTATCGTTCTCTCTATCATCACTTTGAAAATGCGGTATACCTCTATGAATGCCCCTGCATCGCGGATATCCTGGCGGATTTTGAAGACTGCTTTCAGTGCTCGGAGGATGTCTCGGAGCGCTACAATCAGGGAAGATCTCTGCCGCTTCGAATCTGGCAGTGTGTGCTGCGGCTCTTTGCTCCTCTCATGTAAACGGCGAAGCTTCAGGCCGACAGCTGACGGGAGCTGCCAAGGCTCCCGTTTTCATTGATTTTTTTTCCAGATATGCCAGAGCCCCTTCAGGAGCAGATTTTCCTCAATTATGATTTTGTGGCGGCAGTAGGGGATGATGAGATGCGCCATGCCGCCGGTGGAAATCAGACTGACATCCTCTGTGCCGAGCTCCTGCAGGAAGCGGTCGAGAATCCCGTCCACGGAGCCGGCGGTGCCGTAGATGATACCGGAGCGCATCGAGTCTCCGGTGGCAGTCGCGATGACCTTTTTGGAGAGGGCGACATCAATCGAGGGGAGGAGCGAGGTCTTTTCCGCGAGTGCATTCATGGAGATGCTGACACCGGGCTGGATGACACCGCCGATGTAAGAGCCCTCCTTATTTACCACTGTGATGGTTGTTGCGGTTCCCATATCGATGATTACCGCCGGAAGAGGATACTCCTCCTTGGCAGCGACGGCTGCGGTGACGAGGTCGGCGGCGATGGTGCCGGGATCATCAATCTGGATGCGAAGCCCGGTCTTGATGCCGGGACCGACAATGAGCGCCTGCCGCCTGGTGACGATCTTCAGCGCATCCCGGAGGACGCCGGTGAGCGCCGGAACAACACTGGAGATGATGACACCGTCGAAGGCGCTTTCCTTCAGCTTTAAAAGCCGCAGAATCTGGCTGATGTCGGAGGCGTACTCAAAGCAGGTTTTTTGGGGATTGGTCTCGATGCGGAACTCATGGGAGATTTTCCCCTTCGGATCGATACAGCCGAGGACGGTGTGGGTGTTGCCGATATCTACTGCTAAAATCATAGTGACTCCTGAAACTTGCCCTCCGTTCCCGGAGGAAAATGTACCGGTCTGGTGTTTTTCGAGAACCGGCGGTATGAAACTGACGGAATGTATTATAAAATTTTTCGATCCTCAGGAGGGCCTGAGGAAGCGGGGATTTATCAGCGCTCCTCCGGAGAGCGGTTCTTCTGGATGGCTTTTACGATGCGGACGACAATAGGCGCCAGCACGACATTGATTCCCGTCTCTACAAGAAAGTTGATGCCGAGAAGCCCGGTGATGACAAAGGGAAGGATATTGCCGGAGCCCTGTGCCCATGTTGCAAGGGTTTTCCCGAAGAAGAGGAAGAGGGAAAGCACGAAGATGCCGGCATTGACCACGGGTGCAAGGATGCCGGAGAGGATTACGGCAAGAGTCAGATTTTTATCCATCAGCTTCCGGGCGACAGTGCCGGCGGCATATCCCGCGGCAGTTCCCTTGAGGAGGCAGAGGAGAAGCGTGATCACCGGATGGATACCAAAGAGGATGAAGCCTCCGGCGTCCTGTCCGGAGACGACGGAGATGCAGACCAGAATCCCGAAAACAAAGCCGAGGAAAGCGCCGCTTACCGCACCGTAAAGCACGGAGCCGATGACGATCGGGAAGAGGGAAAGCGTGATATTGAAGGGACCGACCCTGAGCCCTCCTATAACTGTCTGAAGGACAAAAACGATTGCCGCCAGAATGGCGGTTCCGGTCATGGTAGTGATAGATTTTTTATTCATAGCTCCTCCCGATTCGTATACTCTTTGGAAATGCTGAGGAAGACTGACAGCATCATAATGAGCTGGTTATAGCATTTCTGACGAACTTGTACAAGCATTTTGCCGGAGACAGAGACGTGTTCTACCGATGGCAGGGATGCTTTTTTCGGTTTGAAAGGGAGGAGAAGGCTTGCTATAATAAACAGAATATACAGGAAAAGAAGGTCGCTTTATTTTCCTGAAGCAGCAAAGGAAAACGGAGATGGAGCAGGGATGGGAAAGACAGAGCAAGCGGACAAAGGAATACGACTGCCGGAGTCCTGTCTCTACGAGTCTGTCAGTGATCAGGACGGACGCCTGTATTCTCCGCTGCACTGGCACGATTTTCCGGAGCTTCTTTACTTTAAGGAAGGCTCTTTTCGTCTCTGTGTAGACCTTGAGGAAAGCCTGATTGAAGAGGAGTGCTTCTGCTTTGTGAATCAGGGACAGGTTCACAGTGTGGAGGCGCTGTCCGGGAAGGGAGTTGAATACTCTCTTCCGCTTCCGCTCTGTCTCCTGACTCTGCCGGAGGGGGATATCGTGCAGGAAAAGCTGCTCCTGCCGCTCCGGAAGGGACAGCTCTCTTTTCAGAAGAGAGTGACAGTTTCCGATTTTGGCTTTCTGGAGCTCTTAAGACTGGTGACCCGTGTGATTCAGCATTTTCGGAGCAGCGCCGAACGCTCAGAGTCGCTGCTGGTGAGTGACAGACTGACCCTGAACCGGCTTTCCGACCAGCTTATGTTCCGGGGAGAGCTGCTGGAGCTTCTCGGACTGCTGGAGGGCTACGGGCTTCTGAAGGCACAGGAGCATTCCGAGCAGGAGAAGCAGGTGCAGGTCATCAAGGACAGCCTTGTTTATATCCGGGAGAATTATCGAAACAAGATCTATATCAGGGATCTGGCACGTCTTACCGGGCTGAATGAGCAGTATTATATCCGCTTCTTCGGTTCGGTGCTGGGGGTGCCCCCTCTGGAGTATATCAATGCCTTTCGTATCGAGAGGGCAAAGGAGATGCTTCTCTGCAGTGATGCCCGTGCCTATGAGGTGGCGGAGGCATGCGGCTTCCGCAATATGGGAAACTTTATCAAGATTTTTCGCGCACAGGTGGGCATGACACCGCATAAGTTCAGAAAGGAAACAGAATTATGACATATTATTATCCCGCTATCATACGGAAGAGGGAGGACGGCTACCGCGTGGACTTTGTGGATCTCGAGCAGTGTTATGGAGAGGGAAAGGATCTGGATGACGCCCTCGAGGATGCCAGGTATCAGGGGGTCCAGTGGATTCTCGCAGAGATGGAGGATACGATGGAGTTCCCGCCGCAGACACATCTCGACGATATCCGGCTTCGGGAGGGAGAGGAGAAGACCATGCTGGCACTTCTGATGCCAAGAGAGGGCTGGGACGAGTGATACGGGAAGACAGAGCGAAATATTCACCAAAAATATCGACTTAAATTCGACACTTTCTACAAACTCATGAATACGAGAGGGATTCCGATTGCGGGAAGCCCGGGAAAGTGTTATAAATTGAAATAGTTCGGAAACGGTACCGAAAACCAAAAAATAAGAGTTTCCCATCTCGTGGAACACATAAGACAAGGAAATTTTCGGTAAGGATACCGGCAGCAAAACTGCCCCGATTTCGGGAGAAAAGAGGAATTATGAAGAAAATGAAGAAGCTCATCGCGTTTGGACTGTCATTGACGATGGCAGCCGGACTTCTGGCAGGATGTGGACAGAGCCAGAAGGCGGAGGGAAGCAAGGCGGCAGGAGAGAGCACGGAAGCGAAGGCGGACGGCAAGGACGGTACCAAGGGCCAGGTATACTATCTGAACTTCAAGCCGGAGCAGGCAGAGCAGTGGGTGGCACTGGCAAAGGAATACACCAAGGAGACCGGTGTGACCGTGGATGTGCAGACCGCAGCCTCCAACACCTATGAGCAGCAGCTGAAGTCGGAGCTTGCCAAGGACGCTCCTCCCACGCTCTTCCAGGTGAACGGTCCGGTCGGACTTGCCAACTGGATAGATTACTGTTCCGACCTGAAGGACACGGATGTCTATAAGGATCTGGAGAGCCCGGAGTATGCCCTGACAGATGAGTCGGGAGCGGTTCGCGGGATTGCCTACGTGATTGAGACCTACGGCATCATTTATAACAAGAAGCTCTTAAATGACTACATCAAGACGGACGGCGCCAAGATCAAGGATGCTTCGGAGATCAACAGCTTCGCGAAGCTGAAGGAAGTGGCGGATGATATTCAGGCGAAGAAGGAGGAGCTCGGCATCCGTGGGGCGTTCACCTCTGCCGGCTTTGATTCCTCCTCTGACTGGAGATTCAAGACCCACCTTGCCAACCTCCCGATTTACTATGAGTACAAGGCAGACGGCATCAGCACGACCGATGCCATCAAGGGCAGCTATCTCGATAACTACAAGCAGATCTTTGATCTCTACATCACGGATTCCACGACAGAGCCAGAGCTGCTTTCCTCGAAGACCGGAGAGGATGCTTCTTCCGAGTTCGCACTTGGGGAGGCGGTATTCTATCAGAACGGCACCTGGGCATATAAGGATATCAAGGACAATGAGGTCGCTGATGAGGATCTCGGTATGCTTCCGATCTATATCGGTGCGGAGGGAGAAGAGAAGCAGGGACTCTGCACCGGCTCCGAGAATTACTGGTGTGTCAATGCAAAGGCAAAGCCGGAGGATATCCAGGCAACGATGGATTTCATGAAGTGGGTTGTGGAGTCTGAAACCGGGCGCAAGGCATTGTCTGAGGATATGGGCTTTGTGACACCGTTTACGACCTTTAAGGATTATCTTCCGGAGAATCCGCTGGTAAAGGCTGCGGATGAATACAACAAGGACAAGACACCGGTATCCTGGAACTTTACCACGATGCCTTCCGAGAACTGGAAGAATATTCTTGGTTCTGCACTTCTGGAGTATGCGCAGGGCACGGGCGACTGGGACGGCGTGAAGACTGCCTTTGTCGATAACTGGGCCGCGGAGAAGAAGGCTGTTGCAGAGGCGCATGCAAAGTAAATCACTGACTTGAATTTGTGGCTTTCGGCTGTCAGAGGCCGAAAGCCAATTCGCGTTTTCCTGGGGAAAGGCTCCATCCATCTTCCTCATGCAAATGCGGTGAGCTCTGACATAAGGAAATGAAAGGAAGGTCGTATGGAAAAAGCCATCAAAAGATATTTCCCGATCTTTGTGCTGCCGACCTTTGCGGCATTCACCATCGGGTTTATCGCTCCCTTTATCGTGGGTATCTATCTGTCGCTCTGTAAATTCACCACCATTACGGATGCGAGATTCATCGGATTTTCCAACTATGCCAAGGTGTTCCGGGACGGAACCTTTGTCCATTCCCTGTGGTATACCACACTGTTTACGATTGTGACGGTGATTCTCATCAATCTGCTTGCCTTTGTCGTGGCGCTGGCACTGACAAGAAAGATCCGCGGCACGAATCTCTTCCGTACGGTCTTCTTTATGCCGAACCTGATCGGCGGCATTATCCTCGGATACGTATGGAATCTGCTGTTAAACGGCATTCTCGGCATCTACGGAAAGACGCTTACCTACAGCTCGACCTACGGCTTCTGGGGCCTGGTTATCCTGATGCTCTGGCAGCAGGTCGGTTATATGATGATCATCTATATCGCAGGAATCCAGAATATCCCGGGAGAGCTGCTGGAGGCGGCAAAGATTGACGGCGCGAATCGCTGGCAGCAGCTGCGCTATGTGACGATTCCGATTCTGATGCCGAGCATCACGGTCTGTACCTTCCTGACCCTGACCAACGGCTTCAAGCTCTTTGACCAGAACCTGGCACTGACCAACGGTGAGCCGTCCAAGATGTCGGAGATGCTCGCCCTGAATATCTTCACAACCTTCTACGGACGTCCCGGCTGGGAAGGCGTCGGACAGGCAAAGGCGGTAATCTTCTTCATCATCGTCGGTGCGATTGCGATTACACAGAACTATCTTTCAAGACGTAAGGAGGTACAGCAGTAATGGAAAAGAAGAGAACAAATACGATACTGACAGTGTTCTTTTCACTGCTCAGCTTTGCATATATCTATCCGATTGTTCTGGTGCTGATCAATTCCTTCAAGAGGAAGGCATATATCTCGAGAAATCCCTTCGCCATTCCCCGGAGGAAGATGTTTGTCGCACTGCAAAACTATGTGAACGGTATCCGGAAGATAGGATTTTTTCAGGCATTTGGCGTGTCCCTGTTCGTTACCGTTCTTTCCGTTGTGGTGATCATCCTTTGTACCTCCATGGCGGCGTGGTATATCGTGAGAGTACATAACAAGCTGACCTCCACCTTTTACTTTCTCTGCCTTTTCTCAATGATTGTTCCTTTCCAGATGGTAATGTTCCCGCTTTCAAAGATTGCGAATATGATGAAGCTTTCGAATCCTCTGGGACTGGTGGTTCTGTACCTCGGCTTCGGCGCGGGACTTTCGGTATTTATGTTTACCGGCTTTGTGAAATCGATTCCGCTGGAGATCGAGGAGAGTGCAATGATTGACGGCTGTACGCCGATTCAGACCTTCTTCCATATCGTGATGCCGGTGCTGAAGCCGACCATGATCACGGTGGCGATTCTCCAGACCATGTGGATCTGGAATGACTATCTGCTTCCCTATCTGACGCTGGATTTGAAAAAGTGGAAGACCATTCCGATTGCGGTACAGTATCTGCGTGGCGGCTTCGGTTCCGTGGATATGGGAGCCATGATGGGAGTGCTCGTGCTTTCCATCATCCCGATTATCGTTTTCTACATCTTCAGTCAGCGCTATATCATTGAGGGTGTCGTTGCCGGTGCAGTGAAAGGCTAGGAGGCCGTTTCCGATGGGGTTTCTCCATGGGATTCAGGCTGCAGAAAAGCAGACAGGTTTCGCAGAAATCTATCTGCTTTTTTTGAGAATCGGGGATGTATCGGAAGACCCTGACGCGGTATCATATAAATGCGGCAGGGAAAATACGGAGAAGGTGTTCCCCGAAGCTTTCCCGGAAATGGCAGAGATGCACCGGGGAACCGAGGGATAAAGACAGGAGACAGAGAGATAAGGATGAGGGACGGGATGAACAGGACAGCAGGAGCAGACGAGATGAAAATAACGGCAGAGAGAAAAACAGAAATCAAAACAATGCGAAAAACAGAAAAAAAGACAGAATGTCCCGGAAGTCTCCGGCATTTGCGGGAGCAGCTCTCCGCATATCCGCCGGAAAAGGAGAGAAGTGCCGGTATCCTGATGCCGATCTTCTCCCTGCCCGGGAAATACGGTATCGGCAGCTTCGGACAGGAGGCAAGGGACTTTGCCGATTTTCTCTGCAGCTGCGGACAGAGCTACTGGCAGATTCTTCCCTTGGGTCCCACCGGTTACGGAGACAGCCCTTACCAGAGCTTCTCTACCTTTGCGGGAAATCCCTATTTTATCGACCTGCCGATTCTTATCTCGGAGGGACTTCTCACAGAAGCAGAGTGCGACGGTGCGGACTTCGGAAGTGATGCCCGGAAGATTGACTATGTTAAGCTTTATGAGGGGCGCTATCCTCTGCTTCGGAACGCCTTCGAACGTTTTATGGAAAAGGGATGGGACAGGAAGGAAGAGTACCTCTCCTTCTGTGAGAAAAATGCCTATTGGCTCGATGGCTATGCAGCGTTTATGGAGAAAAATATGCCGGGGTACAGTGCGGCATTTCATCGCTTCCTCCAGTTCTGCTTCGGCAGGCAGTGGAATGCACTGAAGGGATACTGCCATGAAAGGGGGATAGGCATCATTGGGGATATCCCGATCTATGTTTCCGGAGACTCCTCGGATGTTTCTGCGGAGCCCGGGCTCTTCCAGCTGGATGAGGACGGCAATCCCACCCAGGTGGCAGGTTGCCCGCCGGATGCCTTTGCCGCGACCGGTCAGCTTTGGGGGAATCCGCTTTATGACTGGGAATATCATAAGAAAACCGGCTTTGCCTGGTGGATCCAACGGATGCGCCAGTGTCTCGAGCGCTATGATATCGTCCGTGTCGATCATTTCCGCGGCTTTGACAGTTACTATGCGATTCCCTATGGGGACAAAGACGCGACCGGAGGCCACTGGGAAGAGGGACCGGGGATTGCGCTCTTCCGGACGATGGAGCGGGAGCTTCATACCGAGGGAAAGGTTATCGCAGAGGATCTTGGCTTTATCACAGAGAGCGTGAAGAAGCTGGTACAGGACAGCGGTTTCCCGAGCATGAAGGTGCTGGAGTTTTCTTTTGATTCCCGGGACGAGTCCAACCAGACTCCGGATCTCTGGGAGGAGAATGCGGTTGCCTATACCGGGACACATGACAACCAGACCCTTGCCGCATGGATTTCGGAAATCGGGGAGGAGGACAGGGAGATGGTATGCCGCTATATCGGAATCCGGACAAAGGATCTGCCGGAGACGGACTATGTCGGAAAACTGATCGAGGCGACCATGAAGTCCCGCTGTTCCATGGCAGTGATTTCCATGCAGGATTATCTGAGGAGAGGGAAGGAAGCCCGTGTCAATACCCCGTCGACTCTCGGCGGAAACTGGGAGTATCGTTTTCTGAAGGGAGATTTTACGGAGAACTGCCGGGCGGAGATTCGAAAGCAGACAGAGGAGAGCAGAAGATGGAGCCGGAAAAGTTGACTATACGGGAGATTGCGAGACTCTGTCATACCAGTGTATCGACGGTATCCCGAGCCATCAACAATCAGTATGACATTAACCCGAATACCAAGAAAAAAATCGAAGAGGTCATCCGTGCCTATGGCTATGTGCCGAATAATTCCGCGAGAAATTTGAAGCGTATCGATTCCCGCAATGTAGCCGTGCTGGTCAAGGGAATCACCAATCCCTTCTTTACCGGAATGCTGAAGGTATTTGAGGAGATCTGTTCGGAGGAGGATTATTCTCTGGTGCTTCAGCAGGTGGGAGAAAAGCAGGACGAGGCGGAGCTGGCGGCACAGCTGGAAAAAGAGAAAAAGCTTTCCGGGATTCTGTTTCTGGGCGGAGCTCCCTACCGTTCAAAGGAGTGGCTGTCCCGCCTGAGCGCTCCCTTTATGTTCTGTTCGGTTGCCCTTCGGGAGAAAAAGGAGGTCGTGCCCTATCCCTATGTGACGATTGACGACAGGGAGGAGTCCCGGAAGCTTGTGGAGTATCTGATTCAGCAGGGGCATCGCCGGATTGCGATTCTCTGCGCCTCGGAGCAGGATGACAGCATCGGAGCCCTTCGGCTTTCCGGCTACCTTGATGCACTGAAAAAACATCAGATTTCGGTGGAGAAGGAGTTGCTGCGTCATCCGCGCTCCGCGGCAGATACCTATACTCATGCGAACGGCTATTACGGCGTAGAGAAGCTTTTGAAGGAGAAGGTGAAATTCGACGCGATCTACGCGATCTCCGACTGGATGGCGGTCGGGGCGCTCCGCGCGCTTCGGGATCACCGGATCAATCTGCCGGAGGAGATCGGGCTGGTCGGTTTTGACGGTCTCACGACCGGACAGTTTCTGGTGCCGTCATTGACCACACTGGAACAGCCTGCCGAGGCTATGGCAAGGGAAGCGATCCAGTCTCTCATCAGGCTCATGAGGGGAGAGGAAGGAGAGTGTCATCAGATCTTTTCCGGGACACTCAGGAAACGGGAGAGCGCATAGAGAAAAGACAAGAAAGGACAGAGCATGAAAAAAGAATTGCAGGAGCTGAGAAAAGAGATGGTAAAGGAGCAGGTGGATATTTTTCTGGTTCCCATGGATGACTACCATCAGAGTGAATATGTTTCCGATTATTTTAAGACCATTCAGTATGTTTCCGGCTTTACCGGAGACAGCTGCCAGCTGGCAGTGACGGAAACAGAGGCGAAGCTCTTTACGGACGGACGCTATTTTATCCAGGCGGAGAAGGAGCTTGCCGGAAGCGGCATAGATCTCATGAAGCTGGGAGAGAAGGGCGTGCCGACGCTGACAGAGTATCTTCGGGAGCGCCTTCCGGAAAAGGGCTGTCTCGCCTTTGACGGGCGATGTGTTCCGGATGCCCTCGGGTCTGAGCTTGCCCGGGTTTCGGAAAAAAAGAAAGCGAAGCTGAATCCCGTGCTGGATCTTGTCGGGAGGATCTGGCAGAGGCGCCCGGAGCTTCCGATGCACCCGGTCTGGATTCTGGAGGAAAAGTACAGCGGAAAATCCGCGGAAGAAAAGCTTCGGGATCTTCGGAGCGACGTGGAGAAGTGCGGTGCGGATCTCCATGTGATCACCAGTCTCGATGATATCGCCTGGCTGTTAAATCTCCGCGGAGATGATATCCCCTGCAATCCGGTATTTCTGTCCTACTTCCTTCTGGACAGGGAGAGGGCCTATCTTTTTGCCAACCGTTTCGACTTCGGCGAGGATCAGAGGGCGTATCTTAAGAGCCTGCAGATAGAGCTTCGCCCCTATGATGAGATTTATCATGTTCTTCCGGAGCTGAAGAACCGTGTGATGCTTCTCGAGAGAGAAAAGACCAATTTCGCGATTCTGTCCGCGCTGGATCCCTCTGTGGAGATCGTGGATCATATGCTCCCGACCTCTCTGAGAAAGGCAGTCAAGAACGAGACAGAGATTCGAAACGAGCGGGCAGCACATATCAAGGACGGTATTGCCGTGACAAAGCTTTTCTACTTCATGAAGCACTGCTTCGATGCGGACGGAAAGCTCACGGAGCAGGCAAAGGAGACTCTTGGTGCGCCTGTACTCACGGAGTGCAGCGCCGCGGATTATCTTGAACGGCTTCGCCGGGAAAATGACGGTTTTCTGGAGCTCTCCTTCCCGACCATCTCTGCCTATGGGGAGAATGCGGCACTGCCGCATTATGCGCCGTCCCGGGAGAATGATACGGAGATCCTGAACCGAGGGCTGTATCTGGTGGATTCCGGAGGACAGTATTATGAGGGGACTACGGATATCACGAGAACCATGGCAATGGGAGAAATTACGGAGACAGAGAGACGACATTTTACGAGGGTGGCACAGGCGATGCTTCGCGTCGGCAATGCGCAGATCCTCCACGGTGCGTCCGGGGTCAGTTTTGATTATGCAGCGCGGGAGCTGTTCTGGAGGGAGGGACTCAACTATAACCATGGCACCGGGCACGGCGTGGGCTATCTCCTGAATGTTCATGAGAGGCCGAACGGCATCCGCTACCGTCTTGTAAAGGAGCGTCATGACAGCGCGGTCTTTGAAGCCGGACATATCACAAGCGATGAGCCGGGGATCTATATCGAGGGCTCGCATGGCATCCGCTTGGAGAACATGACCGTCTGTGTGAAGGCACTGGAGAACGAGTTCGGTGAATTCCTGCGTTTTGAGTTCCTGACCATGTGCCCGCTGGATCTGGATGCACTGGATCTCAGCCTTATGGAGGCAGAGGATATCGCGCTTCTCAACCGCTATCATGAGACCGTGTATCAGACACTCTCCCCGTATTTCCGGGGGGAAATGCTGGACTGGCTTCGTGAAGCGACAAGGGAGGTGTCGAAGTAGGGGGCAGTGCGAAAGCGGAAAACACAGGGAAGAAAACGAGGGAGAAAGCGATGATCAAGGATGCACTGTACTATAGCCGTCCGGCGGTGACCAAGTTTCGTGCGGAGGTTCTGCATTGCGAAAAAAGTGAGAAGCCGGGCTGTCCTTATCGGATCATACTCTCCGAGAACGGCTTTTATCCGGAGGGAGGCGGTCAGGACTGCGATCTCGGAACGATAGGCGAAGCGAAGCTGCTCTATGCCGGTGAGGAGCAGGGCGCTGCGGGAGTCGTGTATCTTTATGTGGACCGGGAGCTTCCTGTGGGGGAGAGCTTCGACTGTGAGGTTGACGGCTTCCGCCGCAGGATACTTACGGAGAATCATTCGGGAGAGCATCTCCTTTCCGGGCTGGTGCATCAGAAGTACGGCTATGAGAATGTCGGCTTCCACATGCAGCTTTTCCAGGAAGAACCGATGGTGACGATCGACTTTGACGGACCGCTCACGGAGGCAGAGTGTCGGGAATTGGAGAGTGAGGTAAACCGGCTGATTCGGGAGAACCGTCCCTTCCTCTGCGAGTATCCTTCCCCGGAGGAACGGGAAAAGCTGGAGTACAGAAGTAAAAAGGCGCTCTCCGGGGAGGTCCGTATTGTCACTGTACCCGGTGTGGACCGATGTGCCTGCTGCGGCACTCAGGTACAGTCCTCCGGGGAGATCGGACTCATGAAGATTTTTTCGGTGGCATCCCACCGAAGCGGGGTGCGCCTGACGCTCCTTTTCGGGGAGCTGGCGTTTCGGGACTATCGGGAGATGCGGGATATCGTGAAGCATGCCGCAGTGTCCTTTTCCGTGAAGGAAAGAGAACTGCCTGCAGCGCTTTTGCGGGAGCAGCAGGAGAAGAGAAGACTGGAGGACAGGATCCGCCGCTTACAGGACCGTTACTTTGCGACCCTGCTTCCGAAGGCAGAGGCAGCGCTCGGGAGAGACGGCTTTTATCTGAGCCGGGAAGAGGAATGCAGCAGGGGAGAGCTTCGGAGACTGGGGGAGTATCTAAAAGCAAAGCTTTCCCTTCCGCTCGGACTTTTCCTCTGCCCGGAGGGAGCGGGGAAGGATGCCTATCTGCTGATCAGCGCGGAGGACAGGAATCTTCGTCCTCTCGGGCAGCGCTTTAATGCCGCCTTTTCCGGGAGAGGCGGCGGACAGAAGAACTTCCTTCAGGGTAGCATCCGTACGACAGATCTGTCGGAAATCCGTTGCTTCCTTTCGGAAAATTGTAAGAGCTTTTCCACCCTCCCTTCTTGAAGAGAACGGGCGAGCTTGCTATACTCAGAGAACAGATTTTTTGCAGAGATATAGACAGAGCCTATGTCAAAACCGTCTTATTCCGGAGAAGGATGCGGCTGCAGCCTGCCGGACAGGGATTGCCTGTTTTGTGAAAGGAGCGGAACGGATGAAAGATACATGCCGAAGGAACGAAAAAAAATCATGGACGGAAGCGAGGATGCAGCGTTTCCTGAACCGATTTTCCGGAGTCTGTCTCACGCTGGCAGCCTTTACCCTGCTCTGTGCTGTGCCGTCTTTTGCAGAAGGCCGGTGGGAGCAGAAGGGGAAGGACTGGTATTACTATGAGACAGAGGCGGCATCCACCTCGGATCAGGCTGTTTCTGACGGAACAGAGAACAGAAGCCGCGGGGACGGCGGGACGCCGGAGACGAAAAAAAGCTACACAGGCTGGGTGCTCTCCCAGAATAATTACTGGTTTTATGTCGCAGACAGCAGGATGCAGACCGGCTGGCTGAGCTACAGGGGAGACTGGTATTACCTGCTTCCCGGCGGAGATATGGCAGTGAATCGCTGGATCGGAAATTTTTACTGCGGAGAGGACGGGAAGGTTCTGAGAAGCACAACAACCCCGGACGGTTATTCCGTGGATCAGTACGGCTGCTGGATCAAGAACGGAAAATCCGTGGAGAAGCTGGACGAGAAAACCGCTTTGTATGTCAAGGTACTGGCAGAGCATCCGGACGCACGGCCGGAGTTCACGACCCCGGCGACACTGCTCTGGGAGACCAATCCGAGCGGCTACAGGTGCGCGATTTTTAAGCATTTCCGACTGTACGACAGAGCCACTAATGTACTCCTTTACTCCGGAGACGGTGTTTTTCACCAGAACGCGGTCATCGAGGTGAAAGAGGAAGACATGATTCGAAGCAGCAATCCGAACTATTTTATAGAGAATCATTATCTGATGGGAGGGCGTGTCACGACAGATCCGTCCGGTGTGATTATCCAGGTTTACGCGGAGTAGAGTGGGAAGAAACACTGCACGCGGCAGGAGATCAAAACAGGAAGAGAGACTATGACCTTACAGCAGCTCAGGCAGGTGATCGCGGTTTCCGACTATGGCTCGATGAATGAGGCCGCGAAACGCCTCTTCATTACCCAGCCCTCCTTAAGTGCAGCGATTAAGGCACTGGAGCGGGAACTCGGCATTGAGATTTTTACGAGATCCAACCGGGGTATCATCGCGACCCCGGAGGGAGAGGAGTTTTTAGGCTATGCCCGTCAGGTGTCAGAGCAGTATCAGCTTATGGAGGACAAGTACCTGAGAAGCGGGAGCAAAAAGAAGAAGTTCGCTGTTTCCATGCAGCACTATACCTTTGCCGTAGAAGCGTTCATTCATCTCTCCCGTCAGATGGAAAATGAGGATGACTACGAGTTTGCGGTTTACGAGACGAGAACCTCGGAGGTCATTGAGCATGTAAAAAATCAGATCAGTGAGGTCGGGGTGATCTACCTGAATGATTTCAACCAGAAGGTGCTCGGAAAAATCCTGAGGGAGGCAAGCCTTGAGTTTGTCCCCCTCTTTGCCTGCCCGATTTATGTATTTATGGCGAAGGCGAATCCCCTTGCGAAAAAGAAGCTGATCACGATGGAGGATCTCCAGGATTATCCCTGCTGCTCCTTCGATCAGGGGGAGAGAAATTCCTTTTACTTTGCGGAGGAAGTGCTTTCCACCTATGATTACAAGAAATATATCAAGGTGAATGACCGCGCCACGATTTTAAATCTGATGGTGGGCTTAAATGGCTATACCCTCTGCTCCGGGATTATCTGTCAGGATCTGAACGGTCCGGACTATACGGCGATCCGTCTGGATGCGAAGGAAAGCATGACCATCGGCTATATCAAGAAAAAAAAGATTCCTCTCAGCGAAATGGGAGAGCGCTATGTGGAAGAACTTAGAAAGTATGAGAGGCAGAGGCTGTAAGTCACTGAGGATGAAGCGTTTGCAGAGAGCTGGGAGGAGGCAGCCGACAGAGGGCGGCAGTCCGGCAGGAGGTGAGAGATGCATACAATGATGGAACAGATAAAAAGCAATCCGGCAGCAGCTATCATCGTGCTGCTGGCAGTTCTGCTGCTGATTTTTCTTCTGTGGAAGCTTCTCCATAAGAAAAAATCGGATGCTCCGGGGATTCCCGAGGAGAAGAAGATTCATCTCTCCGTTTCCGGGAAGAATCCGGAGGAGACTGCGGCACAGATCCTTCAGGGGCTGGGCGGAAAGGAGAATCTCGATTCCTTTCTGCGCGAGGGACAGAGGCTGAAATGCACCATTCGGGACTATGACGCGGTGAAGGAGCCGGTGCTCAGAGCAGCCGGTATCAGTGGGGTGCTTCGTCCTCAGAAGACGCAGGTGCATCTGATTCTGGGCTCCCGCTGTGAGGAGCTGGAAAAGCTTCTCCGGGAGCTGGTGTACCATGGCGGAGTCCTCCCTTCTTAGGACTTACCCGGCGGCAAACGCATTCCTATGCGAATTTCAGCTATTTTATCTCTGCATTCATAGGAATCTCGAGAGCGCGGGAGTGATCTATACATGTATCTATGTACGGGAAACACAGCAGAAGGAGGGATGGTATGGCAAAGCAATTTGAGATGGATATGACGAGGGGAGCGATTTTCCCGAAGCTTCTTATGTTCAGTATCCCGCTGATTGCATCCGGCTGTTTGCAGCTCCTCTTCAACACCGCGGATATTATCGTGGTGGGACGCTTTGTCGGATCCCGCGCGATGGCGGCGGTGGGCTCCACCAGCTCTCTCATTAACCTGATTATCAACTTCTTTGTGGGACTGTCGGTCGGCGTCAATGTCTGTGTCGCCAGATACTATGCCTCGAACCGGGACAGAGATCTCCGGGATACGATTCATACCTCGATTCTGACGGCGCTCGTTTCCGGCGCGTTTCTGATCCTCCTCGGCTCATTTCTGGCATATCCCATGCTGCTCTGGATGGGAAGCCCGGAGGATGTCATCGCCGATTCTGTCATTTATCTGCGTATCTATTTTCTCGGGATGCCGTCGGTCATGCTCTATAATTTCTGCTCCGCTGTCCTGCGCGCGGTCGGGGATACCAAGCGCCCTCTTTACTTTGAGATCGTCGCCGGAATCATCAATGTCATTTTGAACCTAATCTTTGTGCTCGGCTTCGGTATCGGTGTTGCCGGTGTCGCGATCGCCACGACCGTCGCACAGACCGTCTCCGCGCTTCTCCTGCTTCGGGTGCTTCTGACACATCCGGGGAAGCTGCATCTGGAGCTTCGGGCATTGAGGGTCCGAAAGGAGAAGCTTGTTTCCATCATGCGCGTGGGACTGCCGGCAGGGCTGCAAAGCACGGTCTTCAGCTTTTCCAATGTCGTGATTCAGTCCGCGATCAATTCCTTTGGCTCGATTGCCATGGCAGGTTCCACGGCAAGCCAGAATATCGAGGGCTTTGTCTATATCTCGATGAATGCGATATACCAGTCGAATCTGTCCTTTACGAGCCAGAATGTCGGCGCGAAGCGCTACAGCCGTATCACCCCCATCCTTTTGAACTGTCTTGCGGCGGTTTCCCTGGTGGGTCTGGTGCTGGGAACGCTGGCCAATGTTTTTTCTGCGCAGCTTTTTTCCCTCTATACGACAGACCCGCAGGTAGTGGCATATGCGCAGCAGCGTCTTCAAATCGTTGCGGGGCTGTACCTGCTCTGCGGACTCATGGATACCACGGTCGGCTCCCTTCGCGGCATGGGCTACAGCTTTCAGCCGATGCTTGTCAGTCTGGTCGGTGCGGTCGGCTCCAGGCTCCTCTTTATCCTGACGATCTTCCGGCTGCCTTATTTCCATAATCTGCAGTGGCTTTATATGGGCTACCCTATTTCCTGGGTTCTGACCTTCAGCTGCCACCTCGTGACCTTCCATATGGTGCGGAAGCATTTCCCGAAGCAGGACGCGGGGAATGCTGCACCGGCTGTCAGGAGTGAAGCCGAGGGAAGCTCCCCGGAAGAAAAGAAACAGGGTGTGGCTGAGGGTCAAGGCGGAAAGCGGTGATACGGGAGTCCCGTTTATCCCCCCCCGGCTGTGATGAAATAAATCCGGGCGATAAGGCGAGAGGGACTATCCGAGACCGCGGATTTGTGCTAGGCTACAGGAAAACAACAGAGGAGAAAGCCATGGCAAGAAACTTAACCCTGCTCACGGACTTCTATGAGCTTACCATGATGCAGGCATACTTTAAGACGCGGAAGATGAATGACGAGGTCATTTTTGATATGTTCTACCGGAAGAATCCGGGAGGGAACGGCTTTGCGATCTGCTGCGGCCTGCAGCAGGTAATCGACTATGTCAGAAGCCTGAATTTCAACGAGGATGACATCGATTATCTTCGTTCTCTCGGAAGCTTCGATGAGGACTTTATCGACTATCTCCGCGGCTTCCACTTCACCGGTTCGATTTATGCGGTTCCGGAGGGAACACCGGTATTTCCGAGAGAGCCGCTTGTCAAGGTGGCAGCTCCGATCATCGAGGCACAGCTTGTGGAGACCGCGATTCTGAATATCATCAACCACCAGTCCCTGATCGCAACCAAGGCGTACCGTGTGGTTTATGCGGCACAGGGGGACGGTGTGATGGAGTTCGGGCTTCGGCGGGCACAGGGACCTGATGCCGGAATCTACGGTGCGCGTGCCGCGATGATCGCGGGCTGTGTCGGCACCTCCAATGTCCTTGCCGGGAAGGAGTTCTGTGTTCCTGTCATGGGAACCCATGCTCATTCCTGGATTATGAGCTTCGACACGGAGCTGGAGGCATTTGAGGCGTTTGCGAGACTCTATCCCAGCAGCTGTATCCTGCTGGTGGACACCTACGATACGCTGAAGTCCGGTGTGCCGAATGCGATTAAGACCTTCGACCGGATGAAGGAAGAGGGTATCGAGCTGAAGCGCTATGGCATCCGCATGGACAGCGGAGACCTCGCCTATCTATCAAAGAAGGCAAAGAAGATGCTGGATGATGCCGGCTATCAGGATGCTGTCATCACCGCCAGCAATGATCTGGATGAGGATCTCATTACTTCACTGAAAATGCAGGGCGCGACAATCAACTCCTGGGGTGTCGGCACGAACCTCATTACCTCGGAGAACCAGCCCAGCTTCGGCGGCGTCTATAAGCTGGCGGCAATCCGGAGCGCGGACGGAAAATGGATTCCGAAGATTAAGCTTTCGGAGAATGCCGAGAAAATCACCAATCCCGGTGACAAGCAGATTCACAGAATCTACGACAGGGAGAGTGGCAAGGTGCTCTGCGATTATATCGCCCTTACGGAGGAAAAGTTTGATTCCTCCAGGGATCTGATAATCTTTGACCCGCAGGAGACCTGGAAGAAAACCACACTCCGGGGCGGAAGATATCTCATGCGGGAACTTCTGGTACCGGTTTTTGTGAACGGAAAGCAGACGTATCACAGCCCGGAGGTGATGGAGATTCGGGAATACTGCAAGGCACAGCTCGATACCCTCTGGGAGGAGAGCCGGCGTCTCCTGAATCCTCACGATGTTTATGTGGACCTTTCTGACAGGCTTTTTGATATAAAGAAGAAGCTGCTCAGCCAATACGGGAGATAAGCTTCGTTATGATTAAGCTGCAAAATCTTCTGTATCCGAACCGGGAAATCTGCGCGGAATCCGCGCTCTATCTTCACGAAACAGAGAAGACCGTCTCTTTTGACGGCTTCTTTAATTTGCTGTATCTGAAAAAGTGGAAGTTCTATACCGGCCTCGAGGAGCTGTATTTCTGCTACACCGGAGAGGGGCTTAGCGGACTGGAATGCTTTGCGGAAGCCGATGTAAGCGCACGGGAAAAGCAGGGACCGCCTTCTTCGGCTTCGCTTCCGGCAGCGGATCCGTACCGGCTGAAGACGGAAGAGTACAGCCCTAGGGAGCTTATGCAGGAGGAGCAGCAGAGCAGTTTGCTTGAGAGTTGGGAACACATCGTAAGGATTTCCGTCCGGGATTCGGATGCTGGAATCCTATATCTGCGTTTTCAAAAGGAGGAGAACGAGGCATGCCGTGAGCTGAGGGGTGCTTTTTACGTGAAGGAGGCGCTTCGCCGGAGGGAGATCGGTATCGGCATCGATATCTGCACCTATCGGCGGGAAAGCTATGTCGAGCGGAATCTGAAAAGTCTTATCCATGGGCTTCTCACAGGGGAGGAGGCAGGGAAGCGGCTTCAGATCTATGTGGTTGACAACGGAAAAACACTCGGGAGCTATGCGCCGGTACAAGAGCTGTTCAGCACACTCCCGCAGCTTCATCTCTGTGAAAACCCGAACTTCGGCGGTGCCGGCGGCTTTACCCGGGGGATGCTGGAGATATTGAAAGACAGAGAAAAGCAAAGGCTCAGTCATGTCCTTCTCATGGATGATGATGCCGTGATCGCCCCGGAATCCGTTGTTCGAATCCATGGCTTTCTGAGCTGCTGCAGGGAAGAATACCGGGATATCACCGTGGGCGGTGCCATGCTTCGGGAGGATCAGCCCCATCTTCTCTATGCCATGGGAGAAACATGGGAGAAAAATCGGATACAGAATCTGCTGATCAATACGGATTTAAGAGACGGCAACGAAATACGGAAGCCGGATTTTACAGAACCCCGGAGAGATCCGGAGCATTACTCCGGCTGGTGGCACTGCTGCTACAGTCTCAAGACGGTACGGAGCGATAATCTGCCTCTGCCTCTCTTTCTCCATCATGACGATATCGAATTTGGACTTCGGAATCAGGACAGAGGCATCGAGTTTTTAAATGGTGTCGGCGTCTGGCATCGTGCACCGGGGACACTGTTTCCGGGCGCCAATTTTTATTATGATGTCCGGAATGGTCTGATTGAAATTGCGCTCCATGGGAAGAGCGGGCAGAAAAAGAGCAGCCTTGCTTTCGCATTAAAGTCCGTGATTGGCAGCTTTTTGAAGCTTCGCTATCGGGAGCTGGACTTTGCCTACCAGGGAATCCTTGACTTTATGAAGGGGCCGCTCTGGCTCTATCGACAGAACCCGGAGGAGCTGAATCGGAGGCTCCGGGAGAGGAGCCAGAAGCTCTACACCGAAGAAGAGCTTTGTCAGACGCTCTCAGAGAGGGAGCAGGAAGAGCTGAGGGAGGCTCTTGCCCTGTGGGAAAAGAGAAGCCGGAAGAGGGATCTCAGCCACGGTTCCAAGGAAACGGATCCACTGTCGGGAAGGGGAACAGAATCCGGAGAATTATCCGGAACCGGGAGGCTTCTTCGCCTGCTTTTCGCCTGGCTCCCCCTGGGCAGCAGCAGGATTTATGTCCTTACGCCGGGACCGGAGACGCCGCCGGAGGAGCTGTGCGGGAAAAAGCGTATCCTGATGCTGGAACCGGGCAGCGGCAGGATGGTATTCGGTAAAAAGCAGCCCGGAAAGATCGGGGAGCTGCTGTGGAGATGCCTGAAAGTTTTCATTCTCTTCAGTCTGCGTTACTCCGTACTGAAAAAACGCTGGCAGAACGGTGCTCCTGAAATCACGACAGAGGAGAGCTGGAAAGAATATCTGGGGATTTAATGCAGCGGATATGGTTGATGGACGGAGAGGATCCGTGACATGAAGGATGCCCCGCAGGCAATATAAACCGACCGGCTGATCCGGAAAAGATTGCTTTGTCTCCCCGGCAAAATATAGAGTTTTGCCCTTATCTGTGATAAAATCACGAGCATGGGAAAATACTTAATCAAAACTGCTGTGTTCCAGCAGTACCAGCCTCTGCTCCGACAGCTGGTTTTCAAGGATATCAAATTAAAATATCGCAGAAGCTTTTTGGGATATCTCTGGAGTGTCCTGAATCCGCTGATGATTATGATGATTATGGTGATTGTCTTCTCCAATATGTTTCGTTTTGATATCCGGAATTACCCGGTATATCTGATTATCGGACAGACGATCTTCAACTTTGTGTCGGAGTCTACCAATCAGGCGATGTTCTCCATCATCGGAAATGCACCGCTCCTGAAAAAGACCTATGTGCCGAAGTATATCTTCACCTTCTCCAAGGTGACGAGCTCCTTTATGAACATGCTCTTTGCCCTCGGCGCCATGCTCATCGTGTTTCTGGTGTGCCGCGTCCGCTGGAACCTGTATTTCCTCTTTATTCCGGTAATTCTGCTTCAGGTCTATATCTTCTGCCTTGGGATCGGGATGTTCCTCGCGCAAGGGACGGTGTTCTTCCGGGATATCCAGTACATCTACAGTGCATTTATTATGGCATGGATGTACCTGACACCGATCTTCTATCCGATACGGCAGCTGCCTGTCTTTTTACAGAAGCTGATCAAGCATCTGAATCCTCTGTACGCCTATATCCAGCAGTTTCGTGAGATCGTGCTGGAGGGACATTTTCCGGATCCGCGTCTCGTGCTCTGTGGCTTCGTCGTAGCACTTCTGGTGCTTGTGATCGGAACATTGGCATTCGAGAAGACACAGGATAATTTCATCCTGTACATCTGAGGAGGAGAGAAGCGTGTCAGAGAAGCAAGAGTATGCAGTGGAGGTCGATCATGCGACGGTTCGCTTTAACATGGTGTCGGAGCGTATCGACAATCTGAAAGAATATTTTATCAAGCTGGTACGGCGGGAGCTGATGTTCAAGGAGTTTCTGGCACTGAAGGATGTGAGCTTTCAGGTGAAGAAGGGAGAGTCCTGGGGGATCATCGGAACCAACGGATCAGGGAAATCCACTCTTTTAAAGCTGATCTGCGGAATCCTGAAACCGTATCAGGGGAGAGTGCAGGTCAATGGGAGCATTGCGCCGTTGATTGAGCTTGGCGCCGGCTTTGACGGGGATCTGACGGCAAGGGAGAATATCTTTTTGAATGGCGCGGTTCTTGGTCATGATGAAAGGTTTATGGAAGAGCACTTTGAGGAGATTGTCGAGTTCGCGGAGCTTCGGGATTTTTTGGATATGCCGATCAAGAATTACAGCTCCGGAATGGCAGCCCGTCTGGGGTTTTCGATTGCAACCATCGTCCAACCGGATGTCCTGATCTGTGACGAGGTGCTTGCCGTAGGGGACTATGCCTTCCAGCAGAAGTGTGAGAGGCGAATGCAGGAGATGCGGGAGAAGGGTACGACGCTTCTCTATGTCTCACATTCCATGGAATCGGTAAAAGCGGTATGTGAAAAGGCATTGTGGCTGGATCATGGAGCAGTGCGGGAAGCAGGAGACATTGATGGCGTAGCGAAGCATTATTTTACGTTTATAGCTTGAGTCCGATCTGGTCAGGGGGAAGTATAGTGTATCAGATCAAGAAATCCGTTTTTGAGCTGGAAGGAGACACAGCGTGGAGTTAGAGGTTCTTTTACCGGTCTACAATGAAGAAAAAAGACTGGAAAATGGGGTATTGGGCACATACAGATATTTAGAGAAAAAATATTCCGGACAATATAAGATTACGATCGTGGATAATGCTTCCATTGACAGAACCAGAGAAATTGCGGAAAGTCTCAGGGACAAGTACAGTACGGTGGAATATCTCAGGCTGCAGGAAAAGGGGGTTGGTATAGCCTTTAGAAAGGGCGTTGAAAATTCCCAGGCGGACATTGTGGGCTACATGGATATTGATTTGTCGACAGATGTAAGACATCTTGAGGACGTGATGATACAGTTTGAAAGGGAAAGCGACACAGACATTGTAAATGGTGCGAGGTGGACCCGAAAAGAAAATTTAAAAAGCAGAAAGCTGATTCGAAGATTTACCTCCAAGGGTCTGGTATATTTGCTTAAGCTGACATTGGGGATGAGAGCCTCCGATGCTATTTGCGGCTTTAAGTTTTTCAACAGAAGCAGACTTGTGGATTTAATGGCAAAAGCGGGAAAGGATGAAAACGGATGGTTTTATATCATTGAGCTTTTACTTAGAGCAGAAAGATATAAATATAAAATTGTAGAGCTTCCTGTAAAATGGACAGATGATTTTAATACTACAGTAGACACGAAAAAACTCATTATGCAATATATAACAGAGATCAGAAAGCTGAGAAAAAAATTCAAAATGGAAAGCATATAAGCTTTTGAGTTATGATGCTATAATCTTTTAAAGAAGGAAGGGATGCGCTTTGCAGGAGAAATTTGATAAAATCATCATTGGCGCCGGGCTGTACGGACTGTATTCCGCAGAGCTATGCGGAAGAGATGGTCAGAGTGTATTAGTGCTTGAGTGTGATACAGCGCCGTTCCAGAGGGCAACCTTCATCAATCAGGCAAGAGTACATTTGGGCTATCATTACCCGAGATCGCTTTTTACGGCAATGAAGTCCGCCGGATATTTTCGAAGATTCAATGAGGATTTTGGCTTTTGCATCAATAAGGAGTTTCATAAAATCTATGCAACATCTGCTCACTATTCCTGGTCGAATGGGGAGCAATTCAAGAAATTCTGCGATGCTGCCGGGATTCCATGCACACCGGTTTATCCGGAAAGGTTCTTTAAGGATAAGCAGTGTGACGGTGCATTTATGACAACGGAATATACTTATGATGCGATGATCCTCAGAGATTATTATCTTGATCAGCTTGATAAGTTGAAAAATGTTACCATAAAGTATGGTGTCGACATTAAGAAGATAGAACAGCTTCAGGACAGATTTGATGTTTATGTCGATGACAATCAGTATACAGCAGAGTTTCTTTTGAACGTAACCTATGCCTCGACCAACCAGATTACGAAGATGCTGGGATATGAGCCGTTCAGGATTAAATACGAGCTTTGTGAAATTATCCTTTGTGATGCGAATGATAGTCTTCAGGATTATGGGTTTACGGTTATGGACGGACCATTCTTTTCCATCATGCCGTTTGGCAAGACCGGATTTCATTCACTGACCTCTGTTACCTTTACGCCGCACAGCACCAGTTATGAGGAGGTGCCCACGTTTGACTGTCAGAGGCAGAGTGATGGGTTCTGTTCTCCGCAAAGGCTGGGAAATTGCAATGATTGCCCGGCGAAGCCGAAGACGGCATTTCCGTATATGGCATCGCTTGCCAGAAAGTATCTGAGAGACGAGTTTGGATTCAGGTATAACCATTCCCTCTTTTCGATGAAGCCGATTCTCATGGCGTCAGAGGTGGATGACTCAAGACCGACAGTGATTCGAAAGTTTTCCGACAAGCCGGTTTTTGTGAGTGTATTATCGGGGAAGATCAATACGGTATATGATTTGGATGAGGTATTGTTAAATGGATAGACTGAAAGAAAAAAAATTTATTTCTGCGGTGGTATATGTACATAATCAGGAGGGAAATATTGCTGATTTTATAAAAAATCTCATTGAGCTTCTCGAGAATCATTTTGAACATTCGGAGATTGTCTGCGTAAATGATTTTTCGACGGACGGAAGTGTGGATGAAATTAAAAGTGTGAAGGAATTTGCGACAGAAACGGCTATTTCGATTATCAATCTCAGCAGCTACCATGGCCTCGAAACGGCGATGAATGCCGGTGTGGATTTGTCGATCGGAGATTTTATTCTCGAAATTGATACTACAAATCAAGACTGGAATGACGACGACGTTATTGCTGTGTATCGAAAAATGCTGGAGGGATATGATATAGTCGGCGCATCGACCAATAAGCCTCAGAAGCTCTCTTCCTCCCTCTTTTATTGGATCTATGAGAAGTTTTCAAACAACGGAAACAGAATGTATACTGAAAATTTCAGAATACTCAGCCGGAGAGCATATAATAGAATCAGCGGAATGAATAAGACGATTCCGTACAGGAAAGGCATATATACAAACTGCGGCTTGAAGACGATCAATGTAAAGTATGACCAGAAGAAAAAAATAAACGAGAATGTGGATAAGCTGCAGAGAAAATACAGAAGGAATCTGGCATTTGAAACCTTGATTTTGTTTACGGATGTCGGATATGTTTTAACAAAGTTCATGACCTTACTGATGATGTTTATTTCTCTCTTTATGGTCTTTTATACCATTGCATGTTACCTGATGATAAATCCGGTTGCAGGCTGGACAACGACAGTTCTGTTTCTTTCTGTAGCTTTTTTTGGATTATTTGCCATATTAACAATCGTTGTACAATATCTTCAGATTTTAGTCGATCTGAATTTCAGGAGATCGAAGTACAGCTTCGAGAGTATTGAGAAGCTGACAAAGTAGGTGATTATGAAAGCATTGGTAGGATATACAGGATTTGTAGGGAGTAATATCCATCAAAGAGGAGACTTTGACAGAGCATATAACTCTAAGAATATTGAAGAAGCCTACGGTCTTAACCCGGATTTACTGGTTTATGCGGGGATGAGAGCGGAGAAGTACCTTGCTAACAGTGCTCCCGACAGGGATTGGGAGCTTGTTTTGCAGGCAGAAAGAAATATAAAAGAGATAAATCCCAAGAGACTGGTCTTGATTTCGACCATTGATGTCTTGAAGAATCCAAACGGCAAGCTTGAGGATGCGGAAATCGACACGGATGGCCTCCAGGCATATGGGCTGAATCGATATCGGCTGGAAGAGTGGGCTAAGGCGAATTTTAAAGATAGTCTTATCATCAGGCTTCCGGGACTTTATGGGATCAATATCAAGAAGAACTTCATCTATGATTATATCCACAGGATTCCGTTCATGCTTACAGAAAAAAAGTTTATGGAGCTTTCGGAGAAAGACACAGAGCTTAGGAATTACTATGAACGCCAGCCCAATGGATTTTATCAGTGCAGAGCGCTTTCGGATGAGGAAAGGGTGTTTCTCAAAAATAAATTTGAGTCTTTGAATTTTACTGCATTGAATTTTACTGACAGCAGGAGCAGGTATCAGTTCTATCCTTTATCCAGGCTCTGGTCAGATATTCAGCTGGCACTTGAGAACCATATTCAAATGCTCCATCTCGCCGTCGAGCCGGTATCGGCCGGTGAGCTATACGAGTATCTTACGGGAAAAGAGTTCAAGAATGAAATTGTCAATCAGCCTGCATTATATGATTACAGAAGTCATTATTCGGAGCTTTTCGGCGGCACAGGAGAGTATATTATCGCTAAAGCAGATGTCCTCTCCGATATAAGAAAGTTTACTGAGGAATATAAATAAAATGAAACTGTCAATTTCGAATATTGCGTGGGATGATGAAAACGACGAATTGATATATGAGACAATGCAGAGACTTGGCTTTGAGGGCGTAGAGATTGCGCCTTCAAAGCTGTTTTCAAATACGCCCTATGACAATCTGCAGATCGCTGCGGAATGGTCGCAGAACATGAGGAGTAAATACGGTTTTTCTGTTCCCTCCATGCAGTCCATTTGGTTCGGAAGAACGGAAAATATCTTTCAGTCCGCCGATGAAAGAAAAACACTTCTGGATTATACCAAGCGGGCGATTTGGTTTGCCGAGGAGATAAAATGCAAAAATCTTGTATTTGGATGTCCCAGAAACAGGAGCTATGCCGAAGGCACAGATCTGTCCGTGGCAATTGATTTTTTCGGGGAACTCGGCGATTATGCTCTTGCACATCATACCGTGATCGGGATGGAGGCAAATCCGGCAATTTATCATACGAATTTCATCAATACCACGAAAGAGGCGATGGAATTAATAGAGAAGGTTAACTCAAAGGGCTTCAGACTAAATCTGGATCTTGGCACGGTGATTTATAATCAGGAAGGCCTTGCGCTGATAGAGGATCATGTAGGCGTCATCAATCATGTTCACATCAGTGAACCATATCTTGCTAAAATCGAACGCAGAGAGCTTCATAAAAAACTTCATGAAATTTTATCTGAGGAAGGGTACAAAAATTTTGTCTCGATTGAGATGTCAAGGCAGGACAATATTGAAAGTATTGAAGAAGTGATGATCTATACCGGGGATATATTCCGATAAGAATAAATCAGAGGGGGAAAAGAGAAATGAAAGCGAGAATCCAAAACATAGTATTTCCGGACCTGGATTTCAGGGGAGCCATTTATTTGTTTTTTCATGAGGACATCCCGTACATCGGCAGAGAGGGCATAGCCGTAGCAGGGGGGAGACAAGTCAGCTTTGCTTCCTATCTGAACTCATTTTCCTATCGCAAATGGAAAGAATATACCGGTCTCCGGGCGCTAAGTCTGCATTTGAAAATCAAGGGGGCATTCCGCCTGGATCTTGTGGGCTATATACTTACGGGAAATGTGATTGAAAGAAAGTTTCTTGCATCGGCGCACTATGAGCTTGATGATTTCAAAGAGATAGAGATGGCGATCCCGAAGAATCAGTGCTCACTGGTAGCATTTGAGATAGAGGCGCAGGAGAAGACGGAAATTTCCGGAGGCTTCTATGAGGGGGAGTTTGAGGATAACGCAAAAAATCCGGTGCGTCTGTCCATAGCTACGACTACCTTTAAAAAAGAAGAATATATTGAAAAAAATATTGATATTATTGAACGTGAGCTTTTAAGTGACGATGAAATCGGAAAAAACATCTGGCTCAACGTGGTAGATAATGGCAGAAGCTTAGTGAAACGCAGCCGTCATCCGCATGTACATATCCATCCGAATAAAAATGTTGGGGGTGCGGGTGGTTTTGCCAGAGGCATGATAGAAAGCCTCGATATGGAAGAGAGAATCACACATGTTCTTTTGATGGATGATGATGTACTTGTCATGTCCGAGAGCATCCGGCGTATGTATTGTCTTCTCAGCTTTTTGAAGGAGGAGTATAAGGGACATCTGATCTCCGGCGCAATGCTGCGCATGGAAGAGATGAATATCCAGCAGGAGGATATCGGCTTTATTGATGCGGAGGGCGCCTGCCGGGGATTAAAGAGAATCTTTGACTGCAGCAATCTCTTTGATATTCTTTGCAGTGACAGAGAGCCGATTCAGAAGGATAATATGTATGCTGCCTGGTGGATGTGCTGTATTCCGAGAGAATATATAGAAAAAAACAGACTCCCGCTTCCGCTTTTCTTCCGTGGCGATGATGTTGAGTATGGAAATCGAGGGAAGGCGCGGATCATCAGCATGAACAGCATCTGTGTATGGCACAGTGGATTCTCCACCAGATATAATCCATTTATTGAAATCTATCTTTCACATCGAAACTTACTTTTTATTCAGGCAGCTTCGGATATTGCCAAGGGGGTTAATTTTGCCACTCGAATGTATAAGATGTATCGGGGAAGACTCTTAAGTCTGGACTATGAAGGAGCCGGTCTGATGCTGGATGCTTTCGAGGATTTTCTGAAGGGCCCTGATTTTTTTTCCAAGGATCAGGGAGAGGCTATTCTGAGAGACAAATCATCGAAGCTGGAAAAACTTGATGACCTGGATCATTTGCGCGACGTAGATCTCAAAGAGGAAAATATCTGGAAAGAGGAACCGAGAGGGATTCTCCGAAAGTTTTTGTTTCGCTTGTCTTATAACGGACAGAGGATTTTACCAAAATGCTTCTTAAGGAAGCAGGAGGCACAGATTCCTTTTAATCTTGCGTATTATTCCGGTAAGATTGCCCTGAGAGAAAGAATCGTGCAGGTGGACATCTATTCCAGGAAGGGCAGAGTGCTGATCAGAGATAAGGCGAGGTACAGGGCTCTGCGCAGAAGAGAAAAAGAAATTTTTGCCAGATTTCACAGAGAGTATCCGGGGATAAGACGGGATTATGCCGCAAGACAAGAGGAATTTACGAGCAGAGAGTTCTGGGAGAAGTATCTGGAGATCGACCAATACAGAGGGGGATAAACGTGGAAAAGGCAATATACAGGTCAAAAACAGAAAAAATATATGATTTCATGAGCCAAAGGTACGTTCTTTCGTATACGATTTTGTTTGCGATCATGTTTACCCTGTGTTATGGATGGTATTGGCTGTACGGCAGAACCTTTCTGTGGGCAGGAGACGGGCTGGAACAATGGTATGCCTTTTTTGCTTATGCAGGGGAATGGCAGCGTAAAGTTTTGCATTCTATATTCATCGAACACAAGCTCAGCATACCTATGTGGGAAATGAGTCTTGGATACGGTTCGGATATTATCGCTTCCATCGGATGGGAATTGGCAGATCCGTTGAACTGGATTTCTTTTTTGTTTAAAAAAGAACAGCTGGAGCTGGCATTAGATTGCACCATAATTATTAAATATTATCTTAGCGGATTGGCATTTATCGCTTTTGCCAGGTACAAGGGCTACAAAAATTTCACTTGTCTTTTCGGTGCGATATCATATGCATTTATGGGCTGCCTGATCATCGGTGTTTTTCAGGCGCTGTTTTTGCCGCCTTATTATGTATTTCCCATCGTAATGCTTGGAGTGGAAAAGTTTTGGAAGGAAAGAAAGCCGCTGATCTATATTTTGTCAATGGCGTTTATGCTGTTTACGTATTTCTACAATGCCTATATGATGCTGCTATTCGTCGGAATAGAATGTGTGATTTACTGGTTTGTAGAATATAACGGAAAGAAAGATGCCAAATCGTTTGCGTCATGGGTTGGAGCCTTTGCGTTAGCCACTATGATGAGCATTGGAATTGCAGCAGTCATGCTGCTGCCGATCATGAATCAATTCTTAGGGCAGGACAGGATAAAGAGCGATTTTTATATTCCATGGATATTCTCGTTGGGCTATTATAAAACAGCTATCATTAATTTTGCCAATTATGGAGATTTCGGCAGAGATGATCGCTATGGATTTGGCTTTTTTTCTGTTTTTGCAGTTTTATTTTTGATTTTTAAAAGAAAAGAATATAAACGGGACTATATCAGGCTGATTGTATTTGCCGTTGTTTTATTTATTCCATATATCAACAGAATCTTTAACGGATTTGCATATACGGCAAATCGCTGGATTTTTATTATGGGACTTTTTATGATAAATGCCTGCTGTATGGCGCTTGAGAATATCGTTGAAGATTTCCATACAAACAGATTTAAATATTTGACAGTTATAGGCATATATATCTGCCTGATTGCGATTGATTCGAAATACCCGGGCAGTGTTTCCACGGTACTATTCATGGCTTTGGCATGTTTACTATTTTTCCTGTCGGATAAAAATGGATTATACTTTCAACTATTAGCCTTAGCCTTAGTCATGATTTCATCTTTTGCGACAAATTATGTTGCATTTAATAAGGATTATTATAATCTAACCGGAATCAACGCGGAAAGAGGCACATCGTATAAATATACTGCAATTTACAAAGAATCAAAATTACTTGATGATATCAATTTTAAAGAAGGATATCGTTTTGATGCTGTAGACTCTATACCGCGTCAACCCAACATGAACTGGGTTGGTGAATATTATGGATTTAATCGATATTCGACACTTTATAACCCGCTGGTAGATAAATTTATAGTTTCTACCGGAGTCATGAAAGCTCCTTATCCGCAGAGGGATGGGAATCTCGATAAAGAGACTGTCCTTGAGAATATTTTTGGTGTTAAATATTATTTATGGGATAAAGATAATATTACAGCTCCGCCCTATGGTTTCGATACTTTTGAAAAAGAAGGTGTAATTAACGGGATCAACAAAAGCACGAATACTGTTTTGCTTTCACGAGAAGATGCCTTACCTATGATATTTGGGTATAATCGATCTTTTTCAGAGAGCTATTTCGAATCTGTTCCTATGTTTGAAAGAGTGAATTTGCTCCGGAAGGGGGTTGTTCTTTCGAATGGCTCTGAACCAGGGAGTCTCCAGAATAATCATGAAATAAATTATAAAATGGAATTTCCGGATACTGTTACCAAAGAAGGAAATGTATATAAGGTAACGGCGGATCGGTCAATCGTTAAACTGAGGTTTGACAACATAAAAGACAGTGAGGTTTATGTTGGCTTAAAAGGCATGAGAAATCTGCCTGCGAACAGACCGAAGCTTTTTGGGTTTATGTTTGAACTGGTCGCAATGAAAGGCGATGAAAATGTGCTTTCGGCGGGAAATTTATTTGATATGACTACAGGAAGAGGTCATATGTATTCCGGAAGAGAAGACAGACTGGTGAACCTTGGATATGTAAACGAAACGATTGATGGCATAGCCTTACAGTTTGATCAGGCAGGTGAGTATCAGATAGATGAAATAAAGATAAATGCATTACCCAAAACGGAGCTTGACAGCATAGGCAGGGATTTAAATCAGATTGCCTCCAACATCAACATTCAGGGCAATGTGCTTCAGGCCGATGTGGATTTGCAGAAGGATCAGTATATCTATATCGCCGTACCCTATTCCAAGGGCTGGAAAGCAACGCTAAATGATGCGCCTGTGGAGATTGAGCGGGCGAATGTGGCATTCATGGCAATTAAAGCTCCCAAGGGGAAGTATGCCTTGAAGATGCATTTCACTACGCCTTATTTAAAGGAGGGCGCGATGATATCCTTGTTTAGTCTTCTGCTGGTTCTTGGATATTGGCTTTATGACAGAAGGAATCGGCATTTTGTACCGGGGAGAAAATAAGCTTGAAGGAAGATATCTTTGATCGTCTAATGCAGCTGCCGCTGCTTCGGATTTTTGGGCCGTTTTATCGCAGGCATAAGGAATTGCTGATGTATCTGCTCTTTGGGGGATTGTCATTCTTTCTGAATCTCTTTCTGTTCTTTGTAATTGACAGAGTCACCCCTGTCAACGCCCTCATTAACAATGTCATCTGCTGGGTGGTCTGTGTTTTGTTTCAGTTTGTTACGAATCGTCTCTGGGTGTTTGAAGGAAGAACAGAGACGCTGGCAGGCTTTCTGAAGCAGATGAGCTCTTTTGTGGGCGGCAGAGTATTTACCCTTATTGTGGAAGAAGCGATTCTCGCGTTTTTTATTACAGGACTGCATATGAATGCTGTCGCGGTAAAGCTGAGCGCGCAGATCGTGGTCATTGTTTTGAACTATGTGATCAGCAAGCTTTGGGTGTTTCAGAAATGAGATGGGGAATTGGGGAAAAGGAGAGTGTGAAAGTTTTTCTGTAAAAATGGAATGATGGATTTCCAGGAGGGTCTCCTGTGATACACTA